>JAJEAL010000077.1 GCA_022822785.1 Candidatus Poribacteria bacterium
TCAGCTCCTCTGAGGGTAAAGAGGACTTCCACATGGCACGCCGCTGGAGCACGCTTGTTTTGGGAATCGCCGTTCTATAGACATGTCGCTCCGCTGGAGCGAAAGGCAAGAACGAATCATCAGCTCCTCTGAGGGTAAAGAGGACTTCCACATGGCACGCCGCTGGAGCACAGCCTCTAAAGATGCTCCCGGCTATAGACATGTCGCTCCGCTGGAGCGAAAGGCAGAAACGAATCATCAGCTCCTCTGAGGGTAAAGAGGGCTTCCACATGGTGCTCCGCTGGAGCACAGCCTCTAAAGATGCTCCCGGCTATAGACATGTCGCTCCGCTGGAGCGAAAGGCAAGAACGAATCATCAGCTCCTCTGAGGTAAAGAGGACTTCCACATGGTGCTCCACTGGAGCACAGTCTCTAAACATGCCCCCGTTCTATAGACATGTTGCTCCGCTGGAGCGAAAGGCAGAAACGAATCATCAGCTCCTCTGAGGGTAAAGAGGACTTCCGCATGGTGCTCCGCTGGAGCACAGCCTCTAAACATGTCCCCGGCTATAGACATGTCGCTCCACATGAAGATTAATTTATTAATTGGTTAATCTTCAAGCGATGTCCGGTGCGGTTGGAAACCGCACCTACCGGGTCTAGGGGAACATATAGAATTACCCGATTATTTTTTGAAACCTCATCTGGAGCGCAGGACTGATACCAAATAACGACTTGAAAAAGTTGTTGGATAAAGTGTCCCTAGGGGGAAAGAAAATCGTGCCAACTTTACCTCCAAGCGACTATCCTGTGGCAAATTCAACATCGACTTGATGCGGAATGACCCCGGATTTATATCCACGTTCCATCAACTCTCTGACCCCTGCTCTCCCTTTTTCGCCGTAGTCAAGTGTGTAGTCGTTCACGTACATGCCAACGAATTGGTCTGCTAGTTCCGTCTCCATATCACGGGCGTAGTTCATGGCGTAAGCCAGTCCTTTGTCTCGATGCTCCAGTGAATATTGGATGCTCTGCTTCAGAAGTGCGGTGATTCGGCGGATTGTGTCTGTCCCAAGATTTCGACGGATAGCATTGGCTCCAAGGGGTAAGGGCAATCCCGTTTCCTCATGCCACCATTCTCCTAGATCGACCACTTTATGCAGCCCTGCACGACCGTAGGTTAGCTGTCCTTCGTGGATAATCAATCCCGCGTCCGCGTTGCCCTGCTGAACATACGGCAAAATTTGGTCAAATGGGACAACGGCGGGATTAAAGTCGGGTTGACATAGACGCAATGTTAGGTAAGCGGTTGTCATCTTACCGGGGATTGCGATTTTTTTACCTGCAAGGTCTGTTGGCTGCATCGGTGCTTTGGATACGACGAGTGGACCGTACCGATCGCCGATGCTTGCGCCACAAGGCATCAACGCATAGTGTTGGGCGACGTACGCGTAGGCGTGAACCGATATGGCTGTCACCTCTAATTCCCCATTGACTGCCCGCCGGTTCAAACTCTCAATGTCTTCGGCAACTTGGACAATCTCAAAACCATCAGTTGGAATCAACCCGTGAGCGAGGGCGTAAAACATAAAAGCATCATCGGAATCAGGGCTATGGCCAATACGAATCTGTTCAGGTTGTGACATCAATTTCTCCCATTCTGGATAGAGGTGCGCTAGGTCAGGGGGTCTGACATGCGCTCACCTCAAACGAATCCTATGTAGAATATATGAGCGGTATTTCTGAAGGATACTCAGGGCGGAGGATTATATTATGGTAGATTTTAGAATTACTTGAACACTGCCAATCAGCGCAGTTGAAAACAGCGCCTACCCAACACGAGGAGCGAAAGTGTCTATTTATTTCTCTAATTCACCATAAATCAGGGGGCGGATGAGAGTCGTATAAAATCAGTCTATCGGGTATTCTGCCAGTGTCCGCCTGTTTTCTATTAACTTATTTCTTTTATTCCGATTTCCCTGATTGAATTTTCCTTGCAATTCCGTAAATGATTATGTATAATTATCCCCTGTTGCGCTGCAACGCGTTGGTCGCGATTTTTCGCACAACAATCTCCCGTAGCTCAGCAGGTAGAGCAGGTGGCTGTTAACCACTTTGTCGGCGGTTCGAATCCGTCCGGGAGAGTTACTTTCTAGCCCTGTTTGGTCGGTGACCGAACAGGGCTTTTCTGTTTTTTTTATATCTGAACCGTTACGGGTTTTGCGCTTTGTCAGTTTCAGCTAGCTGCGCTATCTGCTCTGTTGCCGAGAATCTCCTTTCTTGCGGCATGGCGAAATGGAACATGGAGCCTTGCCCCAGGGTGCTATCCACCCATATCCTTCCGCCGTGTTGGAGCAGAATGTGCTTGGCAATTGCAAGTCCCAAGCCGGTGCCTCCCATCTCACGTGAACGTCCTTTATCCACGCGATAGAATCGCTCGAAGATTCGAGGCAGCGATTCCGCGGGGATGCCAATACCGGTATCTCTTACATGAACGAGAACTTCCGAATCGCTGGTCTCAGCGGAAATTGTAATCCGTCCACCCGCCGGTGTATATTTTATAGCGTTCTCAATCAAGTTGGCTAGTACCTGTCCGATAAGCCGTCTGTCCGCAAACACAATGGGCAAATACTGGGGAACGTCCCACTCAAATGTCAGGTCCGCTTCCTCAAATACCGGTTCAAACAGAGCCAAGATGGTATCTCTAAATTCCTGGATTTTGCACGGTTGTAAGTCGAGCTTAACGATCCCGGACTCAAGCTGAGATAGGTCCAACAGGTCCGAGACAAGCTGGGAGAGCCGTGCGGATTGCTGTAAAATTTTCTCCACAAAACGTTCGTTTGCATCGGTATCTTCCAAGGCACCATTGAGCAGCGTTTCGGCATACCCGTGAATAGAGGTCAATGGCACCCGCATTTCGTGGGCAACGTTGGCGACAAAATCTGCTCGAACTCGCTCCAATTTCCTCAATTGGCTTACGTCGTGCAGACTCACTAGATACTCCCCACCAAGGGGGACGACAATAATCTCCGTCTCACGCTCGCTTGGTCCTGCGAGCTTAATTTCCGAGAACCCCGCTTTCTCTGTATCTGTCACCTGTTCTAGGAGATTTTTCAATGCAGGGTCCGGGATAATTTCAATTAAGGAGAGCGCCTGATAATGAACGGGAAAATCTAGCATTATGGTTGCCGCCGAATTTGCGTAGGTGATAGCAAAGTGTTCATCGATTAACAGTACCCCTTCAACCATTTTTGATAGGAGTGTATCCCTTAGATTCCGTTCGCGGGAAATCTCATGAATCTGTGTTTCAATCCGATTTGCCATCTGATTGAAATGATTGGATAATTCGCCGAGTTCACCTGACGCGACAACCGAGACGCGCGAGTTTAATTCCCCAACGGCAAGCGATTTTGTGGCTTGAGTCAAGTCCCGAATTGGTTTGGTGGTAACGTTAGTGGTAATGATGCTAAACAGGATGGCGAAGACAAGCCCTGCACTGATTGCCAATAGCAAAAGCCACCTGAGCTGACTGATAGCGGTGTCAATCTCCCGCATCGGCAGGGCCACCCGACAGATACCTATCATTTCGTCTTGACGAATTACCGGGAGCGCGAGATAACGAAGAGTGACCATTACGGTGTCGCTGTATCGATCTACAGTACCAATTCCACCCGCTAACGCTGCTTGCACCTCCGGCCGATTGAGGTGATTATCCATTTCTCGTAGATGTCGTCCATCACGTTCAGTATCTCCCCAGACAATCCCATCGCAGCCAATAAATGTCAGACGTACCTTACTTGCAGCGCCTAGTCGGTCAACAAAACCATCTACGATGTCGTACGTGAAGCTATCGGGTAATACTTCTAGGAAGAATTCCCTAGTCAGATGTGCTTCTGCCGTCAACTCCTCCGTGATTCGCTCGCTTAGGTTCTGCTTCAGTGAATAATCCAGATATCCATACATCGCTAGCAGAATAACTAGCACAATTCCCATATAATTCAATATTAATTTGGTATGGATATTCATGCTAATCTCTTGACTACGACTGAGAAGTGCCTAGGCGTTTTCGGGTTACATATTTCAATCTGCATATCAGGGGATGCGCCGTGGTATTATTCACTTGAACGAATTAACGATGCAACCCTTAGTCGATCGATTCAGTTAGTTCCAGCGGGTCGATATGTGTGTCGTCGGGTTATTTCTGATTTCTATGTAGATTGTCTAGGTTCTGTTGACATTTCATTGCAACCAGAGAATAGAGAGACATAAATCGGTTCACTGAGGTAGAATCCCTAGAAAAGAAACCGAGTTTTGAAGAAGAAACTCGGTTTCTGGCATTCTTTTCCAGTGCCTTGAGCGTTTCTCGCGACATCAAAAGCAAAATGTCAACACGCCCTAGCAATTCGCGCTGAAATAGTATCACGAACTGGGGATTGTGTCAATACCGTAACGATGGTTGATTAGGGTCATTTATGGTAGATTATAGAATTACTTGGACACTGCCGATGCATACGTCCAGATTAGGCAATCTGTGCCCACAACCAACCCCCTAAATCCCCCTTATCAGGGGGGCTTTGGGAAATGTTCACTTATAGATGGTTGATTTCCGTCTGTATCAACCCCTATGTGACGGTTATAGCTTGGAGGTAGGAAATAGTACAAATCAGAGAAATTGTTCCCGACGCTTTAGTGATCTTTTCTTGGGCTAGAAGTGGATAGGTCATGCGATAAATTTTGATAGACTTTTCATTGTGCTTGTGTTAAGATTCTGGATTAACTTAAACTTCGACCATATAGCGTTCCGATAGAAAGTGAGTCGCAACAGATTATGAATAATTCCCACAACGAACTGGAACAGGTATTAAAAAAAGAGATTGAAGGTGAGGTGCGTTTCGATCCGTACTCCAAAGTCTTATACAGCACTGATGCGAGTCTGTATCAGATGGAGCCCATTGGGGTCGTTATTCCACGACATAAAGAGGACGTAACGCGGGCTATCCGGATCGCTTATGACCGTAACCTACCAATTCTACCTCGCGGTGGCGGAACAAGTTTGGCAGGACAGGCGGTGGGACAAGCGGTTGTCATCGACATGTCCAAGTATATGAACGAGATTATCGAAGTCAACGTTGAGGAGCACTGGGCACGAGTACAACCGGGCGTTGTTATCGATGAATTGAACCACTACCTGAAGCCGTATAATCTGATGTATTCCGCGGACGTGGCGACGAGCAGCCGGGCAAATATCGGCGGTACAATCGGCAACAATTCGGCAGGGGCACATTCCTTAATTTACGGGAAAACTATTGATCACACGATGTCGTTGGACCTGCGGTTATCCAATGGGGAAGCGATTTATGTTGAACCTATCTCGCTTGAGGAGCTGGCAGCCAAACAACGGGGAGATTCTCGTGAAAGCCATATCTATCGGGAGATATGTCGGATCGCTGCCCACAATGAAGATGAGATTCGGAAACGCTTCCCGCGCGTGCTGCGTCGCGTTGCCGGATATAACTTGGATGAATTCGTCACCGACGCGGGATCGAGAGATTTAACGCCGTACCGCAGGGATGGCTGCGATGCTGCGCATCCGTTCAGCC
The DNA here is from genome assembly GCA_022822785.1 of Candidatus Poribacteria bacterium. Taxonomy (GTDB): domain Bacteria; phylum Poribacteria; class WGA-4E; order WGA-4E; family PCPOR2b; genus PCPOR2b. The sequence continues at coordinate 5,580 of JAJEAL010000077.1, forward strand.
TTGCGAAAATCATTGTTGGTTCAGAGGGGACGCTTGCCACAACAGTCGAAGCGAAGGTTAACCTCGTGCCTACCCCCAAGATGACCGCACTCAATGTGATCCACTTTCATACACTAATCGAGTCGATGGAGGCGATGCAGCCAATCCTTGAATGCAACCCAACTGCCGTTGAACTCATTGACAAAACTATCATTGATATGACAAAACAGTCGTTGGAGTTCTCTCGGATTAGCACGTTCATCCAAGGTAGTCCGGGGGCAATTCTCGCGGTGGAGTTTTATGGCGAATCCGAGGGCGACCTGCTAGATCAGCTTGACGCTCTCGAACGGAAAATGAAATCTGTTGGGCTCGGTTATGCTTTCGTGCGTTGCATGACGGCAGAGGAAAAGGATCGGGTGTGGGACACGCGAAAAGCGGGATTGGGCTTGCTCATGGGGGCGAGAAGCGACTATAAGCCGGTCGGATTTGTAGAGGATGCAGCGGTTTCGATTGAAAATCTACCGGAGTACATCCGCCGGTTTGCAAAAATTGTCGAAGACCATGACACAACTGCTTCCTACTATGCCCATGCTAGTGTTGGATTATTGCACAATCGGCCTGTGATTAATCTCAAAAAGGAAGCGGATATTCAGAAGATGCACTCTATTGCGCGGCATGTCCGAGATTTGCTGATGGAGCTTGGTGGTGCAATGAGTGGTGAGCACGGCGATGGATTGGTGCGAAGTGAATGGATTGAGAGTATGTTCGGTTCCCAGATTTATCAGGCCTTTCGCGAAGTGAAAGCTGCGTTTGACCCAACAGGCATCATGAACCCAGGTAAGATTATCGATCCCCCACCGATGACGGAGAACTTGCGCTTTGGATCCAGTTACAATGCCATTAAGATTGACACATATTTCGATTTTTCTAGCCAAGGTGGATTCGGCGGGGCTATTGAGATGTGCAATGGTGT
>JAJEAL010000049.1 GCA_022822785.1 Candidatus Poribacteria bacterium
CGGCATCATAAACCGTTTGTTGACCTCTCGTGTAAACTGTGCGTATGTGCCGCGTGGGTAGTCCTTATCGGTCAATTCGATTGCAAAGAACAGGAAACTTCTGACATATCCCGCATCAAAGGCCGGTGATTCAAACAACGTTGGCTGGTTAGTGGGGGCAATTTCCTCGCTTGTCACTTGAAACAGCAGTTTAACGGATTCCACGCTGTTGAGGAATTCCTGTTCCGTTTCGGTGTTTTTGTTCTGGGCGGGGAATCGCTGAATAAAGTCCTGTGCCGTTCCCGGCAGTTCCACGGTCCGCTCGCTACAGTAGCCCAAGATGGCTAACAGGTGCTTTGCCTTTTCCAAAAAATCGCCGGTAGATAGGGCCGCCAAGGCGGATTCGATTTCTTCCTTTTTTCTGATTTCTTCGGTGTTCATCTGTTTTGTTCCTATTTGTTAAACATCTACATATCGAGAGAGGGATGCTCCCCGATTGCATCGGAGCACCTGCATATTCTGAGTCGGACCATAAATTATTATGAGCACCCTTCAGATATAATTATAACTGATTTGAGTGTCGAAAGCGAGAATTACAGTTGAAAGAAGATTTGATTTGTGGTATGCTTTTGATTTGGTAGGATCTCAAAACTTTGCAAAGTTAGGATAACCCGTTCGATTTAGGAAATTAGGGGTGGAGGAGCCGTCGCGTAACATGCGTCTTGAAATCGGTATCATCGCGCTCGTTGAGGAGGTGTTCGGAGTACCCGCCGAACGACGCGCTCAATTCGATTGGCTGATTAACAAGCCGGCCCCAGCACATTTCGGTGACTATTATCCGAAAATTGCCAAGCTCTTTGAAAAGATGGGCGGCGATTGGGAGGGCTTATCCACAAAAGCAGATGGATACCTTACTCCTGATGCGTATTTTCCTGCACCCTACAATTTTATCTTTGAGTTTGACGAATTGCAACACTTTACTCTGTTTCGTCAGCAGACTTTGGATGTTTACCCGGAAGACCTGGCTTTGGGATTTGATCACCAAGCGTACCGCCAACTGTGCTTCAAACATCAAGAAATGGCGATTCAGAAAGGTACAGATCGCTTTAGACGGAAGACATCGGATTTCCCATTTCTCAACGGCCGCGCTGCACAACGTGCCTTTTTTGACACGTTCCGGGATTGGCTGCCACCGTTGCATGGACTAAAACCAACCTTGCGCTTAGCGGAATTTGAAGTTACTGATATTCTTAGCGGCAAACTGATCGGAGACGCCGCGAAGCACTATATTCGCTCGTTAATTGAGCAGCGGCTGACTCAAGTGGAGTAGGGAACGCAGATCTGCGTTCCCTACAGCATCTATTACGAACCATTTTTCTAAACTGCTCAACAGCAATCTCTTAATAAAACTCCGTTGTAAAAATATAAAAAGGAAGTCACATCCTAAATGAGCAAAAATTCGACCGGCTCCGTTTCTCTCTCAAACTATCCGCTGCTTCAACAGATCGGAAATACACCGCTGGTCAAAATAGACCTATTTGCCGATGAGTTGCCCGATGTGGAAATCTATGCAAAAGCAGAGATGTACAATCCGGGAGGCTCTATTAAAGATCGGCCTGTGCTGCGGATGTTGACCGAGGCCATCCGATCCGGTGAGCTAACGCGTGACAAGTTTATCCTTGATTCAAGCTCCGGAAACGCTGCAATCGCTTACGCCATGATCGGTGCTATTTTAGGTTACCAAGTTGAATTGGTTATCCCGAGCAATGCCAGTGAAGAACGAAAAAAGCGGATTCAAGCGCACGGGGCAAACATCATCTACACAGACGCAATTCTTGGCTACGACGAAGCGCTCCGCGAAGTTCATCGCCGCCATGACGAAACACCCGATAAATATTACTTTGCCGACCAGTACAAGAACAAAAATAACTGGCGAGCACATTACGATACAACAGGGGTAGAAATCCTGAAGCAGACCGCAGGACATATCACCCACTTTGTCGCTGGGGTTGGCACAGGCGGAACAATTACCGGTGTTGGACGACGCCTCAAAGAACACAACCCGGACATCCAAATTTGCGGTATTGTTCCTGATGAATTTCCGGGGATTGAGGGGCTCAAACCGATGGGTAGACCCGAAGATATTGTGCCGGAGATTCTCGATGAAAGTATCATCGATCAGAAGATTGCTGTTACCATCGACCATGCGTATGACATGTGCAGCCGTCTAGCGAAGCAGGGCTGGTTCGTCGGACAGTCCTCCGGGGGATATCTACAGGGCGCTTATGAGGTTGCCAAAAAGATTAAAGAGGGGACTATCGTTACGGTCTTCAACGACCTTGGGGAACGCTACTTCAGTACAAGACTGTGGGATTAGCACGGAGAACTTCAAATGTCTCAAGACCACTTAGACACTCTATCTTTTTCACATGAGATGTACGATCAAGCCGCGCGTGCAATGGCATTTCAGGTGCCCTCCCTTAATCTTCCCGCTGCCGGGGGAGCAGGGGGAGCGGAGGAGTGGCAGCGCGATTTGAGAGCCAAACTCGTTGAACTGCTCGGCGATTTCCCGGACGAGCGGTGTGAACTACTACCCCGAATCACGGAAACCAAGGAATTCCCGACCTATACCCGTGAAATGGTGCTGTTTCAAAGCCGTCCAAATATGACTGTGTTTGGTTATCTGCTGCTGCCAAAAAACTTTGACCCCCCAGGGCCCGCTATTCTCTGTCTGCATGGACACGGCCGCGGCGTTGATGACATCGTTGGGATACAAGAAGATGGGACCATGCGGACGGAATACGGTGAGTATCAAAACGACTTCGCCCTCCAGTGTGTCGATCACGGTTACGCTGCGTTGGCAATTGAGCAGTTTGGGTTTGGTCACCGTCGAGATGACGCGGCGTGTCAACGGGGAAGCGGTAATTCTTCATGTCAACCTTCTTCCGGAGCAGCGTTTCTGCTTGGCCAAACGATGATCGGTTGGCGGGTGTATGACGCGATGCGTTCTCTCGACTACCTGTCAACCCGCTCTGAAATTGACATGAACCGTATCGGCGTTATGGGAATCTCTGGCGGTGGCACCACAACCTTTTACTCGGCAGCAATAGATGAACGGTTCAAGGTCGCTGTCGTTAGCGGCTATTTCAATACCTACCGTGACAGCATCCTGAGTATCAGTCACTGCATTGATAACTATATCCCCGGCATCCTCAAGTATGCGGAGATGTATGATATCGCTGGCTTGATTGCCCCACGGGCGATGTTTGTTGAGTCGGGCACGGAAGATACTATCTTTCCAATTGATGCCACCCGATTTGCGTTTAATCAAGCGCAGGAAATCTTTCGTGTCTTCGGGGTTGAAGATCAGTTGGGACTTGAGGTTTTTGAAGCTGCTCATAGTTTTCACGGGGTTGGCGCATTTCGATTTCTTGACCAAAAGTTATGATAGATAGGCTATGCTAGTTCACAACGGTTGACATACTCTTCCCTTGAAAACCGAGAATGAAACGTACAGACAATTTGCTGATTGATTCACGGGTTCATTACTGAACCTGTCGACAATGAGGAGGTTAGGTTGGCACGCACCCCTATCATTGAGTTATTTTCAATTGGAACAGAGTTAACTCTCGGACAAATCCAAGACACCAATGCCCACTGGATTGCACAGCAGATTCTTCAGTTAGGCGGCCAGCTGCGCCGTGTGACGATGCTCCGAGATGAATATGACGAAATGTTTGAAGCTATCGAAGATGCAATCCACCGGGAAACGGATTTAATCCTTACAACCGGGGGACTCGGACCAACTCCTGACGATATGACTGTGCAGATTGTTGCCAACATCCTAAAGGTGCAACCTATCGTACATGAGGAAACATTAGCCTCTTTTATGGAGAGACGAGGTCTAACCAACCGCGAAGACGTGACCGATGCCATGATCAACATGGCAACCGTTCCTGAAACCGCTGAAGTCTTTCAAAACCCGGTCGGTTGGGCACCGTGTGTGCGGGTCGCCAAAGATTCGTCTTCGATTTCGCTGATGCCCGGTCCACCGCGGGAGATGAAGTCGATTTTTGAAGCCTACATTGCGCCGCTAATCGCTGAACACTATAGCACGAAGACCGCCACATCGCGCGTCTATGTTAATATGTTTGAGGCGGAAGTTTCGCCGCTTCTGCAAAAGGTAATGGAGATACACCCAAATGTCTACTTAAAAGCTTATGTCGCCTTGAGACGTGATGACAATCAGTATATGCCTGTTGATCTGGTTTCGACCGGCAGTGACGACGACGAAGCTCAATCTCAACTCCACGCAGCAGCGGATTCCCTCCGCAAACTTGTCACCAAAAAAGGAAAGATTTTCAGTCTTAAAGACACCTAAACAGTCAGTTATTCATGAAGCTGCAACTTGACGTTCCATGCGATAATCGTCTAGATTGCACGGAAAAAGGAATGGAGGGAGGTACTTTCCCTTCAAGTCATGCTTGGTTGAATCCAGCAAATCTCCATCCATGACGTCAGCACTAACCATTTACAAAGGAGAGGTATACACGTGAGAGGCAGAAGACCTACACAGGGCAGAAGACCTACACAAGGCAGAAGACCTACACAAGGCAGAACAACTTCGCCGGGTAGAAATAGATCTACACAAAGTAGAGCGCCTGTACAAGGTAAAGCATCAGGAAACAGTAGAAGTAAAAAGCGAAATCGGCGTGATTTCCGTAAGGACAAGACTGAAGTTCGCGCAGAGCAAGAGACTCAGAATGCCAGAGATGGTGTCCAATCTCAAGTCCGAGCAAAAGAAGACAAAATCGAGGTTCAAGGGACAGTGGTTGAAACCCTGCCCAACGCCATGTTTCGGGTCGAATTGGATAATAAACATGAAATTTTAGCGCACATTTCTGGTAGAATGCGGAAAAATTTCATCAGAATCCTACCGGGAGACAAAGTTCTCGTCGAACTTTCGCCTTACGATTTAACACGTGGACGTGTCATTTATCGAGACCCAGGGCGACGATCCCAAGGTTAGATCCATCGTCCAGCAATCCACCTGATTACATTGAACTGTAACATACATACGCTCCAATTATCTGGGGTGTGCACTATTGGACCGAGAGAAAGCAAGTTTGGGCAATCTATATTCCCAGAATCGCAGCTTGCTCCGATAGCGACATCTTTCTGTGCAACTTGTACCCGAGCGTTAAGAGAGATGTATCCCCTTATAATTCGCACATCTCAATCTTCTAACGCGATAATTCTAGATGATAGCTTTTAACCCCACTGTTTAATGCATCAAATTAAGTGCATCACAAGCCATCCATGTAGTTAGGTGCCTATCCCGGAGGCATAATGCAAACACCTTCATCCTCGCGTTCCGAGTCGCAGATAACCCTACGCGCTGTGTTATTAGGATTTATCCTAATGCCGGTGAACGCTTATTGGATTGCCATGGTCGAAATGGTCTGGCATGGCTTCCACTTTTCCGCGACCTCCATACCGATGAATGTCATCTTCATCGTTTTCACCCTTGCCCTCGTGAACGCCATTGTCCACCGTTTCTTTCCATCCCATGCCCTAACTCAAGCAGAACTACTCGTCATCTACATTATGATGGCAACGACGACATCGGTGATTGCCCACGATAACATGGTAAGTCTGATGGGACCCCTCACCCATGCGTTCTGGTTCGCTTCACCTGAGAATGAATGGAAACAGTTGCTTCATCCCCACCTCCCAAAATGGCTTGTCATGGAACACACTGAGGTGGCACGGCCATTCTATGAAGGCGGTGCGAATTTCTTCACTGGTGGCTATCTGTCCTACTGGCTGGCGCCTATCCTGAGTTGGACAGCAATCGCCACACTCATCTTCTTTCTCGTCGCCTTCCTGAATGTCTTCATCCGACGCCAATGGATTGAACATGAACGGATGCCGTATCCAATCGCTCAATTGCCGCTTGATATGACAGCGCCGGGGATGAGTTTCTTTCAGAATCGTGCCATGTGGTGGGGGTTCGGAATCGCGGCGACAATCGAAATTATCAACGGACTCAATTTTCTGTACCCATCCGTCCCACTGATACCAATCCGTGAGCAAACCGCAGATCTCTCCTTGTGGCTAAATAATGAACCGTGGGATGCGATTGGAACAACCTATTTTCATTTACGACTGTTTATGATCGGGCTGTGTTTTTTGCTGCCGATCGATTTAAGCCTCTCAATGGCGTTTTTCTATTGGGTTAGAAAAGCACAATTCATCGGTGGACGGGCTATGGGCTTATATACAATCCCGTACTACCCCTTCCAACCGAACCAAGCGGTCGGCGCCTTCCTTGCGATTATTGCGATGGCGATTTGGGCAGGGCGGAAGCACTTCCGGGAAATTCTGAAACGGGTTATCGGTATGCGCACACCCCTTGACGATTCGCAAGAACCGGTGCGCTATAGGACCGCTGCCGTCGGCATTGTGGTTTGTCTCCTCCTTCTCTATGTAATTTCTAGTCGGGCAGGGATGTCCTTTTGGGTATTTCCCCTCTTTTTTGGCTTATACATGGTGATTGCAGCGGCTGTCACCCGGATTCGCGCTGAACTCGGTCCGCCGGTGCATAATATGGGAGGCGTCAATCCGCAAACAATCTTGACATCGGTAGCTGGCGTAACGGCATTCGGAAAGAGCGATTTGACAATATTTTCCCTCTTTTCGTGGTTCAACGGCTCAAACCGGAGCCATCCGATGCCCCACCAGCTCGAGGGCTTCAAACTTGCCCAACGCACCGGAATGAGCTATCGTCAGCTGATGGTAGTTATGCTCTTGGCCATTGCTCCCAGTGTGTTCATCGCTTTTCTTATTTATTTGTACTGCCTGTACGAATTTGGCGCCTCCATCGCTGTGGATGCCCCCGGTCAGGTGTTGGGGCCAGGTCAATCTGTCTACAACCAGCTCTCCGGTTGGTTCCAATTCCCTCGTGAAACAGACATTTTTGGCACCTTTGCAATCGGCTTAGGATTCGCATTTACTATACTTCTGGGGCTCTTGCGGCTCAAATTTATCTGGTGGCCCCTGCACCCGGTCGGGTATGCGATGGGCATTAACGGCGGCACTATGGACCATTACTGGTTTGCCCTCATTCTATGTGGAACCATTAAGTTCATCGTCTTCAAGGTAGGTGGGGCACGTTTATACCGACGTTTTTTGCCGTTCTTCCTCGGACTTATTTTGGGTGATGTTGCAAGTGGATGTTACTGGTCAATTTTGAGCGTAATCATCGAAACACCGTTATACGTGGTGTGGTTCTGGTAGGAATCGGTAAGGGATAAACGCTTTCACCTGGATAAGTAAAGGATACAAAGATAATGGCAACAGATACAGAACGTCCGAACCTCTTGTATATCCATTCCGACCAACACAACCCTGCTGTCATCGGTTGTTACGGCGACCCATTGGTGAAGACGCCGAATCTTGATAGTCTAGCAGCACAGGGAGTTCTCTTTACAAATGTCTACTGCCCGTCACCTGTCTGCGTGCCATCACGGATGGCAATGTTGGCAGGACGGCTGCCATCTGAAATCGAGGTCTGGACGAATAGTCACATCATGGATTCCGGTGTGCCCACGCTGGCACATGCGATGGGAGCTGCAGGATACCACCCGGCCCTGATCGGCCGGATGCACGGACTGGGGCCTGACCAACTGCACGGCTATGCGGAGCGTCTAGTCGGCGATCACGGCGGCAATTATCCCGGTAGCGGGGAAGCCCCGAAAAATTTACGTGCTAGCCTGCAAAGATCGGGATCCGGTCAAAGCAGCTATCAAGTTCACGACGAGGATGTGACCGCGGCAACCGTAGATTACCTGAACCGGCTCGGTGTCCAAAAGCGGGCAGGGCTGCTAACGGCGCCGTTCTCGCTCTCGGTAGGATTCATGCTCCCACATTCGCCGTATGTGGCGCGTAGAGAGGATTATCAACTTTATCAAGATGTAATAACCCTTCCTAAACACCCCGAACCGTTCTCCGACACCCTCCACCCCTACCTGAAGTGGTGGAGAGAGTGGACAGGGCTCATAGACGTCCCCGAATCAGAAGTACTTAGCGCGCGGACAGCATACTGGGCGTTGGTAACCCGGATGGACGTAATGATTGGTGAGATTCTTACCGCACTCCGAAAAAATGACCTAGCCGAAAATACACTCATTATCTATAGTTCCGACCACGGGGATCAGATGGGCGAACACGGCCTGTGGATGAAGCGCACGTTCTACGAGGCTTCGGTTAAAGTACCGGCGATACTCTCTTGGCCTGGCGCTTTGCCCGAAGGGGTCCAGTGCAATCGTGTTCTAAGTTCGCTTGATCTCAACGCCACAATGTTGGCAGCCGTCGGTGCACCACCCCTACCCAACGCTCGCGGCAGAAGCGTGCTTGAACTGGTGCGTCAGCCCGATACAGAGTGGGAGGATCTCGCCATTTCCGAATACTGCACCTATGAGGGCTGTCTACACCGGATGATTCGGCGGGATGAGTGGAAGCTGAATTACTACCACGGGCAAGAACCGCAACTGTTCAATCTCGCTGATGATCCCGATGAACTACTGGATCACGCCCAGGACGCAAGTTGCCAAGAGATACGGGAGCAGCTGACCGCCGAGGTGCTAGCAGACTGGGATCCCGAAGCAGTTGCCGAGAAAATGGCACAAAAACGCACAGACCTAGAGATAATCCGAGCGTGGGCAGCACACACCAAACCGAAAGACCGATGTCGTTGGGACCGCCGCCCGGAGATGGACTATCTGGATTGAAATCCATCTAACCTACACAAGGAGATCCACATCAGATGTTACTGCATTGGTTAGCTACCGCTGCCCAGATTCCATCAGGAGCACCTTTGACCCCTCCCGCCGCAAAAACTGATCCAAAAGTGGATACCGTGCACGGTGAAGTACGTGTTGATAACTATTTTTGGCTCAGAGAGAAATCGAATCCGGAAGTCATCGAGTACCTCGAAGCCGAGAACAGATATACCGAAGCGATGATGCAGCATACCGAGGATTTCCAGGAACAACTGTATCAAGAGCTTTTGGGAAGAATCAAAGAAACGGACCTTTCAGTTCCCGAAAAAATCGATGATTACTACTATTACTCCCGCACCGAAGAAGGCAAGCAGTATCCAATCTATTGCCGCAAGAACGGAAGTTTAGAGGCAACAGAGGAGATACTCCTAGATCAGAATGCCCTTTCCGAAGGGCATGAATATCTCGAGGTCGGTGTCTATAAAATCAGCCCGAATCATCAACTGTTGGCTTACTCCACGGATACAACCGGCGGAGAGAGTTATACCCTGTATATCAAAGACCTGGACACCGGTCAACTGTTACGAGATCAGATTCCAAATACCTACTACAGCGTTGAATGGGCGAGCGATAATCAGACCCTCTTTTACACCACCTTGGATGCTGCAAAGCGTCCCTATAAGCTTTACAGGCACCAACTCGGTAGTGACCCGGCAGCGGACCCACTTATCTACCACGAGACAGATGAGTCATTTTTTCTCGATGTTTCCAAGACAAATAGCAAGGCTTATCTGTTGATGGGGTTAGAGAATATCAATACGTCTGAAGTTCACTATCTAGCAGCGGATCAGCCCACAGACGATTTCAAAGTCATTTCGCCACGCCAGCCAGAGTTAGAGTATGCCATTGAACATCACAACGATCAGTTCTTCATTGTAACCAACGCGGAGGCGGTGAATTTCAAGCTGATGTGTGCTTCAGTAGATAATCCGTCACAGGCGAATTGGGAGGAAGTCATTCCCCACAGGGAGACGGTAAAATTAGATGGTGTCAGTGCTTTTCGGAACCATCTGGTGATTTCTGAACGGGAGGAGGGACTCCAAAAAATTCGGGTGCGTAACCTCATCACAGACGACGAACACGCCGTGGATTTCCCAGAACCTGTTTATACAGTCCACCAAGGGAGGAATCCAGAGTTCAATACAAACACGCTCCGTTTCAATTACGCTTCACTCGTTACCCCAATGTCGGTCTTCGACTATGAGATGGACGCGAGAACCCGCGAATTGAAGAAGCAGGACGAAGTCCTTGGCGGATATGATCCCTCGCTTTATGAATCGGAACGAATTTTTGCTAAAGCGGCGGACGGCACCACTGTTCCTATCTCATTGGTTTACAAAAAAGGTTTGGTTAGAGATGGAAGGAGTCCGCTGCTTCTATACGGATACGGCTCTTACGGTATCAATAGCGATCCCTATTTTTCATCAAACCGATTGAGCCTGTTAGATCGGGGGTTCATATACGCTATCGCTCATATTCGAGGCGGCGAAGAGATGGGGCGAGCGTGGTATGAAAATGGCAAACTTCTTTACAAAAAGAACACCTTCACCGATTTTATCGCCTGTGCCGAGCATCTGATTGCAGAGAAATATACTGCAAGCAATAAGTTAGTTATTCAAGGCGGCAGTGCGGGTGGGCTGCTCATGGGTGCCGTCACAAATATGCGTCCGGAGCTTTTCGAGATTGTCATCGCAAAAGTGCCCTTCGTAGATGTAGTCAACACTATGCTCGATGCCTCCATCCCGTTGACCGTCATCGAATATGATGAATGGGGCAATCCCAACGAGAAGGAGTATTACGATTACATCAAATCGTATTCGCCCTACGATAATATCGGGGCGAAGGTGTACCCACATATATTGGTGACCGCGGGACTCAATGATCCACGCGTGCACTATTGGGAACCTGCCAAATGGACAGCGAAATTACGCACATTGAAAACGGGGGATAACCGGCTGCTTCTCAAAACGGAGATGGGGGCGGGGCATGGAGGACCTTCAGGACGATACGACTACTTGAAGGAAATCGCATTTGAGTATGCATTTATCTTCGATCTGTTAGGTCTGGACAAATAGAGGGCAAGATTTCTGTAATGGGTGAAACGTGAGGAAAGGTAGATATATCCTCACGGGTTATGTCTCACGTTCCATTAGATTGATAGGGACATCATCGAAAGTTCCCCACCTTAACCATTCAATCATTTATGAGGTGACAGATGAGTTTACAAGACAAAGTTTGTATCATCACCGGAGGCGGCAGCGGCATCGGACGCGGCGCGGGGATAATGATGGCACAGCAGGGCGCCACGGTTGTGTTGGTCGGCAGGACAGCGGCAAAAGTCGAAGCGGTGAGAGATGAGATTGTCGCCGCGGGCGGCACAGCCGTAGCATACGCTTTGGATGTCGCTGACCACGACGCTGTTCATCGGATGGCAAAGGATGTACTCGACGCCTTTGGTCGGATTGATGTGCTGGTGAACAATGCCGGTCACAGCTCCAAAAATCGGCGGCTGCTGACCATTACGCCGGAGGAGATTCGTAGTGTTTTCGATTCTAACGTGACCGGCACAATTTACTGCACACAGGCAGTAGTCCCCGCCATGCTGAAGGCGAAGGAAGGTACTATTATCAACGTCTCGTCTCTCGCTGGGGTAACCCCTGGACCTTTTAGCGGATTGGCATACGGTCCCGCCAAGGCAGCGGTCATCAACTTCACCGAATTTCTCAATGTCGATCTTCGGAACACCGGCATTCGCGCAAGCGTCATCATTCCCGGTGAGGTTGACACCCCCATCCTCGATAAGCGTCCGGTGCCGCCTCCCGACGAAACCCGGCCTGAGATGGTGGATGTCGATGAAACTTCAGCGACAATTTGTCTCATGGCGAGTCTGCCGCAACGAACTAACCTCCCGTCGGTGGTCATCAGACCGACAATGCAGCGGGATACCTCCGGAGAGGTGGAGGCAATGCCAGCGGTGAACTGAGAAACCGTGCTGCTGAATCACTGCCCTATCACGACTAGACGCTCAGAATGAAAGCACAATCCATTTGATAATTTCCCAAGATACCGCAAAAGATGGAAGGAGAAACGAGAGCATGTCAACGACTAATCCTTATCTCCAATTAGATCAGAAAATTGTTGGGGATATATACACCTCGACGGAGCCGATGACGTTATTGACAACGCTTTGTGACGATTTTGGGTCGCGGTTCGGTGGAACGGAGGGCGCAGCCCTCGCCGCGGATCTGATCGAAGAGAAATTTGCCGCGTATGGACTGGCTAACGTCCATAAAGACGCTTACGACTACGATGGCTGGTATCGCGCGGCAGCGACCTTGGAGGTTCTCAGTCCTATAGCGCGCGAAGTGCCGTGCATCTCGCTGCCATACTGTCCAGCGGCAGCGGTCGAGGGACATCTTGTTTTCGTCGATGAAGGGGTAGAGAAGGATTTTGAAAAAGAGAAAGATCGGCTTCCAGACAGTATTGTCATTTCTCGGAGCGGCGGTATCCACCGTATGGAGAAGTATGATCGCGCCATTTTATACGATGCGAAGGGGTTCATCTTTCAGAATCACTATCCCGGCTACGGCGATGTTACCGGCACCATTGGCTGGAACCACGAAGCGGTCATCCCCGGCATTGGACTCTCGTATGAGAACGGAGAATTTCTACACCGTCTGTCTCGACAGGGCGAGCCAGTTCGCGTCAGAATTAAGACTACCGATGAATACCGTCGTACAACGGCGTGGAACATTGTAGGGGAGATTCCCGGCAAAACGCAGCCCGAGGAGATTATCGTTATCGGATGTCACTACGACGGACACGACATCTCACAAGGCGCCAATGACCCACTCAGCGGGATGGTGGTTGTCACAGAGATGGCACGTGCCCTATCAGCGTATGCCGGGGATAGGCTAGCGCGCACTGTACGATTTATCGCTTGGAGCAATGAGGAGGTCGGGTTATTCGGCGCCTATCACGATGCGGAACAGTTAGGTGAGAATCCCACGCAGGTCCGCTTTACTTGGAACCTGGACTCTGCCGGCAGCCCCGGCGGCCGAAAAGGGATTCAGCTTCACAGACTGCCTGATTTTGAGCCGTTCATTGAAAACGCAGCTGAGGAAATGGGGCAAGACATCTTGGTTGGACAGGGTATCAGTTGCTACTCCGATCACTACCCCTATTTCCTGAAAGGCATTCCAACCGGCAGCATAACGACGGTGGGTCGTCCGCCCGGCAGAGGCTTCGGGCACACAGCGTTTGACACTGTGGATAAGACCGACGCGATGTCGATCCGAGAAGCAGCCGCGCTCGGTGCACGGGTGGTTCTGCGTCAGTTAAATGCAGAATCATTGCCACTTCAACTCCGAGGAACAGAAGAGGTAGAGCGGATGCTAAAGGAAGACTCCGGATTGGAACAACATCGGCTGCGAGAAGCGGTTTATGAGAAACTCGGCAAGGAGAATTTGCGGCAGTATTGTGACGCTGTCAGGACGTGATGGATGCGATCAGCTGCCCTGCTCGCGCTTTTGATCCTTTCGCGCATTCTTTAACAGCTGCTTTCGCATCGTTTCAACTTGCTTTTTCCGCGTCAGGTTTTGGGCAACTGTTCCTGCGAAAGTCTTAGGCTTGCGTTTCGGCTTCGTCATGGATACCCTCCACTCTTTGGAAACGTCCTTTGCGCGAGAGGGTTTCGTCTATCTTCCTACGATTCACCGCATGAAATCTACACCGTTGGTAATGGTCACCCCCAGTTGTGACATATCGTGCAGGAACGCATCACCGAGCGATTCAAAGCCGGGGACATTCGACGTACAATCCTCAAGGATAACCAACTTCTTTGCTCCTTCGTCGCCAAACTCGGCGGCGATATCTCGTACCGTACTTGCGACGCAGTGGGATAACGCCTCACCGGCAATAATCACCTGATCACACTGTTCTAGTTTCCGGATCAGGTCAGTATTGAGCTGCGTGGCAGGGTCGTCCGGATCGGGGACATCTGCCTTCACTGCGCTGTAGTGTTCGGTAAAGATATTCAATCCCTTCGTTACGAAATCAACGACCCCCAATTGAGATGTTTCCCAGTCTCGTACTGCCTGATCTACAGAAGGATAGAGCGCACTCCCCCCCGTTGCAATCCGGCAATGTATGGGCCAAATTGTCAGTTGATACCGATTGTTTTCTTCTAATAACCGTGTGTAATCCAACATCCGCTGGGTAAACGCTGAATCGTACGGCAGCCAGTTTCCAGTTTTGACATCCTGATGTGTGATGGTAGTAAATGGTTCCGGCGACTCACCGGCACCATTTTTCCAAAATATGGGATGTCCGACATCAACCGTATGATGACTATCAAGCGTGAAGTGCATATTGTGTAGATGACTACCAATCCGAGCGATAAGTGTCGCCAACCGGGACATATCATCTTCCGCGCCCGGCACATACAGCGCACCACCCGGATCACAGAAGTCATTCTGGCAATCAATGGCTAAAAGTTCAACACGCATGGTCCTCCTCCTTTTTCCTTCACGGATGCTCTGAGACAATTTACTGTTTGGGTATTTTCTTTTTTTGGTCGTGGTGTAATTATACTACAGTACCCGTTTGATAAACGACCTAAAAAGATGTATAATAATCCAAATTGCTATTTTCTGACACTTGGGTTATCAAGCAACTTGTGCTAATACCAGAGGAAAGGAGCAATGACGATGAAAAAGTTTGCATTTGCCGCGATTCTCGGAACTTTACTCCATCTAGGCAATGTGTTATGCCAGACACAAGCATCCCGAATTGCATATGTCTGTAGGGATGGAATTGAGGTTGATATCTGTACCATGAACCCTGATGGCGGCGCCAAACGAAAGGTCACCCGAACGCCAAAAATAAGTGAAAGGTGGCCCACTTGGTTACCGGATGGAAAATGGATTGCCTTTGCCCCCTTTAATCCTAGCAAACTTGTAATGACGGCCCCCAAGGGTGGCAATGAGACACTATTAATAAAGCATTATCCGAATAGCTCTCCTCCTACCTGGTCCCCAGGGGGCACAAAAATAGCCTTCGCGGGTATCCAAAGGATTAATATCCTTGATACTATTACCGGTCAAGTAAAAGATTTATGGCCCCTTGATGTTAAAACTGATAGTTACCGCGACCCAGCTTGGTCACCAGACGGGCGTGAAATTGCGTTCGCCGCCCGGCATGGCAACCAACGGGATATCTATGTCATGAATACCGATGGGGAACAAGTGCGCCGGTTAACTAACAGTCCTTTTGAAGATCACGCCCCGGCGTGGTCTCCCGATGGGCGTCGGATTGCTTTCTATTCAAGCCGAGGTAATGTTGCCGGCATTTTTGTGATGGATGCGGATGGTGCTAACCTCAAACGGCTGACTGTCGGCAATCACGATCACCCCGCTTGGTCGCCGGAGGGCACACAGATTGCTTTTTCAATGATTGGTATCCCACCGAGGGTTGGTATCATGAAGGCTAACGGACAGGGATTAAAGGTTGTAGCAGAGGGTTACTATCCATCTTGGCAGCCTGCCGGTGTAGCGGCAGCAGCAGTAGAGCCAATGGATAAATTACCATCGATTTGGGGCTTGTTGAAGTCTCAACTGCGTCCCCCGCAATCTGACTCAAATCGATAAATGATAACTGAAATTGTCTATTTTATGCTTCAAGAAATTGATTTTTCAAAATCGAAAATGTGGCATATATCTTCAAGACATAGTAGAGGCAATTAATCGTTTATACAAGGAGCACAATCATGCGGACGACACACAAATGGACTGATGACACGGCAACGATTTGCGTCGAGGGATTGAATCAAACGGTTCGGATGCTCCACATTACCGATTCACACATTGCGCTCATTGACGACCGTGACGCCGAACACATAGAAGCGTGTCAGGGGGCGTGCGAGCGTTTTGAATCAAGAGAGCGGATCTTTGACAAACTGATGGAGGAAGCGCAGGGGAGTTCTCTGGATCTGGTTGCGTTGACAGGTGATATGGTGCATTTCCCCTCTCAGGCAGGTGTTGAAACCCTTGCAAAGTCAATTGATAAAGTGGACGTTCCAGTACTGTATACCTCCGGCAATCACGACTGGCACTATCCGGGTATAGAGGGTCGTGAGGAACTGCGGGAGGTGTGGTGGGAGGCACTGGCACCGTTGCATCACGGCCAGGCAGCGTATGCCCGACATGAAATTGGTGGCATCCAATTTTTGCTGGTCGATGATTCCATTTATCAAGTGAACGCAGCGCAGACAGCGTTTGTGAAAAAATGCTTGGCAAACGGAATGCCAACGGTGCTGCTTACCCATATCCCTTTGAGCCTGCCAACGCTGCGGGAACCAACGTTAGAACGTTTTGATAACCCAATTTTAATCGCCGATCCGGACTGGGCCCCTGAGGGTCGGGATCGATGGGGCACGGGATGGGATTTGCCCTCAACCTTAGAATTTGCGCGTACCCTTGCAAGGGCGGAGAACCTTATCGCCGTGTTCTGTGGTCATATCCATTTTGCACATGCAGATAGCATCAATCTCAATGCCGTTCAGTATGTGGGAGCCCCTGGGTTTGATGCCAACCGCCGGTTAGTAGAGTTCCGTCCACTGCGAATTCACAATTAGCGCGGGCCCGGAGAAATACACCCGTTTGGGGTTGAAACCTGCCGCGTCATTTGTTAAAATGAACCCGCCTAAATCTTACGCATAAGACACATCACATCAGAAAGGATAGCCCCATGCAAAAGGCGATAAAGCTATTTTGGCTGCTGCCCTTCATCACGCTTCTAACTTGGTCATTTGCCTTTGCTCAAGCCGAACCTGTTGAGCCAGAGACATCCACCGACTCCCTAGCCGGAACTTCAGATGAGCAGCAGACCCCTTCACGTACGTATGTTGAACTATCAATCCGGGGACCGCTTGCAGAGGTCAAGCCCACATTTGTATTTTCACCAAGCGTCAAAACGCTCCGCAGTATAACGAAACAGATTGACAAAATCCGTAAGGACGATGAAGTTGCCGGTGTCTTGCTGAAAATCCACGGACTTGGGATCGGTTGGGCAAAGCTACAGGAACTCCGTGACAAGATTATTCAACTCCGGAGCGACGGAATCGAAGTCATCAGTTATCTCGAAAGCGGCGGCAATGTGGAATATTTGCTCGCTTGTGCTGCGGATCAGATTGTGTTAATGCCGGCGGGGATGGTCGGTTTGACAGGGCTACGCGCTGAAGTGATGTTCTATAGCGGACTGCTAGATAAGCTAGAGGTCAAAGCGGATATGTACGCCGTCGGCAAGTATAAATCGGCTATTGAGCCCTTCACGCGAGACAGTATGTCGGACGCCCAAAGAGAGGCGATGAACGCAATCCTCGATGACCTTTACGAGCAGCAAGTTGAAATGATAGCCAATGGACGAGGTGAAATCGATGCGGCGTTAGCTGTCAACCTCATCGATCAGGGACCTTTCACCGCCGAAGAAGCGTATCAGGCAAAGTTGGTTGATGGGCTCCAATATTATGACGAACTTGTGAAATCAGTTGAGGAGCGCGCCGAGGAAAGAATCGAGGTTGTTTCAGACTACGGCAAAAGATCGACCCAGGCACCGGACCTCACTGGCTTTACGGGTTTCATGAGATTTTTTTCGATGCTAACATCGTCAAAGCGGCCGGACGCTGGGATAGGAAAGCCGAAGATTGCGTTAATTTACGCAACCGGGCCCATCATGTCTGATACACCCGTTAGTCCGTTCACAACTGAGCAGGTGATTACCCCAGGCACAGTGGCAAAAGCACTCCGCGAAGCTCGTGAAGATAGTGATATTCAAGCGGTCGTGATGCGGGTCGATAGCCCCGGTGGGTCTGCGATCGCATCAGACGCTATTTGGCGGGAGGTGCTGCTGACGCAACGGGAAAAACCATTTGTCGTATCTATGTCGGACATTGCGGGATCTGGTGGATATTACATCGCAATGGCTGCGGGCACCATCGTTGCCGAGCCGGGGACAATTACCGGCTCAATCGGGGTACTTGGTGGGAAGCTCAACCTCAAGGGGCTCTACAACAAGATTGGATTGACGAAAGAGGTCATCACACGCGGGAAGAATGCGAATCTTTATTCGGATTATGGTGACTTTACACCAACAGAACGCGAGCGGTTGCACAAGCTGATAGAAACTATCTATGGCGATTTCGTCCGAAAGGCTGCTGAAGGGCGCGATAAAACCGAAGCGGAGATTCATGAACTCGCACAAGGCCGGATCTGGACAGGAAAACAAGCAAAGGAGATTGGGCTTGTTGATGAGCTCGGCGGACTTGATACCGCACTGACAATAGCCAAAAAGCAGATTGAACTAGACCCCACCGATGAGGTTGATATCATCATACTGCCAAAACCGAAGACCTTCTTCGAGACACTGATAGAAGATATGGAGATGGAGATACAGCTACCGGTGACGCCTCACCTCCCTATACCAACACCACTTGAAGGTAGTCTGTCGAGTTTGTATTGGTTGCATCTGTTTGGCAATGAGTCTGTAGCAGCAGTGATGCCGTTTGAGATTGTCATTCGGTAGCAACGGTATACAGGAGAGACGAATTGACTCGAATTAAAATTTGCGGGATTACCAACATCGACGATGCGTTGATGGCGATTGATGCGGGTGCCGATGCCCTCGGCTTCAATTTTGTGCCTAATACGCCACGCTACCTCAAAGATACAAAGGCTGCTGCGGAGATTATCAAACAGCTTCCCCCTTTCGTTACAACGGTTGGACTGTTTGTCAATGCAGCCCCGGAGGTGATTCTGTCAACTACCGATGAATGTTATCTGGACACGCTACAGTTACACGGCGAAGAATCCCCCCAATTTTGTCGTGCACTCAACCGTAGGATCATCAAAGCGGTGCGGGTCAAAAACGAATCGAGTGTTTCCCGTCTGTCTGATTACTGTGTCAGTGGGTATCTGCTAGATACCTATGTCAAGGGGGCAATGGGGGGAACAGGGGTGGCGTTTGACTGGCGCCTCGCCCTAAAGGCGAAACAGTACGGTCAAATTATCCTTGCTGGTGGACTCAATCCTGATAACGTTGCGGCGGCAGTCCAGCAGGTACGCCCTTATGGCGTTGATGTCAGTAGCGGCGTCGAGACGAAACCGGGGCGGAAAGATTCAGCCAAAGTGCAAGCATTCATTCAGACCGTGAAAGAGATAGATCACGAATGGAAACAATAGAGCTGATCTATAAACGCCTACCGAATCGCGTTCACCACTTTCCACAAAATCTACTTTACGAAGACGACGATGTCATTGTCACCACACAACGAATCAAGCCCTCCAGTCCAATCGTCATTGATGGGGCAACTGTCCTTGGAGATAACTACAGAGCAGTTTGGTTCGTTTTTGCCAATCGTTGGTATGACATCGGGAAAATCTATAACCTCGACGAACACTTTACAGGCTACTACTGCGACATCATCTTACCGATGACACGGACGGACACCCATTTTGAAATAACCGATTTATTTCTCGATTTGTGGGTTTCACCAGATGGTAGCTATCAGGTTGAAGATGAAGATGAATTTGAGTCAGCCATAGCACACGGTTGGATACAGACCGATTTGGCAAATCAGGCGAGGAACGCACTGCAAGATTTGATCGCTGAGATTGAATCCGGCGCGTTCCCACCGGAGATTACGAATCGCTGGTGATCAGAAGAATTTTGTTTCTACATATTACGCTTTATGGAGGTCTTTATGTCCACAATAACTAACGGGGAAGTTCGAGAAGATTTCCGGCTTTTTGCCGGGCGTGCCAATCCGGAATTGGCGAAGGAGATTGCCACAGTTTTAGGGGTTGAGTTAGGAAAAATTTCAGTCAGCACGTTTCCTGATAGTGAAACCCATGCCCAGGTTGAAGAAAGCATCCGGGGAGCGGATATCTATATTGTGCAGCCAACCTCCCCGCCGACAAACGACCATCTGATGGAACTGTTGGTGATGATTGACGCAATGAAACGAGCATCGGCACGCCAGATTACGGCTGTCATCCCCTATTTCGGCTATGCGCGTCAAGACCACAAATCGACAGGACGAGAACCGATTAGCGCAAAATTAGTAGCGAACCTGCTCACAACGGCGGGCGCGAATCGGGTTGTCGCCGTAGATTTGCACGCCTCACAGATTCAAGGCTTCTTCGATATACCCGCCGACCATCTGACAGCGCTCCCAACACTCGCAGATTATTTTAAGGACAAAGCGATTAAAGACGGTGTAATCGTGTCTCCAGATACAGGTCGGGCGAAACTAGCGGAGAAGTATGTCGATATGCTCGGTATGCCGCTGGCAATTATGCACAAACGACGAAGTGGAACCGGGGGACGAGAGGTGAAGGTCGTTACTGAAATCATCGGTGACGTTGTGAATAAGACCCCAATTATTATTGACGACCTCGTAACGAGTGGAAGTATTTACCAGCAGGCGGATGCTATCGCCGAGGCAGGCGCTAACCCAGCGTACCTCAGCATTACGCATCCGGTACTTGTTGGCACCGCGCTAGAACGTCTGGATCGCCCTTCGATTCAGGAGGTCGTTGTCACTAACACAATTCCTGTCCCGGCGGAAAAACGGATTGGCAACAAAGTCAAGGTGCTCTCTATTGCCCCACTGCTCGCCGAAGCGATTCTAAGGATTCATCAGCGACGTTCTGTGAGTCAAGTTTTCTTTGATCAGAAACTCGTTTTTCCGGTGTAGTCTATCAAGCCGTGCGAAAGTTTGAAATCTTCGCACGGTTTAATTATAGGAAGTTTACTATAGTGGATTCTAAAAATAAATAGACACTTTCGCTCCCCATGTTTGGTAGGCACTGTTTCTCCCGACAGGTCGGGATCCCGATTTATCGGGACCCGCCGATGCGGTGCGGTTACAAACCGTACCTACCCGTGTGATAGGTGGATTCTAAAAATAAATAGACACTTTCGCTCTCCATGTTTGGTAGGCGCTGTTTCCAACTGCGCCGATGCGGTGCGGTTACAAACCGCACCTACCGGTGTGATAGCCCGGATTTCCCTCTCCCCGGTACGCGAGGTTGCCTAACCTCGCCGGTACAGAGTGTCCAATTAATTCTAAACTTTACTATAAACAAATCGCTACGCGATTGAGGAGGTGCAAGGTGAAATTCAAACGTGAGGATATTTTAAGCCGATTGCGGACAAATGTTGAGGCGGGGAAACCGATTATCGGCGCGGGCGCAGGGACCGGTATCTCTGCTAAGTGTGAGGAAGCTGGCGGTGTAGACCTCATCGTGATTTATAACTCAGGACGCTTTCGCATGGCGGGTCGAGGGTCGCTTGCGGGGATGATGCCCTACGGCGATGCAAACCAAATCGTCGTTGAAATGGCGAGCGAAGTGCTGCCGGTTGTTCAGAATATACCCGTGCTTGCAGGCGTCTGCGGGACAGATCCGTTCCGCTTGATGGATGTGTTCCTGAAACAGATTGACGCAATCGGCTTTTCCGGAGTACAGAATTTCCCGACTGTAGGTTTAATCGACAGTACATTTCGACAAAATCTCGAAGAGACGGGGATGGGATATGGTCCCGAAGTAGAGATGATTCGCACCGCCCATAATCTCGGCATGTTGACAACA
Source organism: Candidatus Poribacteria bacterium (assembly GCA_022822785.1). Lineage (GTDB taxonomy): Bacteria > Poribacteria > WGA-4E > WGA-4E > PCPOR2b > PCPOR2b. The sequence continues at coordinate 21,470 of JAJEAL010000049.1, forward strand.
CCCTACGCCTTCAACGAGTCAGAGGCAGAGCAGATGGCGGAGGCCGGCGCAGATATCCTTGTTGCTCACATGGGGCTGACCACAAAGGGCAGTATTGGCGCACAGACCGCGCTCACACTTGAAGAGTCCGCCAAACGGGTGCAAGCGATACACGACGCAGCAAAATCGGTCAACTCTGAAATCTTGGTCATTTGTCACGGCGGTCCCATCGCCGAGCCGGAAGATGCCCAGTACATCCTCAACAATACGAGTGGAGTGGTCGGATTCTACGGTGCGTCAAGTGCAGAGCGGCTGCCGACCGAGCGTGCTATCACCGCCCAAATCGAGTCGTTCAAGTCGATTCGTTTGTCGTGAACGAGTAGGAGATATCGATGCACACGCCAAAATCCTCTAACGCACGAACGAAATATGAGGCGGATGGATTCTACCTTTTCCCGGAACCAATCATTGATCATGTGGTAATCCACCGTGCCGTTGAAGGCATGGATGCGGTCCGAGCAGGAGAATACGAAACGGGCACCCCTCCACGTCCGTCGGCTTGGAATCCCGGAGACGATCCAAAGAAGTTATGCAAAATAGAGATGTCTCAGATTGCGAACCGTGCGATTATGGAACTGGTCAGCCAGCCATCAATTGGAAAACTGGCAGCTGAGATTACAGGCGCCGAGATGGTGCAGGTGTGGTGGGTGCAGCTCCTCTACAAGCCTCCCGTTGAGCCGCACGAGATTACGTCCACGAACATCGGATGGCATCAAGACCGTCACTATTGGCAGGTGTGGGAGCCGGGCAGCGAACTCTTAACGGCGTGGGTTGCGCTCAGTGATGTCACCCCGGAAGCGGGTCCCATGAAATTTGTCCGCGGTTCGCACAAGTGGGGATTGCTCGGTCAGAGTAATTTCTATGGACAAGACCACGAAGCACAGCGTGCAGAAATTGACGTGCCCGATGGTGAAACTTGGGCGGAGGTCCCTGCCATTCTTCCCCCCGGCGGGATTAGCTTCCACGATAACTTTACCTATCATGGCAGCGGTCCGAATCTCTCAGGGAAACCCCGCCGCAGTTTTGCAGTCCATCTGCGGACGGAAAAATCCAAACCGGTCGACAACCTCCGGGGTGGATTGACCGAATTTATTGATATACCCACATACTGTCCAGTAATCTACGGGAGATAAAATAAAAGGAGTCGCTCATGTAAAAAGACAGTGCAAAACAGGATAGAGAAAGGGGGATGGAAGGAGGGAAAAATGGGAAAAGTCCCTTCCAATCTTCCTATATCACGTTTCATGCTTCACGTTTCGGTTTCTTTGCACTATGTCTTAACATAAGCCAAAGGAGTTTTTCTAATGAAAGGCGTCGTCAAATATCAGCGCGGTGACGGGTTTACCGAACTCCGTGATGTGGATGTTCGGGAGCCCAACGCCAACGAGGTTCTCATTGAGGTGCACAGTGCGGGCATTTGTGGGTCTGATCTGCACATCCATCACGATCATATCAACCTCCCGATGCGTCCCCCGGTTGTCATCGGCCACGAATTTAGCGGCACAATTATTGCATGTGGTTCAGAGATTAGCCGCGTCAAGGTCGGAGATCGCGTGACGGTTGAACCTACTTTTTCGATTTGTGGACGGTGCGACTACTGTTGTTCAGGATTTTATAACCTATGCAATCAACGGGAGATTATCGGTTATTGGCATAACGGCGCGTTCGCGAAATATTGCACCACCCCCGAACACGGCTTACACAAACTCCCCGAAAACGTAGACTTGACCTCCGGGGCTTTGACAGAGCCGCTCGCTTGCTGTGTCCACGGTGTAATCGAGCAGACACAGGTCTCGGCCGGCGATTTTGTCGTGATTACTGGACCCGGAACGATTGGACTGCTCAGTTTGCAGATAGCAAAGGCGGAAGGGGGCATTGTTGCCGTATGCGGCACCTCCGTTGACGCAAATCGGCTCGAACATGCAGCTGAGCTCGGAGCAACCCTAACCATCAACGTTGAAAAGGAAGATGCAGTGGAAGTTATCAAGGCGCATACCGGCGGTTACGGTGCTGATGTCGTCTTGGAATGCTCAGGCGCGGCGGCGGCAGCACCGCTAGGGCTTGAGATTGCTCGCAAGCGTGGGAAGTATACGCAGATGGGGTTATTCGGCAATCCAATCAACGTCGATTTTGAACAGATTGCCTTTAAGGAGCTTCAGGTGACCGGCTTCATCTCTCAGAAAAAAACCGCATGGGAGCGTGCGCTCAAACTGATGGAACACGGCATGGTGTCCACCAAGGCATTAATTACCCATGAAATGCCCATCTCCGAATGGCAGGACGCATTTGACCTCTTTGAGAGGCGGGAGGGAGTAAAGTTGATGTTGCGCCCTGAATAATGGCAGGCGCTTTCTCTTATCTTTCGCCTCCTCATTTTCGCTCCCCGTGCATGGTAGGCGCTGTTTCCAACTGCGTCGTTTCAACCCACGTATCTACCGGGCTTCCCGTTTGGTAGGCGCCGTTTCCAACTGCGCCGTTTCAACTCTCGTACCTACCGGACTCCCGTTTGGTAGGCGCTGTTTCCAACTGCGCCGTTTCAACTCTCGTACCTACCGGACTCCCGTTTGGTAGGCGCTGTTTCCAACTGCGCCTATGCGGTGCGGTTACAAACCGTACCTACCGGGACCGGGGACAATGCAGGTGACACTATGGAACATCTAAGCTATACAGCCGGCTACAGAACCGTAGACGGTTTTCGAGTTTATCACCTTAGTGCCCACAAACCGAACACTTCCGGCTCACCGCCGACAGACATAAACACCTTCAGTGAGAATCCAGATGTTAAACCATCAGATTGGCTCGCCGTTGCTGAAATTGTGCCAGAGCTTGGAAATAACTGCTACACTTTTAAGGTCGCCGACGGCGATAGATGGATGAATCTGATAGAATCGCCGCCGGATCTTGCAACGCTGAAAGAACGCCCGACCGCTTACGGTAATCCAATTCTGTTTCCGTTCCCAAACCGCATTCGTGGTGGCACATTTACATTTGAAGGCGAAACCTATCAATTTGACAAACCGCCCGAATCCCCAACTTCTATTCATGGATTGCTGCTCAATCAACCATATCAGGTTGAAAGCTGCATCGCCGGCAGGGACGGTGCGATACTAGCCTGCTCATTTGATCCCCACGATTTTCCAGATATCGGTCGGCAATATCCGTTCCCTTTTAACATTCAGATTACCTATACCCTAGGACCAGTTAGTCCGACAAATGGTGCACCGGATTCGTCCACTGAAACACCAACACTGTATCTGAAAATGGATGTTTCAATCACCAATACAGGCGAACGCAATATGCCGATGGGGTTCGGCATCCACCCCTATTTTCATACACTTCTCGCTCCTGATTCAGATGCAACGCAGGCGATGATTACCGTCCCCGCCGCGAAATATTGGGAACTTGACGAGGCACTGGTGCCAACCGGCAAAACGTTCCCGGTCTCCGGCGGGTTGGATCTGCGGAACGGACAACCGCTCGGCAAGGCGAAATTAGACCATGTTTTCACGGACGTTGAAGTGACAGCTGGTATCAGTCGTTGCATTATTGATAACCGAGATACAGGACGAGGTATGATTCTAGAATCGGACGCCCAATTCCGGGAATTGGTTGTTTATAGACCGCCAGGACGACCCGCTATCTGTTTTGAACCGTACACCTGCCCGACAGATGCTATCAATTTGGAAGCGAGAGGTATACCTGCCGGGGTAATTGTCCTGTCGCCGGAGGAGACATTTGCAGCAACGGTTCGCATCATCCCAATTCAGCGTGATTGACCGATACCGACCTCCACCTTTGATCGGTTGGTTTCGCCGATTGACTTTGGACTATGAATGCTCCGCTGAAGCGCTGGTACACATTGCTTCCATTTTTTTGATGCGAAACCGTATCAAATGACCTTTCAAACAGGCTCTAAGAATTTTCTTGTTTTTTTGATGAAGATATGTTAGATTGACCTTATATTAGACTGATATGTCAGTTTGAATCAATTGAGTCAGGCTTGATGCGGGCGCCGGTGTGTCATTTGAAGTGAAACCGGAATCATCATGTAATGCGTGCACAACAGGTTTATAGTTCCAAAATAAACAGATGCGATTCCCCTACTTAAAAAACTATGCTAAAGCAGCCCTGTATCCTTGCCTTAAAAGATGGGGATACAGGCCTAAAGTGATTTGCGATAAACAAAAAAGGAGGCGCAGTTTTCCCCCCAATCTCAAGGATGGGGGCTCCACTGCGAAGATTTGATGACAGACGCAAAGATCATGATTGTTGAAAGCAATCCGCTTGTTGCTGAAGACATTGAGGAACGATTAAAAACGCTAGGATACACTGTTTGCGCCGTGGTTTCATCCAGGGCAAAAGCGGTTGCAAAAGCGGTAGAAATGCGTCCCCATATAGCTTTGATCAATCCAGAACTTGAAGGGCAGACAGAAGGCGTTGAAGCAGCTAAGGAGATATATGAGCGTTGCGACATTCCAGTGATATATCTGACTGATTATGTAAATGAAGATTTATTGAAAAAAGTAAAGTCAACCAGGGCATTTGGTCATGTCTACAAACCCTACGAAACGAACCAATTATACTTGAGCATCGAAAATCACCTTCACTGGTTTAAGGAAGATCAGGAATTCAGAAACAGCGAGCAGCGGTGCTCTACGATTCTTAACAGTATTGGAGATGCCGTGATTTCTACAGATGAAGGTGGATTCATAACATTTATGAATCCGGTTGCTGAAATCTTGACAGGCTGGCCACTGGAGGCAGCTTGTGGGAGGTACATAACGCACGTTTTCAATGTGTCTATTGGAAAATCAAACACGTCTCTGAGAACAAGCTTGATGAATGTACTCCACAGAGGAATCACGCTCCACTGGGGATTGTCTGCGGCCCGTGATGACGCCTACCTCGATGCCAAATCTGGTCTAAAAATCGCCATTGACTATAGTGCCGCGCCTCTCAAAGATACAAAAAGAAACATCGTGGGCATGGCTGTGACTTTCCGCGATATGAGGAAACATAAAGAAATAGAAAATCGGTTGGAACAAACCATCACTGAGCTGCAAAATCAGAACCAACTGATGGAAACCGTTTTTAACAGTATCAGTGATGGTATCATCGTCATTAATCCAATGGGCAGGACCTTGCTCGCCAATCCCAGTGCGGAACGAATTTTCGGTATGCCGCCACAGGAGGTCCCCCCCGAGGAGTGGCCTGAAACTTACGGTATTTTTTATCCGGATCAAGAAACATATATACCGGCTGATCAGATGCCGGTTACACAGGCCCTCCAAGGTAAGATATTTGAAGAGGGTGAGTTCTTTATACGCAATAAGGAACAACCGGCTGGGATTTATGCCATGGGCAAGGCAGTGCCTCTATTTGATAGCAATCAGGAGGTTATAGGCAGCGTCGCCATTATTCGCGACATCACCCAGGACAAAATAGCAGCAGCACAGTTAGAACAAACCATCGATGAAATGGAAAAGCAGGCTCAACTGGTGGATACTGTTTTTGAGAATATGAGCGATGGGGTGGTCGTTGCCGACGACAAGGGGCAATACATCATGGCTAACCCCGCTGCGGAAAAGATGATCGGCCAAAATTTTGAGGATATAAATCTTTCCCGAGCATCTGAGCAATACGGTCTTTCTCACCCCACTACAGACGCATTGTTTCCCGCAGATCAACTTCCTCTCGCACTGGCTATCAAAGGTCAAGCGACAAACAACGTCGAAATGCGTGTAAACAGCGAGCAACGGTCACAGACGGTTTATGTCAGTGTAAATGGGAGACCTCTACTCGACAAAGAAGGCACTTTGAGAGGAGGGGTGGTTGTAGCTCGCGATGTCACCGAGATCAAGGAGACAGAGATTCAGTTGGAACAAACCATCACTGAATTGCAAAATCAGAACCAACTGATGGAAACCGTTTTTAACAGTATCAGTGATGGGGTGGTCGTCGCCGATGAAAACGGGAAATACATAATCTTTAATCCAAGTGCACAAAACATTATCGGTATGGGGGCAACGGAGACACCACCTGATCAATGGGCTGAAGCATACGGCGTTTTTTATCCCGATAAAGTTACCCTCTTTCCTTCGGATCAGTTACCACTCGTTCAAGCTATCGGAGGTAAGAAGATAGACACAACCGACCTGTTTATACGCAATCAACACAGGCCGGATGGGGTTCTTATCAGTATCAATGGAAGCCCCTTGCAGGACAAAAAAGGTAATATAAAAGGTGGCGTTAGCACTTTCCGAGATGTTACCCAGCTTAAGGAGATAGAGATTCAGTTGGAACAAACCATCACCGAATTGCAAAATCAGAACCAACTGATGGAAACCGTTTTTAACAGTATTAGTGACGGGGTGACCGTCACCGATGAGAAGGGGAATTTTTTACTTGTTAATCCGGAGGCAGAACAAATTCTCGGTATGGGGGCAATGGAGGTGACGCCTGATCAATGGGCTGAAACATATGGTATTTTTCAGCTTGATAAAACGACACCTTTTTCAGCAGAGCTCCCGCTCATGCGTGTTATATCCGGTGAGGCAATAGACGATATCAATGTGTTTGTACGCAATGCTGAGAGACCGGAGGGTGTTTATGTCAATGTGAGTGGGCGACCCTTGCAGTCTAGTACCGGTGATGTGAGAGGTTGTGTTATCGCTTTCCGAAATGTCACCCAGCTTAAGGAGACAGAGCATCGATTGGAACAAACCGTCAAAGAATTGCAAAATCAGAACCAACTGATGGAAACCGTTTTTAACAGTATTAGCGATGGTGTAATTCTTGCTAATAAGGAAGGGCAATACGTCATGGCGAATCGGACTGCGGAACAAATGACCGGTCGTCGTCTGCAGCCCGTAGGGGTGAGGGATGCCGTTGAACGATACGGCTTCTTTCTTCCCGATGAAAAAACGCCCTTCCCCGCTGATCAGCTGCCTATAGCACGTGCCCTACGCGGTGAGCCGGCAGACAACATTGGGATGTTTGTATATGATCCGTCGGTAATGCGGGCGGGTATTCATTTGAGTGTCAGTGCGAGACCCCTACAGGACGGGCAAGGTGCTATAACAGGAAGCGTATCCGTCTCGCGCGATATCACGGAACTTAGACAGGCAGAAACCAATTTGAAACATATGATCGCACAACTTGAAGAGCAGGGCAACCTGTTAGAATCCATTTTTAATAGTATCAGTGATGGGGTGGTCGTCGCCGATGCAAGTGGGAATTTCACAATTTTTAATCCAAGCGCCGAAAGAATTATCGGTATAGGGGCAACAGAGACGGATACCGATGAATGGAGCGACACATACGGACTCTTTTTCCCCGATAGAGTTACACCCTTTCCAGCAGATGAACTCCCGCTCGTGCGTGCCATCCGAGGCGAAATCGCAGACGAGGTAGAGATGTTTGTACGCAATCCCAATGTACCAGACGGTGTTTTTATCAGCGTCAATGGAAGACCCCTACAGGACGACGAAGGCAACCCGAAGGGGGGCGTGATTGTTTTTCGAGATGTAACTCAGCGAATGATTGCCGAAGAAGCGTTGACCCAAGCATTTGCCCAAGGCCGGCTGGAGATTGTCGATACGATTCTCCACAACATCGGCAACGCAATCAACAGTGTAACGTCAGGAGCGGAAATGCTCCACAGAGAGCTAAAGGATAATTCGTTAATCCGCCGCCTTGCT
>JAJEAL010000098.1 GCA_022822785.1 Candidatus Poribacteria bacterium
CGAATTGGGCATTTTATTGAACAGGTCTATAACCACAAAAGACCCCATTCGACGTTAGGATATTTGACACCCGTTGAATTTGAACAAAAATACTTGGATTAAAGTCCATGATTTGTGGCCCAAATTAGCGATGGCACTTCATACGTTTAACGCATAAGGAGTCATAATGATTAGATCCACAACAATTCTTACGGTACGCCGTGACGATCAAATCGCCGTTGGCGGCGATGGGCAGGTTACGTTAGGCGATACCGCAATTAAACATGGGGCAAAGAAAATTCGTCGTGCCTATAACGATCAGGTGTTGTTAGGGTTTGCCGGCTCAGCTGCGGATGCGTTAGCATTATTCGAGAATCTTGAGAAAAAGTTGGATCAGTATCGTGGAAACCTGCAAAGGGCTGCCGTCGAATTTGCGAGAGATTGGCGAAGCGATCGGGTACTTCGACGGACTGAGGCGCTGCTAGTCGCTGTGGATGCCGAAAGTGGCTATCTGCTCTCCGGAACCGGTGACGTGCTTGAACCGGATGATGGGGTTTTAAGTATTGGATCTGGCGGCTCTATCGCGCTCTCTGCCGCGAGAGCCCTTTTGAAGCACTCTTCGCTCAATGCCAAAGAAATTGTCAAGGAGGCGTTACAGATAACCAGCGACATTTGCATTTATACCAATAGCAGTATTGAAATCGAAACGCTTGAGGTTTAATTTTAGGATTATCATCACTCAATAACGGGTGTAAAAAACGGAGGTACACATTGTCAATGCTCACATCTTCATCAACCCAAAAAACATTAGCGGATGCACTGACCCCCAGACAGATTGTTGAGGAACTCGATAAATATATTATTGGCCAAGCAGAAGCGAAACGTTCAGTCGCCATTGCGCTCCGTAATCGATCCCGTCGCCAAATGCTTGAAGACGATATGCGGGACGAAGTTGCCCCTAAAAATATCATCATGATTGGCACAACGGGGGTGGGAAAAACCGAAATTGCGAGGCGGTTGGCGCGTTTAGTAGACGCTCCATTTATTAAAGTAGAGGCCTCAAAATATACGGAGGTCGGCTATGTTGGGCGCGATGTAGAGTCGATGATTCGGGATCTGGCAGACCTTGCCGTCAGTATGGTGAAGTCTGAACAAGCGGAGATAGTCCAGGAAAAAGCACTGGCACTCACGGAGGAACGGCTGTTAGATTTTTTGATACCGCCGCCCCGGGCAAGGAAGGCTCCTGAGTCTGCTGCAAAGCATGGTGAGATGACCGATGGAGACGAAGAGGTTGAGTCGTCGGAGGGCGCAGATCCGTTGGCGTTGGCGATGCAGCAGTTTGATACGACTGACCAATCGGAAATCAGCGAACAGGAGCAGGAAAGATATCTGCGGACGCGGGAAAAGTTTCGTCAACGACTGAGAGATGGAAAGCTGGAAGATAGGCCTATCGAAATCAATGTAAGCAACCGGACGGTCCCTTTTGTCGAAATCTTCTCTCCCAGCGGCATTGAGGAAATGGATATCAATTTGAAGGATATGTTTGGCAGTATTTTGCCCAAACAGGAGAAGAAACGGCGTGTGCCTATCTCTGAAGCACGTCAGATCCTCGCCCAGGAGGAGGCAGAGAAGCTCATTGATATGGATCATGTCGTGAGCGAAGCCATCGCCCGTGCAGAAAATTCAGGTATCGTTTTTCTGGATGAAATCGATAAAATCGCGGGGCGCGAATCGAAGGCGGGTCCCGATGTCTCACGAGAGGGTGTCCAACGCGACATCTTACCCATTATCGAAGGCAGTACGGTGATGACGAAGCACGGCATGGTTCGCACCGATCATATCTTATTCATCGCCTCTGGCGCATTTCATGTGTCCAAGCCGTCGGATCTGATTCCAGAGCTGCAAGGTCGTTTCCCAATTCGCGTCGAACTAAAAAGTTTGAATGAAGCGGACTTCAAACGTATCCTCACCGAACCGAAGAACGCGCTAGAGAAACAGTATATTGCTATGTTGAACACGGAAGGTATTGACGTAACGATTACGGGGGATGCGATTGACGAAATCGCTGCGTTAGCTTTTCAGGTGAATGAAACGGTAGAAGATATCGGGGCGCGCCGCCTGCATACTATCATGGAGAAACTCTTTGATGAACTCTCCTTCGATGCTCCAGACCTAGCGGAGAAATCGATTACGATTGATGCGAATTATGTCACCGAACAGCTATCTGAGATTGTGAAGGACGAGGATATCAGCAAATATATTCTCTGATACTGTTTGGCAGCCACGCAGCAACGAACTAATTCATCGGCTATCCGTAGCAGGAAACATCTCCAAGAATTGATACGTTTCCTCTAGCGTTGGCAAGCCGCTGCGTCCGCCAAGTTGACGACAGTTAATCGAAGCAACAGCCGAAGCGAACCGGACGATTTCCGTAACGCTCCAATCCTGCAGAGCGCCATAGATGAACCCGCCGTGAAACGCATCCCCTGCGCCGGTGGTATCTACGACATCAACGGGAAAGGCTGGAAATGTGAATAGGCCTGCTTCCCACTGTGCAACGCAGCCGCGCTCACCAAGTGTCACGGCAGCGATGCGTGGGTTGAATTCGTAAAGTCGCTGCACAACTGCTTTGGGTGGAGCATCGGGCATCCATTCCTGTGCAAAGGTTTTCGATACGATAGGAATATCTACCCACGGCAGCAGCGATTCTGTGAGCTCTTCCTTGTAGTGGGTGCCGTCCAACACCACGGTCACCCCTGCCGCTTTCGCCCATTTTGCCGCTTGGATCGAAGTTTCATTGGCATCGTCTAGGTGCAAAACCGTGGCGGAGACAATCTCTTGACGATCTAGATCTGATGGTGTTAAGGGGGTGTTGGTCTCCCGGCGTGAGGTAAAGCAGCGTTCACCGGTGGCCTGGTCAACGAGAACCAAAACAGCGCGGGAGAAGACGTCCGGTTCAACCATCAATCGACTGACATCCACGCCTTCCTTCCGAAATTCTTCGCGGATGAACTCGCCTTCAGGGTCATCACCGACCCGTCCGATAAAACGGGTGGACACCCCTAACCGGGCGAGGGTAACGAGGGCAGTTGCAACGGGACCGCCGGCTTGGCGAAGATACTGAGAGGCACGCCACGATTGCCCAAACGTTGGCAGTTGGGGAACCACAAAGAGCATATCGGCTGTACACGCGCCAATGCCAATGACATCTGGAGGGTTGTCTTGATTCATGGGAGGCTCCTTATTATCGAGTTTGGAGCAACAGCGCTATAACCGAATTCTCACGAGGCTGGCAGATACTTGTGTGCAGATTTGAGTCGCTACGGAGCTCCTTTTCTAATTAAGGTAGCAACTTGCGTTATCTTAACTCCCAAATCTCCGCTGCTGTCTCACCTAAAATGCGGTCGCGCTGCGTAGCTGTTAGGAAGGGCAGCCCTTCCCGGATAAGGCGTAGCTCCTGATCCAGTGTGGGCCAATTGTGCTTTAGACGATGATGACCTGGATAGCCCGTGCCCCAGACCGTTCGTTCCGCCCCAAAGGCCCCTAATAGGTTCTCAATGAACGGATGCACGTCTGCGTAAGGAAAGTCTTGGCTAGATCGACCGGCGACATCGGACAACTTCAGATGTATATTGTCGTACCGGGCAAGGTCAATAATCGGTTGAAATTCTGCTGGGGGCGCATCGAGTTGAGGATAGCCCATGTGGTCAAGGATTAGTTTTAGGGATGGATAGCGATCTGCAATGGCTGCTACCTGATCCGCAAATGCTGCCCGCAGGTGAAATTGGATTACCGCATCCAGTGAAGCAATCTCTTCCCACATCGGTTCGTTCTGACGGGTCAGCAGAATCTTTTCGTCGAGATAATACATTGGGTGGAAGCGGAACCCAACCAACCCCCGTTCCTTTATCCAGTAGCGCACCTGTTCCGCATTGTTTGGGTCCTGCGGGTCGATCAGTCCGTGTCCGATGAAGCGGTCTGGAAAACGTTCGACTGAATCAGCGATGTAGCCGTTGTCCCAAGTAGACCAACTAGTCTGTACCAATACGGTCCACTCCACTCCGTGCGCGTCCATTTCTGCCAACAACTCGTCGGCGGTGCCGGGCTCATCCGGATAGGAGTTCCAGTTCGGTGAAGTTGGACCGATAGGGTATTTGGGTGGATCAATCTCCCACACGTGGACATGGGTATCAACAATCATTAAAAAACTCCCTTCCGTCGGGAACACAGATCTGCGTCCCTTAACTTACGCGTAGTGCAGTTTCTTCCGTCATTAAGGTGTCCATCATGGCATGAACGCGTGGCAGGTCGTGCGGTCCCACATCCTCAGCAAAAGGGATAACTGGGCCACCGGACAATCCGGCATAATCCATGGCTGCATGTAACGCCGAACCGCTGTACCGCGCGCCGTTCTCACCCCGAAAATCCTCAAACGGCACCATTAGTGTACGGAGACGTTCCGCCTCTGGTCTATCGCCGTCTGTGAACTTGTCGTGCAGTGTCAGGCTCATTCGTGGTACAAAATTCGCCATCCCCGAACTGAAACCGACTGCGCCGTGTGCCATGTAATCAATACAGGGGTCTTCCGCCATGCCACAGACCATCGCTGCCCGATCGCCTGCCTTTTTTACAATTCGATCAAAGGCGTCTAAGTCCTCCACGGCATACTTTAGGCCAACTACCTCGTCTAGGGTGCAGAGGTTAATCACGTCGTCGGTTGGCATAATGTCCAACCGTCGCTGGTAGAGGACTGTGGGCAACTGTACAGCTTTTGTGATCTCCCGTAGCCCGTTATACACCCCATTCGCAGAGGCGGGACCCACCACCGGCATAATCATCACGCCGGCGACGCCAAGCGATCGGGCGATGTGTCCCATTTCTATGGCTCTCCCAAATCCGGGCCCGATACCCGGCACAATATACGCCGCGTCTCCGGCTGCATCGAGGAACGTGCCCACTACTGCTTCGTACTCTTCCAGAGTCGCATCGTAGACCATGCCGGTGCCGCACTCCGGCATGATGAAGTCCACACCGTGCTGGATGAGGTAATGGACGTTTTGCCGCACACCTTCCAAATCCACCTGACGGTCTTCCCGCCGTGGCGTAATCGCAACCACCAAGACGTTACGACACGCCTCTCTATCCACGCCCTGCTTGCCCATACTATGCTCCTTCCCGATATCTTGCCAACTTCTCCTGAAACGATTTCTTTTCAAGAACTTCGCGATTCACCACATTATCTGGAACCTCGCCTCGTGATACCTGAATCGCCTTCTGACAGTTCAACCTACCGATATCTCGGTAGCACTCCTCCGTCAAAGCGATGGCGTGCGGGGATACAATTACGTTATCTAATTTTAACAACGGTTCATTGGGGTCAACTGGTTCCTCTTCAAAGACATCAATCCCCGCAGCTCGGATGCGCTTTTCCTGCAAGACCTGTGTCAGGACGCGTTGATCGACGATGGGACCACGGGCGGTGTTGATAAAAAACGCTGTAGGCTTCATGAGCTCAAACTCTTTTTCGCCGATTAACCCGCGCGTCTCATCGGTCAATGGGCAGGTGACACAGACGTAATCAGATTCCCGCATCACAGTGGGCAGATCAACGACCTCCACGTTCAGGGATTGGGCGACCTCTGGTGCAACATACGGGTCAAATGTGAGGAATCGCATACCGAACGGCTGTAGCAGGCGGAACACTTCAGTGCCAATGTTTCCAAGCCCGACCGACCCGAGTGTGCGCCCGATGAGATCAACGCCGGTTTCCAACCCTTCTCGCCAAGTCCCGGCGCGGGTAGCCCGGTCATAGGAGAAAAAGTTCTTCGAGAGCGCGAACATCAGCCCAATAATACCTTCCGCCACAGGACGGCGCACACCGCTCGGTGCGATGGCAATCATCACATCTGCTTCGGTCGCTGCTTGGAGGTCAACGTTGTCGTAGCCGACCCCGTGCCTTGCTATCAGCGTTAATCGATCCGCTCCCTCAAACGTCTCACGGGGATACTTTCCTCCGAGGGCGATAAAGGCGTCCAATCCGCCTATCTCATCCGGCGGCACATAGGGACGCTCGGTAGCAATAAATGTGTATTCGATGTGTGACTCTTTGTCCAAGAGATCCAACCCAACATCCTTGAACCGAACTTTGCCGTCCTCTCCAAGGAAACCAGGGGTCAAACCGACACGGAATTTTTCCTGCGCCATAAACTTCTCTCTTTCTATTGTCAAGTTATCTAGTTAGGCCTTACGCAGTTGAACGCTCAAAGCCTCGTAGTTGATTGAGGCAATCTGGCATAAGTAGCGCAAGCTGGGTGATGTCCGGTGCGTTTGGAAACCGCACCGAATCCAGTCGAGTAGCTGCGATAACCAATTCCACCCCCTAGGTGCGTGGGGTGAAACGGCGCAGTTGGAAACAGCGCCTACCAATTTGTGGTTGGAAACCGCACCTACCGGGGATGGGTAAAAATATAGAATTAGCGATTGATTTTCTGAAACCTCATACAGATTGTGGTACAAAGAGATACGACAAAAGAATCCGTGAAGCGTGGGGAAGTATCAAGACTTCATTTCCACAGTCCGTAGGCGATTATATGACCTAGCCAAGCGGCACCCAAGCCGAGCACTACATGCACAACGACGTTGGCAAAGGCAGCAGCACTATTGCCGGCTTGCCATAGGTTCATTGTCTCATTGCCAAATGTCGAGAACGTTGTAAACCCACCTAACAGACCCACAAAAACGAATAAGCGAGCATCGGGGCTCAAGAATCCGCGCGTTTCTACCCATTGGGAAAGGAATCCGATGAGCAAGCAACCGGTTAGGTTGACTGCCAATGTCCCGTAGGGAAATCCGGTGCCTCTCAGTAGATGTTGAACATACCCACTTAAAAGGTATCTGCTGATTGACCCAAGGAAACCTCCCAATCCGACCCAGAGTATTTTCCCCACGCTAATGAACTCCCTTTTCCTGCTGCCAATTGGAACCTACTGTATTTACCGACCATTTTGGAGGTTATAGAGTACCTTTTTCCCATTAAACTGGGCGCGGCGGCCAAGCTGTTCTTCAATCCGTAGCAGTTGGTTGTACTTGCAGATCCGGTCGGTTCGGCAGAGCGAACCGGTTTTAATCTGGCCCGCGTTCACGCCGACAACAATGTCCGCAATAGTTGTATCTTCCGTCTCGCCCGATCTATGCGAGACAACCGCCGTGTAGTTAAATCGCTTGGCCAGTTCGATGGCATCAAGTGTTTCAGTGAGTGTTCCGATTTGGTTGACCTTGATCAGGATAGAATTGCCGATGCCCTTGTCGATACCCTGCTGCAGCCGAGTGGTGTTCGTTACAAAGAGATCATCACCGACAAGTTGCACCTTTTCACCGATAGCTTCGGTGAGCAGCTTCCATCCCTCCCAATCGTCCTCTGCCATGCCGTCCTCAATCGAGATAATTGGATATTTGTCAACCAATTTGGCGTAGAAATCAACCATCTCCTCCGGCGCTTTATCCGGCTTCGCCTCCGCCTCTAGTCGATAAATCCCATCTTTGTAAAACTCACTGGAAGCGGGATCGAGTGCTAATAGCACCTCATCGCCGGGGGTATATTTTGCCCGTTCAATTCCTTCGATGAGTACCTGCAACGCTTCCTCATTAGATTGCAGATCCGGGGCAAAGCCGCCCTCATCACCAACAGCGGTGTTATAGTTCCGATCCTGTAGAACGGCTTTGAGGTTATGAAATATTTCGGTTCCCATGCGTAGGGCTTCCCCAAAGGTATCCGCTCCCACAGGCATAATCATGAACTCTTGGAGGTCCACGTTGTTATCCGCGTGCGAGCCCCCGTTCAAGACATTCATCATCGGCAAGGGCAGTTCCTTTGCGTTTGCCCCGCCGATGTACTGATAAAGCGGGAGCCCGGCTGCTGCAGCGGCGGCTTTGGCGACTGCGAGCGAGACCCCCAGAATTGCATTGGCACCCAAGTTCCCTTTATTCGGTGTGCCATCAAGCGTGAGCATCGTCTGATCTATCGCCTCCTGCGCGAAGGGATCGGCCCCCTTGAGTGCATTGGCGATAATTGTGTTGACATTTTCAACCGCTTTCCGTACCCCCTTGCCGAGATACCGTATTGAGTCAGTATCTCGAAGTTCGACGGCTTCATGCTCGCCTGTCGAAGCGCCAGAGGGAACGGCGGCCCTGCCCAAGATGCCTGACTCCAATTCTACATCGACCTCTACGGTCGGGTTCCCGCGCGAGTCCAAAATTTCTCGCGCATGGATGTTAGCAATTGTCATTCGTCCAAGTCTCCTCTTTCTTAAATCTTATTTACCCCATAGCTTACTGTTATCGGTCAGAATCTCCGGTCCGTCAGAAAGGATAACAACGGTATGCTCGAAAAGCGCAGATAGGCTGCCATCTGTAGTGACGGCAGTCCAGCCATCGTCGAGCACACGCATTTCGGAGTTGCCCACGTTGACCATCGCCTCAATGGCAAGTGTCATACCAGGCATCAGCCGTACACCTCTGCCCGCATCTCCGTAGGTAGGAACTTGCGGCTCTTCGTGCAGCTGCCGACCAATGCCGTGACCGGAGAAATCCCGCACCACAGCGAATCCGTGTGACTCAGCACCGTCTTGGAGCGCAAAGCAGACATCACCCAATCGGTTGCCGGGCTTCGCAGCCTCAATGGCACTATAGAGGGATGCTCTTGTGGCATCAAGCAGTTTTTGGGCGTCCGGTGCAATTTCACCAACGGGAAAGGTGAAGGCGTTATCGCCGTGATAGCCGTCCAGAAAGATGGCGGTGTCGATCCCAACGATGTCGCCATCGTCAAGTAGGACCTCCTTGCTTGGAATACCGTGAACAATCTGGTCGTTCAGTGACACGCAGATTGTGGCTGGATAGGGGTCGTGTCCGGGAAATTGATAGCCGAGGAACGATGAGATTCCACCCAACTCTTTGATGGTTTGACGTGAGATCTGATCTAATTCGTAGGTCGAAATCCCAGGTTGAATTGCCTCTCCGATTCGCTGCAATATAATTGAGGCAGCTTTACCGCTTCGCCGCATCGCTTCGATTTCGGATCGGGATTTGATTTTAACGTTTGCCATGGTTTGTAATGCGTAACCCGTCCTAAATGGTAGGACAATTGCTTGTCGTTCCCCCTTCCAAACCGAGCGTGCGACTTTCACCGCACTCGGCTTTCCGAATCAATAATGATAACAAGTTAAACCTTCCTAATTAACTATCGTATAATACAATTGAGGGGAGGGTTCGACATGGAGATTTTAGTTATACTTGGTATTATCGGAGGTGTCTGGTTTTACTTCTCTGTTTTGAGACACTCTGATGTTCGAGTTGATTCTACTGAGGTTGCAAAGACCTTTCAGCGTGTTTATAATCTTAATAGTAGTAGTGGTGAGGTTTATGATAAGTTAGACCGTTACAGGAGAGTGATGTCGGTAGTCTTTCTCGCTGAAGGACTTCCAACCGTCGTAGGTGACAATGCTGCCACGATTGCGGAGTCAACTTTGGTGCAAGCAATGGAGAACGCTCCGCCACCTCTTATGTTTCGATCTATCGTCTACTATTCTAACCTGCTTATTCTCACTACCCGATATAATCGTGAGTTGAAGGTTCGTGAGTTAAAGGTTATTGCTGAGACAGTAGTTGCAGAGATTGATCCTGATATTTAGATTATTCGTGACAGGTAGAGTTTGGCGAGGTATAATGATCCGAGTAGAACCCGGGGATAGATAGGATCATACATAGGCAAGTGAACCCCTCCCGAAAGAGAGGAGGTTGCTCACCTATAAGCCTGTCCATCACTTTAATTGTACCAGCCTTAAATCTTACCTGTCAATCGCAATCTCATCAAACTCAGGTAGTCAACACCTTTATTGATAAAATTTGCCCTCTCTTTTCGGGAATACAGGTTGTCAATTGAGTTATGACACTCGGCGTGAAAAAGTCTTAAGTTGCCTAACTTCCAGTCCCCGCCTTCACTGTGTGGCTTGAGGTGATGTTTCTCTATTGCTGATCCCCGTACCTGTTTATCGATAATAGGTTTCTTGCAATGTGAGCACTTACCTTTCTGCCTACGGAATAGTTGGGTTAGTATTGCTGACCCGTAGATACTATCCTTCGCATTCCTGTATTCTCGGTTCTCCCAGTCTTTATCATCATTCGTAACCGCTTTATCCAGTTTCATCTGAATACTTTGGACGTGATTTTCAAACTCGGTGACACTTTGATGTGAGAATACGCCGAATCCAGTCGTTTGACAGGGCAAGCCCCGCTTTTCATCGGTGCTGGTTAAATTCATGATTATTCTGTTTTAAGCGCGATTCTGATAATACTCGGGCAGGAAAGTCTTGGTGGGATCTTTTTGATCGCAAGTTTGATCTCCTGTCAGGTATAATTAGAAGAATGCCTGTTCCCGTACACTCGACAGGAGGATTTAATGCAAAACAGTGTCAAACCCGCGATAATCCTTGTATACCCTTGTGGGCAATGCAAGAATATGTCTAAAGAGTTATCGGCTCTTAGACGTGAGAATGATTTGCTTCGTAGTGAGAATGTGATGTTGCTGGATAACGTAAAACGTCATGCCAAACAACTCAAACGCATTGCTGAGTCGAAGCGTCATTTATTCTCTTGATCATTATACGCTTGGCGTGGGTTTCATGTCAAGCGTATAACTCACCTTTTTATCCTACCCTACCTTATCTCTTCGCCCTTATCTTCTCATAGAGATGACTTAGAACTCCTCCTGCTCTCACAATATACACATACGCATGGGTTGGGTTCTGCCTTTATCCCGAAGGCATTTGACTTGCCAATGAAGGTAGAATAAAGACCTTCATCTCCACATCTCAACGTGAAAGAGATGTGTTTATCCTCGTACTTTATTAGTTACAGGCTGATTATTGGAAGTCCTTCTCAAGTCTTCCACTCGCAGATTAACCTGTTTAGAATTGAGTGGACTTCAAACGGCAGTTCAACTTTCGTTTTAACCATACCACACTTATCTGACATGGCAACTTAAAAGATTTGCATTCCTTTCGAGCCATTTGCCTGGTCCCTCTGCTCTCCATCCTGCCGTTTCCAGCGACGCAGTTGAGGTGAGATATGCGGTGGCAAGTTCACCGAGTCGGTTCTATCCGGCAGTACGTATTACTACGCAGAAGCGCACTTATTCTTCTATCACTGATGATTTTTATGAGGGCGGATTGTGCAATATCTGCTGCCCCCGGAATATCCCATCGAGCAGGTTGACGGTCTTCGACCAAATTGCTGATGCCGCGTACCTCCAGAAATGGAACGTTGTATAAGGTACAAATATGGGCGGCGGCGGCCCCCTCCATGTTTTCACACACCGCATTGAAGCGAGCATGGAGGACATCGCCGACCGCCTGAACGCCGGTACACTGCGAAACGGTTACAAACACGCCACACCTCGCTCCGCAAATTCCAGCAGCAGTCGAAACCAATTGTGGATCCAGTGGGAAACGGTTGAAGTGAGGTGGGTTGCCGTGCACCAAAGGGATACCAATCTCGTCCGCGGGTTTCCAACCTTCGGGCGTCACCACGCCGACGTCGCCGTAAACCTCCTCTGTCGCTAGCACAACGGATCGGATAGGTAGACCGGTCGGGACATACGCACCGCCGATCCCAAATTGGATAACCAACTCAGGGGTTTCTCGCTCAAGTTGACAAGTCAT
Organism: Candidatus Poribacteria bacterium; assembly: GCA_022822785.1. Taxonomy (GTDB): domain Bacteria; phylum Poribacteria; class WGA-4E; order WGA-4E; family PCPOR2b; genus PCPOR2b. The sequence goes on from JAJEAL010000098.1 coordinate 11,694, forward strand.
TGCATGCGCTGCATTGACGGCACCGATTCCGGTGTGAAGCAGGGTGCATCGCCAGCCGCATAAATTCCCAACGATTACCCTTTTGCCGGCGTGTTGTGCGGTCTTAGCGTTTCCGAGAGCACTTTGGATAGCACCGGATTCGAGCTCCGTTGCACTGACCAACAGCAGATTCGACTGAGTCATCTGGTCCATCGTCAATTTACTTTGTGATTGATCCAATTAATGTATGTGCTGTCGTGGACTCAACTTTCACACGGACAAGATCACCGACCTCCGAATTCGCTTTCGGAAACACGGTTGTTTTGAAGCCATCGGTCTTCCCTTGGTATCTATCCGGGTCTTTCCGCGACTCACCTTCAACCAAAACTGTTACTACCTCGCCAATCAACCTCTGATTGGTTTCGTGGGAAACGCTCTCCTGCAACGCGATAATCTCCTTCAAACGTCGTCCCTTCTCCACCTCGCTCACATCATCGTCGAGCGTTTTGTGAGCAAGTGTGCCGTCGCGGGACGAGTACTTGAACATGAACGCCGAGTCGTAACGGATTTCAGCCATCAAGTTGTACGTCTCCATAAAGTCCGTCTCTGTTTCGCCACAGAATCCGACGATTACGTCTGTAGAGATTGCGAGATTCGGGATACGCGCTCGCATTTTGGCGACAAGCTCTCGGTACGCTTCTGCGGTGTAGGTGCGTCTCATGGCTTTCAGCACTCTCGTCGAACCGGATTGCAACGGCAGATGGATATAGTTGCAGACCTTATCGCAGCTCGCCATCGCTTCAATTAGGTCATCGGTCGCATCGCTCGGATGCGGCGAAGTGAAGCGTATCCGTTCAATTCCTTCAACTTCGCTCAACCCAAATAGGAGATCTCCGAAATTATGCGTTCCATCGTTATACGAATTCACCGTCTGACCGAGGAGAACGACCTCTTTGAAACCTTCATCGACAAGCCTTTTCACATCATCGACTAACAGCTGCATCGGGATGCTGCGCTCGCGTCCGCGTACAAACGGTACGATACAGAAGGTACACATCTTGTCGCAGCCCCGTTGGATGGTCAACCAGGCGCGGATACCCTCCACCCGGATAGGAGCAATGTCCGCATAATCCTCGCCTTTGTCTAGCTTTAAGCCGAGAAACGGGTCGCCTATCGTCACGGAGTTGATCGCCATCGGTAGATTCCGGTAGGCGTCGGGTCCCAATACGAAATCGACATACGGTGCGGCATCGATCAGCTTTGTCTTCATGTGCTGTGCCATGCAACCACACACGCCGAGCACCAGATCGGATTGCCTCTTTTTTCGATGATGTAGGTGCACAAGACGATTGAGCACCTTCTCTTCGGCGTTTTCGCGGATGGCACAGGTATTGAGCAGCACAACGTTGGCATCTTCGAGTTGATCTACCATCTCGTAGCCATTCTGAGTTAAGATGCCCGACATCAGCTCACTATCGCTCACGTTCATCTGACATCCGTAGGTTTCGATATAAACTCTTCGAGCGGTCTGTGTTTGGCGGGTATTAATGGGCTCCAACGTTGGAGATGCTTTGTATAGTGGCAATTGTGTTTTGGTTGGAATTTTCAGATTCATTGCTTTAATCAGCCTTTGTTGAATTATTTAGGACTTATGCACTTCAGTGAGTTCATTAGTTGATAGGTTTAGCAGCGTTAGTTTAACTGTGTGTCTAAGAGTCACAATCCGGAGGTCAATATAGTCGTATTTGTAGTAGATTTTAGAATTATTTGGACACTCCAAATTGTACTGCCAACCCTTCTGAGCCCCCCTAGCCCCCCTTGTCAGGGGGGAAACCACCGTCCTCCTCGCTATCCCTCCTTGTCAGGAGAGTTGTGGGGAGACTTTGGATATTGTGCAAAGGTCGGAGTATTGGTGAATGTCCACTTATTTTTCTAATTCACCATAGTGCATTCGGGTAGACTCATAGTCCCTATTATACCCTATTGTTTGACCATGTGCGTAATTCCTATGTCGCTCATGTTAAGAAATCGTGCACCAGAAACCGAGTTTTCAAGAAAAAACTCGGTTTCTCTGAGCTGTTCCGCCTTTTTTTAATATGGGCAACCCCATTACTCACGGTGTTACGGCACACGGAGTGTGCCTACTACTTTGTAATGTCTAGGGCAGGACTACGAAAACCAGAGTTTTGTTGCAGTGTCACCCAAGATCGCAGTTTTTTCCGCTTCAGAGAGTCCCAAATGCCCCTGAAAAATTGCTAGATGCTGTTGGTATGTTACCTTCGGAATCCAGAGCGATGTCGGGAAATCGCTACCCCATATACATCGGTCCGGCGTATAAGCGTCGATGACCTGCCGCACGCCATCAAACATGTCACGACACGGGAACTCCTCTTCGGACCCGGTGACAAGAAAGGATAGTTTGGCGTGTAGGTTCTTGAACTGTGCCAGATTTATAACCGTTCTCAGATTGTCAGAGCTTGGAAAATCAGCGGCGCTCAAATTGGCGCAGTGATCCAGCACAACAGGGACCTCCGGGAACGCTTCAAGCAGATTTGCCAATGAGCGGCAGTTGGGGGGATTAAGTAACGCACAGATTACCACCTCCAATCGCTGTGCTGCCTGCCATAGTCGCCGATGCTCCGGGAGTACAGCGTCATCCGTGGGCCAACCCGCGGAGACACGATTGCCGCGGACCCCTAGTGCGACAGCATCCTCCATCAAACTCACCGATTCCTCGTCGAAAGGGTCAAGGTTCAAAACGCCGGTCGTCCATTCCCGATTTTCCCGTACCGTATCCATTGTGAGCCGGTTGTCATGTTGATACACAGTGAAGGTTTGAACGATGACAACCTGATCAATACTGTTCATCTTAGTTTCGTTTGTCAGGTCTTCGATGGTGCCCCGGCCGGGGGGTGGCAGGTAGGGGTTAGGCATTTGTGGGTACGTTTTGGTGTCCTCGGAATAGATATGTGCGTGTGTATCAACGATAGCCATTAACGTTCTCCTTAGCGTGAAATATCAAACATAAGTCCAAAGGAACGATTATGCTGACAGTGGAGTGAGCGAATTAACTCGTTGCCTTTACTCATCTATCGCTGCCCTACTGTCATGGTGTGTCTCTATATTCTGGTACTGTTTTGCCAGGTTCAACACAATTCCTGACCAGAGGATTGCCATCACCATCGCGGTGATAGAATATGCTGCTCCCGGAATTGCCATAGCAAAGCCGATTACGGTAATTACGCCGGCGCTGCCGCCTTTGGCAAACCGATAACCAAAGGAGTCGATAACCTGTTTCGCCCGGTAGCGGGCATCAAATGACAAAGGGATATAGAGAATCTCTTTCGCGGCTCGGAAAAGTGAATAGTCCAACGCCTTAAAGAGCAGAAATGCAGTTGCCCCACTGCGTAGGGAAGGCGCTATAGTCAGGGCTGCGCCCGCAATCAGATGAACCAGCGGAATGACCGGATGCAAAATACGAATCGGTATATATCGCAATACGAGACCCGCACAGAGCTGCAGAACAAAGGCGGAGATGCCGAGCCACTGTCCATAAAACCGTCCGTAGAAAGCGGTGCGCATATCCTTGTCAGCAATATCGGTTTCGACCAATCCGTTAAACCGTAAATCTAACACCGTCGAAACAACTTGTGTCGTCAGGATGAGCAGAAATAGGAAAACGAGATAACGGGACCGTGCGAGCACCTTTAACCCTGTATGCCCCTGTCGGCCTCCTATCTCTACAGGTGTAGGTTGCGGTTCACCGGCTGCAGCATAGGCGAACATTGCGAACAGTGCCGCGGGCAGCAACGAACCTGCTGCAAATAGCAGCAATACCTCAGTGCCGAGAGACGGGGCGAGATGTGCAACGAGTGAACCGCCGGTAACTGAGCCGATTGTCGCAATCGCGCAGAAGGGCCCGTTGATCCAACGCGCCTGTTTAGGGGTCAATGTGCTATTGACAAGCGACCAATACTGCTCGATGATGATCACAATATATGCTTCACGGAAGACATAAATCACCGCCGTTGCAATGGCATAGCCCATGAGGATGAGATTGTAGCAGCTCGCAATTAGGCCCGCAGACAGAATGGATGTCAATAGCAACGCACGTTTTGCCCCCAACCACGAGAGCAACCTACCGTAAAGATAAAGCAGCAAGAAGACACCCGGCGGCACCGCGACCATCACACGCGGCAAATTTCTCGCACCGTACGCTTCAATGAACAGGGAGGTCGATACCGCACGAATGAATTCATAGCCACACAGCAAAAAGCTGCCTGCCACGGCAATCGAAAGCGCTGCCAGGAGCGTTCGTTTTGGGAAGGTTTGCATCGTCACCATATCATCCAATTTTTTGTACGATGAATTCCTGTTGTAGCCTACAATTTTGAATCTTGCGCTACTGTTTGGGCCCGTCTATGGATCTCGTCAAACCGGACGTGGGCAAGGCAGCCGAAAAGCGGATGTTTTGACAAACCTGTTCTTGTTAATCGTGGCGAGGTAATACCGCACGCGAGTCGAGCTAATGCCCGGGCATCGCTGATTGGCTCCTCCTGATCTTGCCAGACATCAAGGATTTGCTGCCAAAGTTCTTCATCAATAGTCCCCGGTTCCGCGAACATAAGTCTCGCAGGTTGATGACCATTCAAACACCAAGCACAATGCCCACAAGGACGTGAAAGTTTTTCACCGAAGTGGGCTGCTAGATACGCCACTTGACATCCGTCGTGTGATCCTAAATCGATAACTTGGTCAATCCGTCCAATCTCACGCTGCTCAAGTTCAAGTGCGTTTTGAAACAGCACATCAGTCAACCGGTCAAGGTCATCGGGTCGTCGCAGAATTGAAAAGCGATTCCGGACCCCTTCGGCTCTTACCTCCAACAACCCTTGCTCGGCGAGGTAGTCCAATGCCCGCACTATTCTATCGCGAGGGCATCCAATCGCTTCCGCTGTTTCATCAGGATCAATGTGAAACCAAGTCTTGCCTTTATCGGCGCGTTTGAAAACTGCCCTCAGGAATTGGCGCCGTTCCCCTTCAAACCTCAATAAAATTTCGGATGACGAAGCAAGTGGCTGAAATTGGTAGCGGCTGTAAAATGGGGTCAGTTCCTGTAAATAACCATTAAGTTCTATTTGCACTAACAATGTCCGTACTACTAATTGGCGGATGTCGTGATGGCTCGATAGTTCATAAAGACTAAGGTCAAACTTGCCGGAAAAAGAAAAAATCTCCTCGACTAAATTCCGTATTGCGTTTCGACTCGGGGTGTCCCCATAGGCAAAGTTCTCAAGTGTGCAAACATCATCCAAGCAGATAAACATCTCACAAATTGAAATCTCCCCATCCCGCCCGGCACGCCCAATCTCCTGCGAGAAATTCTCAAGACTCTTTGGTAGATTATAGTGGTAGATATAACGGATGTTTGACTTATCGATTCCCATACCGAAAGCAATGGTCGCTACTACGATTCCATCGTCTGAGTCCATGAACCAATTTTGCACTTCAGTCCGCTGCTCATTTTTCATCCCGGCATGATAGGCTTGTGAAGGTAAACCTGCCGAGGCAAGATGCGTTGCTACTTGCTCGGCAGTCTTTTGGAGCGTGACGTAGACGATTGTGGGCCCCGGGGGCTGTCTCTTTAGTTTTGCAAGCAAAGCCCTATCACGGTCAGCAATGGTGATAGGCGTTGTCAATACTGTGAGATTCTTTCGGTAAAAACCGGTCCGAACTACGCATTCGCTGGATATACCGAATCCCTCACAGATATCTTCAACCACCTTGGGAGCCGCTGTTGCCGTCAATGCAAACAGTCTCTCTGCACGGCAGGCCCGCGCAAAACGAGCGAGTTTGAGGTAATCTGGTCGAAAGTTATGCCCCCACTCCGAGATACAGTGTGCTTCGTCAACAGCAAACATTGATACCTTTATGTGCATAATTGCTTGCAAAAAGCGTTCGTTGTTAAATCGTTCCGGTGCCACATATAGGAGACGTAATTCTCCAGACCGTAGGGCTAACATAACAGACCGAGTTTCATCAGCAGATAGTGTTGAATCGAGCCGTTCGGCTGGAACACCACGGTTTTTAAGGACATCGATCTGATCTTTCATCAACGCAATCAGCGGTGAAATAACAATTGTTACGCCATCGAAGGTGAGTGCAGGCAATTGGTAGCAGAGCGATTTCCCTCCACCTGTTGGGAAGATCGCTAATGCCGAACGTCCAGCCAGCAGATGCTTAATGACTTCTGCCTGCCCCGGTAGAAATTGATCAAAGCCAAATGTCCCGGTGAGCAGCTGTTGAGCACGTTTCATGCGATCTTATTCCTTTCTCCTCAATCTGTCAGGCGAAGTAACCGTTCTCTGACCAATCGATGTCGCATTAAATTTCGCGGTTCGCATCGCCTTCAATTCTTCTTCATTCCAAACGCCAGCAATCCCCGTTTTACATGTGGGACAGCTGCCATTTTTCACACGGTCCTTCAGTATCCTGAATCCCCATCGTTCAATGAGGAGCTCGCCGCATCCGGGGCAGTGGGTGTTCTTATAGCGTCCGACATAACCGGGGCGGTTGCCAGCGTACACATAATGCAGTCCGGCGTCGTAGCCAATCTCTGCCGCGCGGATAAGCGTGGAGACAGAGTTTCCACACATGTTGCAGCGACAACCTAGGATGTCCTCCGTTCAAACCACCTGTATTACTGTATTTATTCTGTCGCCATATTGTGTAAATATAACCGATTCGCGTCTAAAAGGCAAGTCCCTTTTTGCTAGATGGGTATATCCCCTACAATGTGTAGGGTCTACGTTTACATATAGACACAGATGACGGAATCTGATATAATGAAGTAATGCTAAATAGGGAGGGTATTATCGTGCAACAGCGGAATCAATCTACTCAAAGTGGTAAAATCCCTCAAGGATTCCTTCCTTGGATTATCCTTGGTGTCGGCGTGTTAATCATGCTTGTGGGAATTATTGTCAGCTCTATGCTAAAAGACAACGCTCCTGCGCCGCGTCCGGGACCAACAGCCCGCATACCTAAAGTCAATCTCATTATCCAATCCAACGTTGGTGGAGCGGAGGTCTACCTGAACGATCAGCAGAAAGCGCTCGTTTCTGATACACAACATAAAGCGACGCTATTCAACCTAGCGCCGGATACCTATCAGATTACGGTGAAGAAAGAGGGGTATACCGATCGGACAGAGACAGTAGAGATAACAGGACAAACAATCTCCCAAATCGTAGAAATTTATTTGCGACCTAAACAGTAATCAAGTAGCATGGACTGGATACGTTTCGGACACCCACACTTCTTATATCTATTATGGGGCACGCCGGTTTTTATCCTACTCTACATCTACGCATTTCGGCAAAAACGAAAGGCATATCAACGTTTCAGCAGGCATCAGTTCTTCCGGCGGTTGACCGAATCCGTTCGCTTTGGACGACAGAAAGCAAAAGCAATATTAATGTTTCTTAGCTACATTTTTCTCGTGCTTGCGCTCTCGCGTCCCCAAATCGGAACGACCCTTGAACTCGTGAAGCGGAGCGGTTTGGATATTATGATTGGGTTAGACATTTCGGCGAGTATGTTGGCGGAAGACATCAAACCGAATCGGCTGCGCAAAGCAAAACACGCCATTTCTACGTTGATTGACCGGCTAGAGGGTGATCGGGTGGGACTCATTGGGTTTGCCGGGGATAGTTTCGTCCAATGTCCTTTAACCCTTGACTATGCCGCTGCAAAACTTCTGCTCGATGCCCTTGACATTGATACAATCTCCCAAAGCGGCACTGAGATTAGCCAAGCCATTGAGGTCGCGGCGTCCAGTTTCAATCAAGAGGAGGATAAGTACAAGGTCCTGCTGTTCTTCACAGATGGCGAAGACCACGGGAAGAAGGCGATTGAAGCGGCGGAAGCGGCAGCCAACCAAGGGGTACGCATCTACTGTGTTGGCGTAGGGTTCTCCAATCAAGGTGTGCCAATTCCGTTGCGGGGGGCGAATGGAGCATTCCGGGGATATAAGCACGATCGGAATGGTGAGCCTATCGTGACAAAGCTAGAAGCTGGGCTGTTACGGGAAATTGCACAACTGACGGGTGGGAATTATTATCAAGCCACGCCGGACGAGGCAGAAATAGGTCGTCTGTTCGCAGAACTCACCGCAATCGAAAAACGCGAGATTGAGGAACGTCAGTTCACGCGATATGAGGATCGGTTTCAGTATTTCCTAGCGTTTGCGCTGCTATGCTTGGTATGGGAATTTCTACTGTCGGAGTCCCGGTCTAACAAGCCAACTCCTGTTTAGGCGAACTACCTAACCAATTAACTGCATCGTTGTTTCTTTCCCCAATGACCTATTCTACGTGAAAAACTCCTCGTTGTGTGGACGCAGATCTAACTCAAACGCCCAGGCGCTCTTGGGTTGTTGTACCAAGCTCCAATATGCTTCAGCGATGTCCTCAGGCAGCAATAAGGGCTCATCTTCCGACAACTGGTAACGCTCACGGACGCTCGGTGTGTCGATAACACCATCAATAATGATATGGGCGACGTGAATCCCTTTCGGTCCCATTTCCCGCGCCAATGCCCATGCCAACCCACGCACCGCGAATTTTGCACTAGAAAAGGCAATCGCACCCGCTCTGCCGCGGATTGCTGAAGTGGCTCCGGTGAAAAGAATTGCACCACTCCCCTTTTTGACCATATCTGGCGCTACCTGTTGAGTGCAGAGGAATGATCCGAATGCACAGACCTGCCACGAACGATGAAAATCTTCGGCGGTCAATTCGTCAAACTCGCCCCACGCCGCGTTACCGGCATGATTCATGAGAACATCCACCTCTCCCAATTCAGCGCGGATTTTGTCAAAGCTCGCTTCAACCATTTGAGCATCAGCGATGTTGGTCGGCAGCGCGAGTGCTTTTGCGCCAGCTGCTTCAAGTTCAGCCGCGAGCGTTTGGATATAGTCTGATGAGCGGGCGAGTAGTCCCACCTGATATCCTTCAGAGGCGAATTTCTTTGCAAGCGACGCCCCAAGTCCGGGACCAACGCCTGAGATTACGGCGGTCTTTTTCATTATCATTTCTCCCATTCGTTCATGTAAAGGATGAGTGTAACAGAAACCCAGGATGGTTGTGGATCGGGCTTCCTAGCTCAACAGTAACCGGTTCATCGGGGCAAGGATGCCCCTCCCACAGGCGGAATAGGATTCAAGGTTTTTGGTTTCTATTGGTGTTTTGCATTTTCTTTTCACATGAGCCTTTTCTATTTTTGTTTAGATGGTTTTCGATGAATCAGTGCCTTAACCATAACCTAAGTTGCTAGTTGTTAAGTTACGGTCTGCTATACACATTGCGCTCCTCTGGAGCGAAAGACCAAACCTATTAACCTAAACCGAAAATTAATGGATTTTCAACGACTAGGTTCTGTTGACATTTCATCGTAATCAGATAATAGAGAGGCACAAATCGGTTCACTAAGGTAGCCCCTCTAGAAAAGAAACCGAGTTTTGAAGAAAAAACTCGGTTTCTGGCAGCTTTTTCAGTGACTTGAGCGTTTTTGGCAACAGCAAAAGCAAAATGTCAACACGCCCTAGCAACTTGCATTAACCATACTATCATCGGCCGCAATTGATGTCCAGTCTAAAAAACTTGCATTTGGTTTGAGGGATGTGCATAATTATTGTCTGAATCACGGATTCAACAGATTACACAGAAAACGCGGATAAGTAAACGATGCATCCACAGCACTAGCAGCCCGTTGGAGCTAAATGAACCAGTGAACCAATGAACCCATAATAAATTTCTTACGCATTACACATCACGTTTCATATTCCGCATTCAGACAGGCACCCGAACAACAGGGAGCAACTTGGGATATTGGAATAAAATAGATTCCATATTACGCATTTGGAGGACTGCATGCACGATTCACGGTTGGAGAAACTTGCTGATGTGCTCACAACCCACTCAACCAAGGTACAACCCGGTGAGTATGTTCTGATTGAAGGGTTTGATATTCCAGAAGAGATGGTTATCGCTTTAATTCGCACAGTGCGGGAGGCTGGTGGCATACCGCTCGTTGAGGTTAAGCAGAATCGCATCCAACGCGAACTGCTCCGAAACGCTGACGAGGAAGGATTAAAGTTGATTGGTGAATATGAAGGCTACCGGATGAAACAGGTACAAGCGTATATCGGTATTCGTGGCAGTCAGAATATCGCCGAGATGTCCGATGTGCCGACAGAGGGGATGCGGGCTTACGAAAAGCACTGGCTCACCCCCGTTCACTTCGATATCCGTGTGTCCAAGACGAAATGGGTTGTCCTGCGTTGGCCCTCACCCTCAATGGCGCAGAGTGCAAAGATGAGCACCGAAGCGTTCGAGGATTTCTATTTTGATGTGTGCACGCTTGACTACAGCCATATGGAAAAGGCAATCGCACCGCTTCAGGCGTTGATGGAGGGGACGGATGAGGTGCACATCACCGGTCCAGGAACGGATCTGAAATTCAGCATCAAGGACATTCCCGTGATTCCCTGTACTGGTGAACGGAATATCCCCGATGGAGAGTGCTTTACCTCTCCCGTCCGGGAATCGGTCAACGGCGTTATCCATTTTAATACCCCAACGCTCTATCAAGGGACGGTCTTTAATGATATTTGTCTCCATTTTGAGGACGGTAAGATTGTGGACGCGTCCGCAAATAATACGGAAAAGCTCAACGACATCCTTGATACAGATCCGGGCGCACGATATATCGGTGAGTTTGCTATCGGATTCAATCCGTACATCAACAACCCGATGCTCGATATCTTGTTTGATGAGAAGATTGCAGGATCGTTTCACTTCACGCCCGGGCAGGCGTATGAGGAGGCGGATAACGGTGTTCGTTCAAGTGTCCATTGGGATATGGTGATGATTCAAACGCCGGAGCATGGGGGCGGGGAAATCTCGTTTGACGGGCAGCTAATTCGGAAGGATGGCCGGTTTGTCCTCCCTGAGTTGGAGGGCTTGAACCCTGAGAATCTAGTATCGGCATCAAGGACGGATTGACCGGCTATTTGCCACTCATCTTTTTAGCTAGCCGATCTATCTGCCGAAATTGCCATCCCCACCGGACATTGTAGAGGAACTGCCGGAGGTCGAAACGATTATCGTCAGGCGAATAGGACTCGGCGTGATACGATGGTGTCAGGGTCGTCATCTTATGCCGGTTGACCGAATAATAGTAAAAGAAGCGTTTAACCTTTTCGGCGACCTCTTGAGGTGGAAGATGATGCCACTCGTGGGCGAGCTTCTCAAACATGTTTACGGGACCGCACCGATCGATCTTCCGCAGCCTGCCGAAACGACTGAGCTCATCGTAGGTCATCCCCATATCCGCCTCATCCTCTTGGGTGTATGTTTCAGTGATTGGCTCTAACTCCGCTGTCGGTGGGGCTTCGACCACTTCAATGAGAGCATCGTAGCCTAGATTTTCTGCCGCCCACCGTAAAAATCGGCGGAGATCTGTCTTACTAATCCCACCGATTGGGTTCAGATCGGCACTGCTGCAATCGTATTTGGTAACGTAGCCTCGAAGGCTTTCATCCACATTGGCGCTGCCTAAAACTAGCAGCGCACCACGTTTGCCACGCGTCCATGGTAACAGTTGCGCCATCAGATAAGCAAGGGTCATACGAATTCGTGCCTGAATATTTTGTAGGGCGTTATTTTCCTCTGGGGTTCCCCCTTCCACTTTGAACCTCGGGGTTTTCCCGGTGATGCCCACAAAAAGAGAGTAGAGCGCGGCAACGACCGAATCAATATTCACGCTCAAGTGGTAGGAGCCGATCTGGTCAGTCAGATGCTTTGCGCGATTCCGCGTTGCTTTTGAGCTATTTCGGGTTGCCATGTAGCAGGTATAAAAGACTCGGTCGGCAAATTCACGGGCATCGGTCGGGATGTAGGTGCTTTCGTCCCTTTCACCGGTAATCCGTCGGGCATCTTGGATGACCTGTTGATTGCCGGCTCGCGCCGCGTGTGCAACCATCTGACACATTGAGCCAACGATAGTCGCTACCGACGAGCTATCTGCCCCGCCGGAGATTGGCAAGAAATATCCCGCAACGCCAGAGCGTCTGAGATAGTCCCATAACCAACACGCGGGACCATAGGCGATCTCTTCTTCCGGTTTATGGTAGGTTACATCAATTGGGACGGAGGGAGAATGAGAGGCATCTTCGGCGGTCAGCTCAAAATCAGCACGTACGCGCGGCACTGGTTCCGATTGACTAGCCTGGACCATTCGGCTTATTATCGCACCACGTTTCGATCGCACATCTTCCAGATTGACCGTCGCTGTTACAACTTCGAGGTCGTTCAGCGAAAATTGCGACCCCTGTGCAACAATCTCCCCATTGACAGCAATCAGTGCACAACCATCGAAATAGAGCCGTCCGCCATCGCATCCCTGCTGGTTTGCATACAGGTAGACGCCGCCACTCTTTGATGTGGCATTACGGATGAGATCCACCCGTGTATTCAGTTTGCGGAGTTCGTGGTGAGATCCTGAACCGTTCGTGATAATTTCAATCCCGTTTAAGCCGAGATAGATATGTGGGCTATTCGGCGCGAAAAGTTCCTCGCAGGTTTCCGCGGCTAGGGCGGTATCCCGCGTAGCGATCGCTGCATCACCGAAGGGGACCGTTTCCTGTCCCGTTATCTCTTGCAGCATTCGCGGCAGGTAGTATTCCTCTAGCTGCCGTGGATGCTGCCACGCTGCAAACCACCGAGTTTCCCGATAGTTGCCGTCAGCAGCCAAAATCAACTTGGGCCGGATGAGGAGGATTTTTCCATTCAGTGCGAAGATACGGCAGTTATAGCGTACGTTCTTGTGCATAACCGGCATCCCGATGTCGCACACAATATCGGTCGTCAGATTGCCCTTGAGGATTTCAGCCAGACACTCCCACGAATGGAGAAAGGTATCTCCCTCCAAGAAATGGTCTTCGCATCCGTACCCCGGTATCTCCAGTTCGGGGCCAAGCCGATAGCGCGCCCCTTTTTCTTTGGCTATCTGAATCGATTCGATAATCCGCTTCAAATTGCCCTCAAAATCGAGTGCCCATTGGGTGAGGTTGCATGTTGCTAAGGTTGTGAGTTTCATGAGTTTGTGCCCAAAGCGTGATGCGTGAAACGTAAAACGTGAAAATAATTTTCAAAAGATTGTTCATTTGTCAGTTGGCTATCGGATGTGTTATTATATTTTTCAAAGAATAACCGATGCCAAAGGAATAAATCAGTGAATATTAACCAATACAAGCCACAGTTGACATCTCTCTTTAATGCGAGCGATGTTGTCCTCGCCTATCTTTTTGGATCGCAGGCGAAAGGCACCACAAACTCTGAATCTGATATCGACATCGCCGTTCTATTATCTGATCAGATTCCGCAAGCGGAATACGGTCAACGGGTGGTGGACCTCAATACCGAACTTATCGGCATTTTTCAACGAGATGCAATTGATGTTGCGCTGCTGAACACTGCCCCGCCGCTGCTCGCTTTTCAAGTTGTACGTCACGGCGTTGTCATCTATGATCCACATCACCGGTATGTTTCATTCTATATTGATACATTCAATCGTTATGAGGATACCCAACCTTTGCGTGACCTACAATGGCAATACTATCTCAAAAGACAGGGTGCCAAATCCCAAAACTCCCGAACCGAGCGCGATTAAGTATGGTAGATCCACAAGCTGTTCACGCCTTATTACAAACGCTTTCGGAGTATACCGAAGATCTCCGTGCTTATCAACAGTTGCGCCGTGATGAGGTGTTAGCAGATTGCAATTATCAATCGATGATTTGTTATGCAATGCAAACGGCGATTCAGTGTGTGATTGATATTGCAAACCACCTGCTTATTGGCGGCGACTTGGACCAACCTACTGACAGTCGATCAGCCATACTCGGACTCGGTAGACATGACATCCTACCGCAAGATTTTGCACAGGAGCTCGCCGGCATGTCGGGGCTTAGAAACGTGATTGTGCATCGGTATATGACGGTTGACGATGAGCTAATCTATCGGTTTCTACAGAGATGCGTTGCCGATTTTGAGACGTTTAGTCAACATATTGTCGTCTATCTACAAGCAAACGTTGGCAAATAATCCCTATATCTTCAAAGGTTTCACTCCCACGGCTTCAGGATCATCTTACTATTCTGATGAGACGATGAAATCTCAAAAGCCCGCTGGATCTCGCTCATTGGGATAATGTGGCTGACAAGCAGGTCAATCAGTGGTGATTCTTGGATGACCTTCATTATGCCCGGAAAATCGTTGAGATTGTAGTGCCAGTTACCGATGATGGTCAACCCCTTGCGAATCATATCCGGACTGACACGGATTGGCAAATCTTGCCCACATTCTCCGACATAGGCGACCTTCCCTTTGCGCCGTGCTGCATCAATACAGAGTCGCTCCGCTTGCACGGTCCCGGAACAATCCAACGCACAATCCACACCAATCCCATCTGTCAAGTCTTTGATCTTCTGAACGATTTCGGGATCGCTCGGATCGAGGACTTCTGCGGCGCCCATCTGCTTCACCCGATCAGAGCGCCACGGTACGGACTCGACAGCGATAACTCGTGCGCCGCGAAAACGCGCATTGACGACCGCACCAAATCCGACCGGACCTATGCCAGTAATCAATACGGTATCATAGGCGCTCAAGCCCATTGTCTGGAACGCACCAAATGAGGGACCCAAAGCACAGCAAGCAAGACCGGCGTGTTCATACGACACCCCCTCTGGAATCTTCGGCAGAATCCAAGAAGGTTTCAGGAGATATTGCGCCATCGTCGCTCGGCCCTCACGAGTTCCGGTGAACGCTGCAAAGTCGTATGCGTGTTCACAGTGAATGTAATCCCCCGCGACGCACAGGTGACATTCGCCGCACGGGTACTGCGGCATCACAACCACTCGCTCGCCCTCTTTCACCTTCCCCGGCTGCGCCACTGCGACGACCTCTCCCGCTGCTTCGTGTCCAAGGAATTCCGATTTGCCGCCTGACACATAGCCCTTGTATTCGGTGCACATCGGTGCGGCATGTATTTTGACAACGACCCAATCCTCTTTCGGTTGCGGATCTGGAACTTCAGCAAGCCCCGCTTGACGTTCTCCGAGTATGACTGCTTTTTTCATTTATAGTCTCCCGAGTCTGTTTGTTTATGAGTTGTGGAATCGGTCTCGCAAGCCGGCAAAATTAGAACTGATTCTGTACGGCATTATATCAAAATTGGAGTGTCATTGCAAGCCGAAACAAAATCCAAAAAAATCTTGACATCCCTTCAAACGTCTGTTACTATACTGTCCTGTTGGACCATAACCAAACGAGGAGATTTGCACTGTGTCATACTCACCATCAACCCATAAATCCATACGCGAGACTGAAAGCCTAAATATACGTCTTTCTATTGGGACTATTTCTATTATTATTAGCATTCCTCGCGATGGTGGGCTGATGCAAACGACATAAACTCGATTACAGCAGTCATAAAAATACAAACGCTCACCATCGAAGCAACTTCGGTGGTGAGCGTTTTTTTTGTAAGGAAGTTTACACACATTTTATACAGGAGAAAGGCATGTTTAAGGATGTACCCAATACAGTAGACTTCGTTGCCCAAGAGCATCAAATCTTAGACTTCTGGCGTGATAGCAATGCTTTTCGCAAGCTCAAGGGGATGCGAGAGGATGCACCCCGTTGGAGTTTCATTGATGGACCAATCACCGCCAATAACCCGATGGGGGTCCACCACGCATGGGGACGCACATATAAAGATCTTTTTCAGCGATTCAAAGCCATGCAAGGCTATCAGACACGATACCAAAATGGGTTTGACTGCCAAGGGCTCTGGATTGAGGTCAATGTTGAGCGGGACATGGGTTTCAAAGCCAAAAAGGATATCGAAGCCTATGGACTGGATGAGTTTGTCAATGCGTGCAAACGGCAGGTGCTCCGTCATGCAGCCACGCAAACGGAGCAATCCATACGGCTCGGATACTGGATGGACTGGAACGATCCAGACCTCTTGCGCGAGTTGGAGCAGAAAATGGCGCAGGACCCTTCACAGGTGTTGACGGTAGAAGGGCCAAATGGTCCCGTTACAGATACCGTGGAACAGCTTGTGGGCAGGCTTGGATTGCCGGAGTTAGGGGGATCTTACTTCACGTTTTCCAATGAGAATAACTATACCATCTGGACGATGCTGAAAAAATGTTTTGACCGCGGTTGGATCTACAAAGGCACTGACGTGATGCCGTGGTGTTCCCGGTGCGATACCGGCATCAGCCAGCACGAGATTGTCACCGACGGATACCGAGAGCTGACACATACTAGCATCTTTCTCCGTTTCCCGTTGCGTAACCGGCCCGGCGAAAGCCTGTTGGTCTGGACGACAACCCCGTGGACCCTGACCAGTAACGTGGCGGCAGCGGTGCACCCAGACCTGACTTATGTGCTGGTGGAACAGGACGACCATCGCTTCTGGTTAAGCAAAGGAGCATTAGAGAACGCCATTCGAGGAGATTATCAGACCCTTGCGGAGAAATCGGGGGGCGAATTAGAGGGGTGGGCGTACGATGGCCCCTTCGATGAACTGCCAGCCCAACAGACTTCCGGCGCGGCGGAGGGGCACCGGGTCATCCTGTGGGACGAGGTTGGTGAGGCAGAAGGTACAGGAATTGTCCACACCGCACCGGGCTGCGGTGCTGAGGACTTTGAGTTGAGTAAGGAGCAAGATCTTCCTGTTATCGCGCCGTTGGGAGCAGAGGGGATCTATCTTGATGGATTTGACTGGTTGACTGGTCGCCAAGTCCATACCGTCGCGGATGACATTTTTGAGAACCTGAAACAGAAAGGGATTGTCTATCGCCTCGAAGACTACACCCATCGTTACCCGGTGTGTTGGCGCTGCGAAGAGGAATTGGTTTTCCGTCTCGTGGATGAATGGTTTATCTCAATGGGGGAGCAGCTCGATAAACCTTATGAGCAGGTGACGGAGGCAGAGAAGGAAGGGAATCTACGCTACCAGATGATGGAGGTTGTCCACAATGAAACCAAGTGGTATCCCGCATTCGGACTCGCCCGCGAACTCGACTGGCTGCGGAACATGCACGATTGGATGATCTCTAAGAAACGTTACTGGGGGTTAGCGCTTCCCATTTACGAATGCGAAGAATGCGATTATTTCCATGTCGTTGGGAGTTTGGAGGAATTGAAGGAACTCGCTGTCGAAGGTTGGGAAGAATTTGATGGGCATACACCACATCGTCCGTGGATTGATGCGGTGAAAATTGACTGCCCAAGTTGTGGTGAGGCTGCTTCGCGTATCCCAGACGTTGGGAATCCGTGGCTGGATGCAGGTATTGTCAGCTTCAGCACGATGCGGTATCGCACCGACCGCGACTACTGGAATCAATGGTTCCCCGCCGATCTAATCAGCGAGAGTTTTCCGGGACAGTTTCGGAACTGGTTCTATTCGTTGATTGCCATGAGCACGGTGATGGAACGACGTGCCCCGTTTAAGCAGAATTTTAGCTACGCAACGCTGTTTGCGGAAGATGGACGTGCAATGCACAAGTCTTGGGGCAACGCCATCTGGTTTGATGACGCCGCTGAGACGATGGGTGTGGACGTGATGCGCTGGATGTACTGCGCTGCGAAACCGGAGCAGAATCTACTCTTCGGCTATAAGCATTCCGATGAGGTCCGCCGCCAAGTGCTTATCCCGTTTTGGAATGTCTATAGCTTCCTTGTCACCTATGCCAATGTCGATGGCTGGCAACCTGCCGCAGACCTATGGAAGGAAAAATCCCAAACCTCTGAGAATTTGTTGGACCGTTGGATCCTATCCCGTTTACAAAGTACAGTCCGCTCAGTAACGGAGCGGCTAGAGGAATATTCGCCGGATAGCGCCTGCCGTTTCGTTGAGGATTTTCTGGATGATCTGTCGAACTGGTACCTGCGTCGAAGCCGACGCCGTTTCTGGAAGTCGGAAGCAGATACAGATAAGGAAGCCGCCTATCAAACGCTGTATCAAGTTATGGTGACAACTAGCCGCCTATTGGCACCGTTTATCCCCTTCGTTACAGAGTCAATCTTCCAAAACTTGGTGTGTTCGGTTGATTCGGATGCCCTTGAAAGCGTTCACCTCTCCGATTATCCTGTTCTGGAAGAGGAACTCGTTGACACATCGCTGGAAGATGATATGGAAGTTACCCGCGACCTAATCGGTCTGGGACGTGCCGCTCGGAATCAATCAGGGATTAAGACACGTCAACCGATTGGAGGCATCGGGATCGGCGGTATATCCGAAAAAGGACAAGCTGCCGTTAATCGTCTGTCCGCGCTTGTCTTGGACGAGTTAAACGTCAAAGAGATCTCTTACCACGAGGGGATTGACGAGTTTGCGAGTTACACAATCAAGCCGAATTTCAAGCTGCTGGGACCAAAGTACGGGCGGAATGTCCAAGCAATTGCGAAGGCAATGGCAGCAACGGATGCGCTCACTCTCAAACAGGAACTCGACGGTAACGGTGAGTTAGAGATTCAGGCGGACGGGGTAAGCTACACGCTAGACAGAGCGGAGGTTGATGTGCAGTCGGAGAACCGGGAGGGTTACGCCGTGGAAGCGGACGCCTACAAATTTGTCGCCCTCTCAACGGAACTGACGCACGAACTTATCCTCGAAGGTTTTGCGCGGGAATTGGTCAACAAGATTCAGCAGATTCGGAAGGAAGCTGATTTCAATGTTTCTGATCGGATCTCGCTCAGTTTGGAATCGACGCCAATCGTCCACGAAGCGTTTGATCGTTACCGTGACTATATCACCCACGAAACCTTAACGCTGCATGTCCTCGAATCGCCGAGCCCGAATGCGTTTTTGAAGTCACAGAAGGTTAATGGGGAAGATGCAACGATTGGTGTGGAACGGGTGACTTCAGTAATTTGAATCCTTCTAATCTACTCCTTTGGATCAGTGTCAATATCAAGGTCGGATACGTCGATTTCGCCGGAAATGAGTTTGGGGAGCAGGAGATCGCGGGTTTGGCGGAGATTTTGGTTTTTCATTATCAGGTTTGCCAATTTTGCAAAGATTGGATTGATAATTTCTTCAAATTCACCACTTACTGATTCTGTAGGACTTAGCAGCGGAACTGCCAACAGATCTGCCTTTCTGATTGCATTGAAGATAGATCCGCTTCCCATCGTGTCTTCCTCTTGGAATCTGTCTTTCAACTGTTGAAGTAAAAACGCCTGATTCCCATTCTTGCTCCGGATTGCAGAAAGTCCACGACCTATTACGATTTTCTTGTTGGCGATATTTATTCGTCCGACCGGTGCCCGGACACTAAATAATATATCATTTGCTTCAGCAACGCGCTTTTGAATTGTGCAATAAACCCGATCTGTTGGAAATCGTTCTCCAAAGTCTGTAACTCCCTGATGGAAGGGTAAACCGTTGCCGGTTTCATTATAAAACTCGGATTTGGGTGACAATCCCATTATTATATGGCACGTTTGACCAAGCTGCTTAACTTCCCACCCCTGTGGTATCAATCCCAACTCCGACTCTACCATCTTCATCCCCTCGTGGCCGGGGAAGCGGAACTCGACAAACCATTGTCGGTAGATTGCCTGCGCCATCTCCTCAAGGATTTCGATGCGGCGGGTGTTGTTCTTGATGAGGTCGTCGTAGGTGCTGAGGACTGCGGCGATTTTGTATCTGGACTCTGGATATGGAATTGGAAAATTCCTAATCTCGTTTTTAGTTAGATTTGAGTAGGTCGATCCACCGGCTAAGTTGAGTAAGCTGTTAAGTTTCCATTCTATACAGTAACGTATATACTTGGTATCCCGTAGAGTTTCACCGCGAATGGAACATACGCCACGTCCCAGCGAATATACTTGATCTGCCCAATTCATCCTTCCGGTTGATGCACGTACACAAAAGATTAAATCACCAGTTTTGCATTCCTTCCTTGAATCTGTTGTGTAAAGCGTGCAATGCGGGTAGATTTCTCCAAACTCAGTTGGACCATTCAGCAATGGCAGACCAATTCCCTCATGATTATAGGTTGTTCCCCTGGGAGAGGTCCCCATAGTGATTGTGGCAACCTGATGCAAGGCAATCTCGGAATTACCCATTCATATCTCCTCCAGAATCATCGTAACATTCTGTCTGAATCAGGATTTACAGGATTTTAGGATTTACAGGATTAACCCTATCCATTTACATCTGTTATCCTGAGAATCCTTCCATTCTCAATAGATTGGGATTAAGAGGCCTGAGAATTTTGTCTGAATCAGGATTTACGGGATTTTAGGATTTACAGGATTGATTTCGGCGATTGATGTTTATCAGACTGAGAATCCTTTCGTTCCTGATGGATTGGGATTAAGAAGCCTGAGAGTCGCCGATACGATCGGGGTGCGAGCACCTGATTCTGACAAGTTACGCCGTACTATCTCCTGCTTGCGCGGGGATTTACGGGTTTCTTTTTATCGTTGAATATCCGTCTGTATTCCAAACTGCTCGCTCCGAAATTGATTAGCAGACCGATTTCAAAGTCGTAAGCCACCAGATAGTTTTTGGCTTGTGCGATATGAACCTCCTCAAGGGCAGTCAAGGCTTTTAATTCAACGACGACCTGATTGGCGACAATAAAATCGGCGCGTCTCGTTCCCACATCAACGCCTCGATAATAAATAGGCTGCTCCACTTCTCGACCAAAGCTGAGTCCAGCACTTTCCAGCTCAAGGGCAAAACATCTCTGATAGATTACCTCCTGAAAGCCGTTCCCAAGTATTTTATGCACTTCTAGTGCACAACCGATAATTTGATATGTCAATTTATCATCTATCATCCTGAGAATCCTTGTTACATTTTGTCTGAATCAGGATTTACGGGATTTAAGGATTTACAGGATTGATTCTATCCGTTGGTACTTGTCATCCTGCTAATCCTTGCCTTCCCGATAGATTGGGATTAAGAGACCTGAGAGTCGCCGATACGATCGGGGTGCGAGCACCTGATTCTGACAATAAGCACCATCTTATCTTGCCTATTTCTTTGTGATCCGTCCCTTTAATTTTTCTCGAAGCCAGAAGTTCACCAATTTTTCAGCCGATATGCCCTGTTTTGTTGCATGTGCCTTGATCTGTTCAGCGATCTCACGTTCAACTGGAACTAGATTATAATTTGGCTTGAGATTGACCTGAAAATCCACTTCGTTAGTCTCATCCCAATAATCGGCAAGGCTATGGGTATCCCAAAATTCGCCGATTTCCTCTGGGGTTGCATTGGGAGGGGGCATTGGGGCTCGCTTTTTATTCATTTTTTTATTTAGGTGAGGGGAGTGCATGTGTAGCAATTTTAGTAGGTTAACCCTACACATTGTGCTCCGCATGAAGATTAATTTATTAATTGGGTAATTTCCGAGCGGTGTCCGGTGCGGTTTGCAACCGCACCTACCGGGTCTAGGGGAAAATATAGAATTACCCGATTATTTTCTGAAACCTCATCTGGAGCGAAAGATTGAATGTTACTTATTACGTTCGATGGCGACTTCCCGCTTCTCTTCCCAAGACTGAACAATGGCTTCTACGACACGCAACGCCTGAAGTCCGTCCCGCCCGGATGGCAGCGGTGGACGATCATTGAGGAGGTCATCGACAAACGCCTTGACGCGCCACGCAAAGGTGCCGTCAAAGGCGAGTTCCTCCATCCGAAAAATGGAGGGGCGGTATTCCTCGACGACCGAATCCTCACGTCGCATCAGGGTGGCACGACTGAGGACATTATCCACAACAATCTCTGCATTCATACCACAGATTTCGAGGCGTTCGATAGGATGCGTGAAATCACTGTCCCAGCTGGCGAGCAGCGAAGCGACAGCATCGGTCTCATATCGTGCGGAGATAGCCATGCTCGTCCAGCACGGGTGCTCATCGGGGTTCGCGTCTTTGATACGTGGATGTGCCATCTGCGAGCAGACCGCTACGATTTCGCCCCCAAACCAGCGCAACAGATCGATTGCGTGGGTCTGAAGTTCGTACAGCAGATAGTAGGGGCCCTTCCACGTCGAAACTGGTCCCCCTTGTGACAGTTTCATGTCGATGTACGCGATTTGTCCACATGCGCCGCTATCAAACCATTCCCGCGCTTTCGCATATCCCGGTGCGAAGCGTCGGTTGTAGTCGATAGCGAGATGTACCCCTTTCTCCTCCGCCTTTGCGACCATCTGTTCTGCTTCATTAATGTCCAGTGACAACGGTTTCTCGCACATCACATGCTTCCCTGCTTCCAAGCATTCGATGACTGGCTCGAAGTGCAGGTGGTCTGCCGTAACAACGTCAATTGCCTCACACTCTTCGTTTGCTACCATCTCTTGGATTGACGGATACCAATTCGGAACCCCGAGTTCTTGGGCGCGATTTTTCGCTTTTTCCTCGTCAATATCACAAACAGCAACGAGTTCGGCTTGGGGGTGTTCGAGATATCCAAGTTGGTGTCGTCGTCCAATAACACCACATCCCACTGCTGCTACTTTTAATTTTTCTGGCATTTTGTGTCCTTTCGATTGATTCAGCTAGAAAGGGATTATCGTGCTATCACATTATGAATAATTGGTGAATTTTAGAATTACTTGGACACTCTATACCGGCGCAGTTGGAAACAGCGCCTACCAAATGGGAGACTGGACAGCGCAGTTGGAAACAGCGCCTACCAAACATGGGGATCGAAAGTGTCTACATATTTATATTGTTTACCAATAATCCGAGTGATAGATTCCACATGCTGCTCCGCTG
Organism: Candidatus Poribacteria bacterium; assembly: GCA_022822785.1. Classification (GTDB taxonomy): domain Bacteria; phylum Poribacteria; class WGA-4E; order WGA-4E; family PCPOR2b; genus PCPOR2b. Next base: position 34,550 of record JAJEAL010000098.1, read on the forward strand.
GCGCAGTGATTTGAGCGCCTGTGTATTCTATAGACATGCTGCTCCGCTGGCGCGGAAGATACTACCAATATTTTTTATATATCTATTGGCCCGGTAGGACTTTGGGTCAGGCAAGTCGCTAAAGTAATACGCCTACTGCTACCAACTAAGGACATAATAGCATATCGCAAATTCAGATGATACAAGTTTCTGAGTTCCTTGATCCACCACAAGAATTATGCTATAATGTTGATTGAGTTGAATTGCAGATATGTGGATGCCCCAATACATAAAACGGAAGTCCAATCCTTGAAGCTATGATAACCACACTAACCAAAGGACAGGTTCCCCTACCTCTCAATCGTGAAATCCATGCCCGCCTTGTAGACGGCTGCGCGGATACATTCTTGCATATCGTCCCGACTGACCATGCCCGACTCAAATGGTGTCGCGAATATCTAAGAGGCACCCCAAACCGAGTAGTCGCAGACTTACATATTTTCAGTCTCGAATACCTTGTGCGGTTATTGTATAGGCGTCTTAACGTCGGACGGAGACGGATTGGCGCGGGGATTCAAACGGTGTGGACACACGAAATCATGGAGCAGGAGCCATTCCCGTTCTTGCGGTCACACCCTGACACTCCTGTTCCTCAAGGAACGGCTAGGCAGCTGAGAGAAGCAATCAATCAGTTGAAAACGGGGGGAGTAGATTGGCAGCAGCTGCAAACCGAGCTAGATTCAGGCGATGCGGATGCCCCGGATAAACTAGCAGACTTAATAACGCTGTATAAATCGTATGAGACGCGTCTCGGATCACGATGGGTAGATCGCGCAGATGTACATCGTACCGTTTCCCAATTTCTGACTGTTAATCGAAGCCGTGCAGGACGATTGATGAAGGCCATTTTTCCTGCCGTTGATCTCGTTGTTGTCAGCGGCTTCGATGTGTTGTCACCGTTTGATCTTGCAATTCTGACCGGCATCAGTAACTTGCCTTGGCTGAAAATGGGTGTTGTGTTGGACTTTGATGCACAGAACGAATCCCTGTTTGGGCATGTCAAAGCCGGTTATGACCAATTTCGACGCTGTGGGTTTGAACCGCACGATGCGGCAGAAACTCCGGGCGCAGCTCATCGGTCTTACTTCGCTAGAAATCTGTTTCACACAGAGCGAGGTGAAAGCGTTTTGACTGACAAGCTAGCACTTACAGAGGAGATTTCCCTGTTACACCCACCAAACCGAGTCCAAGAGGTGGAGGAAATCGCTAAGTTAATCAAGCGACTTGTGTTGAGTCAATCCTCACCTGCGCTAGATCAGATATGTGTTACCTTTCACAGGCTTGACACCTATGCGCCTCTCATCCGTGAAATCTTTCCACTCTACGGCATCCCTTACGCTATGGAGTGGGGTGAAAGGCTTGAAAATTCTACGGTCGTTGTATCAATCTTTTCCCTGCTAGAGCAAATCCAAGGAAGCGCCTCCCCTCAAGCTCGAAGGAAAGTTTTGCAAAGTCCCTATTTTCAGATTGATGATTTGGAGTCGGTGATTCACGATTGCGGGTTAAACGGAGAACTATCGCCGCAGGTTTTTCGAGAATCCTTTAATCAGTTGATGGTTACCTTAAAAATCGACAAGCAAATCCTAAAGGGCAGCTGGGAGTCCAAAACCAGATTTGCCGCACACAAAATCAACGCCTATCGCCAATTCCGCAGACTCATTGACGAGCTGGTTGACTTTCTGACAATGAGTGCGGGATCTGAAGTGTGTTATCCGCTTAGACGCTATATCAATTGGCTTCGATTGATGGTATCACAAGCTACCTATCAGTGGGGGAATCCAAACGGCGACGGGGTCCGTATTCTGCCGCTTATCCAGACGAAGGATTTATCGTTTGATACAGTCCTCTTGGGCGGCTTGGTTGATGGCGAATTTCCCGCTGTTTTTCGCGTTGATACCTTTCTGCCTGCCCAGCGACGAGGTGCGGAATCGGATCGACTGCGCGAAGACCGTTTCCTTTTTTATCAAGTGCTTACCCTTTATCGTAAACGACTGTACCTGCTGAGCCCGCAACATGATGGCGACATTGAGTTGGTACCTTCAGCGTTTGTCGACGAATTGCAGCGTATCGCTGAAATTGACTCCCTCGCAGATGACGACAACACCCTTTTTAGTACGGAGCATTTCCTCAAAAATTATGGTGTGTCCGTTTGGGAACGTCCAGGAACGAAACCTGTGGCGGAATCCGCGGTTACGGCGCCGATATTGCCAATGCTTCATTTGGTCGGGCACAATGTCTGTGTGGAAAAAAGCCGTACTGTTACGGGTGAACTTCGGCAGTACGAAGGCAATCTTCTTCCGCACTTACTGTCCGATCCAAGTCGTCGGGCACTCGAGCGACGCCGCAAAAGAACCTATTCGATAACCCAGTTGGAAACCTATGGCGCGTGCCCCTTCCGGTATTTCTCCAATCGGATATTGAGCCTTAACGTAGCCGAAGAGGAAGAAACAGAGTTGACAAGCTTGGAGAAAGGGAGCTTGGCGCATAAAATCCTGTTTGAGTTTTATGATAGCCGTCGTGAGGAACCACCAATTTCTGAATGTGAAGATGAGACGTTTCAGGAAGTGGTCGGGACACTCCAGCAAATCGCTCGACAGCATCTAGCTGAAGAAAAAGCGAAACGTGGTCTCAACCGATCCGAAACACTGTTTTGGGATATTGAAGCGGAAAGGTTAATCGGCGGTCACGGTAGGGCCGGCATCTTGCCCACGTTTCTTGAGGCGGAAAGGGAACGAACATTTGAGGTGCACCCCCGTTACTTTGAAGTTGAGTTTGGTCCCAGTAACAGATCTGCGCCTGCTGACCCATTTCTCGGGAGTAGGGAGCCGATTAAGGTTGGGGATGTATGCTTATCAGGTCGGATTGATAGGGTGGAGTTGGGAAACGGGTTGTTTGTTATCGGAGACTATAAAACGGGTAGAACCACGCCTAAGTTAAACGATATTCTTGAAGGGCGTAGTCTACAACTGCCACTCTATATCGCTGTTGTAGAACAATTATTGGAACGACAATCGTCCTCAGAGCAAGGTTGTGACCATGAGCTTGAATCGGTGCAAGGGGTGGGAGGCGTGTACTACGTTTTGCAAGAGGAGAGCAGAGCGGAACTCGGTATCGGCGATAGAGAATACAACAAAAGGGCGTTTCAGGCTTTCTCTCAAAACCGCCAGCTAGTGCCGAATCGATGGTATGATGTTGAGGATACGGAGGGCAACTCGGAATTTAATGCCCTTAGGTCCATCGTTGATGAGGCGATTGAATATGCCAATCAGTATGTTAGCTCAATTGCGGACGGGCAGTTTCAGCTGACGCAGCACGACAAAACGAAGGTCTGTCGCTACTGTTCTTTCAAACGGATCTGCCGTGTGGGTGCCGTTGTGGAGGAGCCGACCGCTTAACAGATTCGTGTTCGTTAATCCTCATAGGTAGATAGAGTTGCAACGGATATGCTATAATTACGCAAGACATAATGCGTGAAACGTGAAACGTAATTGGATTGTTGCTAGTAACAATCCGATTGAGAGCTGTATAAACATTTGGTGGGGGGGTGGTGAGGGGGCCACCTCCACATTGTTTTAGCATTCGTTCCACCAATCTGCCTGATTTTTTATTAGTGGCGCTTCGTGGAATGAACCAGTGTACTAATGAACTAACTTACGTTTTACTGATTGCCGGACAAGGAGCGAAATTATCTTATGTATGTTGAAGGGCTTTTATCGTCGTTGACCCGTGTAAAGAAAGCGCGTTCTCTACGTGCCTCCTCGTGGGACACAACCGGAAGAAATAACGATGCTTGGACTATTGAACCTAACGAGACACGTGTCCTCGCTGATATCAAGGGACCCGGTTGTATCAACCACATCTGGATGACCCAACGCGACGGTTACCGGAATGTCCTCTTACGAGTCTTTTGGGATGACGAAGAACATCCCAGCGTCCTCTGTCCGCTCGGTGATTTTTTCGGATTAGGCAACGAAATTGTAAATTCCTACGATTCGCTGCTGTTTTCGGCATCAACCGCAGGGAACAATCAGTTCAATACGGGTTGTGCGTTGAATTGCTACGCGCAGATGCCGTTCAACAAATCGGCGCGAGTTGAGCTTGTCAATGAGGGCGATGAACCCCACCGTCAATACTTCTACATCGACTACGAGCGCTACGATCAACCTCTCGACGATGATGTGGCTTACTTCCATGCCCAGTTTCGCCGCAAAAATCCGTGTGATGGCTGGGGGCACGAGATTCGGGTCAACACACCGGAAGCGAACATTGTCAACGCAGAAAGGCTAGCTTGGGACAGTAACTACCTTATCCTTGAAGCAGCGGGACGCGGACACTATATCGGTTGCAACCTTTCCGTCACCAATTTTCAAGGTACATGGTGGGGTGAAGGGGATGATATGATTTGGGTCGATGGCTATAAGTGGCCCCCTGACCTCCACGGCACAGGTTCGGAGGACTATCTTAACCAAGCGTGGGGGATGCAAGCTAACGCATTTCGACACAACGGTTCATCACTTTATGAATCTAACACAGGTGGCTATCAAACCTCGTATGTATTTCATCTCGAAAATCCGATTCGATTTGAGAAGGAGATTCGTGCTACCATCGAGCACGGTCATGGGAATCATCTTCGTAATGAAACATCTTCGGTCGCCTACTGGTATCAGCTTGAACCCCACAGACCTTTCGGAATTTTACCGATTCAGCAGCGAAAACCCGTGCTCAAGTCTGAAGATGGAGGGTGGCTCATTGATGACGCTGCACAGATACCACAATCGGAACCGGTGCTGAATGATGAAATGGGGAAAATGAAAGCACAATGGGAGGCAAAGCAGAAAACTGAAGCCTAAAAGGCATCCTTCGCTTCTAAATTGATGGATCACTCTCATTTGTGTAAAGTAGAGCAGCATTGTCAGTAGAGCATAATGACACCCCAACGCATTCGAGGTTCTGCGGTGCTGCTCAACATCTATTTTACGATAGATCCAACCTGAAAGAGATTCATGTACTCATATTACCTATTTACCTGTTACAATTATCGGAGGAGTTGAATGTTCACAACTTTCCAGGCACTCCTGGCATGGGCGTTTATTCATGCCGGTGAAACGGAGGAGGATGAAGAAAACCCATCCGACGACACAACACAGGAAAACCTACCCGCAGCGGAAAAACGAGAGCTACCGGCAGACTCAGATCACGACGAGGTAGATAGCTCTGAGTCGCCAGCCGCACGAAGTGAAAATCAACAGGACGGCGAACAGACGAAGGCGGCAGATCCGCAGCTATCCTCAACAGCGATAATAGATGAACAATCGCATTCCAATAGTGTTGAGAGTAATCCTGTTGCAGAAACGAGCGATTCCACACCAGAAGATGTAGAAGAAGCGGCAATCTCCCCTGATGATGGCACGACTGAAATTCTCTCAGAGGAACGGACAGAAGCACCGGCCGAGAACGATGGCACGGCTGCAATCGCACTAGATTCAGAGGAAGAGGCAATTGAAGATGCCAAAGTGCCGGTCAGTTTTGGAGTCATTGATGAGGTATATAATTTTGTCAATGAGTTTCAAGGGAGTCAAGTGAGCCATCCTGAACAGACCTCCGCCAATGCTCACGACAGTGCAGGAGGTGTAAAGAAACCTGCGCTCTTTGAGCATCCCCCTGCTCAAGGCTATGCACGCATCCGGTATGAGGTGGACCTGCCGAAGATAGAATCCAACGAGAATCTGATTTTACATTTTAGCATCGGTTTGAGGGATGGCATTGATTTTGACCTGCCACACACACAACCTGATGGGGTCCGGTTTGTCATTGAAATTTCAGACGAATCCCGTTTTGAACGCGTGTCCGACATCTGCCAATGGGATGAATGCCTCATTGATCTTTCTGATTGCGCCGGAGGCACGGTTCAAATTGACTTTCTGACCGATTGCAACGGAGCGGGTAATACTAACTATGATTGGGCTTTATGGGGGAACCCGCGCGTCTTAAAGCTCACCCGGACCTCACTGCTGCTTGAAAAAGGCGAAGATGAACCGCGACTCAGGCGGGGTATTGCACTCGGACTCCTAGAGACAGACCTTCCTGAACTTTCCGTTGCCGAATTCAATCTGGAGGTTTCTACATTGGCTCCGGCCATTGTAGATGAATTGTGCCAACAGATAGAAGCGAAAACCGAGACTTCGGTCGTTGAGTTGGCGCTGTACACGGAACAACCAAAATTAGAAATCGTAGCTGCGGGACCGACCGCTGCTCTTGTCACCGCACGAGAGGATTTCCATCTGCAATGCATAATTCGTAACACCGGGCTAGTGCCACTTGAGCCTATCCATAGAGCGATTGTTGCACTTAATCGGATTAAGTTGCGACGCGGACGAACGACACAGCCGCTAAAAAGGCTCAACCCCGGTGAAGATACCACATTTTCATGGAATATCCGTAGTTTTTCGCGTGAATCAGTGGCACGAACATCTGTGGCGGTTCGCTCCCAAACCCCTACTGGTGAAATTCGTCAGACCGTTGAGCAGCAGGTCGTACCGCTCCCGGCTATTCCCAGGCTTTCTAATCAAATCGCTTCAGATTTATCCACGTATGATCAGAACGGACATGTTATCACTGAGAATCGACACTTGCGTGCACTTTTCGCTAGAGGGAATAGTGGATTTGAATACTGTCTGTTTTACGTAGCGAAAAATGAACGTTACCGGCAGGCTGCTGTCTGCAATGCAATCTCAGAAATTCGTTATCGTGATGCGTCGGGAACCGATCGACATATTAAAATAACCCCGCCTGTCTACCAGCTCGCCGGGAATAGTCGTGGTGAATCGATTGTCGTACTGTCCTCTGAAAGTCGAGATGAGGATGGTGTCCTCTGGTCTTATGAAGCACGTTTTTCGTTATCTGAAGAATCCAAGCGGGTCAAGGTGGTATACAAACTAACTGCGGACAAGGATCGGAAATTAATTGCTTTCAACGGTCCGACGCTTTACGCGGGAGATGGAGCGTTTGGTGAGCGTAAGACGGCTGCCCTCTTCCCCGGTTTGGAGTTTCTGGAGGGTAATGAACCCTCGTCGAGCCCGCGAGATGTTGCGCCTCCGAATCATAATCGACTTGTTCCCCATCCCTATAAAGTCACAATTCCCTTGATGGCTGTTGAGCATAGGAAGACCCTAGTTGGTCTAGCGTGGGATGCGCTAGAGACTTGGGATGGCGAGCACAACATGCTGTCGGCAGCTTTTGCCTCTCCAAATTTGTACAACCATCAAAAGAACCACTTGATGGGTCTATTTGTCCCCACCGTTCCCGATTGGGTTGAAGAGAATCACCTAGCAGCTTCAACACCTTACCCGCTGAAAGCAAACCAACCGATAGCGATTAAAGCGCAAATCATTGTTGATGGAGACGCTTCCATTTCTGATGCGATTTCCCACTGGACAGATGCCTACGGTGTGCCCGAACCGTTGGAAGCACCACGCGGCGATAGGGAAGAGATTCTGCTGTCCCGACACGGTTTAATGGAGACTGTATGGGATCAAGATGCCGGAAAATCGCGGCACTGTGTTGGTTGGACTCCGGAAAATGCCCCCGGCTTCGCAACGCTGTTGTGGTATGATTACCTTATCCAAACGCAAAACAACGCTATCAAAGATGAATCGGTCAGGCAGCGTGCGCTTGAAATCGTCGAACGTACAATCCAAGAAGCCGGTCCGGCGGGCCTGAGTTCGACAGACCTCTGCCATATTCTAAGATGGGAAGCCCCCTTCTACTTTGGGGAGGTCGAAGCGGGATTAGATCGTATAAAAGAGATTGCCACGCGCTGGATCGAGACGCAGGAGGAGGATGGGAGTTGGCGGTTTCAGCCGACTACAGGTCGAACAAAAACGCTAGGAAATGAAGGGGATGCAGTTTTGGGAACTTGCGCGCCCACGGTACGGCTGCTACTCAAGCACGCCCGTGTGACTGGCGATGCAGAATCCTTGGAGGCTGGGCTGCAAGGGCTACAGTTTATGAAAAACTTCAAAGTGCCGCGCGGTGCCCAAACATGGGAGTGCCCACTCTATGCCCCCGATCTTGTCGCTGCTGCCCATGCTGTTGGCGCCTATGTTGAGGCTTACGAAATCACGAGAGAAAAGCAGTATCTTGAATCGGCAGAGCAGTGGGCAAAAACAGGGCTTCCGTTCCTGTATCATTGGCATCTACCGGATCGCCCTGCGATGCGCTTCGGGTCGATCCCGATTTTTGGTTCCACCTTCTATACCCACCCATGGTTCGGTGTTCCTGTTCAGTGGAACGGCTTGGTTTACGCCTACGCCCTGCAATGTCTTGCTCGACACGCTCCGAAAAATCGGAGGCAGTTTTGGTCCACGGTTGCGGAAGGGATTACTGTCAGTGGGATGTACCAACAATGGACGGAGGGGGAACTGAAAGGCACATACCCCGACGGTCTCTACAGTTTCTGTACGGAGGGACGTGGTCCCCATATCAATCCAGAAGACATCATGGTAAATCTCTACGCCCTGCGAGGGCTCGATCCGGATATCTCTACCGGAATTTGCCATATACAAGACAATCGTATTCACGTCAGCAGCGGTGCAAGAGTGGACGGGTTAGAGCATGACGACGATTCAAATCGGCTTACGTTTACGCTGCGTTATGTCCAGAACGAGACAAGTTATTGTATCGTTACGGGCTACGGAAGTCGATTCACCGAGACCGAATCTTCTGCGAAACCGAGTCCCTCTGCGATTCGTGCCGGAAGTGGGGAACTTCCCCTTGTTGATAGTCTTTCAACTACTGAGTCCGGTTGGCTTTATCGTGAGGAGAAGGACATCATTTTCATCAAATACAAACCCCTGACAGGCGCGACAGATTTTGAAGTGCTTCCGCCAGAAAAAGCGGAATCCACTCAAGAAGTGATTGAAACGGATACAGCGTCAGAAGATGGGACGGGTGATACGGATGAACCTGCCCCCAATCCAGATTGAGGGGTACTGTGGTGGGCCGAGGACTTTTTATTACATTTGAAGGCACAGATGGGGCGGGTAAAACAACACAGATTCAACGCCTGTCCAGAGATCTGAAGAATGCGAACTACGACGTATGCCTTACGCGCGAACCGGGCGGGACCCTTATTTCTGAGCAGATTCGTGATATGCTGCTAAATCCAGACCATAGCGAGATGGCAGCGACAACGGAGCTGTTGCTATATGCCGCCTCTCGGGCGCAGCATGTATCAGAAGTCATCAAACCTGCCCTAACAGAGGGAAAGATTGTCATCTCCTCACGGTTTGCGGACGCCACGGTTGTTTATCAAGGCTATGGACGTGGATTGGATCTTGACAGGATAAATTATCTGAATTGGATGGCGACCGATGGCGTTACGCCGGATGTGACTTTTGTGTTGGATCTGCCTGTGGTGATTGGGTTACAGCGCGTCCAAAAAAGCCGAGGCGGATTGGACCGGCTAGAAAGAGAAAAGATTGAATTTCACCAACGGCTGCGAGATGGCTACCGGGCGCTGGCACAACAGGAACCCCAACGCCTAAAAATTATCGATGCGCAAGCTACTCCTGATCAGGTGTATGCACAGATTCAGGCGATAATCCAACCGTTACTGCAAAAGTGAGTGACCTTTATGCAAGACGCTATTATCGGACATCAGCAGATTCTCGAACAGTTGTATCACGCAATTGCATCAAATCGCATAGCAGGTGCTTATCTGTTCGTTGGAGTCCCCCAAGTCGGGAAAGAGACGGTCGCGCTCCATTTTGCAAAGTCGATCAATTGCCTTACGCAAGGCGAGGGAGCCTGCGGCGCCTGTTTGGCCTGCCGCAAAGCCGACGATGGGAATCATCCCGACCTTCAGATTATCCGTCCGTCAGGGGCTTGGATCAAGATTGACCAGATTCGTGAACTGCAACAACGGATTATCTATCGACCGCTTGAAGGGGTGCGGAAAGTTTACATCTTGACCGAAGCGGAGCGGCTGAATCTCGAAGCCGCAAACTGTCTGCTCAAAACGCTTGAAGAACCGCCCGCTGATTCGGTTTTAATCCTCTTGACTACAAATCTTGAGGGGTTGTTACCTACAATCCGATCCCGTTGCCAAATTATTCCCTTTCACCCGCTCGTAGCTGCCGACCTTGCCGGTCATCTAATGGAGCGATTCAACATTGACGAAGGCCGCGCATTTTCAGTTGCGACGACAGCCGGGGGTGCCGTTGGCAAAGCGTTGACCCTGCTGCAAGAGGACGCAGATTTCGATGAAGAAATCCCTGAGATTATGACTGCTAGCGATCGGCTAGATGCTTTTCGGATTGCGGAGAAATGGACGCAACAACCGGAGGCACTCGACCACCTTGTGACATGGTATCGTGATTTGGCCCTTCTACACCAAGGGGCGCCTACAAATCTACTCACGCACGTCCATCACGAAGCAGAACTCAAACAACTGACGGGGCGCTATTCACGTCTACAATTGCAGTCGGCAATCAAGGCGATTTTTGAGACGAAAGCGATGCTCCAACGCAATGTTAATACAACATTGGCTCTGGAGGTTTTGGCTTTGAAGTTATTACGTAGACCGTAGCAATTTTGTGAGAGAATAGCCATGGATTTGACAGAAGCGATGGAACTTTTCAAAGAAATTAGGAGACGATTCCAGGATCACCAGAGTGATTTCTCAGAATTCCGAACTCGGATTATATTAATCGATCCCGTTTTACGCTTACTTGGCTGGGATGTTGAAAATCCAGACCTTGTTGATCTTGAATATCAGCCAGCCGAAAGTAACCGGAAATCAGCCGACTATGTCCTAAAAAACAATAAAAAAAATGTTGTCATTGTGGAAGCCAAGAATATAGACAAAAAAATTGATGATGTGAAGTATCGTGAACAAGCTGATGGTTATGCTCGGTATGCGGAAGTCAAGTTCTTTATATTAACCAATGGTGTTAGATGGCTGCTGTATGAACGGGATTTGATGACAAGCCTAGAGTCACTCAAGCCGATCGTTAGTTTTGATGTTGTTCATGATGAACCGTATCAGTGTGCATTGGCTGCTATCTCAATGTGGAGACCGAATCTTGCTTCTGATAGTGGCCCATCTAAGGCTACGGAATCAGTTTTCGCATTATCAAAGTCTGAACCTGATCAATCCAACAGTAAGTCCAGTAAGCAGCAAAAACAGCAGCTGGCTAACAACTCTTCAGAAGATTCCGACAACTGGTGTTCCTTTCAAAGCGGAATGTACCCACGGAAGACCCAGCCAACCCGGTTGAAGATAGGTGATAGCGTTGATAAGCGGGTAGTGTATTGGAGGGACGTTATTCATGAAATAGTTGTCTGGCTTATTAACACGGGAAAACTGGAAGAGAATCACTGCCCAATCTTGATAGCGCAGAAGACTTTCATTGGTCACGAAAAAGTGAACCCTGATGGAACGCCGTTCAAAATTCCGAAAAAATTGCCGAACGGGCTCATTTTGCAGCGCAACATATCAACGGGACCTCAATGGGGTAAATTAAGGCAGTTGCTAGCGAATCTTGAAGTGGATACAAGCATGATTCAAGTGTCGTATAAGCCGATTAGAAAAGCCAGTCGCTAAATGAAGTCGATCTGTCCAATTTGGATTGAGCGGATGTAAGGAACGCAGATGCCGTTCCGAGCATCCTCGCCTTGCGGGATCTGCGTTCCCTACGAAGGCGCAAAGCACTGTAAGTCAAAAAGGAATATAATCATGAGTACATTCTACATTACAACACCAATATACTACACCAACGCCGAGCCGCACGCTGGACATGCGTACACAACCATCGCCGCTGACGTGATGGCAAGATACCATCGTCTCAGAGGAGATGATGTCCTCTTTCTGACCGGCGTGGATGAGCATGGGGAGAATATCCAAAAAATTGCTGACCAGAAAAACATCTCTCCCCAAGCTTACTGCGATCAGATTGCGCCAACGTTCACAACGCTTTGGGAAAGGTTGAATGTCTCTTACGACATCTTCCTGCGTACGACGAGCGAGTTGCACAAAAGCGGCGTCCGAAAACTGCTTAACACGTTGCATGAGACGGGGGACATATACAAAGGCAAATACAAGGGATACTACTGCCGGCCGTGCGAACGCTTTTTCACCGAAAAGGAGCAGACCGAGGATAAGATCTGTCCCATCCACAATCTGCCATTGGAATGGGTCGAGGAAGATAACTACTTCTTTGCGCTCTCAAAATATCAGGATCCATTGATTAAGCACATCCACGAGAATCCTAAATTCATCCAACCTGAAACCCGTCGTAACGAGATGTTAAACGTATTAGAGTCGGGGTTGGAGGATGTGAGTATCTCGCGGTCTTCCGTATCGTGGGGGATTCCCTTACCGTTCGACACGGAGCACATCTCCTACGTATGGATTGAGGCTTTGAGCAACTATGTGACTGCCCTCGATTATGCCCAAGATGGGGAAAGATTCCGCAAATTCTGGCCGGCCAGCGTTCACCTGATGGCGAAGGACATCGCCCGTTTTCACGCGATTATATGGCCCGCCATGCTGATGGCGGTGAAATTGCCAGTTCCCAAGAAAGTTGTTGCCCACGGTTTCCTGACAAAAGATGGCGAAGCTTTGAGTAAAACGCTCGGTATCTTCATTGATATGGACACCGACATCGGGACGTATGGGTTGGATGCGTTCCGCTACTACCTGCTACGGGAGTTCAGTTTCGGTAACGATGGCGATTACCGACCGAGCCGTCTTGATGCCCGTTATAACGCTGACTTGGCAAACGATCTTGGAAACCTGCTCAACCGTACGCTCGGTCTTGCATCCAGACACTTCGACGGTATCCCCGAACCGACGACATCGGGAGAATTTGACGCTGAGATTCAAGGGATGGCGCGTGAAACGGTCGAGAAGGTCGATACCTTGATGGAGGACCTTGTTTTTGATATGGCGTTGGAAACGATTTGGGAATTTGTGAGGAGAATTAACCGTTATATCCAGCAGACACAGGTTTGGACGTTAGCAAAGTCGGACGAAACGAAAGGTCGTATGGGAACGATCCTCTATAACAGCATGGAATCGCTACGCGTCGTTGCCGTCCTAATCTCTCCTTTCATACCCGATACCGCCAATCGCATCCGCCAACAGCTCGGACTCGATGAGAGCTTCAACGACCAAGGCTTGGATACGGTTGCTGAGTGGGGCGGCTTGCCATCGGGATTGGCGGTCGGAAAGCCTGAGCCCATCTTCCCACGAAAGGATACTAAGAAGCCGAAACAAGCGCTTAAAGAAAAACCTGCCCAAGCCGAACAGTCCGCAGATGATAATCTGATCTCGTTTGATCAGTTTCAGGAGCTAGATCTGCGTGTTGGTGAAGTGATCGCTGCCGAGAAAGTCCTCGACGCGGATCGCCTCCTAAAGTTACAGGTCGATCTCGGCAGTGAGCAGCGTCAGGTCGTCGCTGGCATCGCAGCGCATTACACGCCCGAAGACCTCGTCGGAAAGCAGATTATTCTGGTCGCTAATTTGCAACCCGCCAAAATCAGAGGTATTGAGTCACAGGGGATGCTGCTTGCAGCTGAGGGTGGGAAAGCGTTGGCTATAGTCACGCTTGAGAAGAGGATGCCGCTGGGGTCGCAAGTTCGGTGAGCGTCAGACTTACGGACTGACAAAGTAGTAGGCATACTCTGTATGCCGTAACCTGTACATACTGCCGTAGGTCGAGATTCATATCTCGACATCTCAACGTCAACACGCCCTAGCAACTTGGGTTAAAACAATCCTGAGATCGAAATCCGTTGCGAATTTCCGAGATCATGTGCGTTGAAAGCGTAGTCCGCAAAAAGGGTAACTTCACCGAGACGGAGGCGTATGCCAGCACCGGCTGCGAGTTTAGTTCCCTCCGCACCCATGCGGAGAGCGACCGTGTTGAATAGCCAATACTCCGCCCCGAAACGGACAATCCTCTCAGAGGCACTAGCCGTTTGGAGATCTTTCCGATCCGTTTCCAGATCTACACCAAACGTTGCCTTGCCAATCACCGGAAGTGAGAGGTGGTAAGACAAACCGAATCGAAACCGGCGATCGCGGGTAAATACCGGTTCGTCAGGGGTGTCCCAGCGGATTTGCGTGCCGGTGGCATCCGCCAACATCGCTGCAACATGGAGCCGGTCAACTAGCTTCAGCATCACACCAAAGTCCAGCCCAAAGCCGTTCCCGCTGTTTTCAAAGAGTGACTGCCTGAGTAACTTTAGGTTGCTACCAACTGAAAGGTTTGGGAGAATCTGACGTGCATAAGAGATTAGCAGCGCATTGTCTGTATTACTGAAATACCCTGCGACTTCGGGACGATCGATGTACCACTCACCGGGATCCTTAATCCCATCGCCATCCTTGTCGAGAAAGTCACCTAAACGTCCGTTGCCGTTGACATCCACAAACGTGGTGTGGGGTATGTCGTCCACGCCAAGCCGAATCCAGCTGATACCGATGCTCCCAATGCCTTCGATTTGTTGGACATAACTGACAAAGTTGTACTCTACCAATCCTTTATTGAGAAAGCCACCCTGCGCTGTGCCGAAGGAATCGGAATACATCATGGCAAAAGCACGCCTTCGGATCTGAGCGAGTCCGGCGGGATTCCAGTACGCTGCTGTGGCATCGTCTGCGATGGACACGAAGCTGCTGCCCATGCCCAAGGCGCGTGCGCCGACGCCGTGGCTGAGAAATTCCGCCGCATGACTGCCTTCTTCGGCGGGTACTGGTATTGACGCGGCGGAGACCCTTAGGACAACAGCGAACAAAAAGATGATCCGTCCTTTTTCACCCATAAAAATCTATGATATTCTGTAACACACCTAAAATCTGTCCCACGTTGTCAAGATAGTAACGATTGCGTTCTAGAAGAATAGAATTGTGGTCTAGTTTAAGGAACTGCCAGGCCTCCCCCGTCGTCACACACCCGAAAATGATTTCAATATCGTTTCCCTTATTTTGGTTAAATATCTTCGCGCCGATCATTTGGGCTGCACATTGACCAAGCTCTGGTTCGATATCATCCTTTTTTCCTTCAACTAAAGCAAAAATTGGGGTTTGGATGGTATAAGTGGTTTTACCTTTTGTTAGAATAAAATCACATTCGCCATTCAACCCTTTCTCTGGAAGTGCATTCAATCCTTTCCCCGAATGTACCCCGAAACGTCCATAATTTCTTTTTCCTAATTCTAAAAGAATTGGAGCGACAATAAACTCCGACTTCGCTTTCTCACTTGGTGTAGATAGAGCAAAATCTAGACTGACTTCAAATGTTTCCTTGAGCCATTCGCTCATCTCCAATGTTTCCACATTGTCAAATAATTTTGCTCGGTCTTCAACTAAGCCAAATTCTGTGACAACGTCTTGTAAACTAAAATCACTGTACGCCATTGAAGAATCCTCCGCTCTTTGGGACCAGAATACACTGGGGTTGAATGTGAAACGACGTTTTACGTTTCACGCTCTAGGCAACCGGATATACAATATATTAGGAGTTACGTCCTTCCGTCGGGAACAACGATCGTTGTTCCCTACAGACTTCCTGATGGGAGCTCTGCTGTAATTGCTTGATTCACTAGGCGTTGGTAGAGATGGCCTGCGGCGATAAATCGCCAAACTACAGGGGGTTGACCGTTCAACTGCGTAAATCCTAACTATTTCAGTATCAGCATCTTTCGCGTGGCGGAATAATCGCCTGCTGTCAAAGTGTAAAGGTAAATGCCACTTGTCGCCTGCTCACCGAGCTCATTACGTCCGTCCCAATAGACTGCCTTTGATCGACTCTCGTAGACTGATGCAATCCGATGCCCTACGTCGAAGGTGCGGACAACCTGACCACGTAGATCATAGATGGTTAAGGTGACAAAGGCATTCTCTGCTAACCGATATGGTATCCATGTTTCCGGGTTAAATGGATTTGGATAGTTTGGCAACAGTTCCGGCTCTGTCGGTGTCAGAGCTATCAAGAGGCGTTCAAGCATCAGAATTCCCCGTTTCATGATAACTTCCTTTACCTCAAGAGAGTTCGCGTCAGTCAACCACTGCTGAATTTCTGCAGCCGTGAGTGTCTCAGGTAATTGCCGTTGTGAGGAGGGTGCGGCTGCCGAATCCCCAAGTGTCTCTGCAGCCAAGACCAAATCCAGAATATTCACAACACCATCTCCGCTAACATCTGCCGCTAGATCGTCCCCGACACTTCCGAGTTCGGAAGCAATTATAATCAAATCCAATACATTTACGTTTCCGTCGGCGTTGACATCCGCCAGAATCGGTGGGGACTGCGTATCGAAGAGAATGTTAAATACTATCGAATCATCAACACCCAAGCCTGCGGCAGATATAGAGACAGTGTTTGTTTCCAAATTAGCTCCCGGTGTGAACGTACTCTCTGCCCTGCCGTTTCTATCAGTTGTTGTGTGTGTGATACTGAGTGTTCCACTTCCCGCGGTTATAGCAAACGTGACAGGAACTCCTTCAAACGCAGAATCGTACTCATCTCGCACTTCAACAACAAGTGGGATTGGCTCCGGTGCAGCAGGCAAGCTGCGTTGATCGCCTGATATGCTTATCAACTTTGTCGGTGTTCGTCTAGTAAATCCTACTGCGCCTCGCTGTATCTGTAAACTTGGGATGTGTGTATAGATAGATGAATAGCTTAAAGGGTTTTCTTGTACAAGCACCTGTCTTAAGTTCTTGTTGGCTGCTATTGGCGATATGTCCGAAATTGAGTTGTGGCGCAGATCTAGTGAACGCAAACGAGTTAAACTCGCTATTGGCACTATATCTGATATCAAGTTACTCTCAAGATTCAATGATGCCAGATTGCCTAAGTTCACTACTGCTGATATATCGGACACTGAGTTATTGTTAAGCGATAGCGATCGTACGTTAATCAAACCTGCAATCGCTGATATATCCGATATTGAGTTATCTCTAAGTGTTAAGTGCGTCAGGTTAGTTAGTCCTACCACTGCTGATATATCCGATATTGAATTATCCGCAAGATCCAGCCATTCCAGATTAGCCAAGTTTGCTATCGCTGATATATCTGATATTGAATTATCTCCAAGTATCAAGTACGTCAAGTTAGTTAGTCCTACCACTGCTGATATATCTGATATTG
>JAJEAL010000101.1 GCA_022822785.1 Candidatus Poribacteria bacterium
GTGAAACGGATATGAAAGACAGAAAGACACTCCCCTGAAGACCTACAAGTTCAAACTATATTCCAATCACGGCAATAGTAAGCTGCATAACTCGAAGGAGAGGACGTAAGACCATCTTCGGATGGCTGTCGTTGTTGATAGGGCAATTCGACTCCCTATGAGGTGGCGGATGAGAATCCCCCACCCTTTAGGGGGTGGGAGTATGTCAAATCTTGATATTCTGACTACTTGATATTCGTTGCGACCATTAAGACGAATCCGTGCAAAAATCTAGCAGGTTAATTAGCAGCGAACGCATCTCGCTTCGTTGCACAATCCGGTCAATCATCCCGTGTTCCAACAGAAATTCCGCTTTCTGAAAATTTTCTGGAAGCTGCTGTTTAATGCTTGCCGTAGCGAGGGGCCCTGCGAACCCGATTCGGGCACCCGGTTCTGCGATGATGATATGCGCCAACGAGGCATAGCTCGCAGTTGACCCACCAAAGGTTGGATCTGCCATCACAGAGATGTAGGGCAGCCCTGCTTCTGCGTGCTTAACGCAAACCGCTGAAGTTTTCGCCATCTGCATCAGCGAGAGCGTGCCTTCTTGCATTCGCATCCCACCGCTCCGGGAAACGATAATCAGGGGTAATCCGTTCTGTGTGGCGTATTCAATGTTGCGGGTGACTTTTTCGCCGACAACTGCTCCCATCGTGCCGCCTCTGACGCCGAAGTCACTAATCGTAATTGCGACAGGCTGATCGCCAATTTTCGCTTCACCGGTAAGAATTTCTGATTTGAGACCTGTTCTTGCGTAGTCCCGTGCGAGCTGCTCTTCGTAGTCCGGAAAGTCTAAAGGGTTAATCGAATACAGACTAGCGTCATGTTCATCAAAGCTGCCCGCATCCACTAAGAGTTCAAGCCGCTCATGGGCGGTCATCGGGTAGTGATAGTTGCATTCTGGGCAAACCCTGTGGGCGTCTAAAAATGTTTTCTCAGAAATCTCTGCGTTGCAACCTTGGCATGTTATTACGGCTAGAGTTGCCATGTCTGTAAGCTCCATCGAATGGTTTTCGGGCGTTTGCTAGTTTGTATCCATCAACATAATACCTTTGAGGGTGGTGTTTGTCAAGTCCAAAGGTATCATGTGAATATCACCTACTATTCCAGTCTTGTTCTATTAAAAATAGAGAGAAATTCATCCTTGAAGAACACTGCTGTTTGTGATATTATTTTACGATTTTGTCTTGAAATGTGAGTGGAAGAGGACTCCACTGTTGCAGAATTACAACGATAGGGTATCAAAAAACACTCAGCCGAATCAGGATAGTGACCGCTGGAACTGTTCAGACTCCCTATATGTTCAGCAGTAAACGCAAAACCTGCGGAATAGCGAAACACTGCGATGCTACTAAGGTTTGTGGATGTTCCTTAGCGCGATTATTATTGACCGACTTTCATTCTTCCAAAATTGGCACAGAGTTTGCCATAGAATTTTAGCGTAATGGTTATTCATTTTAGAAAACCTTATAATCAGTCGCTTCAAAATGTTCCCTTCGGTTTGGACATCTTTAAGAACGGCTGACAATTGGAAGGAGAAAACGTCGTGGCTACCCAAGTACACCGATTTTTCACCGCATTTCTGTTTGTAATAACACCATTTTGCTTGATATTAGGTTGTGATTCTAGTGACGATAGCCCGGTCGAGGCAGACACCGAACCGCCGGCGATACCGCGAGGCGTAAAGAGTATTACCGGCGACGGTGTGGTGACGGTTGAATGGTTCCCAAACGGCGAAGCCGATCTCGCCGGCTATAGAATCTGGCGTGACGACGATGGTGATGAAGAATTTGAGCTGCTTGCAGAGGTCTCATTAGATTCTTCCGATGTTGATAGGTTTAGCTTTGTAGATGAGGAAGTTATCAATGGGCGCACATACTCTTATGCCCTCTCTGCCTTTGACTATGATGATAATGAGAGCGAGTTAAGCCCTGAGCAGGTCTTTGATACACCGCGTCCGTCGGGTAATAACATTACGCTGAACGATTTTAACCTAATGCCTACTCGAAGCGGATTTGACTTCTCCCAGCCGGCAAGGGGAGCGATTGCTTGGGATTTACCTGCTACCGATGTCTATTTTGGGGTTGATACAGAGGTCAACGTTCCTTATCTCTATTCGGATAATTTGACAGAGATGCAGGACATGGGTTACCATGAACATTTTGAGGAAGTTGATGTTTCGCCTGTGCGAGGCTTCACCACGCAATTCGTCGAACTTCTTGAGGGGCATGTGTATGTCCTATTGACTCCCGACGGAAATTTCGCCAAAATTCACGTTATTGTTGTTTCCGATACGGCAACCACTTTTGATTGGGCTTATCAGATTGATCTGGGTAACCCACAACTTGCACCTCGTCGCCCGTGAAAGCAAGCAGCTTAGGTAAATAGGGAATATAAAGAAAATGAAAAAGTGCCTTTTTGTGCTTATCGCTTTTGTAAGTTTCGCAATAGGTTGGAATGGTGAATCGGCAGAATTGACAGTCGATGATACAACTATGGTTCAATCAGGGACACAAGTACAGGTGAATACCGAAGACTCGCCAACGTCTCCCACTCTGACAGGGAGCCTCCTCCCCCGAGATCCGAATCGCCAAACGGATTCACAAGATTATCCTCTTTTTCGATCTCATGCGCCAAAGTACTATCCCCAAAAAACTGCTCGCACAGCGATACTCTTGTCGGCGACGCTGCCCGGTTTGGGACAAACTTATTCCGGGCGTCCTGTGAGAGGGTTAGCCTTTCTCGCTGCCGGGGTTGGATTGATAGCAGCTGGAGGATTTAATTTGGATCGCGCAGTCAATTATAGTGACCTCTCAAATCGCTACAACACAGGATTTTATGACCCCCATAGTGACAACTTTCTAACAGCGGATCAAGGACGTGTCAAATCGCGAGCTCATGTCCAGTTCGGGGTGCTATTTCTAGCGGGCGGGATTGGTGTTTATCTATGGAACATTTTTGATGCAGCAAAGACAGTTAATCAATATAATGAACGAAGATTTCCGGTGCAGACGCAACAAAATGTGCGAGACGAATTTTCAAACAGGAGCCTTTTTATTAGAAGTGACAGTGATTTGTCTCGTGGCGAAACTTATCTAACAGTCAACCACCGCTTTTAGCCCGTTTAAAAAAATGGTTAAGCTTCATCAGATAAGGAGAACTGTACCGTGCGATCCATCCAAATCTTATTGGTTAGCTGTTTCATTTTTCTGACCTACTCTGTAGCCATTTCATCTACCTATTCGCTTTTTGAAACCAAGAATCTTGATCAGGACCCTATTCAGGTTGGTGAAGTGCTGACTTACAGCGTAAAAATCAAGGGATTGCCTGCTGGAACACAGGTTACAAAGGTCGCTGAAAAAACGACACTGGCTGACCGGTCAGTCTATCGTTTCATATCGGAAAGACAGACTGGGAGCCTTCTTGGCAAGTTGTATCATTTCTATGACCGAACAGAGAGCTACGCCACTACCGATCAGCTATACCCGCTGAGATATGTTAAACATTTAGAAGAGCAGAAAGACCGATGGCGTGTTGAAATTGATTTTGACCATGACGCGAGAGCAGCGCAATACACCAAAAACCTGAGTAACAAGCTTTTGGATATCCCAATCGGTACACAGGATGATCTGTCGATGCTTTACTTCCTACGTTCAAAGGAGTTGCGGGTTGGTCACACCTATAGATTTCCAGTGATAGTTAAGGATAAGTGCGAACATGTCACCCTTGAAATCCAGCGCCGTGAGGTGATAAAAACCAAAGCCTTAGGACGTGTCGAAACATTAGTGCTACGCACCTCGCACGGCTATCTGATGTGGCTGACAAACGATGAACGCCGTATTCCCGTCAAAATCGAGGCTGAAACACCTAGTATCGGTAAACTAGTCGGTGTATTGGAAAAAGTTGATTTTCTGGATTAGAGAAAGAACGTGATAGATCTTCTGCGGCAGTCAAACGCCTATCAATTGCTTGTTGAAACCCTGACCGCTCAGTTCTCCGGGTCCGAGTGTGCCCCCATCTCGTTAAATCAACAGATAGATTTGCCTAAACCTTGGTTGCGCGGTCTACACGGTGCCTCTGCCGCTTATTTACTCAGTGCGTTGGCAGCCGATTTTGCCGACAAATCCTTTCTCGTTGTCCTTCCCACGCAGCACGAAGCTGAAAAAATCATCCAAGATTTACCCGCCTATCGTTTTGAGGAAGCCCATCTCTTTCCGCAGTGGCAAAATTTCCTTTACGACGGTATTTCCCCAACAAAAAATGTCGTTGCAGAACGACTAATCTGTTTGTATCAACTGTTAAAGGGGGATCGTGCATTCACCGTCACGTCAGTCCAGGCATTGATGCATAAAATTCTGCCTCAATCGGTTATAGAATCTGCCTTTCTGACACTCCGCATCGGAGATGAGATTCCCCCCAATACAGTGGTTGAGCAACTCCTGTGCAACGGCTATCAGCGCGTAGATCTTGTAGAAGTCAAAGGGGAGTTAGCCCGTCGTGGCGACATTTTGGACGTTTATCCGTTGACCGCTGATGCCCCCATCCGGATTGAGTTCTTTGGTGATGAAATCGACGCTATCCGATCCTTTGATCCGACCTCACAACGTTCTATGTCCGATGTGGATGATGACCCCCCCGAATCAATCACGCTATGTCCGGTTCGAGAGATTATCCTATCCCCCGAAACTCTTAATCGGTGGAAAAGCCGAGCGGAGATACTGATTCAGAACAACGAGTCGCCCAAGTACAGAAACGCGATTAACGAGATTACACACCGCTTGGAAACGGAAACGAATCCAGAAGGCCTAGAAGCTTTACTTCCAGTGGTGTACGAAGATGCCAGTATCCTCACGGATTATCTATCCCCACAGACTGTTGTTGTCCTAATCGAGCCAGCTTGGATGGCACGCGAGGGTGCCCAACTCATCGAAGATACGAACAATCTTTATGAACGAAAACTAGCATTTGATCAGTTTATGGTGTCACCGGAGGAGACATTTGTGCCGTTTGAATCAGTAATGTCTGCTTTGCAGAGGCGTCCCAGGGTGTGCACGTCCTTGACTCCACCTGCACAAAACATGGATAAGCAGATTGAGGAAATTGCCTTCGGTATGCGTCCGCTCGGTCTTCCGCGTAATAATTATCAGATGGTTATGGACCAAATTAAGGAGTGGGCGGACGAAGGTTATTTTATCAACTTCCTCTGCGGTAATTCAAAAAGCGCAGATCGGCTACACAATCTGCTGGCGGATCGGGACTTACCTGAAACCCAGACTGTGGTGAACATTGGTAGTATCAGTGAGGGGTTTATCAGTCAACCCTTGAAGTTCATCGCACTTTCCGAAGATGAGTTATTCGGACGTGAACATCGCCGACACCGCAAGACCTCCTTCAAGGAGGGCATGCCTATCCTGAGCTTGATTGATCTCCAGGAACGGGATTACGTGGTGCATATCTCACATGGGATTGGTCGCTACGCCGGGATACGCCGCCTTGATATCGACGGAAAGCCACAAGATTTTCTCGTGCTCGATTATGCAGATGGAGGCAGGCTGTATGTACCGACCTATCAAATAGATCTCGTGCAGAAGTATATTGGTGGACAAGAAGATGGGAAATTACGACTGGACAAACTTGGTGGAACGTCATGGGAACGAGTCAAAGCGAGAGTAAAGGCATCTATAGAGCAGATGGCAGAGGAATTACTAGAACTGTACGCTATCCGTGAATCCCGCGAGGGATACGCTTTTCCCGCGGATACCTCTTGGCAGGAAGAATTTGAAGTGCTGTTTCCTTACGAAGAGACTCTAGATCAGCAAAAGGCGATTGAGGAAGTCAAACAGGACATGGAACGGGTGCGACCCATGGATCGGCTAATCTGTGGAGATGTTGGATACGGAAAAACAGAGGTTGCACTCCGTGCAGCGTTCAAGGCAGTGATGGCTGGAAAACAGGCTGCCCTGCTTGCCCCAACCACAATTCTTACGCTGCAGCACTTTAATACCTTCCAGCAACGGTTCGCCCCTTTTCCTGTTCAGGTTGAAATGCTGAATCGTTTCCGAACGGAGAAAGAAGCGAAGAGGGTGACCGAGGGGTTGGCAAATGGTACGGTCGATATTGTTATCGGTACTCACGCCCTGCTTTCAAAAAAGATTAAGTTCCAAGAACTCGGTCTGCTTGTGGTTGATGAGGAACACCGTTTCGGGGTGAAGCACAAGGAAAGGATTAAACAGATGAAGCGGACGGTCGATGTATTAACCTTGACAGCGACCCCTATTCCGCGTACACTTCATATGTCTCTCGTTGGCATCCGTGACTTCAGTGTAATCAATACGCCCCCAGAGAATCGTCTGCCAATTGAAACTTATGTCATGGAGTATAATCCGGACGTGGTTCGAGATGCCATTTTGCGCGAGATGGAGCGGGGTGGACAAATCTTCTTTGTTCACAACCGTGTTCAGAGTATCGCGAGCATTGCCGCTGCAATTCAAGGCCTTGTACCACAAGCCCGGGTCTGCATCGCACATGGCCAAATGCCTGAACGCCAACTCGAAAAGGTAATGACGGAGTTCATCAGCCACAAATACGATATTTTGGTTTGCACCATGATTATCGAGTCCGGCGTGGATATTCCAACTGTCAACACGATTCTCATCAATCGTGCAGATGCGTTTGGGTTAGCCCAACTTTATCAATTGCGTGGACGGGTCGGGCGTGATCAACATCAAGCTTACGGCTATCTGTTTTACCCACAGGGACGTGCGATTACAGAGGGGGCGCAAAAACGCCTGCGGGTCATCGAAGAATTCACCGATCTCGGCTCCGGCTTTAAAATTGCCCTCCGCGACTTGGAGATTCGGGGGACCGGCAATATTCTTGGTTCAGAGCAGCACGGCCACATCACCGCTGTCGGTTACGATATGTACTGTAAACTCCTTGAGGAAGCGGTACAAAAATTGAAGGGTGAGAAGGTCGAAGAAACCGTTGAAACACGAATTAACCTCCCTATTGAAGCTTATCTCCCCGATGAATATGTGCCTGACAGCCGGCAAAAGGTCGCACTTTACAAAAAGATTGCTGCCCTAGAAACAGAGATTGACCGGAAGGAGCTTGAGGAGGAGATGGTTGACCGATACGGTAAAATCCCTGAGCCGGTTCAGATGCTCCTCGAAATTGCTGACTTAAAACAACTGAGCCAACAGCTGGGGATCGATGGAATTGTAGCGGGTGAGGGGAGCATCAAGGTCACATTTGATGAAGCAAAAACAGGTCTTGATCCCCATAAGCTGATTCGACTTGTCAAACAAGATCAACGAATCTCAATTGCGCCCCCTCTACGTATGACAATCCGTATCACAGGCTTGGGGGGGAAGGAGCTTTTGTCGGAACTCAAGCGCAGCCTTAGGAGATTAACCTAAGGAGTCAATGTGATACGTATAACCGCGAAGACCGTGTCCTCGTATTCTATAACTATGGTGAATTTTAGAATTACTTGGACACTCTATACCGGCGCAGTTGGAAACAGCGCCTACCAAATGGGAGACTGGACGGCGCAGTTGGAAATAGCGCCTACCAAACATGTGGATCGAAAGTGTCTACATATTTATATTGTTCACCATAATTGAGAAAGGAACTACACACAATGAAAAAGTTATTAATAATTTTAGTTGTAACAGTGGCGATCGGTTTAAGCAGTTGGCAGATTGTCCAGTCGCAAGATGTTGCTGGACCAGTAGATGAAAGTGAGATTATTGTGGCTCGGTACGAATGGAACGGTACGCACGAGATTTCGCTTGCAACACTCAATGCCGAAATCGCAGCATTGCCAGAATATAAACAGAGAGACTATCGGTCCAAAGCGGCTAAGCTCCTGTTTCTGGAAGACTTAATTAACCAAAAGCTGATGCTGCTCGCGGCTGCCGAGAAAGGATTCGACCAATCTGCGGAATTTCAAAAAAAGGCGGATGACTATAAATCTCAGTTGATGGTCGAGCGCCTGACTGAAATTGAAATCGATGAAAAAGTTGTCATCACTGAAGAAGGACTTCGACAGTATTACGAAGAAAATAAAGGTACGTATGTCGATGAAGAAAAAGTACGGGCAACTTGTGTAACAGTGTTTGATAAAGAACTCGCGGAAAAAACGCTAACGGAAATCCAAGCCGGCAAGGACATCCTTGATGCGGCCAAGGAACTGTCGGAAAAAGGGCTGCTGACAGGACCAGGCTCAAATCCGGGAGACCCTGGTGACACCGGTCTCTTTGCTCGAGATGTTTCCGCACGGGCCCAGGCGTTTGTTGATGTGGTCTTTGAAATGGAAGTCGGTGAAATGACCGAGGAGGTTTTTGAACAAGAGGTCGAGGAAGACACCTATTATATGATTTTCCGAAAGGAAGAACATGAGCCAGAACGTCAGCAGACTTTTGAGGAAGTCAAGTCCCGGCTTGAGTATCCGCTAAAGCGTCAGATGAAGCGGAATCGCATCTTAGAATGGTTAGAAGTGCTCACCGCTGAGGGCAAACTCAAAACGTATCCAGAACTGCTCCCTCCACCCGTGATGCCTGAGGAGGAAGAAGATCCAGAGAACGAAAAATCGGGGCAGTAGTGCTACACAAAATGATGCAAGTTCAAAGTGTCAAAAGTTTGACTGACAGCTAATTGTCAAAATCGAAAGTATATCACGCAAAATTTAAGGAGGTATAATTGTGAAATTATTAGGAATTATCGGTTTAATCTTGATCGGTGCTGTTGCTATTGGCATCTCTTTGAACGGTTGCGGAGGAAAAGCCGGGGCTGAAGGCACTGTTATCGCTGAATTTGAATGGAATGGAAAACACCAAATTACACTTGAAGAGATGCTGCAGGAGATAAGTGAACTTCCTACGTATAAACAACCACAGTATCAAGAAGCAGAAGGTGGATATGAAGAATATATGAACTTGATGGCGGAGAGCCGTCTCATCCTCTGCCTTGCCAAAGACCGGAATCTTGATGAGGACCCTACGGTTCTGAAAAAAGTACAGGATTATTACCATGAACTGCTTGTTAGCAGAATCACAGAACTTGAAGTAGATGAGAAACTTAAACCGACTGAGGAAGATTACCAGAAGTATTATGAAGAAAATAAGAGTGACTATGTTGACCCGGAAAAGGTGCGGTTGACCTGCATAACTGTCACAGATGAGGAACGCGCGAAAGCAGCTTTCCAACGAATCAAGGGTGGCGAAGACATCGTTGCTGTCGCTGCAGAACTATCTGCGAATGGGGAGCTAGTTGGACCAGGGTCAACTAGCGAAAACCCCGGCGACACCGAATTTTTCGATCGCAGCACATATGTCCAACGCGCAAAGGTGTTCAGCGACGCAGCGTTCGCACTCGAAATCGGTCAAATGAACGATGAAATTCTTCATATCGAACTGGATGGAGATAACTATTACCTCATCTTCCGTAAGGAGGAATATCAACCGGAACGTCAGCGAACGATGGATGAAAGAAGTGTGCGAGTCAATGTAGAAAGGCACGTAGAGAATCAGAAACGAGAAGAACTTATGACCGATTGGTTGATTCGGCTTCATGAACAAGCGAAGGTCAAAACCTTTGCGGACCGAATCCCTGATCCGCCGCCAGAGGAAGAAGCGGGAAGCGAATCTTCTAATGAAGGGGCTGCTCCTGCCGAACCTGAACCAGAACCGTAGAACGTAAACATCTGAATTAAGGAGGGATATCCCTAAATGAAACTATTTCGTTTCTTTGCCTTGGTTCTTTGTGTTGCCCATTTTGGAATTAATTCTGCTGCAGGGCGCAAATTCGACCAAATTGTCGCCTATGTCAACGAAGATGTAATCACCAAATGGGAACTTGACAGTGTTATCAATCAAAAAGCACTTGAGCTTCAGCAGGTTTATCGGTTCAGTGAACGCGAAGCGAGGCAAAAGGCAGAGCAGGAACGGGAAGTACTCCTCGATCAGTTGATTCGTCAGATGCTCCTCGTCGAAACGGCATTAACACTAAAAGTCGAAATCGCAGAAGCTGAAGTGGAGCAATATCTTCAAAACTTCAAAGACCAATACAAGATTGAGAGCGAAGAGGAGTTTGCTCAAGCCTTAAAGAAAGAAGGATATACCCTGCTGTCTTTCCGCGAACAAGCCAAGCGCAATCTGATGGCGGAACAACTCGTCATGCAACGTATCCTGCCTAGACTCCAAATCCGAGACTCAGACGTACAGAGGTTTTTTGAAGAAAACCGTTCGCAATTGCCAACTAAAACAGACAGGGTACATCTTCGGCATATCTTTGTCGCTTTCAAGCCAAGCGAGGCGGATCGCAAGCTTGCCCTCGACAAAATCGACACGGTTCTTCAGGAATTAGCAGATGGAAAAGATTTTGAACAGCTTGCACAACGTTATGCTGACGAGGAGCATAGAAATACAGGGGTTGGAGCATTGAACGAACTGTCCGTTGCAGAGGTGGACAATCTGTCAATTACCTTCCGTGACACACTTGCAGGGCTCAACATGGGCGAAACTAGCGCACCGGTTGAGGGCAACGATGGATTTTATCTTTTTAAGCTTGAGCGTAAAACTGATCAGACCATAGCATTCCGGTATCTTGTGGTTAGTCTGACACCGAGCGAACTAGCAATGCAAGCCGCCTATGAACGTGCTGATGGCCTTCTGCAGCGGTTAAACCAGGGCGAAGATTTCAATACGCTTGCACGACAATACTCTGACGATGCACAGACCCAAGCTAACAGTGGAGATCTCGGGATTCGTTCTCTCAGTGAGCTAAATCCGGATACTCGGAAAATTATTGAAGGGCTTCCTATTGGAGCGCATAGTACGCCAATTAAAACAACATATGGCGTACATATCTTCAAGATTGACAACCGTAATGTCCCCGAGTTGAGCGATGCTGAAAAAGACCAGATTCGGATGATGCTGCGTCAGCAAAAATTCCAAGAGGAGTGGCAGATTTACACAGATTTGCTCAAGGAAAATTCCTTCATAAAAATTAAAAAATTAGAGTAAGTTGCGTTGTCCGATCGGAATCGCTTAACTGACAGTGAGGATTAAAGTAGAGAGATCCGATTCTCCGACGAACTTTACTACATTTTGGATAATTGGTCTTACAGTGTTTTAGAGGAAAAGTAGGATGGAAAGGAGGGAAAAACAGAAACGGCAGAACATTGCGAGAAAAGGGGGGAACTTAACGTTCCTGTTTCCTAGCCCTACTGATCCGCAACTGCTTAATCGCTTTTGGAGGCTTGCGTTTCACCTTTCACGCTTTACATTCAGTGCATCGCGTTTTACGCTGCACGTCCTATCACTTGCGATCCTCACACTTAGCTTAATTACCCTCACAACCGAATTGGTTGCCCAAACCGTCCCTCCGTCCCCCACTGATGAAAATCTTTCCAACTTACAGAAGGAGATATCGTCAGAAACCGATTCACCGACGGATTCATCTACTCCCGAAGCATCCATTAACGAGGAATCATCTACAGGTGCTGGTTCCTCTGAAACATCTTCTGAAGAAACGTCAGAAACCCCGCCGGCAACAGATTCATCTTCATCCGAAGAGCTCACTCAATCCAGTCGAAAACTAGATCCGGAGAGTATGTCACCCGAAGAAGGAGACCTTCTTGCGAAGGGCGACGATCTGACTTTTCACAACAATCTGATCCAAATCCACGGCAACGGACTGATCAAGTATGATGAAGTTGTGCTCTATGCTGACCATATCTGGGCGGATTTTGAGGAAAATGTGATGCGGGCAGCGGGAAATGTACACCTGATTGTTGGAAGTGAAGAAACCTTTGCAAACGAATTGATGTACAATTTGGAAACAAAAGAAGGAATTATTCGCGAGGGTTTCACTTTCAGCGATCCATGGTACTACCGCGGTAATGAAATCTTCAAGGTCGAAGATGATGAATCCTACATTCGCGGTGGGGCTTTGACAACATGCTCTCTCAAGCACCCCCATTACTACTTCAGTGCCTCGCAGATTATCGTCAAGATAAATAGAGAGTTAATTGCCAAGAATATTGTTCTGAAGGTTGGTGGTATCCCGCTCTTCTATTTTCCTGCCTATCGTCGCGATCTTCGTCAAGAGGATAAAATCGCAAAAATAATCGTCAAAGTTGGAACAGATAGCTATCAGGGAGTATTCCTTAGCGTTATTTTACCGCTTGCGCGTCGCTTTCGGTATGACGGGGCCCTCCTGTTTGATCACTCTGCCCGTCGAGGAAGCGGGGTTGGTCTTGACGGAAAATACCGTGTAAACGATGTCAAATTCCAGGAAATTATTGTGCCTCTGCCTCCCAATGCAACGCCAGGCGAACGAGCAAAATTAGAGGCGAAAGCGCAGGAGCTATCGGATCGCTTGGACGGAGAGTATGACCGGTATAAGCTGCGGCAACTCTTTCTGGAGTATAAAATCTCTGAGGAAGACATCGCAGCCGCCCACGAAAAAGCGGCGGAAGTCTATACAAAACTACAGGAGCCAGATGCAGATTTTGCACAGATTGCACAAGCCGATTCGACCGATCAATCAACGCGCTATCAAGGTGGCGACATGGGATTTTTGGTTCGTGGAGAGCGCGATGAGGAAGATGAGCTTCGGCTGGATCCAATACTTGAAGAGGCAATTTTTCAACTGGAACAGGGGGAAATTACCCCGGTTCTGAGGACGGAATCGGGCTTCCACATTTTAACAGTTGACCGTGTGCTTGATGCGTATGGTCAACGTGAACTCCAGATTCGTCGAATTGATATAGCAATCGAACCAAGCCAAGAAACCCGCAACGCAATTCAAGAAACCGCAAAGGAAATCCAAGAGCGTGCAGAGGCAGGGGAGGTTCTCGAAAACTTAGCGGGGCAATATGAGGGAGTTGAACTTTCTGAAGCCAACGAAGGAGCAGGGTTTCTGTTGAATGAAATGGATCGACGCTGGAAACACCATGCAAGCCGACTAGAAGTCCCCGGGGAAGTAACTTTGCCCATAAATACCGAGCGAGGCGTTTATATCTTAGAATTAATCGAAAGGGAACTAACCCCGACCTTTGAGGAAGTCGCGCGTCAGTTTGAAGCGGAATGGGCGGCGATGGCGGAGGAATTGGAGAAATCTCGCCCAACGGAAAATGGTGAAATGGAACAATTGCAAGAGATAACCGAAGGACGGGATGGTGATGAAGTAAATCAACAGGAGGGAAGCGACGAGGCCGACAGCGATATAGGAACTCAAGAGAATAATATACAAGCCGCTTCAAATCCCGATGAAATCAGCGACGATGAGACCTCGGACCTAAGTGAAGAGCCGGAGGAGGTACAGATCTATCAACAATACGATTACCGGGGACAGTGGGAGATGCCGACTGTACTCTACTCACAAACCCAGCGGCTTTATAGCGGTGATTATACGGGGATAATCAATACCGGTAAGGGGTATCGTCTGATTAAGGTCGATAAAAGACGCACCTATAGAGGAGACCTTTATTTCTATACCAACGATGAATTTTCTTTTGATCGCCGGAAACCATTCAAAACCGGGAGACGATGGAATATGCGGTGGGGGCACCGGCACACCTTCTACACCCCTTGGGACAGCCGAGCGCGGGGACGACGGCCCGTGAGTTTTGTCGGGCGTGTAGCATGGCGAGCAAAAGAGTTTGAAGAGGAGGGGTTTGGAATCGATGAGTCTGCGGTGAACTCTTTTGGTGTACTCACATGGGGCACCTCCTATTCAGCACTAGATGCTGAGGATAGAGACGAGGAGGGAAACTTAAGATTTTCGTACAAAACAATCGGAGAGTTCCTAGGCAGATTACAGGTTAATCATACTTTAGACTTCACCGGTGAGGGAACAACAACTTTGCAAAAGTTACCTGCCCTTGAAGTCGCGCTCTCACGTATGCGCTTAGATCAGTTGCCTGTTTTCAAAACTATCAATTCGAGGCTAACCAAAGTTGCTGAAGCATTGCACACCGACCTCCCAATCCTGTCGATGTTCGCCTTTCCAACGCTTGAGAGCACCAGTTTTGATCTTGATGTAAAGCTCGGAAACTTTTTCCGTGAACGGTTTCGAGAGGAACAGGACGTCTACTTGCAAACCATGGATCTTGGGTTTGATCTCCGCAAGCAGTCGGTGCTCCAAATAATCCCGAATCGAGAGTTGCGTTTTGACTTGGATTTCGATACGAACCTCATTTGGCACGATAAAGATCGAGCGGGAAATCAGAACATTTTCCGGAGCATATACAGCACACGGTTGTCTGCTAGCAATCTGCTGTTTCGGATTTATGACATCAGTTTCATTCCCGGGGCACGTCGTATGCGTCACCAAATCAACTCAAGGGTATCGTTTGATTTAGCACCACCCGTTGACGACGAAGATGCGCCCCAACTCTATCCTTTTGGTCCAAGTGTCTATTTCTTTGAGCGGAAAAACCTTTCTTATAACTTTGACACCAGTATTGAAGTTAAGACCCGCGGCAGCAGATCTGCGCTTCGTGTGCTTCATTTTAACACACGAATCGCGGCGGATTTTACTAAATTTGAGGCGTTGAATGAACGTCGGTACGTACCGATTGAAAGCGTTCTGACAATAGTGCCGCTAGCAAGTCAAAACTTAAATTTTAGATTCAGATCGACGCATGACCCAAATGCGTCATTCCTTGATGGCAAACGATTCAAGCAGGTTGGTTTCCGATCCAACGTCAGTTACCGCCGTGATAAATGGAATATAACGCTCGGAAACGCGTTCACAAAAAGGACGGAACGTGCCTTTCGAAGCCTCACAGGCAGTTTTCGATTTCGTCCAAGCCAATTGCTTGAATTAAACTTCAGGGTTAATTATGACTGGATCGAGAAACAGTTTTACTCCCAGAGCATAACGCTGCGGCGAAACCTACACAATTGGAATATGACAATCAGATGGAACCGCATCGGGATCAAACGGGAACCGCCGTTCGACAATGTGCGGCAAGATTTCACTTTTCAAATTAATCTCATTGCCGAGCCCGCCGCATCAGTCGGGGTTGGCTATGACGCTACAACGGATACATGGGGATTCCGTACCTTGCCTTCTGGTGTCCCTTACGATGCCTTCGGAGTCGGAAACTCACTTGGCCGATCTTACTTCTAATAGCAAATCTACCCTGCGAAAAGCAA
>JAJEAL010000036.1 GCA_022822785.1 Candidatus Poribacteria bacterium
AACCATGTGAGCTACCTAGATCCCTTTATCGTCGGTTCCGCGGCGAATCGAGAGTTGCACTTTATGGCACGGCACGATTCTTTTGAGATGCCGGTGATAGGTAAGGTGATTGCTGCACACAACGCGTACCCGGTACGACGGGGCACGGCGGATCGTGCTGCACTCCGACATACCATCTCCCTTCTGAAATCAGGAAAAATGGTTCTCATCTTTCCCGAAGGCACACGCAGTGTCGATGGCACACTAGGGAAAGCTCACGGTGGAGTCAGCTTTATCGCTCATAACGCGGACGTTCCCGCCATTCCCGCCTACGTCAAGGGGACGATACTCCCCCGTAACGCGAAATGGATTCAGCCCACCCAACTTACCGTGACTTTCGGTCCCGCTATCGACTTCACGGAAGTTCAACAACTTCCGGATAGACGCGAGCTATATCGACAGATGGGTGAACAGATTATGCAGGAAATCGCCAATCTGCGGGACAGACAAATGGGTAAGTGACATCACCAGTCACTCACTGCCAACTGCCAATCAGAATCTCGTTAATCCTATCACACATCTTAGAACAGGACCTCTGCGATGTCATGCAAGCCTTTCGGGGCGTCCATCACCCACCTCGCCGCGCGAATAGCCCCCCGCGCAAGCGGTTCGCGGTTTTGACCACGATGTGTGATTTCGAGGCGTTCGCCCGTACCGACAAACATAACGGTGTGATCGCCAGCGAGGTCTCCCCCTCGGATAGCGTGTATCCCGATTTCCTTCTTAGTACGTTTTCCGACGATGCCGTGCCGTCCATAAACACCAACTTCTGAAAGATTTCTACCTAGTGTTTCAGCAAGGACCTCAGCCATTGTTAGGGCGGTCCCACTCGGCGAGTCTACCTTCTGGTTGTGGTGTGCTTCAATGACCTCAACGTCGTAATCGTCCCCAAGCACCTTCGCAACGAGCTGGATAGCCTGTAACATGACATTGATGCCGACGCTCATGTTGGATGCCATCACACACGGGATTTGAGGAGCGAGTGCGTGTACCTGTGCCAACTCATCTTCATCATATCCTGTCGTCGCAATGACCATCCGCTTCCCAGCGTCCACAACATTTTGGAGATGTTCAACGGTTGCACTTGGCGATGTAAACTCAATCACAACATCCCCCGCATCTAGAATTGCAGGCAAATCACTCGTAACAGGCACGCCGATCGTCCCAACTCCTGCGACGTCCCCCACATCCTGCCCAAGTTGCGGATGTTCAGAAAATTCGATGGCACCGACAATCTGCATATCGTCTTGTTGTAAGACACCTTGCGTAATCATCTTACCCATGCGCCCACAGGCACCATCAATAATGACACGAATCATACTCTTTTCCTTTCTGCACCACCAGAAAACAAAGTGCTCTATATTTGGTCCTAACGGCGTAACCAAAGCCTTACATAATGCCGCCGTCGTTCTGGATCAGAATAATCCTCAAATGCAGTGCGGTTGTGCAGGATCCAGCGGTTGTTGGTAAATAACATCTGTCCGGGTTGTAAGTTAAATTCCACTCGGAAATCCGCACGACACAACAACTCTTCCACAATCTCCAACGCATTTCGCTGATTAGGAGTGAGTGCTTTACCCGCTCGTTCGTGCCCCACTTCTATGTAATAGTATAGGTATCGAAGCGTCAATTCACCTGTGTCCCACTGGAAAATTGGAAATTGAGACGTTGGTGATTCCTCAGCTTTGAACTGTCCTCGACGATCAAAACAGAACAGTTGATAGAGGGTTTCGAGGGTATCGGGGTGATTTTCCAGCAGCTCATTATGGAGGGCGTAACCGCTGATCAGTTGACTCTGTCCACCCGATTTCGCTGTGTGTAGACAAAGCAGCCCCACAAGGTCAGGCAGCATCTCACCGAAAGAATTGTCGTTATGAAACGAGCTCTCGGCACTGGTCACCGAAAACCGAGCCCCTTGTATCACACTCTGTCCCGTATCTCGCACATCGTACAAGAGTGCTCCTTGAATATTCTGCTCGATCGGAGTGCCGAGACACTGACCTATCAACCAATAGATTGACACTGCTTCTTCAATGCTATATTGTTCGATCGGTACTCGTTCAACGATAGCAAAGCCACGCCCCGAATCAAGTGCATCAAGTACCGGCTGCAGGCATTCGCCGCATCCATTGCTTAATATATCCGGACGGACAATCTTCGTAATTGGTTGGGGGTGCCGCTGCAGGTCGCGAATAGTGCGGTTAAGATCGGAGAGACAATCGTCAGACAACGTGTAGTACCAAGCTACGGTATCATCAACGGTATCTGCTCGCCATGCCCGATCATCGGAGATTCTCTCACTCAACATCTGGGAATCATTCATTTTCGCTTCTCCCCACCTCGGTTTTACAGCTACTCACTGTCTGCCCAAGCACCCTTCGCCATCATCCCACCGTCGACACAAACGTATTCGCCAGTCATGAAGGATGCTTTGTCGCTGGCGAGGAACAGCACGACATTGGCAATGTCTCTGGGTTGACCGATTCGTCCCATCGGGTGCGCCTTGCCCCATAGTTGCTTGAGACTTTCCAAGTCGCCTCCCATGAAGTCCACAGCTTCCGCGACCAATGGCGTATCGATCGTTCCGGGATTGACTGCTAGCACCCGAATATTGTCTTCGGCATATTCCAACGCGAGTTGACGGGTTAGTGACAGGGCACCGCCCTTACTGGCTGCATAGGCAGACACACCTTGCATCGACTGTAATCCCTGGACACTAGCGGTATTGATAATAGCACCGCCTCCGCGTTTCTTCATCTCCGGCACACAGTATTTGGTCATGAGGAAGAAGCTCTTGAGATTGACATCAATGATGCGATCCCACATCTCTTCTGGGAATTCGTGGGCAGGCAGGTAGCTATTTGCAGGCTGGATTCCGACGTTGTTGCAGAGAATATCGACTCCGCCCCATTCTGCCACCGCTGTCTCAACAACCCCTTGGCATTCACTACTGTGGGCGACATCCGCCCGTAAGAAACGAACAGTCCCCTCCATGTCTGCTGATTCTTCTGCGAGTTGCGCCCCTGAGTCTTCGTCTAGGTCCGCGCAGAGCACATTAGCGCCTTCCTCGGCAAAAGCCCGACTGATACCGCCGCCGATCCCTCTCGCACCACCGGTGACAATTACAATTTTATCTTTAAAATCCGACATGATATTTCTCCTTGTGGGCACCTGCAAAGGACCTTGAATCTTTGCAAGGCTGGATTGTTATTGAGAATAATTATATTAGGACTTACGCAAATTGAACAGAAAAGCGGCATATTTTGCTGGACAGTCGTTATTGGGTTGCATTTAACCACCTAAATCCCCCCCCCAAGCCCCCTTATCAGGGGGACTTTAAGAGGAAATGGGTAAGTCTTGTATATATTATACAACAGCTCACACGAATTTTTCTTTAATTTCTTCTCGCAATGTATCATCCACATTCGCACCTGAAGCAATAAGACAGACGGTCTTGTTTTGTAGAACGGGACGCATTTTCAACGCTGCGGCTAAAGGGGCAACACCGGCGCCTTCCGGTAGGTATCCGGTATGATTATAGAAAGCACCCATCGCCTGTTTTAAATCGGTCTCGGATACCATGTGCATTTCATCTACGACCGACAGCATCAAATCTACCGCTTCTGGAATTGATACTCGTACCGCCATGCCGCTGGCAAAGGTGTCGCAACTTTCCGTGTCCACTGGGTGTCCCGCCTGAAACGATAATGCCATACAGGGCGCCAGATCGGATTGGACACCAATTACCCGGATTGATGGGTTGAATTCTTTGAGTGCTGCACCAATTCCGCCGATCAATGCTCCATTTCCGACCGGTACAATGACGATTTCTACGCTGGAGAGTTCCTGAACAATTTCCCACCCAATTGTCGAAGTACCAGCGACGATTTCGGGGCAAGATCCATCCTCAATAAAGACAGTATCCGGTGAGAGCGGACGTTGTTGCAGCAGCTCCTTGGTTTCGTCCAAATCGCGACCGATCATTTCTAATTCCCCGCCAAATTGACGAATCAATTCAAGTTTGCTCTGATCGCAATTGACGGGTACGCCAACGGTGAGCGAAAGGTTGTATTCCCGGCACGCGAACGCCATGGCAGCACCGTGATTCCCTGTAGAAACGGTGATGGCTCTTGACACCGTTTTACTGTTCGCAAGTGCATGGGCAAGGTTCAGTGCGCCTCGGATCTTGAAGGATTTGACAGGACTTAGGAATTCGTATTTGACAAAAACCTCCGCGTTCAAGGATTCGCTGAAGGCATCCTCTTCCTTCAAAGGGGTGGGTTCAACGTGCTGGGCGATAATGCGGGCAGCGGCGGTTGTATCCCCATGGGCGGGACGGAGTTGGATTTCGGACATAGTTGATGGAGACCTTTCACATGTTTGGCTATCATTGCACTCAATTCCCTCACTAAAAACTTGAGTACCACATCAAATCGAATTGAACTCCCCGTTCAGATTCCAAGGGTTTGGACAAGTTAAATCTGAAAGGAGACTCCTGCCCAAACTGTAGTCCTATACCGACACTCGTTTTCGGGTCAAAGCGGTACGGCTTGTCAAACATGCTCCAGATCTGTCCTTGATCAAGAAACAGTACCCCAAGCGTCTTCAGGTGGTTTAACCACTCCCAACCGTATGGATTGGGCGTGGGCAGGCGGTAGAAATATTCCAAATTAAGTAGGGAGACGTGATCGCCTGCAAACGCATACAGCGGATAACCACTAAGCGTTCCCCTGCCCCCAATAATAAATTGGCGTTGAATCGGCAGTGCACTTGTGGCAGCCCCCAACACTAATCGTGTACGGATAAGATGATCCCCTCTTGAAGCGGCATATCGCAGTTGTAACTGAAATCGTGTAAAATCAAAATCGGAACCGACAGCGGGGTTACTGTGTTCAACGAACAGGGTATTGTGCCAGCCGAGACTACTGTTTTGCAAAGGCACAGAAACCCCTGTCGAAGATATTTGTGGGGTAGTATGCGCGCCAGTGTTTTGGCGGGTGTTTAAATTGTATATCAGTGTGATACTCCGCAACTGGCCAGGGGTTATTGGGGGATTTTCTTCCGCCTCCGATTCTGAACCCCAGTTTCCAAATTGCCAATCCGTCGTCTTTTGTAGGCTTTCATGCGACTCGGCACGCATCGTTAATCTGAGCGAATGCGTTGGGATTACCGGCTCCCATTGAAACGACGTTTCGACACCTTTGCTCAGATAGTAGTTATGAAATCCGAGTGCCCAAAAAGCATCTGATACACCGCCATAGTGTGGAAAGAGTTCAGGAGCAACGGCAGTTGTAGCGCGATGGATTTGAGCGGAGACACCTATACTTGATAGGTCGGGTTGACCCCAAATCATATCTCCGCCCACCCGGTAATTGAGCTCCCGATTACCAAACCCATAGCCGACCTCGCCAAAGAGTTTTGGCAGATACGCTCTAACAGCATTGGGGATGTTCGACATCCAGAGTGGACCTATCTGCCTCCGTTTTCCTGCTTCAAGGTGAGCACCAAGCAGCCAACCGGTAACACGATTAAACTGAACGAGTGGAGTCCCATGGAAATAATAATCCGACGAGAGCCTTCTTTCCACAACAGTAATTATCGCAACGCGCCTCGTGCCATCATTCTCAAATTGTAGGGAGATTCGACTAAAATAGGGCAGTGCGTCTCTCAAATTGTCGATTGCTTTTTCGATCTGATCAGGTCCGTTTTCAAGGACATCTCGAATTTCCGCCTCACTGATCTGCTGATTGCCTTGAATACGGATTTCGTGAATCGGGTCCCTCGCAGCAGTCCAAAGCCCTGTAGGTGAAGCGGTTGACAAATTCCTTGTATCCGGTTGTACTATGACGATAATTGTTGCGATACGTCTCGTATCGTCGCCTTCAATTTCTACGACGACCCGATTCAAATCGGGCAAAGGCAAATTGGCAACCGCTTCTACGATATCCTCAGGTCCATTTTCAAGAGCAGTTTGAATTTCTGCGTTACTGATTTTCTGATTGCCCCGAATCCTGACTTCATGAATTGGTTTGCCCTCAGAAGTCCGAAACCGCCTCGGTGAGGTTTGTGCCTGTGGGGTTTCATCGGTATGTGTTATTGACGTGGTTGGTAAACCTTCCGAATCCGGTCCCACTGTGACAATAATCGTTGCAATGCGCTTACTGACTTCTGTATCAATCCGAACGGTTAGCATCTGAATAGCCGGGAGTGTGCTACGTAAAGTTGCCATAGCCGCAATGATCTCATCTGGACCATTTTCAAGCGCTGTTCTAATTTGCGGCTCAATAGTTGTCGGATTGGCTTGAATTTGCACCTCATGAATCGGGTCGCCTTCGGGCATCCGAAGCAAGGTCGAGGCAGATGGAGCATTACGCCATCGATCGAATGCACTCAGTTCAGGCACGTCAATCCCGACCTGATTCAGACTGCCCACGAGTTCGCTGACCTGTTTTGGCACGAATTGACCATCCATACTTATCAGATACAGTGCCTTTCCGCCCGTGTCTCCACTATGCTGATACACCACTTTTTCACTTTTGACAATTATAAAGAGGTTGATGATGGTTTCGCGTTGTGTGAGGGTATATAAGTGACAGTTCGCGCTTTTCTTTAGCGCACTCCACCCTCGTATTTTTAAGTTCGTTCCGTAATGATCAAGCATTTTGTCAAGATGGCGAGCCTTGTAGGCGCGGAGGTGTAGGTGCTCCAGCGTGTTAAATAGTGACGCCCTATTGGGGGCTACACCTTCCATCACCAAGCCGATCGTACTGCGATCTAGATCGAATCGAAACTCGACAAAAGGCTCATTGGGATAATCGAAAGGGACACGACCAGTCCGTGGTTGGGCGTTCGGAGTGATACTCAATATGAGGAGTGAGAAGAAGAGAAGCGTGAAGTGTCTCATCTAAAATCTCATGTTAGTGCCCTCAGGCAAGTCAGGTAAAAAAGGTGAACACAGCCACTGCTTCTCTTTTCCCCCTCGATCTCCGCATCGCTATTCGCTGGTTTTAGCCACTGAAAGTGATGCGAAGGAAACATTGAATTTGTGAAAAGCATCAATTATTCAAAAACTGTTTCGCCCTTTCATATACCTCTTGGGCTGTTCCATACGAGATGGCTGCGGCTTTTGCTGCAGCAACCAAGTGGCGAGCACGAAATGGGGGACGGGTTGTCTGAAACTCTTCAACCGTTGCCTGATGATGCTTCAACGCGTGCATCTCTGTCGCGTTATCTCGGCAGACGATCTCAGTGAGGCGGGTAATTAATGCTTGCGGCTCATGTTCTAACTCTCCATATTTTGCCGTTAACGTTGCTGCTCCATCAACATCATTGGCAGCAATGGCTTCCTCAATCGCAGACAATAGTTGGCTTTGGCCCTGTTGAGGAATTGCCGCCACAGCATCGGAAGAAGGATAAGGTCCATCATCAATACGACCCTGTGCATTTCTAACCTCAGGGCCTGAATTCCATAACAGCAGGGCTAATATCTTGTTTTCTTTGCAGATGCCATTGACCCGCAGGACATGACGCCTTGCATTGACGCCAGTATGCATGTGGACATCCATCGGATTGCTGGTATCCAAACGCAAGAAAAGGTCTGAAGCGGCGAGTGAAAGTGCTTCTCCCGCACCCTCTAAAGAAAGCCCATCCGCCAACGCTTTGGCGGTTGTTTCAGGAATATCGGTGAAGGCACAGTCATTCAGACCCGCACGCAATCGAACGATAGCCTCGGTTTCATCGGGTCCCGTCGTTTGACGCAGCGGAGTTGTTAGCAGTTGATACTTCTCAATCAACTCGCTAATTTCTTGCACAGGCTTGGCTGAAGGAGGCTGCGAGATATAGCGCACAGGTCCACGGGTAAGCACCTGAAGGTGTTCCCAATCCAGCCATTCGAGTAACCGCCACGTATAGATCGGATAGATGAACTTATGGTCATCCACCAGATTTTTTAGGGTGGCGACCGTCAGTAGTATATCTAACGCTTCTTCGTGCGGCACGTTTTGAACGAGCCAAAGAAAGTAGTGGTCGGCATCATTGACGGAGCCACGCCGTACTGCATCAAGGAACGCCTGCTTGGTTTCCTCCACCCCACCGGCATCAAGCGGTTCAAAGGCCGGCAACACGTAGGGCCCCATCGAGGGATGAT
The DNA here is from genome assembly GCA_022822785.1 of Candidatus Poribacteria bacterium. Taxonomy (GTDB): domain Bacteria; phylum Poribacteria; class WGA-4E; order WGA-4E; family PCPOR2b; genus PCPOR2b. The sequence continues at coordinate 8,186 of JAJEAL010000036.1, forward strand.
GGATGTGCTTATTGGATAAAGCGACGTTTTGCACCACAGGTAGAAAGCGATTGTCCCCGGAAAGCCTTGAGGCTATTTCTTTCACCGCATGTATTCCAGAAACGGGATGCATGTGTCCACCGTGATGGCCCCACTGCCCGGTAGGAAAGAAAGGCATCTCTGAAGAACGGACGACCGCCAGCGCAGAGGCGGTACACATTTCCTTAATCGAAACCCCAGCGTGGAGTTTTTCTATCGTCTTTTCCACAATGTCTTCAGGCGCGGTTTCCTCTATAAATTGCACCTGAGGTTCTATAGTATCGGGATATTGGACACTCGTGTACATGACAGACCTCCCTTTGGAGTTCTAGGTGAGACGATTCACACTGTGCGATTTCCAATACGGTCATTGAAATTGAGACACTATAGATGTTATCACGAGGCAAAAAAGAAGGCAATAGAAATATGTGGCTTATGTTAAAAGTAGAGCGCAAGATGCAGAAAGCGTGAAACGTAATGTGCAATTACGTCAAAAGCTAGGAAACCCCGACCCAAAGTCGGAAGTGGGAGGGACGGAGTAGGACCTTTCACACATTCCAAGCGCTATTCTTCTTCACTTAGGATACCGGCTACGATGACACCGGTCATAAGAATTGTGTATGAGCCCCAGAAAACAGTGCCAAACGTTCTCCCATTCTTGACTTTCCGATCACGATAGCCTGCGAAGAACCCTTTTTGGTAAGAATCCGACTCGGTTTCGATTATCTTTTGCATCGCAGAGGGTACATCCTTTGGAGAGGAATTAAAGGGCCCCTCTGTTTTTGCGAAGGCGAGACCAGCATTATAGCCGCGATCAAACTCTTCGGTGTCGAGGGAGTACCGGTTCGTAAAAAAATCGTGGGAGGTGGTTGAAGCACAGCCAGAGATAATCAAAATACAACAGAAAAGTGCACCAATTTGTTGGAATTTCATGTTTGTCTCCTATTTTGTGTTAAGTGAGAATATGAATAAAGCTATTCAACTAATGAAGCCTTACGGAATAGAGTTGCCAAGCAGTTAAATGACTATGGCGCATTATAAATCCGCCACACCCCATTTTCTTTGCGAATTTTATTAAGTTGGTCCGGCATTTTCG
>JAJEAL010000037.1 GCA_022822785.1 Candidatus Poribacteria bacterium
AAATAGATGGAGTTGATAAGAAGGTAGACAAACTATATGAGATTCTCCTTACTCATTACATGGATAAGGATAAAGAGCAGTAGCCGAAAGGTTATCGTGGAAAGCAGAGGGGGCCCAGGTGAATGGCCCAACTTGAATGTAGACAATTCATTCGGCTCGATTGATTCCTGACAGGACATAATTTCGCTGTGCATCTTGTCGTAGCACATGCCTACCGATCTACACACCACGTATTTGGCCAACTACGCTCCTACGCAAACAGAGATTTCCCATGAGAATTACACAGATTGAACCGATCCCCGTCCGAGTTCCCCTGAAGTCGGGACTGACAACAAAGACCGCCCACGGCGAACATATCGACTCGCTTTATGTCATCGTTCGCATCCATACCGATACGGACTTGGTTGGTCTAGGCGAAGCAACGGTCGCCCCCCGCTGGAGCGGAGAAACGAGTCGTGGCTGTGTCGCTGCAATTGAGGAGCTGATTGGCCCTACATTGGTTGACACTGACCCCACCCAGATCAATTCGCTGCGAGCAGTCATGGACAGAGAGGTCAAGCTCAATCCGTTCACAAAGGCGGCGGTAGAGATGGCACTATGGGATTTAGCCGGAAAAGCGGCGGGGCTGCCCGTCTATCAGCTACTCGGCGGGAAGGTCCGCGATGAAATACCGATTAAGATGGTGGTCGGTGCGTTCGACGTTCCCCAAGCGGTCAGGCTGGCAGAACGATTCCTCGATTGGGGTGTGCGTTGTCTGAAAGTTAAGGTCGGGCTCGATCCGGCGACAGATCTGCAGCGTGTCAAAGCGGTGCGGGAGGTTGCTGGTCCAACGATTTTGATCGGCATCGACGTCAACTGTGGTTGGAGTTTGGATACTGCGCGTCGTATGCTCCCCAAGCTTGAACCTTACGATATCCTTTTTGCGGAGCAGCCCATCCCTCCCGATGATCCGGAATCGCTCGCAGAACTCAGGGCAGCGACGCATATCCCCATCATGGCGGATGAAAGTCTTTTTACGCTTGCAGATGCGTGGCTGCTAGCCAAGGCGCGTGCCGCCGATATCTTCAGTGTATATCCGGGTAAGCACGGTGGACTGAGCCCTACCCTCGAAATTGTGCATGTCGCGAAAGCTGCCGGCGCGGTTGGGTGTATCGGCAGCAATCTGGAATTGGGGATTGGAAGTGCTGCGATGCTGCAGGTCGCAGCTGCGATGTTCACGATTGACAGCGAAACTTATCCGGCAGATATTATCGGGCCGCTCTATCATGAAGCGGATCTACTGCGGGATTCACTCACTCTTGGACCCGAAGTCGCTCGCATCCCCGACGGTCCTGGGCTAGGTGTTGAGTTGGATGAGGAACAGTTAGCACATTGGAGAGATAACAGCGCATGATGTAACCTCCATCAGGGGATATAAAAACGACTGACGCAGCCAACTGTAGGCGGGGCATCTTGCCCCGCCCTGAAGCGCATGAGTCCTATGAAAACTACCGGGCGAAAGGAAAAAACGTGAAAATTACCCAAATCGAACAGATTGCTGTGGAGATTCCGTATCAGGAGCGTGTGCGGGAACATCTCCGGAAGGGTTGGAATCTCGCCAACCGCGCAACAGATGATGAGTTTGAAGCAGATAGAGGCGTGTTTGAGAAAGAGTGGCGTGAATCGTCTCCGCCCACTGTGGAAACGTCAATTTATCGTGTCCATACTGATGAAGGGCATGTGGGTATCGGCGAAGGCACAGGTATCTCCGAAGAACGAATTCAGACCTATCTGGGTCGAGATCCCTTTGAGTTCATCATGGACGATAGCGTCGGTCCCCTTCAAATCGCTTTTTATGACCTGATGGGTCAGGCGGTTGGGCTGCCGATGGCGCGGATGTTCGGTCCATCTCAGGAGAGCGCGCCAATCGCCTATTGGTCGCAGTGTTTCCCGCCGGAGGCGTTGCAGGAAGAGGTAAAAATTGCGCTAGAGGGCGGTTTTCGTGTGCACAAGTTCAAACGTCGCGCCCACACCGACGTGGTGGAACAGGTACAAGCCATTGCGGAGGTCGCACCGGACGATTATGAGCTCACGATCGATGCCAACACCACCTTTGGAACGGTGGAACGCACCATTGACTTTGGTCGGCGTTTGAAAGCGTATTCGCACGTTAAGTGCTTGGAATCACCAATCGTTCAGGACGATGTTGAGGGGTATCTACGAATCAAGAAAGAGCTCGGTCTCCCGCTAGCAATCCACTTCGGCTCGCCGGCACCGACGATTTCGCTTTCTTCACCCGCTTATGATTATTACGTGGTGGGTGGCTGGCTCTCCGGTATTCGACGATGTGCCAATATCGCCTCCGCTGCGAACATGCCGTTCTGGCTGCAGATGGGATTTACAGGTGTCTCCGCGGTCTTTATGGTGCATCTCGCCGCTGCGATGCCGAATGCGTCGTTGAGTCATGTTTCGCTTTACATACTGCTAGAGCATTCACTCCTCGCTGAACCGTTGAGTATTAAAGATGGGCTAGCGAAGGTTCCTGACAAACCGGGATTGGGTGTGGGGCTCGATATGGACGTGGTTGAACGGTATCGGGTGGGTTAATGTAATTTACTTTATCAAAGGAATGGACAAATGAATTTAAGAAAAAACAGCAAACGAATTAACTGTATTTGTCTTGTGATTCTTGGGCTTATTGTTTCATTGGGGTTAGTTGCCTCCAGTGCCAGCGCACAAAAACGTAAATTTCTCAGCGTGGGTACAGCGCCGCCGGGTGGGGCGTTTTTCGTCGTCGGTGGTGCGATTGCACAGGTCGTAAGCCAGCATACAGGTGATCTGAACTGGGAGGTGTCAGCGGAAGCGACCAAAGGCACACAGGAAAATATCCGCCGTCTCGCCAAGGGTGAGTTAGAGTTTGCCCTTGCCAACGCTGCTATCTCTTACTTTGCGGTTCGGGGGGAAGGTGCGTGGAGAGGGGAGCAACCCATTCAGGTGGTGATGACCCTCGCGCCCAATGTTGCCCTCTTTATCACCTCGCAATCGTCCGGCGTAAAGAAAATCTCAGATCTAAAAGGGAAGCGGGTGGTGGTCGGTCCCGCAGGCGCGGGATTTGAATATTTTCTGGAACCGATTTTGGGGGCACACGGCGTGAGTTACGAAGATTTTACACCGCTTCACAACACCCAAGCCGGTGCCGTTGATATGCTCGCTGACGGTTCCGCTGCCGCTGCGTTCTTGGGTGGGGCCGTTCCGACCGCATCAATTACCCGCGCTGCCGCATCACAAAACATCTTTTTCATCCCGTTTGACGACGCGGCGAAACAGGAACTGTTTGCAAACTACCCATTTTTTAACGCAGTCGTCATCCCTTCGGGTACCTATCGAGGTCAAGACGACGCTTTCAACGGCATGAATGTCGGGGCTATGCACCTGATTACCGCCGCGGATGTGGACGAGGAGACGGTCTATCAGTTCACCAAGGTCCTTTACGAGCAGCGCCCCGAAGTCGTGAAGATACACCCCGCGGGCAGGGCAATCAATCCCAAAAATATTGTGAAGGACACCGGCACACCGTTTCACCCCGGTGCAATCCGGTACTACAAGGAGATTGGCATTTGGTCCGGTCCAGCACCTTCTAAATCTTCAGATAACTAAATTGCTATAGCGGAGGTTGTGACCTGTGCAGTTTGGTATATTTTACGAACATCAAATTCCGCGTCCATGGAACGATGGCGATGAGCTGAAGCTATTTCAGGACGCACTCGATCAGGTGGAACTCGCGGATCGGCTCGGTTACGATTACGTGTGGGAGGTTGAACACCACTTCCTTGAGGAATATTCCCACTCCTCCGCGCCCGAAGTGTTTCTCGCCGCGTGCAGCCAACGGACGAAGCAGATTCGGCTTGGCCACGGCATTGTGCTGATGCCGCCTGCATACAACCACCCCGCCCGTGTCGCCGAACGGATTGCGACGCTCGATCTTGTTTCAAACGGACGTGTGGAGTGGGGCACCGGCGAATCCGCTTCGCACATAGAGCTCGGCGGTTTCAGTGTTGAGCCCGAACAGAAACGTGAGATGTGGGCGGAGTGCACCCGTGAAGCTGCCAAGATGATGGTGCAAACCCCCTACGCCGGTTTCGATGGGAAGTATTTCTCGATGCCGCCCCGGAACGTTTTGCCAAAACCGGTTCAGAAGCCACACCCACCTATCTGGGTCGCTTGTCCAAGTCGGGATACGATGCGGTATGCAGCGCGGAACGGTATGGGCGCTTTAACGTTTGCGTTCGTCCATCCAGATGATGCTAAGTTTTGGGTCGAGGAGTATTATGAGATTGCCGAAAAGGAGTGTCAACCGATCGGTCAGGCAGTCAATCTGAGTGTCGCAATGGTGAGTGGTTTTTCGTGCCATGAGGACGAAGAGATGGCGGTTGAGCGAGGTTTGGAGGGTTTACGATTCTTTACGCACGGGCTCTCGCACTATTATGTCGTTGGATCCCATGTCCCCGGCCATACGGACGTTTGGAAGTCGTATCAGGACGCGCCGAAGCCACCCCCAGAAGCGAGGGGTGGTATCGGCACACCGGACCAACTCCGCGAGCACCTGCTGAAATATGAGGCGATGGGCGTTGATCAGGTGGTCTTTATCCAGCAGGCAGGCCGCAATCGCCACGAGGATATCTGCGAATCTTTAGAACTGCTCGCATCGCGTGTCATGCCTGAATTCAAAGAACGGGATGCGCTATACAGGGCGCAAAAGTTGGAAAGACTTGCTCCTATAATCGAGGCTGCCGAATCTCGTCTCCCGCCGCTCACAGAGCTGGACGAGATACCAACCGTCACCGCTTATCCCGCGCTGAGGAAAGAACGTGAAGGGGAGCCGCCGGAAGATGCGGAGATGTCGGAAGATGGGAAGGCGTTTCTTCTCGCCATTGAAGGTGGGCAGCGTGTGAAGAGGTAGGGGGTGCATCCGGATTCACCGCCATTAGGACGTACGCACTCCCTCTCATTAGTGACACAGAGTTGCACTCCTATGGTCCTTCATCTAAGGAACTTATTACCTCCAACAGATACGCGACTAGACGCGAAATACCCTCCTCGCCTCGTTCTGCAGAGGCGGTCCGTGCATCCTCTCCCATCTGTCCGAACAACGGGTCGTTAGGGTCAAAGCAGACGCCGCGGTGCCGGTTCTCGACCGGTGGTGCTTCGCCCTTGGGCCAAGCCGATGTATCCCGTCCCGAACCCAAGGCGTTCATGTCGATGAACTCCGGGAATAAACAGAGCCCGTAGGAGGTCTCCTCCCGTGCTGCGTGATCGCCGCGGAGTTTTACAGCTTCCCCACCGATTGACATTTCCGTGCCCCATAAAAGAAGGGTGTTGGGATGCGCCTGTTCGACCGGCGGGAGGTGCTTGTCCAACATCCCTTGCCAAGGGTAGTGTCCTGCGAGCAGCACGATAATCCGAAACCCGAACTTGATCAGCTGTTCGGTGGTATTGACCAAAATCGAAGCGGTCGCTTCCTCCGGCTGATAGTGCGTCCAGAGAAAATCCCCGTGCCCCCCATTTGCGCCCCACCACATCGTCGGTAGAATGATTCCGCCTGTGTGTTCGGCAATCCGAACGCAGATGCGTTCCGCTTTAAGTCCATCATATCCAACAGGCAGATGCCACCCGTGATGTTCGAGAAGTCCCAGGGGCCAGAAGACGATTGGGGTCGCTTTAATACAGGCCGCTAGTTCGTCGGGCCGAAGTTCTTGATAACGTCTCCATTTTGGTTGCATCATTAATTCTCTTGTCCTCGCTCGCTTTATGAGAATGTGGTGATTTTACAGGTTCGTAGCAAGAAATCGCTGTAAGGCTGCTTTCGCTTGATGCCGAATTGGAGTGCCGTGTGCAAAACAGATGGCATCGAAAGGGTATTCCATCAGCCCCATCAGTGAATCTCGCGCTTTCCGACGGTCAGAAATCGCTTCAAGCTGATTGGTAAAGATGCCGATTTTGCCGTCAGGGACACCAATATCCGCCCGTCCACCACATATCACGTCACCCACGATGAGCAGCCCTTGCGCTTGTTCCACCAAAAACCCGGTTTCTTCCTCCCAACCAACATGGGGGATATGAATCACTCGGACAGCGTCCCATAACCGATCTCCACCCTCAAAAGTACCGTCTATCGTCGTCTCTGCTTCTGACAATCCGAGCGCATTGAGGAAAATCTTGCATCCCCATCGCTTCCGGTAAATTTCCCCTTCTCTGAGATGCCAGTTGCAGGTCAAAAGGATGTGGGTTGGCGTACCGATTTCCTCGATTTGTCGAATCTCCGCGTCCGTCAAAGGTAGTGGATCAACCAACGCCAAGACGTTTGACTGCTCTATACGAATCGCGTAGCTATTCCAATCGTAAGTTGTTTGGGGATTTCCGTGGCGTTCGGTCCAGTAGTAGACATCACCATATAGGTGTTGGAGCATTCCTTGGGTTGTCCTATGGATCTAGTTGAGACCGGTCGAATTTGTTGTGAGGCGCTCCAAAGCCTTCAGGTAGCGTTGTGGGAGCTTCGCTTTGACCTGAATTGACTCGCCTTGATAGTCTGTATCGAACACCTCGCCGTGCTTATACAGATAATCTAACGCTTTCCCATCCTGATAAGAGAGTGCGATCGACACTTCAATATCTTGGGTTGAGAAGCGTTCAGCGAGTACGTCCTTTAGTGCTTCCAGTCCTGTGCCGTCCTGCGCCGATATCATGAGGCTATCGGGATATTTATTCCGAAACAGTTGGGGGTATGCTTCATTTTCGAGTAGATCGATCTTGTTGAACAGCATGAGCGTCGGTCGCTCGAAGGCCTCCAGCGCTTTGAGCACCTCATCAACGGCGTCAATCTGACTCTCCGCTTCGGGATGAGAGACATCGACGACATGGAGCAGCAGATCCGCCTCCGCGACCTCCTCTAATGTGGCTTTGAATGCGGCTACCAGATGGTGCGGCAGCTTTTTGAGGAAACCGACCGTATCACTCAATAGTACGTGACGGTTATCCGGCAAATCGAGCAGGCGGGTGGTCGGATCTAACGTCGCAAACAGCTTATCTTCAGCCAACCGATGCTCATCCGTCAAGGCGTTAAAGAGGGTTGATTTTCCCGCATTGGTGTAACCGACAAGCGAGATGTTAATCATCTCCTGCCGTTGTTTCCGTTGGATCCGGCGATGCTTCTCCACCTTTTGGAGCGCTTTTTTGACACGCGATATTTGTGTGCGAATCAACCGTCGGTCAATCTGAAGCTGCGTTTCACCTGGTCCACGCACCGCGCCGCCGGCCCGGCCAGCACCCACACCGGCTGTGCCGCCAGCACCGGTACCGAGTCGAGAGAGGTGGGTCCACAACCGCGTTAAACGTGGCAGTGCATATTGCAGCTGAGCGAGGTCTACCTGCAGTTTGGCAGATTTGGTTTGAGCGCGCTGTGCAAAAATCTGTAGGATTAGGCTGGTTCGGTCTATAACGACAATATCAAGAACTTTTTCCAAGTTACGCGTCTGCGCCGGGGTGAGGTCGTTATCAAAGATGATTGCGTCCACCTTGAGCTCACCGACAATCGCTTCTATCTCCTCTAACTTGCCGCGTCCGATAAAATAGGCGGGGTCGGGGGTTTCTTTCGGTTGTACGGTTTCAGCAAGTACCTCCATCCCCGCCGTTTCGGCAAGCCGTGTCAGCTCTTCAAGCGAGCTTTCTGCATCGCTCTGCAATTCGTCCTTCAGTTTTACTCCGACAAGAAACGCTCGCGTCGGGGCGGTATTCATGGCATCGTATGTTTCGTGCATATTGTTTCCTTTCGGCGATAAGGCATATCCGTCGGTATCAACTTTAGCGGTTGGGCTTAATCCCTTAAATCTAGGAGTTGGATATCTCTTCACAATTTTTCTTCGCAGTGAATAGGGCTCGGCCGGTTCTCAGAGCCCGGCGGGACCACAAATTGCACCTTTGAAAAGGGGGCTAGCCTCATTCCAGCGTTTTCATACGACCTTCTATCTCAGGTATAAGTTCCTGTAGATTGGAATTGGTGCGAGCTAGGTGGAGTGCTTGCTTGTATTGAGCCATAGCATCTTCGTCCGCGCCTCGTTCAGCGTAGATGATTCCCAAATTGTAGTATGCGCTTGCATCACTTGGATTGACACCTGTTGCTTTCTCGAACGCAGCGACCGCTTGGTCGAGTGCCCCTTGTGCTTTGTAGGCTTTTCCGAGGCTATTGTACAGATTGGATAGTCTTGGGCTGATACGTACTGCTGCTTCAAAGTGGGTTATCGCTTCATCGAACCGCTCCTGATTATAGAGAGCGATGCCCAGATTGCGGCGTGACAGGGCGTCGTATGGGTTTATCGCAATAGCCTTTTCGTATGCCGCCATGGCTTGGTCGAGTTTGTCCTGCGCTCTGTAGGAGTTTCCGAGGTAGTAGTAAGCGTATGCACTATTCGGGTTCAGGCGAATCGCTTCCTTTAACGAAGCAACGGCTCGCTCAAATCTGTCTTGATCCATGTACGTGCGACCTAAATGATAATGCCCCTGTGGGTTATCCGGGGCAGTGTTGACCACCGCTTTGAACTCCTCTATGGCGGCCGCATCGTTGCCTTGGATCCGATAGACAAGACCTAAGCCGTTACGCGCCTCCACAAAATCTGGCTGGATACGGACGGCATTTTTGTACGCTGCTGCCGCTTCATCAATTTGACCTTGACGGTAATAGGTGTTTCCCAAACTATAGTGCGCTTCCGCAAAGTTGGCGTCCATCTCAATCGCCTGCTTGTATGCGAGAATCGCTTGATTAAATTTACCTTCGTCCTGATAGGCGTTTCCCCGATTATAGTGAGCGATAACCTCCTCGTTATCGCAGGAGATGAAAAACGCAGTTACGCCAATCAGGCAGATTATAAGGGCATATCTCATTCCTAGCTTCCTCATATCGTTGTCACCGTTGGTAAAGCTAACTCCATGCAGACTCGCCAAAACTTCTCTTGAGCCGATCCGATTTTCGGCTTGATTTTTCTTTGAATTTACGGTAAAGTGTAGCACTACTACGACCCGATGTCAACAGAGAAAAATGCTCCGTTTCCGTTTGATTCTCAGGCCCAATAGGTGGAAGAAATCGCTACTAAGTTTCAAACTTGTCCATAGCTTAACGGTAGAAAGCGCAGATAATGAACACCACAACTGATTCCCTTGATCCCATTACTTCGGAACTTATTAAAAATGCGCTCGATGCGCTAGTTGATGAGATGGCACTGACGTTAGTGTGCACGGCGTATTCGTCCAATTTGAAAAACGCGATGGACCTGTCCGCAGCGGTGTGCGATGCGGCGGGTCAACTCATCGCACAAGGCTTGACGCTGCCGCTACATCTCGGCTCTGTACCCGAATTTATGCGGGCGGTTATCGCTAGGTTCGGTGGGAGCATGCGTGACGGTGACATCTACATCACCAACGACCCGTATGAAGGGGGGTCCCACCTGCCCGACATGTATCTATGCAAACCCATTTTTCTCGACGATTCGCCCCCTATCGCTTTCGTTGTTTGCATCGCACATCACACCGACATCGGGGGCAAAACGCCGGGCGGAAACGGTTGTGACGCAACAGAACTTTATCAGGAAGGTTTGTGTATCCCGCTGCTCAAACTGTACGACGAGGGCGAGGCGAATCAAACGGTCTTCGACTTCATCGCGCGTAATGTACGCATTCCGCGTCAGGTGCTTGGCGATCTGCGGGCGGAGCTAGCGTGTCTGCATGTCGGTCAGGAGGGCGTACGGACGTTATTCGGGAAATATGGTGCGGCGCAGCTCTCCGCCTATTTTGAAGAGCTGCTTAACCATGCCGAGCGAACCGCGAAAGCGGAAATTGATGCGCTGCCTGATGGGGTCTATTCGTTTACCGACTACCTCGACGACGACGGGATTGATCCCGACCCGATTCCGATTATGGTCACCGTTACCATCACCGGCGAAGAGATGACCGTTGATTTCACCGGTTCATCGCCACAGGTCAGAGGCGGTATCAACTGCCCACTCTCATTTACGCAATCGACAGCTTATGCGTGTGTGCGCTGCTTGATGGGAGCGGATATCCCGAACAATGGGGGCTACTTCCGCCCGATTACAGTCATTGCACCGGAAGGGACGATTGTCAATCCGCTCTCGCCAGGACCGGTCGCTGCGCGTGGCTTGACCGGTTTTCGTATCGCCAATGTCGTCTTTGGCGCACTCGCCCAAGCCGCACCGGATCGGGTTCCTGCTTGCGAAATCGGTGGGGATACCGGTGTCAGTATCGGCGGTTACGAGCGTATGGTTCAGGATGGAAAAACGGAACTGCGCGGGTTCGTGTTCCTTGAATTCCTCTACGGTTCGTGGGGTGGGCGTTCAGATAAAGATGGGATTGACGGTGCAGCGAGCAGTGTGGTCAATTTTTCTAATAATCCCGCCGAAGTGTTGGAAGCCGAACTGCCGCTCCGTATAGAGAGTTACAGCTATCTCCCGGATACCGGCGGTGCGGGGATTTACCGGGGTGGGTTGAGTCTGGTCCGTGACTTCCGTTTGCTCGCTGAAGAAGCGACGCTACAAATTCGCGCAGACCGCACAAAATATCGACCCTACGGCCTGGAAGGCGGGGGTGCCGGGGCGCCGTCACAAAATATTTTGAATCCTCACAACGAAGCGCGTGAACTCCCCCCAAAACCCACACTGACCATCCAACGCGGTGACCTTTTCCGCCATATCGCCGCGGGGGCAGGCGGTTGGGGAGACCCCTTTGAACGGGACCCGCAAGCGGTACTGACAGATGTGCTCGAAGAGAAAGTTACGCTCGCACATGCGCGTGATACCTACGGTGTCGCTATTGACCCACAGACGTACGAGATAGATGAGGCAGCTACGCAGCGGTTACGCGCATCAGGATAGTTTAACCATCACAAGATGATTCCATGAAAGGAGTACGCAATGGCAAATCAGTACCGTGCATGTTTAATTGGATGCGGTCGCATGGGTGCCACAATTGACGACGAAATGGCGGGACGCCCGGAGCGTTTCCTCTGGATCCCCTACTCGCACGCAGCGGCAGCCGTGGCGTGCGATCAGACGGATTTGGTCGCAGTGTCGGACGTAATCCCCGAAAAGGCGGAAGCTGCTCGCGAACGTTACGGCGCACAACACGCCTACACCGACTACCGTGAGATGATTGAAAAGGAACAGCCGGACCTTGTGTGCGTCGCCACCCGTCCGCCGCAACGGGCCGAAGTCACAATCTTCGCCGCCGAACATGGTGTGAAAGGTATTTACGCCGAAAAACCGCTCTGCTGCTCGATGGAGGAAGCCGATGCCATGGTGGATGCCGTTGAGCGCAACGGGGTAAAGTTTAACTACGGGACGCAGCGCCGTTTCATGCCGTTTTATCGCAAGATGCGCGAGTTAATTGATGCCGGCGAGATTGGCGATGTTCAGTGTGTTATCGCCCAGTACGGTGCTAGCTCTGCGTTGTGGGGATTGACTCACGCTGCAGATATGCTGCTCTATCTTGCGGGCGATGTAGAGATTGATTTCGTGCAAGGCTCAATTATTTGCGACCCCGACGATTGGGACGGAAATCGTCTCAACACCGATCCCGCCATCGCTGGCGGCTATGTCCGCTTCGCCAACGGCGTCCACGGCTACAACACAGCGGGCACCGGGCCTGAGTTTGAGGTATGCGGCACGAAGGGAAAAATGCGTACCATTAACAACGGGATGGTCTGTCAATTTCGCAAATCGCCGGACTCCTCTCGTATCCTAGAGGAGATGCCCTTTCCAGAGGTGCCCCGCGAGAGCGGCACGGAGATGGGGATTAAGAACCTCGCAGAAGCGTTGGATACCGGCGACGAGACGCAGGGCCCGATTCAGCTCGCACGCCGCAGCCAAGAGATGTTGATGGGGATGATCGAGTCCGATCGGTTGGGCGGTATGCGTGTGCCGCTGCCGATGGTGAACCGGGGGCTCTATGTCGGGCGACCGGACTGGTAGGAGGCGGTCACAATGAATCTGGATCAAGCGTTGCAACATCTGAAAATGGATGGGTGGTATGTCCTCGAAGGGGTCCTCCCTGACAGTGAGGTCGATGCTGTGCGCGAAAGTGTCGAACGATCGACCGTCCTACATCGCAATCTCAACGCCCCTGACGCTATCGGTCATGTGCCGGGGTTTATCCGTTATGATCAGTCACTTGCCCCGTACTTGGCGGAGCAACGGCTGCTCTCTCTTGTCGAAAGGGTGTTAGGCCCCCATGTGCGGGTCTCTTTTACGACCGGCACAATCAACTATCCGGGCAACCAACGCGGTGGGTGGCACGGGGATTGGCCCTTTAATCAGAACAACGCAGGGCACATCCCCGCCCCCTATCCCGACGCGACGATGCACATCACGACGTTATGGATGCTCTCACCGTTCACACGCGCAAATGGGGGCACCCTGATTGTCCCCGGCAGCCACCGGTCGAACAACAACCCGACCGGCGGCAACGGCGTTGATCCGAATGCCCCCTACCCGACCGAGATGCAGGCGACCGGTCCCGCCGGTAGTGTGCTCGTGATGGACAGTCGTATGTGGCATGCCACCGCTCCGAATCGCACCGACAAACCACGGACCTCGGTGGTGGTACGTTACGCGCCGTGGTGGCTGAATCTGGATGTGCTGATGGAGGGTTCAGACGAGCGGGCCCGCATTGTGGACGAGGCTGGCGGAACGGAGAACAATGTGCCGCCCATCCCACCGGACATTTATGATACCTTTCCCGATGATGTAAAACCGTTGTTCCGGCATTGGGTGAGAGAGGATACATAACTTGTAAACTGACCCAAAGTTGTTTACATTGATTCCTAGCTCGCTGTTACAACTGGAGGAAAAAGTGATGAAAGCTGCCGTTTTATATGGCCTGAATCAACAGGTTGTCGTCGAAGATATCGAGATGGAAGGTCCCAGAGCAGGCGAAATTGTCGTCAAAGTTGCAGCGACCGGTGTCTGTCATAGCTGCTACCATGCGGTCACCGGCATGTTGAGCATTCCATTTCCCGCGGTGTTGGGGGATGAAGGTGCGGGTGTCGTTGAAGAGGTCGGTCCTGGTGTTACCTTAGTGAGACCGGGCGATCGCGTGATTCTTTCATGGGTTCCGTCGTGTGGGCACTGCAGCTACTGCACGCAAGGGTATGGCAATCTCTGCATGACATCGAGACGGGGCGGCCGTGGAAACCTACTCGATGGGACGACGCGCTATCAAAAGAATGGGGTGCCTATCCACCATTTTGGGATGGTGGCTTCCTTTGCGGAGTACACCGTGATCCCCCAAGAGTGCGCTATCCCGCTCGACGACGACATCCCGCTAGATAAGGCTGCCCTCATCGGTTGTAGCGTTACCACAGGGGTGTGTGCAGCAACCAATACCGCCCAAGTGCGTCCGGGGAGCAGTGTTGTGCTTTTTGGTGCCGGCGGCATCGGCTTAAACGTCATTCAGGGAGCGGTCATCGCCGGCGCCGAGCGAATTATTGCTGTCGACCTAGCGGATTCAAAACTGGAGATGGCGCGTCAGTTTGGTGCGACACATACAATCAACGCCAGCGAAGCTGATCCGATTCCGGAAATCCAAGCCTTGACAGATGGCTTGGGCGCGGATTATGCTTTTGAGGCAATCGGCACACGCGCCACCTATGAACAGGCGGTACGGGCAATACGAAATCGAGGAAAAGCCATCTGGGTTGGTGCCCCGCCTCTCGAACCGCTGTCTCTTGATGCGGGGATTGTGTTCTGGGGCGAAAAGACCATAATGGGCAGTAACTACGGTTCAGCGCGTCCTCGCTATGACATGCCCCGTCTACTCGCCCTTTATCGCGCCGGTAGGCTTAAGTTAGATGAACTGATTACCCGGACCTATCGATTGGAAGAGGTGAATGAGGCGTTTAGCGACATGCTCAACGGGGAGGTCGCACGCGGACTCATCTGCTTCTAGCAAGCCGAAAGGAAACGTATCGTATGAACAATAATTCAGATCAACGCAAAATTACGTGGTACAGATCACAGATAGACCGTGAAACATTCAGGGCGCTCAACCAGCGCAGCGACTGGAAAGGGATGCTCCAAACCCTCGGTCATCTTGGACTGCTCACGCTGACAGGTATTGGTGCTTTCTACGCCGCAGCGCACCTGCCTCTGCCGGTATTGCTGCTAATCCTATTCCTCCATGGAACCGTGTGGGCATTCCTCCTGAATGGATTCCATGAGCTATGTCACAACTCGGTTTTCAAGACGAGATTCTTGAATGTTTTCTTCCTGCGAATCTTTAGCTTTCTCGGTCCGTTTAGCCACGTTCGGTTCTGGGCAAGTCACGCAGAGCATCACAAATATACCCTACACCCGCCGGACGATTATGAAGTCGTGTTCCCGGTAAAATTGACATTGAGCGGTTTCCTCAAAAGCGCGGTTATTAACCCGTGGGGATTCTACGCCCGATGGAAGTCGATTCTTCGGCTCAGTCTTGGTAAGCTGGACGATCACGAAGCAACGGTCATGTTCCCTGAATCGGATATGGAGAAGCGACGGGAGCTGTTTAACTGGGCGCGTGTCCAATTGGTGGGGCATATCCTCATCGTTGGCGTTTCGCTCTATTTCGGTCTGTGGCTGATGCCGGTGCTTATCACGCTAGCGCCGGCGTATGGCGGTTGGCTGCTTTATCTCTGCAACACCACTCAGCATGTGGGGCTCACCGATAATGTGCCGGATTTCCGGCTCTGCTGCCGGACAATTATCCTGAATCCTTTGGTTCAGTTTCTGTATTGGCACATGAATTATCATATAGAGCATCACATGTATGCCGCGGTTCCGTGCTACAATCTAGGGAAGCTGCATAAGCTAATTAAGCACGAGCTCCCGCCCTGCCCGGTCGGTCTTTTTGAAACGTGGCGGGAAATTATCACAATCTTAAAGAAACAGAAAACGGATCCAGAATATCAGTACACCCCAGAACTGCCAGCCCCGTCGGAAGCTTGACCTAAACCTGTGAGAGGACCCAATGAACGATATACTTCATGAATGTTACGAACACTATGTAGATCTCCGCAAAGAGATGAATCAGTGGCTGAAGCAGAGCATGGCGCTCGACCCGCCGGGCCCAAACGGCGGCGGCGAAGATGAAGCCAATTATGCGCTCGCGTGGTTTCCGCACTACCTCGTGACCGGTGATCAAACCGTTTTGAAACATTTTGCGGACCTGAAATCCGCACTGGCGGGCTGGATTGAACGAGAATGTCTGCACGGTTACGAACCGGAGGCGGAAGCGCATCACGGCACAGAACCGTTTCTGCTGTTCCTGCCGCGATACATCGATCTTGTGCCGGACGATCAGGAAGCGTGCGCGATGTTGACCGATGCCGCCGAACACATCGGGAATTGGGTCGAGGAGATTCCCGCGTGGTACGACTATGATCGCGATACGTTTTGTGGTTACTTCATCGGGAGCCGAACGGTTCACAATGACGCGAAAGCCGCATACGAGGTCGCTGAACATTTCCGATTCATCCATATCGCCCTTGCGGCCTATCGGATCACGAGGGAAGAACGTTATCTTGATTGGTCGATGCGATACGGTCGGAAACGGGCGGAACGGATTGTCGCTGCGGGTTCCCCAATGCCGCTGCTGTGGGACCTCGAAGGAAATGGTTTAGGTGAAACGGAAGTTGAAGAGAGAGGGCTGCAGCGACTCGCTGCCCAAGGTACGCATCATACGTCGGGTGATCCGTTGGCGGGAATCGAAAATCTGCTCGCCTCCGGTGCGATTTATGCGTTGGGCGATCTCTACCAGCTATCGGGGGAGGCTATCTTCCAAGCTGCAGCGAAACGGATTGTTGCGCCGCTCGTTGAATTCGTGCTTGACCCGTACCACGACCCCGCTGCCGCCGCCATCGGCTATTACCGGCGCACATTCAAGGATACCGTTTTTGATCAACCCATCCGCAATCAACTCAGTGAGCTTCCGCCTCCACCGGGACACCTTGCGCTCATCTTTCCGCAGGAGGTCCGGCGACGGGAACGGGGCGTCGGTCGTCGATCCGATATGGCGTATTGGGGTGAATGGTCGGACGACGGCTCCGTGCAGCCAATCCGTGAACCATCGACAGCAGCCATGACCCTCGCTTACCAAATTGCCGGTGACCCAGCGTTTGCGGTACGCGCGTTCCGCAGCGCATCAATACGTTTGACAATGGCGCGGAGAGTGCTTCGCGGCGGCAGAGAACACGCGGATATGGGCGGCGCTGTCTGTTCGGTCGCAGCGGGACATGGACGGAATTGGGGGCACGGCGCTGTCACCTCGTGCTATGGTCCGCTGCTGCTCGGTACGTGTGAAATTCAGAGTGCAGTTGTGCCGATGCTGGACGTGCGGACACAGGACGGCAACAATTGTTTGCCACAGGATCTCTTATCGCTGACCCGTCCGCCTGTGGACGGTCAGGGGGAGGTGGTATTCTATAACGGCGGCGATTCGACGTTAGCTTTCTCGTGGCGACCGAAAGCAGGGATCGAAGCGGCGTCGGATTGGAACGATTTGTGCCTTAAACCGGGGGAAGTCGAGCGGGTCAGCTTGGGCGACTAATGGCTTTCCCTGAAGCGAGTGGATGGACGTTTTAACGGGGCTATGACCAGCTTGATGCGTTGATTTTTGGCTTGCGATTTATGCGCTGCTCGTTTCTCCCTTGTTATTTGCTTTAACTTCTGATAACATGGTAGCAACATTTCACAGATATGGAGGACTGAATATGGCATTACCGAAAATGGTTCGTATAAAACAACATTTTGATGCCCCTGTCGTCGCAGATCTGCCCGCGGCAGTTAAAGCCGAATTGGAACAGATCGGCGTAGCGTCAATTATCGGGGTAGGGGATAGTGTCGCTATCGGTGGCGGCAGCCGAGGCGTGGCGAATATCGCTGTCGTCATTAAGGCGACGGCGGATTATCTCAAGGAGATTGGTGCAAAGCCGTTTGTTGTGCCAGCGATGGGAAGCCACGGCGGTGCGACCGCAGAAGGTCAGCGAGCCGTGCTAGAGCATTACGGTGTTACCGAAGAGACGGTCGGGGTGCCGATCAAGGCGACGATGGACGTCGTCGAAATTGGTAAAACTGCCGACGGCCTGCCGGTATTCCTGGATACCTACGCCGCCAATGCAGATCATATTGTTCCCGTCAATCGGATTAAAGCGCATACCGATTTCAGGGGCACGGTCGAGAGCGGTACCCTGAAGATGCTGACGATTGGGTTTGGCAAGCAGCACGGTGCGAATATGTACCACCGCGCCTTTTTCCACTACGGGTTTGAGCATATCATCCGGACAGTTACCGGCTTGCTCATAGATGCTGGCAGGGTTGGTTTTGGCGTTGGACTGGTCGAAAACGCGCACGAACAGACAGCGAAAGTAGCCGCGATGCGTGCCGATGAGCTGATGCGTCGTGAACGCGAACTCCTCATCGAATCCAAGTCGTTGATGGGACGGCTTCCGTTTGATACCTTTGACCTGTTAATCGTGGATTGGATGGGCAAGAACATCAGTGGGACAGGCATGGATACAAATATCATCGGCCGTATGATGCAAATCCTTGAACCGGAACCGGAGAAACCCGCGATTGTGCGAATATTCGTCCGAGACCTGACCGACGACAGCGACGGCAACGCGACAGGCGTTGGGTTGGCGGACTTCACCACGACGCGCCTTGTGGAAAAGATGGATCGCCATGCGACGTATATGAACGGCATCACCGGGATGGGACCGCAGAAATCGAAAACACCGTTCTATTACGACACGGACCGGGAGGCTATTGAGGTTGCACTGAACACGGTTGGACTGACCCCGCCTGAACAGGCAAAGGTGGTACGAATTGAAAGTACCCTCGGTCTAGCGGAGGTGGATATCTCCGAAGCGTTGCTCGAAGATGCAGATCTGCACAGCGATCTGGAGGTTACCGGCGAACTAAAGCCTTTAGCGTTTAATGCCGATGGCAACTTGCCGGCGTTTCATGAAAAGTAATATACTATCTACAAGGGAATTGTCATGACTACCGCGGAAAGAATCCACGAACAAGTTCAGAAATTACCTGAACCGTTGCAAGCAGAAGCGCTGGATTTTATTGAATTTCTAATGCAGCGCCAAAGTGTACGAAAAGAGGATTTGGATTGGTCTCATCTTTCATTGGCTACCGCGATGCGTGATATTGAAGACGATGAGGATCCAGTCTATAATGAATCGGATCTGAAGGAGAGGTGGATGTGAAAAGGGCGGGACAGATTGTTCTGTTCAATTTTCCACAGACTGATTAAAGAGCAAATCAGATTTTCATATATCACATCTTACGAAGCTGGGAGGATTGCTTGAGGCGTATAATTGTCGGAATAACGGGGGCGAGTGCCGTCATATACGGTGTGCGTCTGTTGGAGACGCTCACCCGATGCGACGACTATGAAATCCACCTAACGATTTCGGACTCCGGCGCACGGGCGTTGTGGGAAGAACTGCAGATCCGTGTGGATCTCGACAATTTCCGCCTTGAATCCCTGATCGATTGTTCGTCAGATCAGGTAATCTATCACCATCAGTCCGACATTGGGGCATCGATTGCCAGCGGTTCCTTCCGTACCGTGGGGATGGTCGTTGCCCCGTGCAGCATGGGGACTGTCGCCTCCATAGCGGGGGGAATCTCCCGCAACCTCATTCAGCGCGCCGCCGACGTTTGCATCAAAGAGCGACGCAAGCTGGTCCTCGTGCCCCGTGAAACACCGCTCAGTCCCATCCATCTCGAAAACATGCTCAAGCTGTCCCGAATTGGTGTAGTGGTACTGCCTGCCATGCCGGGGTTTTACCACTTCCCCAAGACAGTTGATGATATGATTAATTTCGTCATCACGAAGGTGTTAGATCAGTTTGAGGTTGATACAGGTCTCATCCAGCGGTGGAAGGAAGATTTTTAGCGACACGGAATCAGGAGTAAACCATGAAACTGGCTATCTGTAATGAAATGTTTGAGGATTGGGGGGTCGAAGATGTATTTCAGTGCGCTGCTGAGCTCGGCTACGATGCGGTGGAGCTTGCCCCCTTCACGCTTGCGGAATCGGTGGTCGACATCAGCGCAACCGAGCGGGATCGCATCCGAAAGGCAGCGGACGCAGCGAAGGTCGAAATCGCTGGCCTCCACTGGTTGTTAGTCTCGCCAAAAGGGTTGCACCTCAATCACCCCAACCGAGAAATCCGTGAGAAGACACGGAACTATTTTTTTGCGCTAATCTCGTGTTGTGCGGATCTGGGCGGGAAAATTATGGTCATCGGTTCGCCCAATGAACGCAACATACTGGATCCACTGACACCAGAGCAGGCGTGGGATTATGCACAAGAGACCTTCGCAGCGTGCGCTGAATTTGCTCAGGAGCAGGATGTTATGCTGTGCATGGAACCGTTGACAAGCGAGAGCACAAACTTTATCAATACACCGGCAGCGGCGGTGGAGATGGTCAAAGCGGTAGATAATCCGAACTTCCAGATAATCCTTGATGTAACGAGCACCGCTGCCGAAAATCTGGACATGCCCACGCAGATTCGTACATACGCCGACCATGTGGCGCATTTTCATACCAACGACGATAACGGCTATCTTCCCGGTTCCGGTAATGTGAATTATCCGCCGATTATCGAGGCATTAAAGGAAATCAATTACACCGGCTACCTTTCGACCGAGGTGTTCAACTTTGAGCCGGATCCAGAGACCATTGCGCGTCGAAGCATCGAATTTTTGAAGCCGTTAGTTGGATAAACCGAAACCATAATTTCCTTGACACCGAAACTCGTCTTGTGATATGCTTTAGATATCTTGAGGAGTTGAAAGGCGCCATGCAAACCTTGAACCGACAACCACAGTTTCATATTCCATCTCATCATTGGCACTGGTGGCGTTGTGTTGAGGGGAGCGGTATGCCTTTGCTGAGATAAACCTTTGGACTCATATCTAGAAACTGCAGCCGTAGGCATACGAACCCCGTTGTCTACGGCTTTTTTTATGCCTATTTTCTGTTAAACAAACCCAAGTTGTTAGTGTCGAGTATGGAAACTCGACCTACAGTGTTAGACAAGGAGAAAAATGGAAATTCTTGATCAACTTAAGTTCGACCAGAACGATTTAATTCCTGCCATTATACAGGACGACGAAAACGGAGAGGTCCTCATGGTTGGCTATATGAACCGCGAGGCAGTACGGAAAACATTAGAATCAGGGCGTGTCTGCTTCTGGAGCCGTTCCCGCCAGGAATACTGGATCAAGGGGGAGACTTCAGGACACACGCAAACCGTGCGATCGGTCGCCTTTGATTGTGATGCTGATGCGCTGCTCATCAAAGTCGAACAGAAAGGCGGAGCGTGCCATGTCGGCTACCGTTCCTGCTTCTTTCGGGAAGTCTCCCCCGACGGTAATTTTACGCGCATCGTTGGTGAAAAGGTTTTTGATCCAGATGCAGTATACTGATATTTTTTAAGGAGACTTCCATGTATTATCCAAGTTTAGCGGATTTTCGAGAAAAAGCGCAGCACGGAAACTTAATCCCTGTCTACAGAACGATGCTAGCGGATATGGAAACGCCTGTGTCCGCGTTCTACAAAATTGGGGGGAGTGATGACGCGTTTCTGTTGGAGAGCGTCGAAGGCGGCGAACATGTCGCTCGATATTCGTTTCTCGGCAGTGACCCATCAATCCTACTTAGGGGCAAGGGCAACCTAGTCCGGATTGATGACCTGCGTACCGGGGAAACAACCGAGCAGGAAACCGAAGACCCGTTGAGAACGCTTGAAGAATTGATGACTCGCTACCAACCCGTTGAAGTTGAGGGGTTGCCGCAGTTTCACGGTGGAGCGGTCGGCTACCTGAACTACGATATGGTACGCTTCGTTGAGGAGCTCCCCGACACCACCGTAGATGATCGAGAGCTGCCCGACTGTTTCTTTATGGTCACCGATACGCTCTTGGTGTTTGACCATGTGAATCATCAGATTAAGGTGGTCGCCAACGCCCACATCGACGGCGATGTCGACCAAGCCTATGAAGGTGCACTTGATCGGATTGACGAACTCATCGCCAAGCTCAAACAGCCGTTGTTGATGAATTATACCAATAAACCGGTTGCCAATCCGAGCGATGCCTCTGTCACGTCAAATTTTACGCGGGAAGATTACCAGGAGGTGGTCCTTCGGGCGAAGGAGTATATCGCCGCGGGAGACATCATTCAGGTGGTGCCATCACAACGTTTTAGTGTGCCGATATCGGTCGATACATTCGATGTGTATCGCGCTTTGCGCACGGTGAACCCATCGCCGTATATGTATTATCTCAGATTCGATGAGCTTCAGATTGCCGGCGCGTCGCCTGAGATGATGGTGCGTGTTGAGGACGGTATTGCGGAGATGCGTCCAATCGCAGGCACCCGTCCGCGTGGAACGACTCCAGCTGAAGATGAAGCGTTGGGAGCAGAGCTCCTCGCTGATCCGAAGGAGCGGGCAGAACATGTTATGCTTGTTGACCTCGGACGAAACGACCTCGGACGGGTCTGTGAGTACCATACCGTGCGGGTGAGTGAGATGATGGAGGTTGAACGCTACTCACATGTGATGCACATCGTCTCGCACGTTATCGGAGAGTTGCGCGAGGGACAAACCCCCTACGATGTGATTCGCGCCTGCCTACCCGCCGGGACGTTATCAGGTGCGCCTAAGATTCGGGCGATGGAGATTATCGATGAACTTGAACCGACGCGGCGGGGACCTTACGGCGGTGCTGTCGGTTATTTCAGTTTCTCCGGCAGTGCGGATACAGCGATCACGATTCGTACGCTCGTTGTCAAAGATGGTGTCGCTTATGTCCAAGCGGGCGGCGGTGTTGTCGCGGACTCTATTCCCGAAACGGAATATGAGGAAACGGTCAACAAGGCGCGAGCGGTCCTAAGAGCCATTGAACTCGCTGAGGCGGGATTGGAGTAGATCCAAGATAAGGACCTACAGAAACGGCAAGGAGAAAAACCCATGATACTCATGATTGACAATTACGATTCATTTACCTATAACCTTGTACAATACCTCGGCGAGTTGGGAGCGGACCTTGTGGTACATCGTAACGACAAAATTACGCTCGATCAGATTGAAGAGCTCGCGCCTGAGAAGATTGTCATATCGCCGGGGCCCTGTACACCGCGGGAAGCGGGTATCTCCTGCGACTTGATCCGTCAGTTTGCCGGGCGCGTTCCCCTGCTCGGCGTCTGTTTGGGGCATCAGTGTATCGGTGATGTGTTTGGCGGCGATGTCGTCCGTGCCGAGCGGTTGATGCACGGCAAAACGTCGATGATTCACCACAACGGTGAACAGATTTTCGACGACCTCGACAACCCGTTTGAGGCGACACGCTATCACTCCCTCATTGTGAAAAAGGAGACGCTGCCGGATTGCCTTGAACTCACCGCGTGGACGGACCAAGACGAAATTATGGGATTTCGGCACAAAGATTACCCGATCTGGGGGGTGCAATTCCACCCGGAGTCAATCTTGACTAGTGCGGGTAAACAGCTGCTTGGGAACTTTTTGAGGAGGTAAAAGCAGTGCACAGTAAAGATTATTTTGACCGGGTTGCGGATCAGTGGGATAGCCTCCAAGCGAGTTTCTATTCGGAGAAAGTCAGAGACCGGGCGCTTGCTACCGCTGCCGTGAGATCGGGTGCTACCGCTGCTGATATCGGCTGCGGTAGCGGTTTCATTACTGAAGGGTTGATTCGTGCTGGGCTGCGTGTGATTGCCGTCGATCAATCCGAAGTGATGCTGACAGCAATGAAAAGAAAATTCGCTGGCATCGCTGGGGTCGACTACCGTTGTGGCGAGGGGGAGCAGCTACCGATTGCCGACGACGCTGTGGATTACGTTTTCGCCAATATGTATCTGCATCACCTCGAAAAACCGCCGATAGCAATTAAGGAGATGGCGCGGATTGTGAAGCCGGGCGGAATACTCGTGATTACCGATCTGGATAGCCATACCTTTGAATTTCTGAGAGACGAACACCGTGATCGGTGGCTCGGTTTCGACAGGAGGGATATTCGACAATGGTTTAGGGAAGCGGGACTTGGGCGTGTGACTGTGGACTGTGTAGGTGAACAGTGCTGCGCTCAATCCGATACTGGGGACGAGTCTGCTAGCGTGGACATATTCGTGGCGTCGGGTGAGAAATGAACGCGCGGCAAAGCCATGAATATCAACCTGAGTCAACTTGTTTATGGTAGATCTTAGAATTAATGAGACACTGCAAATCGATGAGGTTAGGAAACCTCGCCTATCGGGGAGGGAAAAATCCGGACTACGATCCCGGCAGGTGCGGTTTTATGAAGTTTCAGGAAATAATCGGGTAACTCTATATTTCCCCAAGACCCGGTAGGCGCGGCTTGCAACCGCGCTGGTGTCAATAGCAAATTACCCAATTAATAAATTAATCTTCATTCAACCGCACCATAGGTGTCAATTTAGGGATTATCTGTAGCGTCTTGGAGTCGTGTAAAGGTTGTATTTTTTCCACAGGTTCTCTGAAAAGCGCCGCCCTTTTCAAATGCAAGTTTTATGTTATTCAAGGTGTGGAGGAGTGCTGTTTTTGAGAGATGGAAACTCA
>JAJEAL010000068.1 GCA_022822785.1 Candidatus Poribacteria bacterium
TCTGAGGTCTGCTGCTGCAGCTGCACTAGCTCGCAGAAAATCCCCTTTTTCTCTATTAGCTCCCTATGAGTTCCTATCTCAACGATGCGCCCTCCTTCAAGTATGACTAGGCGATCCGCATTGCGTAGGGTTGATAGACGATGAGCTATTGCAAAAGTAGTGCGCCCCCGGATTAACCGAGCGATGGCTTCCTGAATCTGCTTTTCCGTCTCTACATCTACTGATGAAGTTGCTTCATCTAGGATGAGGATCTTAGGGTCGTGGAGGATGGCACGAGCGATAGCGACGCGCTGTTTTTCGCCTCCGGATAGCTCACCCCCTCGCTCTCCTACTTGACTATCGTAACCATCAGGTTTGGCGACAATAAAGCTGTGCGCGTTTGCTGCGATAGCCGCCTCCATAATCTCGTCGAAGCTCGCTCCAGGTTTACCGTAGCTAATGTTTTCTGCAATAGTGCCGCTAAACAGAAATGGTTCCTGGGGCACAATCCCGATTTGGCTCCGCAAGTCCTCAAGGCGCACCCTCTGAATAGGTACACCATCAACCTCAATCATTCCCCGATCTACATTGTAAAATCGACAGATTAGATTTACAGTGGTCGTTTTGCCAACGCCCGATCTGCCCACAAGCCCAACCATCTCACCCGGAGAGACATCCAAGTTAATATCGTGTAGGACGGGTTTACTCTTATCGTAACCAAACGTGACACCTTTGAAAACCACATGGCCCCTGATCGACTCTATCGAACGCGCATTCGGATCTTCGTAGGCTTCGGCCGGTGTGTCTATGATTTCAAAAATGCGTTCCGCGCCGGCAAATGCCCGGGTCATCCAGCTGTTGACCTGTCCAAACCACTCTATTGGTTCATAGAGCATCCACATATAAGCGTAGAACGCCAATAGTGTGCCTAACGTCAGTGCATCTCGAATTACCTCCCGTCCACCGAAAAACCACACAATCAGTATCCCAAAACTAGTGAGGAGGGTTGTGGTGGCGAAGAAAATTTCCCAGTTAATCTCTGTCTGAATAGCAAGTTGCCGAATCTTTTTATTCCGTGATTGAAACGCAGCGATTTCCCGTATTTCTTGGGCAAAAGCTTTAACCACCCGTATGCCGGATAGCACCTCACTCACTGTGGCCATAATATCTGACCACGCCTGATCCCATCTGTTGAAGTAAAGTCGCATCCGTTTCCAAAAGATCACACCCCACCCCATCATAAACGGCACTGGCACGAGGATAAGTAGTGTCAACATCCAATGCATCCAGAACAGAATGCTCAAGATGCCAATGATCGTTAATGTATTGATGATCAGGTAAGGTAGGCCGTCCACCAGAAATTCCTGCAGCCTGCCAGCATCTCTAGTGACGCGGGACATCACTGCACCGACTTGCCGCCTATCGTAGAACTGCAATGAGAGTAGCTCCAGTTGCTGATAGAGGCGACTGCGGATATCAGCGGTGATGCGTGCGCCTAACCAACTCACCGTCCAACCGTGTGCCCACTCCATCCCCCAATTCAATACACGAATGCCAATCAGACCAAGAACTAGCAAGCCGAGGAGCGCTAACCGCTCGGATATAGCATCCGCGTTTCCCTCTTCCGGTGCTAGGATACCATCTACTATTTGCCGGTAAAGCATTGGAGGAATTACTGCTGTACCCATTCCTACAAGGGAGACAACCGCTAAGAGAATAGCATGTTTTTTATACGGTTTTAGGTAGACAGCGATGCGCTGAAACGTCGCAAGCCGGCGTATACAGGCAGGACAGATACCGTTCTTTTCAGGGAGCAGCCTACCACACTTTTGGCATCGCATACGATCAAGTTGCGTGTTGATCGCCAAAGGTTCCCCCTTACGGAGTTGCTCAATCCCGCGTGTGACCTCAGAAAACTTTTCTACCAGAGAGCTGGAGTAGGGGACGGTAACGGTTGGTCGCTTGTTCCGTTCAATCATCAGACACCCACCGCCAACAAGTGCTTCGGTCTGCGCCAGGGTCAGCTCCTCAAGGGGCACCTTGACCACGCCATCAGCACCTACCGTGGGAACAATCAGGAGACGTTTATCTGTAACAATTACCCATTGGGATCCAAACTCGCCTGTCTGGTTCAAGTCAGTCGATACACGGATAAGTTCATCCTCTCCCGTGGATAGGAGCCCTTTAATCCTTGTGTGTACCGAGTCTGGTATTGATTCAAGCAATTTCGTTCTCATAGTGTTTTTATCAACCGTATATTTGGATATATGACATAATTTTAATTAATCTGTGATTAACAGATTCCTTCACCCAAAAGTGTTACAGATTTGCGCTTCAGCGATTGTCATGGTCGTACCATTGTAATTATACCACTTCTATACAGCTACATGTGCAAGAAATTCGCGTGAATACTTTTTGTTCCTTTTGCTTTAGTAGGATACGTCGTGATATAATTACAAGTTAGTTCACCGCAGCGGATGTCCTTTAATCCCAGCTAAAGATTGGGGGAGTTAGCCTTGCCTAAGCACAACCGATGGTCAGTAACCGATCGAGAATTTATGGAACACGCCCTAAGATTAGGAGCCAAGGCGCGTGGTCGTACTAGTCCGAATCCACTGGTCGGCGCGGTAATCGTCAAAAATGGTGAAATAGTCGGTGAAGGGTATCACCAAAAGGCCGGTGAAGCCCACGCAGAGATTCATGCGCTGAATCAAGCCAGAGGGCTTGCGGAGGGCGCGACGATGTACGTCACGCTGGAACCTTGTTGTCATTGGGGGCGGACGCCGCCTTGTACTGAAGCGCTAATCCGTGCGAAGTTAGCCAACGTTTTTGTAGCCATGGAAGATCCGAACCCGCAAGTCGCCGGCAATGGCATACGCCAGCTTCGGGCAGCGGGAATCCGTGTTGAAAGCGGACTCTGTGAATCAGAAGCCCGGCAACTTAACGAAATATTTATCAAATACATTACGACGGGCTATCCCTTTGTCATTCTCAAATCTGCAACTAGCCTAGATGGAAAAATCGCTACTGCTTCGGGCGAATCTCAGTGGATTACCTCTCACGCATCACGGAGGCGGGGGCATGACATTCGCGCTCAAGTTGATGCGATACTCGTCGGTATTGGAACCGTACTGCAAGATAACCCATCGTTAACCGTACGCTTACCGGGACAGGAAAATAAAGACCCAATGCGTATTGTCGTTGATTCACATGGACGCACGCCGCTAGACGCGAAAATATTCAATCCAGATAGCAACGCAGGGACACTTATCGCTGTAACCGGAAATACACCCTCCGAGAAAATTGAAGCCTTGAAATCGGCCGGTGCTGAACTGCTTATAATCAAAGAAAACGAAGGAAGGGTCTGTCTGAAGGAGCTAATGCGAGAGCTTGGGCGTAAGGAGATTACCAGCGTGCTGATCGAAGGGGGTGGGGAAATCAATGCCGCTGCCTTACAAGGAGGTATTGTTGATAAATTGGTGCTCTTTCTTGCACCAAAACTCATTGGCGGCACAGACGCGCCCGGTCCCATTGGGGGTGCCGGAGTTACCCGTTTGGCTGAGGCATTTGAACTCTGTGACGTAAAGATAACTCAAATTGATACGGACCTGCTAATTGAGGGATACTTGTCGTAGGACTATCCAAAAGGGAATGTGCTTGATGAGACGATACGAATATATAGAGCATACTGGTGATATCGGGATTCGTGCTTACGGAAACTCCATAGAGGAACTTTTCATCAATGCAGCTCAAGGGTTGTTTGAGGCAATCGCAGATCTCAGTACAATTGACGCAACAACACAGATTGACATCGAAGTATCCGCGGAATCGCTTGAAGAGTTGATGGTTGCTTGGTTGGATGAATTAAATTTTCGGCACGAGGTTGAGGAGCTATTTCTTCGACGGGTTGAGATTACAGAGATTTCCGATAATCCCTACCGAGCAACAGCAGTTGCTTATGGTGAGCCAGTGGATTTCGCAAAGCATGTCGTGTATACAGAGATCAAGAGTGTCACCTATCATCAGTTATTTGTCGAGAAAGCCCCTGATAATCAGTGGGTAGCACAGGTGATTTTCGATTTGTAATGACCTATTGATGTCACACCCGCATGACGACAGGAAGTACTATTGGACGCCGATCGGTTTTCTTTTTGAAAAACCGTCGCAGAACCACCCTAATCTCTTCTTGTACCGTTTCGGTTTCACTCTTGCTCTCTGTGCTCAAGTGGTTAATCGCGTGGATGACAACCTCCTTGGCTTCGTTCATTAAGGCTTCTGACTCATCCATGTAGACAAATCCTCGCGAAACAATGTCCGGCCCCGCAGTCAGTTCATCATTGTTGCTATTGAGAACGACAATTGGAATAACCATACCATCTTGAGCGAGCTGCTGTCGGTCATGTACCACGATGTCCTCGACCCCCATGTCTATCTTCCCATCCACGAGAACACGACCCGCTGGCACTTTGCCTTCCACGCCGCAGAAATCTGGCGTTAAAGTGATTAAATCGCCGTCTTCAGCAACAGTGATATTCTCTGGAGATATCCCGACCTCCTCGGCAAGTTCCGCGTGTTGCACGAGATTGCTGTATTCGCCGTGCGCTGGAATAAAAAACTTAGGTCGAACCAGGTTCAGCATCAGTTTAAGATCTTCCTGAGCACCATGTCCGGAAACGTGAACATTGGCATTCCTTTCATGTAAAACATGCGCCCCACGACGTAACAGGTGGTTAATCATATGGCCGACAGATTGTTCGTTACCCGGGA
Source organism: Candidatus Poribacteria bacterium (assembly GCA_022822785.1). Taxonomy (GTDB): domain Bacteria; phylum Poribacteria; class WGA-4E; order WGA-4E; family PCPOR2b; genus PCPOR2b. Next base: position 4,747 of record JAJEAL010000068.1, read on the forward strand.
TGATCCTTGCGGAAATTATGACAGTATCTCCCGGCTCAACATGCAGAAAGGCATGGTCATCTTTTGCGATGAGCGCCATTGCTGACCGTGGTTCGCCTTGGCTGCCTGTGCTGAGCACCATAACCTCATGTGGGGCAAAACGATCCGCTTCACGCGCATCGACTAGGAGGTCATGTGGTACATCTAAGTAACCTAGCTCGGATGCTGTCCGGATATTGTTAATCATTGACCGTCCAGATACCGCAATTAGACGGCGATGTACAACCGCGAGGTCTATAAACTGTTGTACGCGATGTAGGCTTGACGAAAAGGTAGCAAGGAAAAGCCCAGCGCTCGTCCTTTGAAATATGTCATTCAGGTGGGGATAGATTGAACGTTCAGAAGGGGTGAAACCGGGGCGTTCTGCGTTGGTACTATCAGAAATGAGCAGTAGTACGCCTTTCTCGCCAAGCGCGGCAAGTTTCGGAATCTCGGTCAGACGATTGTCAACCGGGGTCTGATCGAACTTGAAATCACTGGCATGGATAATAATGCCAACGGGTGTGTGAATGGCGACCGCAACCGTGTCGGGAATGCTATGTGCGACATGAATAAACTCTAGGTTGAAACAGCCTAGCTGCAACGTATCGTTAGGATGGATAACCTTTAGCTGCGCGATCTGCAGAACGCCATATTCCCGTAGTCGGCCCTTGGCTAAGGCTAAGGTTAATTCGGTGCCATAAATAGGAACGTTAATTTGGCGAAGAAAGAATGCTAATCCACCTACATGGTCCTCGTGTGCATGGGTAATGATGATGCCCTTAATTTTGTCTCGGTTCTCAAGTAAGTATGTGATGTCTGGGAAAACCAGATCCACGCCGGGCATATCAGCTTCGGGGAACATAAGTCCAGCATCCACCACAATGATGTCATCACCACATTGGTAAACCATCATATTTATACCGAACTCCCCTAATCCACCGATAGGAACAATCGACACACCTACGTCTCGGTTTTCAGCCATTATAAATATAAGTCCTTCCAAATCATTTCTTAATAGTTACGCATTGACTAACTCCATCATACGTAACCGGTGCGTATAGTAATGCTCTGCTTCTAAGCAGCATTCCTACTATCCATAAATCCGTGTTATTTGCTGTTTTCCCCTGCCAATCGGACTGAAGGTGAGAATCATAGACTCCAAATGTTTCTGTATCTCATTTATGACTTCTACAATTTCTTCATAGCTCTTCAGGATGACTAATCTTTCTCGATAAGCTTTGGCATTTGGTAGCCCCTTTAGATAGTTTTTGTAGTGCCTTCTCATCTCCACAATGCCGTGTCTAGTTCCTTTCCATTTGATGGAAAGTGCCAAATGTTTTCTTAAGGTGTCTAGTCGCTCCTTGATAGATGGAGGAGGAAGCAGTTGTCCAGTCGAGAAATAGTGTTTAATCTCTCTAAAAATCCATGGGTAGCCGATAGCTGCTCGCCCAATCATCACCCCATCCACGCCGTATGTCTGCCGCATCTGCTGTGCTTTCTGCGGGGTATCCACATCCCCATTGCCAAAAACCGGGATGGTCATGCGCGGATTGTTTTTAATTTCACCAATCAATGTCCAATCAGCATCCCCTTTATACATTTGCACGCGGGTCCGCCCATGAACTGTAATCGCTTGGATGCCTACATCTTGTAATCTCTCTGCGACCTCAACGATGTATTGTGTTTTCTCATCCCAACCCAGTCGCGTTTTTACGGTGACAGGCAAGCTAGTCGATTTGACAATCTCTTGGGTCATCCGAACCATTTTCGGAACATCGCGCAATATCCCTGCCCCTGCCCCTTTGCACGCTACCTTCTTAACAGGACAACCGTAATTGATGTCGATTAGATCTGGGCACACCCGTTCCGCAATGCCAACCGCCGTTTTCATCGATTCAATGTCGTTTCCAAAAATCTGAATACCTATCGGCCGTTCGGATTCAAAAATATCTAATTTCATGACGCTTTGCCGAGCGTTTCGGATAAGTCCCTCGGAAGATATAAATTCTGTGTACATCATGTCCACACCGGCGACCTTACACATTGCACGAAAAGGTGGATCACTCACATCTTCCATCGGGGCTAATAATACTGGAAAATCTCCTAACGCTATATCACCGATTTTAACCATAAATCCAATCGTCTCCAGTCCATAATCAAACCTGTAGAATGAGCCCCAAAACAAGCTCAATTTTATTGAGGGTGCACCTGAAATTATAAGGGCTCATTCTAGGTTTGTCAAATTGTAAATGAACCACACGAAAATTTATGGGCAAACCGAATGATATGGATGTTAAACTATAAGGTGGATGAGAAGGTTAATCCAAGAAACTTAGATGTTCTATCCAGCCGCTTAAGAAGGGAAACATCGGTTGAAAGGTATACTGATATATTCCAGATTTTGCATATTAGCTGTTATATTCTGTTGCTTTCCGAGCCGACCGGGGGTAACCGCGCCGCCGAACCCATATCTTTTCTACGATTATAACCCTAGTACAAAGGTATGGACACCAAAGGGACCCACAAGTGAAGATCGATTCCGCGATGCGTTAGATTACTGTTGCTTCGTGCGTCAACGGAGCGTTTTACAGACCGATGGCATCGAGTATGTTCTCGCTATTAAGATTGATTTTGCGGATCAACCCGGTCAACGACCGGGGACGGCATTTGATCAATACCTCTTTGCAGATGAAGGCGTTTCACTCAAAACTTACTACCGGGAGGTCTCCTATGGACAGATGGACATACAGCCTGGACCAATGGGAGGTGTTATTCCAAAAGGTAATCAGTGGGTGCGTGCACAACAGCCAATCAGCTACTACGGCGAAGGTCAAATTAACCTCAGACGTTCCCAGGAACTCGTCCGTGAAGCGTGTGCAGCGGTAGATGACATCGTAGATTTTTCGGCTTATGACCGTGACAAAGATGGAGTGGTTGACCATATTTTCGTTATCCATTCCGGAGATGATCAAGCCTCAACCTTGGAGCCGAACGATATCTGGTCAATTTTGACTCACAGTGTCAACAGAGAATTTGACGGTGTATTGGTAAGCACAGCTATTCTAGTTGGCGAGGAGCCGAGCTTTGATACACCCCACCTAGGGATCTACTTCCATGAATTCTTCCACGATTTCGGCGCACCCGATGTGTACGGTGGAAATTTTTTCGGGCCTCGTGACCATAAATGGGGACTGATGGGGCAGTTTGGCCCCTATCAGGGCGAGATTATTGATGGAATTGGAAATGGACTTGAACCAAGTCACATCAGTGGTTACCTGAAATGGGATTTTGATGCACGGCCTGAAAACGGACGACTCGGTTGGATTCAACCTGTTGAGATTAAAGGAAATGTTTCCAATCTAATCATCCCTAGTTTTGAGTTGCCACCACATGACAACAAACTCTTCAAAATCGATATTCCGGGAAAAATCAACAAATTTGGAGAGAGCACAGAATTCTTCCTCATTGAAAACCGTTACCGAGAATCGGGCGCACTCTTTGACACCCGCTTGCCTGAATCTGGCATTCTCATCTGGCACATTGATGAAACTGAGGTCCGCCCGCCGGGAGTAATTGACGCTGCAAGCCAGGTCTGGGTTGAAGACCCAACCGATCCACAGCATCACGGCATCTCTCCGAACAATCCGGATATCATAGATATCTACGCTGTTACGGAGGGCGCGGCGTATTCCGCTGATGATAATCAGATATCTTTTACCCCTGCCACACGACCTAACAGCAACGCAAACGACGGAAATCCCTCGAAAATCTCTATCACAAACATCGGTTTTGAAGGGCAGGAGATGTCGATATCCGTGGCGTTTGGAGATACCTATGAGCCAAATGATAGCCTAAGCGAGGCTTTCCCTATTGAATACAACCAAACTTACGAATCCTTTATCTCTGACGAAAAGGACCAACGAGACCTTTATCAATTTGAGGCAATACCAGGCGAGGCAGTTGTAGCTACTTTGACCGCTACTTCTAATACTGTTGATTATCAACTATCTGTACTTGATGAAAATGGACGCCACATCGCTGCCGCAGAAAGAATTGGAACAACAGAGCTACAAGTTGTCTTTCAACCAGAGCGTGTTGGTCGATATTTCATCTCGGTCGAATCCCAGTTTGGCTTCAGTGAAGTGGATTCATATCTCCTGACGGTCAATGCAGTTGAAACACAATCTGGAGAGCTGAAACTGGCAAAAGTCCGTGCCTTTCCGAATCCCGTGCGTACGGAGCACCGCGAAATGATTTTTTCCTATACAATCCCTGATTTTCAATTGGCTGAAGAGGTTAAATTAGAAATCTTTAATATCGCTGGAGATATAATTCACACAGAAGTTCGCCAAAATATCATTGGCTCTGGTCGATTCCGCTGGGATAGAAAAAATGCGAGTGGTAAACTTGCCGTCACCGGGATCTATGTCTTTGCCATCTCCGCAACTCAAGGCGAAAAGACAGTTCAGGAAATTGGGAAAATTGGTCTACTCCGGTAAAAAATTAGCCTGAGATTAACGTAAGTTACTGGTGGGTGAAAGCGCATCGGTTGTCTCACAGAACTAAAGGTCGCGGTGTCTCGGTTCGGTGTTTCTATGAAAGGTAATACTTCAAATCGCTGTGTTCCAGTTTTGAAGTCAGATTTTATCGAGGGTGAGGGCAATGTAGGTCACATCAGTGGTAGTTAATCCGTGAGTTATCCACAATGCCTAACACAATCTAGCAGATTCTAACACTTTTGCCGAAATTGACCGCAATTTGGGGTGGGTAACCTGCGTAAGATCTAATTGGAGCGTAGTGGACAGCTGACTCTATGAGCGACCTGTGCCTTCAAAGAATACCCTCGGAACGGGGTTGAAAGCGCTAATTTTGCTTGGAAATTTTGCCTACTGTATGATAACCTTGATTCAATCCCGTATCAGGGGAATAAATTAGAATATAATAAGGAATTCGGATGAATATTCTTGGTATTGAAACCTCGTGTGATGAAACCGCCGCTGCAGTCGTTACTGATGGCACACAAATTCGATCCAATATCGTTGCTTCACAGATTGAACTCCATGCGAAGTATGGCGGGATTGTTCCTGAACTCGCTTCTCGCAAACATGTCGAAGCAATTAACTATATTGTCGATCAAGCTATGAAGGAAGCCGGGGTGTGTTTCAGCGAACTTGCGGCAATTGCCGTAACAAACCGGCCTGGCTTAATCGGCGCACTTCTGGTTGGGGTTGCCGCTGCAAAATCTCTGGCATACTGCCATAACCTACCGCTCTTAGGGATAAACCACATTGAGGGACATATCTACGCAAACTTTATGGAGCATCCGTGCTTGCCTTTCCCACATGTCTGTCTCACCGTTTCAGGCGGACATACCCTCCTTGTGGAAGTTCGGGAGGGCTGGAAGTATCAGATTCTCGGCACGACACAGGACGATGCCGCCGGCGAAGCGTACGACAAAGTTGCTCAATATCTTGGACTTGGCTTTCCGGGGGGTAAGGTCATTGACGACTTGGCGAAAGAGGGCGACAGTAGCGCCATTCCATTTCCACGGCCTATGCTTGATCGAGACAATTACCAATTTAGTTTCAGCGGAATCAAGACAGCGGTCCGGTTTTTTGTGGAAAAGGCGAAAGCATCAGGAACCTTGCCGTCAACTGAAAACATCGCTGCAAGTTTTCAGGCAGCGGTCGTAGATGTACTTGTTGGCAAAACCATCCGGGCAGCGAAAGCGAAGAACGTAAAAGCCATAACTTTGACGGGCGGTGTTGCAGCGAACAGCCAACTGCGTGAGTCAATGCGAGAGGCAGGAGCAGAAATCGGTGCGGAGGTTTACTATCCGCGAATTCAGCTTTGCACTGATAACGGTGCGATGATCGCCGGAGTCGCTTATCACAAATATCGGGGGGGATTGAGGGATGCCTTTGACCTCAACGCATTTGCCTCCGGACCTATTGTGTGAAATCTAAAACTTAATGTCTGCACCCAAGAATTAAACGTTCAAAAATGAATATATTCGATGATTCATGTATCAATCAAGCCATTGCAATCCTGAAAGAGGGTGGGGTAGTCGCTTTCCCAACCGATACGGTCTACGGTGTCGGTGTGGACCCTTTTCAACCAGAAGCTGTGCACAAACTATATCAGATCAAAGGCAGGCCCATTGATAAACCCATTCCTATCCTAGTCGGATCTGTCGGCGATGTTGAGCACATTGCTCAGAATCTACCCTTAGCCTTTAGTAAGCTCGCTGAACAGTTCTGGCCCGGAGGATTAACCCTAATCGTGGAGGCAAAATCACTTCCTATTGAGATCACTGCCGGTGGGGATACAGTTGGTGTGCGTATGCCAGATCATCCGTTGGCATTGGCACTTCTCCACCGTTTTGGGGGTGCGATTGCAACAACTAGCGCAAACAAATCTGACGAGCCACCAGCCACTTCAGCTGAGGAAGTCCAATCTGAGCTCGGTGCGCTCGTGGATATCCTCCTTGACGGTGGACGGACAGTGACCCAAATTGCCTCGACTGTGTTAGACCTCTCTGTATCGCCTCCACAAATTTTACGACCGGGAAGCATCTCGATGAATCAGCTTGCCCCGTTTATACGCTAGCGCTATCCAATTAAACTTGATAGCTATATACAGTAAAAACCAATACCAGACCGGTGGACTGGGCACCAATGCGCTAACTGTTTTCACGTTCTACATTCATCATGCCTTGTACCTATCTGTCACAAGCACCAAAAAACTAAATTAGGAGCTGAACTATGGAAGTTTCTCTTGCTGGTTGGAGTATCAATCGACGTTTCAGAAATCAGGAAAATCCCCTTTCTCTACTCGACTACCCACAACTTTCACGCGATGAGTTCGGTATCAATGCGGTGGAGCTAAATAGTCCATTCTTTACCTACGAGGACCCAGATGCCCCTGCACAGAGTGCAATTTCTGACGCGTATATCCATGAATTACGGCTTCGAGCTGATGATGCCGGTGTCAGGTTGCTTAGCATTGCAGTTGATGGTCATGGCAATCTATCTGCACTCGACGAAAACGAGCGAGAGCAGGCTGTGCAGAATCACAAGAAATGGTTTGGTATCTGTCAGAAACTCGGCTGCAACGCTTTCCGGGCAAACAGTGGTGGAAGCCACGGTACCGATGCAACAGAGGAGGAAATCGGGCAGTGCATCAAAAGCTTTAGACAACTCGCCACTATTGGGGAGAATACTGACATTCGTGTGATGATGGAAAATCATGGCGGTGTGTCCGTCTCACCGGCGAACATCGTGACCGTCATGGACGCGGTGGACAGTCCGTATTGCCGCGTGCTAGCCGACTTTCTGAATTGGCGACCAACGGATGATAAGGTAGAGAACCTCAGAGTGGTCGCCCCTTATGCTTGGGCAACCCATGCAAAGTTTCTTAGTTTTGATGCAAATGGGGAGTCGAACGAAATTGACTGCAAGAGTGTGATGCAAATCTTCAAGGAGGCAGGTTACAATAACCCCTTTGGCATTGAATACGAAGGACAAACCGATGATCACACTGGGGTGATCAAGAGCAAAGCACTTATTGAAAGGTATGCGTATTAAGTCTAGCGAAACAAAAATTACCATACATTAGTCAATCCTTATACGCCGATAAAGCTAAGATTCAAAGCAAATTGGAGAGGGAGGTAAAATGAGTACCTTCGGTACAAAATGCTTGCCGGAGCTCCCCGATACTACTGCTCCGGATGGCTCGGATGTCCGCGTCCTGTTGACTCTCGCTGGGGGCGGGATGGCTCACTTTGAGCTTCCACCGGGTAAAACCTCGACTGCCGTTGCCCACCGGACAGTTGAAGAGATCTGGTTCTTCCTGACGGGGAGCGGCGACATGTGGCGGAAGCAGGATCAGAATGAAGAAGTGGTCCCGGTGTGTCCCGGCGTCTGCATTACGATCCCGATAGGAACACATTTCCAATTCCGATCTTGCGGGACCGAGCCCTTGGCGGCGGTCGCCGTAACTATGCCCCCCTGGACCAATGAATGTGAAGCCTATACTGTTGTGGGAAAGTGGGAAGCTACTGTTCCTTGAAAGTCCCGGTGGTCAGAGATGATTGATATACTGTGCGGAACATCTATAATATATACAACTTGACTTCTTCAACGGTTCTTCCAAAGAAAGGAAATCATGCCAACAATCGATACCCAACTCAGAATCGGCGCCGCTTCCGATGTCGGTATGTCACAGGATGCGCTTTCACAAGCCGAAGCCATCCTTCAAGCCGAAATTACAAATCGACGGATCACAGCGGCTAGCCTACTAGTAGCACGTAATCAAACAATCGTCCATTCTAAAGGCTACGGACACCTGACGCCCGAGGCAGATTCGCCGCCAGTCAAGTCAGATTCCGTCTTTCTGCTAGCGTCAATCAGCAAGCCAATCACGGTTTGTGCCCTGATGCTGCTTGTTGATCAAGGACACGTTTCCCTAGGGGATCCGGTTTCTCTTTACCTGCCAGAGTTCCAAGGTGGGGAACGCCATAAAGTACGGGTCCGATATATCTTATCTCACACGTCGGGTATGCCGGATATGCTACCCGAAAATACAGTATTGCGTCGCGCCCATGCACCGTTAAGTGAGTTTGTCCGTCGTGCAGCCCGAACCCCTTTACTTTACTCACCAAATACAGACTTCAGCTATCAGAGCAAAGGTATCCTGCTAGCGTCGGAGATTGTCGAGCGGCTTACAGGAAAACGGTTGCGTGATTTCGAGGAAGAAGAAATCTTCCAGCCACTTGGCATGAAGGATACCGCCTTGGGACTCGGACAGTTCAAAATTTCTGACACAGTGTGGTGTGGGACATCTATGGAAGAAACTGAAGATCAGGAGCGTTTTGGGCCCAATAGCCCTTACTGGCGCGACTTAGGGAATCCATGGGGCGGGGTGCATAGCACCGGCCCTGACCTCGCAATCCTCCTGCAGTCAATGCTTAATGGGGGAGGGTATGGTGGAAGGCGTGTCTTCAGTCTAGCGTCCGTTGAGGCAATGACGACAGACCAGAATGGCGCACTGAACGCGCCGTGGGGATTGGGTTGGGGATTGGCAGGTTCAAGAGCATGGAATTTCTTCGGCGAATTGGTTTCCCCAACTACGTTTGGTCACACCGGCGCAACTGGCACAGTAGCGTGGGCGGACCCTGAACGGCAGCTGATATGTGTGCTTTTGACGAACCAGATGGTAGACAGTGGAAGCTTGCTGCGGCGAATTTCCAATGTGGTCTCGTCCGCGGTTACCTGTTAGCCTTAAATGGTAGGTAAGCTTTTATGACTGTAATCGACTGGCTCCTTGTTCTCGTAATCAACGGTGGCATCGTTCTGTATGGCATCATTGTGTTTAGGGGGCAACGTGAGAGTTTTGATTGGTATCTAGCCGCCAAATCCATACCGTGGTGGGTCGTTGGTTTATCTGCTTTCTCGACAGCGGTCGATAGTGGCGATTACGTGGCTATTGTTGGCGGGTCCTATACGCTGGGGTTATCTCAGTTATCACAATGGTGGCTGGGTATTGCCGTCGGCTGGTTCGTCTTAAGTTTCTTCGTTATCGTTCCGATGTATCGATCTGGCGTTTTCACCAACGCGGAATGGCTCGAATTCCGATTTGGACCTGCAGCCCGGTTCTTGTCCGTTCTCATCAACATTCAATCCCGGACCAATGTGTTAGGTAACATCTTCTTCTCTACCTTTCTCGTGCTGAATATCGTCGCCGACATCGGAAAAGTCTGGAGTTGGTTAATTGTCGTTTCGGTCGCTTTCACCGCAATTCTGTATATTGTCAGGGGTGGATTAAAGGCGGGAGTTGTTACGGACGCGCTGCAAAGCGTTACTATGATTGTCGCAGCTTTTGTCCTTTGGGGTGTGGTCTGGGTAAATGCGGGAGGTTGGAAGGGATTGAACCAAAAACTCGCCGCAATTGATGCTAGCCTACCCAAAACGTTGCTGCATGTAGGTGGCTATTCACCACCGGGGGTGTCTCCCGTCCTAGTCGTTTTCGGACTTATCGTAGTCTTGACGATGTATGTGCTGATCAATCAATACGAAACTATTCGGTTTTTGGGAGCACGTTCCGAATGGGATTTTAAGATGGCAGCACTAGTCGCTAGCCTTGCAACGGCGGTCTGTTTGTGGTTTAACGTCAGTTTAGGACCCCTAGCACGGGCAGACTTTCCCGTGCTAGAGATGAGCGATCAAGCCTATCCCTTGATGCTGAAAAAGTATCTTCCGACAGGTTTAATCGGGTTGGTACTAGCTGGACTAGTCGCGGGAGGATATTCAACCTTTGATTCTATAGGCATCGGTATCTCCAGTCTTTTTGTCCGGGACATCTACGCCCGTTTTATTGTGAAGAATGGTTCGGATGCTCATTACACACGCGTAGGGCGGATAACGGTGCCTTTCATAATTATTCTTGGGTTTTTATATGTGCCTTTTCTTCAGGGCGGGATGGTGCTATTCTATCTGCGCCTAGCCGGCGCGATTCAGGTCCCACTCATGACAGTTATCCTCATGGGAGTTTTTACGCGGGTGCATCGTGGAACAGGTATCATCGGACTCGTGGTTGGACTAACCTACGGCATCTCAGCAATCCTAGCCGACGCAAATGACTGGCCGCTACCTGTCTGGTATACCAATACGTGGTGGGCTTACCTATGGAATCTTATTCTACCGATAGCGAGTATGCTGATAACCTCAAAGGTTATTGATTGGTCTCGCGGACCCATCAAGGAAAAGGAAATAAAAGGACTGATTTATGCCCAACACGAAGCAACAGCCGATCTCCGAGAGCTGATGGCGAGTCGCTTAAAAGCCCTTGAAGGGACATGGTTGCAGAAGACATTGCGCGAGGCACCGATCCGTCCTAAATATCCGTTTGAAGTTCCCGACTCAGGGTTGCGCTGGTTCCGGCGTCCGGGAGTGTGGGCAATTATCTACCTTGCCGTTGCCGGTTATCTACTTTTTGTGCTACTATGGTGAAAGGATACAGAATGGGAAATGCAGAGGACGCCAAAAAAAGCAAGCAGTTTGAAAGGGTGTACACAGCGGTACTTCTGCTGCTAGTGGGCCTACTGCTGCTAGTCTCTATCCTTTATACAACGCACCTGTGGTTGGCAAAGGTTGCGATTGCGGCGGTACTCATCGGTGTTAGTGTTCTCTTCGGGCACAAATACCTGCGAGAACGATAGCTTACTGATCTGAGCGAGAAGACACAATCTGAACGCTGCCGCCTCTCCCTATCCCTTACCGGAACCAGTCATAGTTCAGTCTTAAAGAACGGTCCTCCAACGGCAAATCTACCCGTACACCGCCCCGCGCTGAGGATTGTTTCAGCGCGATTTCGACCTCTAGCGCCAGCGCAACCCTTCTGCCGGAGTTTTTAGGTTCATCTAACCTACCTTCCATGCAGTCTATCACATCCGCTAACCCATAGACTGCGCCGTAAGGACCGACAAACTGCGGGTCGGGCCACGGTGCCTCGATTCGACTTATGCCAGCAGCGGTCTCAATATCTTGCCATAGCTTGAATCCGGTCGCCATTGTGGGGATAACTATCTCACCTGCAGTGCCAGTCAGGCGCAAGTGCGGGGCGCCCGGCCGAAAATAGACCGCCAATTCATTTTCCGTAACCATCATCCCTTGACCTGTGAACTCGTCGCTGCCGCCGGGCCCCCTGAATTCATCAGTGCCAGTACCACGTCTATCTTTGTCGCCGATACCGATGACCCACGCAGGGGAACCATCGACAAAGTAAGACCAACTCTGATGCTGTGCACCGGGTCTCGGCGCTTCAATAGAAAGAACATCGCCAATTGCGCCGATCCCAATTAACTCCTTAGCCTTTGCAAATGACGGATGAGTCGTTGAGATGGCACCGCAGTTTAGTGGGACACCCGCATCAGCACATACCTTAACCATTCGGTCAGCCTCTTCGAGCGTATGTACCATCGGTTTAGCTGTCACAATTCCTTTTGCGCCATTCTCGACCGCCAAGCATGTCAAATCAGCTCGTCCTTTGACATTCGTAGCAACGGCGACGAGATCAAGTTTCTCTGTACGCAGCATTTCGCCCGCGTCGGTGTAGAGCGCACTGATATCGTAGCGTGCCTTAAATGCCTCTAAGCGTTTTTGGTCGCGATCAGCTGCGGCAACTAACGCTACATCAGGACGGTTCCAAAACGCCTCTGAGTAACTCGTAGGCAAACCTTCCTTGCCGGGGTGATCATGGTGATAGATTTTGCGATGAATGTCTAGTTCGGGGGTTGGACGATCAACATCATCAACATTAAAAAAATCACCGATTCGCTCCGCCATGTCATAGAGCATCCCCATCCAACCCAGACCAATAACTCCCGCACGATATTTTGCCATATTTGGTTCTCCTTGTAGTGTACACTCCTGATTTGGACGTTTTACTCTTCACCTTCTGTTTCTATCATCATGCTAGCAAAGATCGCAACATCTTCTTGGAAAGCCTCCGTGAAATCTTCCGATCGCTTCTTTTTCGCAAACCGGTTGAATACCGCTTCTAACACTTGGACGAATTCTTCGGACCTACCTTCATCTTCTGCCTGCTGTTTCATCTGTTGAAGGATTGTCATCTTTGCTGCTGCTTCTCGCTCCGCTTGCACTTCCTGTATTGACTTGTCAAATGTAACCCGAAGTGTTTCAACGATATGATATGCCATTGAACGGTTATACTTCTGTGAGTCCCGTTTTGCACCCTCATAAACCTCCATAGGTAGCAGCAGGCTTATCTGTTTTTTTAGCGAATCTTTAGGTTGGCGATATTCTTTCATCGAAATCCTCGAAAATAGTAGTGTTAATAACTTGTGGAAAATAATATATGAATTATTGTGTATAGTATACCATTAAATCGCACAAGTGTCCAGTAAGGTTAGTTTTCTAAGAAATAAGTGTGGTATTATAAGGGATACTACTCCCATGAAATGCTTTCCATAGTCATATGTAAATCCCTTTCAGTAGGCATGGTATAAATTGCGGTTGTATTGACATTGGAATGTCCTAATATTTTTGATACCTTGTCAATTGATTGTCCGGCATCGATTAAGTTCTTTGCACAGGTATGCCTAAATACGTGCGGTGAAACCTGCTTTATTTTTGCCAGATAACCATACTTCTGAATAACATAACGAACTCCCCGATCTGTCAGCGGCATCCGTTTCTGCCCATAGAACAGGTAGCGTTCTTTCTCAGGTTGCGTACCAGCCATCAATATGTTCTGAACGTCGCTAGAAAGTGACTGTAGATAATCCTTCAGAACACCTATAACAGTTGAGTTCAAGGGAATGTTACGCCGTTTCGTGCCTTTGCCTTCACGAACAGCAATCATATTACTATGTGTTGAAATACTAATATCAGAAACTCTCAGATTGCACAATTCACTAACGCGCATTCCGGTATGCAGCAGCATTGTGATGATTGCTAAATCTCTCAAATTACCTGATTTACGCACCGCCCTTAATAATGCTAACTGCTCTTTGCGTTCCAATGCTCGCGGTGCAAGTGGTTCTTCAGCAACACTCCGTATACCTTCAGCAGGATTGTTTACAATCAGGTCATTCTGCTGTGCCCACTGGCAGAAGCTAGAAATACTAATCAGACTGCGATTAATGGTGGATGGCTTCTTACCTTGGTCGAGCATCGTATTTCGATAGTCGATTATCTCTAACGGCGTAATGCTGTCGGGTGCAAGGGGCTCTCCAGTGGTCTGCTCAAACCATCGTGAAAATGAGTAGAGATCTGTCATGTACGCCTTAATCGTCTGCTCAGACTTATCCTGATCATACAGATAATCGTGGTAATCCCGCAATAGATCGTCCATTTTTCGCGTCTCCTTATCGGACATTTTTTTTGAGAAGTCAGTGTTTATGCGGGTTAGAACGCCGAAAGGTGATGATTCGTTTCACTTATCGGATATTTTTGGGGGAAATAATGTCCGATAAGATTAGTTATCGGACATTTTGCGCGCGAAGGTCATGACAGTTAGCGGTAAAATGAATAATACTAGGACTTTATCGGAAACTGAGTTCCGCATCAACGCTTTTTTCGTCACTGATTTGACAACTAGTGCGTTTATCTGTTTGAACTTGACATCAATTTCGATGAATGCTATCATCCAAATATTAGTCACCTTGATGAATAGATACAACTAGTACAGTCCGGCAATCAACTGTCACTACAAATGGCAATCAAATTGATTCACTACCATGTCGATAATTCTTGGCTTAGATATTGGCGATGCTCGAACTGGTGTCGCCATCAGTGATGAATTAGGTATCGCTGCACACCCGCTCTGCACAATTCGACGGAAAAGTAGAAACGCTGTGATAGCGGAGTTGCAGGGGTTAGTTGCTGCTCACAAAGTCGAGCGAATTGTCGTAGGGCTTCCGCTTCAACTTAACGGTGAAGCGGGTAAGCAAGCGCAAAAGGTGAAAAAATTTGCTGAAAAACTCGAACAGCAAATCAATCTGCCAATTGCCTTCTGGGACGAAAGCTTTACGACCGTTGAAGCATCACGAATCTTGCGAGGCACCAAAAAACGGCGCAAGAAGCGAAAGCAGATTATCGATCAGGTTGCTGCTGTACTGATTCTTGAGGGATATCTGGAGGAACTACGCAATTCACGTGATAAAAGTCAAGTCAATAAGTGTGAATAATGTCGTCAACAGATTGTTGCACATACGGTCCAATCTATATACTGATTTTTAATTACTTGACTTGTTAGAACGGGCATCAATGAAATCACCAGATATTCGGAAAAATACACGATGGTACATTTCCATCGCCCTCTTTAGTATATCTATGCTTACTAGCAGCGCAATTCTTGTCGGTATGCACCGTATAGCATTCTATTTATCTCCGGTGGATGCAAACGCAAAACCTATGCAGTTTAGAATTACCACCGGTATGAGTTCAATGGCAATAGCGGACCAACTTGCTGATAAGAATTTAATTCATCATCCCTGGGGGTTCCTGTTTGCTACGCATCTGATTGGTGCGAATCACAGCTTACAGGTAGGAAGTTATCAGCTCAGTGGCGCAATGGGCGTGCTGCAAATTATCGACCATCTGCAAACCGGAAAGGTTATCACGCATCAATTCGTGGTGCCTGAAGGTTTAACGGTTGCACAGACCGGTAAACTGTGGGAACAAGGCGGCTTTGGAACCGCAGATGCGTTTAACCAAGCCGCGAGTGACCCTAAGTGGCAACACAAATATAACATTGAAGGAAAGACACTAGAGGGTTACCTCTCTCCAAATACCTACCAGTTTCCCGATGGAGCACCGCCGGAGGTACTTATCCAAACGATGCTCAACGAATTTGACCGGCAATGGACAGCTGAACTGACCGAAGAAACCGCGTCGCTTGGATTTTCTAAGCATGAGATAATTACACTCGCTTCCATTATTGAAGCAGAAGCACGGGTGCCTGATGAACGTCCCATAATTTCAGCTGTTTTTCACAACCGTCTTCGCCGCGGTTGGAAACTTCAAGCAGATCCAACTGCCCTTTATGGGTTGGGAAATCCCGATCGGGCTCCCAGAGCAGCAGACCTTCGTGTTGATACACCTTACAACACTTATCTCTATGGAGGGCTGCCCCCAGGACCGATTTGTAATCCGGGTATCGCTGCAATCTTGGCTGCGCTACGACCATCTTCAGTTCCCTATATGTATTTCGTCGCAGTTGGTGGGGGCAAACACCATTTTTCAAGGACCTTAAGAGAACACCAAAATATGATTAACAGAATCAGGCGGAATCGTAGATTGATCGCGGATTGAAGCTAAAACGCCTGTCACGCTATACTAGATTGCACATAGAAACAAACAGGCGACCCTTCAATTAACAATTTTTAATTCTCGAAACGAACGAAAGGGTGTACACTTTTTGGCATCACAACAAACCATTCACAATGAGGTTGCTCTCTCAGGAACAGGTTTAATGCTTGGCGAACCGGTCAACCTCACCTTCAAATCTGCACCGGCAGATCATGGTATCGTGTTTCACCGGATAGATCTCCCCGGCGAACCCACTGTCCAAGTATGTTCAGACAACTATCAAACGGTCATTCCCCGTTGTACGAGCCTTAGCGCTGGAGAAGCAACAATTAACAGCGTTGAACACCTATTGTCTGCATTGGCTGGTATGGGGATCGATAACTTGCACATCGATATTGATGCTCCAGAATGCCCAGCGTTAGATGGAAGCGCACTGCCGTATGTGCAGATCCTTGAACAGGCAGAGATAGTTCAGCAAGATGCTCCCCGGTCCCCCATCAAACTTACAGATCCCTTCGCTGTCTATGATGGAGACAAACAGCTCATCCTACTCCCTGCGGACTCCTTTCAAGTCTCTTTCGTCTATGATCACCCCAAACTTCCCGCGCAAGTTGCGACATTTACTATAGACCAAGAAACTTACGTGAATGACATCGCCCCGGCTCGTAGCTTCTGCTTTGCTGATGAAATTGAGCTGCTAAGAGGTCAAGGTATCGGTAAAGGCGCAAATTATGATAACGTCCTTGTTATTGAGGAGGACGGTAGTACTAGCAGCGATTTGAGATTTGCAGATGAATTTGTCCGACATAAAATACTAGATTTGATTGGCGATCTATACCTAGTCGGAAAACTGCCACAAGCCCAAACCGTTGCACTGAAGTCGGGGCATACGCTTCATGCACAACTTATCCTCTCAATGGCGGAAAAGGGGCTAACCCGGCAAAAACTATCAGAGCCTATCGAAATCATGGATATTTTGGAAGTATTACCACATCGCTATCCGATGTGCATGCTGGATCGGATTATTGAAGTAGAGCTTGGAAAACGGGCAGTCGGCATCAAAAATCTCAGTTTTAACGAACCGTTTTTCCAAGGACATTTTCCACAACAACCTGTTATGCCCGGTGTCCTACAGATGGAAGCGTTGGCACAACTTGGGGCATGGTTACTGTTAAAGGAACTCGGGGCTGAAGGACAAGTCGGATATTTTGTGTCGATTAAGGAATCCAAGTTTAGGCGACCGGTTGTACCAGGCGATCAGCTCCGGTTAGAAGTTGAGGTGCTTCGTAGGCGCCGGACCTGGGCATGGCTTGGTGGTAAAGCGTATGTCGGCGATCAATTGGCAGCGGAAGGAGAATTATCAATCGCACTCGGTTAGGAATCACCCATCAGTTGAAGATCTATCAAAATGTAGTATCACCGAATTGAAATTCTGTATAAGTTGTTAAAAGGGATGCTTCTACAAGCGCTCGACAAGAGAAAAGCTCTATCTATAAAATAGGGAATGGGCTACATGCCTGAACACTAGCTTACAGAGCTACTCAATAATAGAGGGAGAGCAGTGGTGACAAAGATTCATGAAACTGCTATCATCCACCCAAGTGCCAAATTGGACGAGAACGTTGAAGTGGGCCCCTTCACAATTATCAACGAGGATGTGCAGATCGGTCGTGGGACCGTGATTGGACCGCATGTACAGATTGACCCTTGGACCACCATTGGTGAAGATTGTCAAATCTTTTTCGGATGTACACTTGGCAATCCGTCAAAAGATCTCAAGTATGGTGGTTGGCGAAGCTATACCCGAATTGGTAATCGGAACGTCCTACGCGAATATGTCTCGATTTCTAGAGCCACGATGGAGGATGGTGCAACAATCATTGGTGACAATAATCTGCTTATGAACTGGGTCAACATTGCCCATGATACAGTTGTGGGAAGTCGAAACATTATGGCAAATTTCGCGACAATCGCCGGACATGTCCTCATCGAGGATGATACACGGATTGGGGCCCACGCTGCAATTCATCAGTTTGTTCGAATTGGCAAAATGGCAATGGTCGGAGCGTGCTCAAAATTTGTGCAGGATGTGCCCCCGTTTACTGTGGCCGATGGGCATCCTGCCCGGGTCCGCAGCCTAAACATCATTGGACTGGGCACCTCACAGATTCACCCAATGGCATCACTCTCTCCTGAAGCCATCGCGCGACTCAAAAGTGCCTACCGCACGCTATTCCGCAGTAAAGTCAATCTCACCCAAGCAATCGCCCAGATCAGAGATGACGGGGAACTGGACCCCGAGGTCGAATATCTGCTAAATTTCATTGAGGATTCCGAACGGGGCATTGGTGTTTAGCCAGAAATGGATGCAGGGATATAGCATTGGAAAAACTCGGAATCATTGCCGGAGCAGGTAACTTACCGTTATTGCTCACACAGGCAGCGCTAGAACAGGGCAGAGTGCCGATTGTTATTCAGATTACTCAACCCGGCTCTGAGCAGCTTGAACAGGCTGCCTCAAAGATTTATTCGTTCGGAATTGGACAGGTTCAGAAAATAACAAGAACGTTGCTCGATTCGGGTGTGAAAGAGCTGGCAATTGTCGGCAAAATTGATACAGGTATCCTCCTCCGTCCATTTCTAGTAGACCCTACAGCGGTCATGATTCTAGCAAAGAATCGTGACAAAGGCACTCACGCAATCGTTACGGCGGTGATTGAACATTTTGAGTCAAAGGGAATTACTGTAATTGAGCAACACCGTTTTCTGAAGGCCCTCATGCCTGAAGCGGGAGTGTTGACAAAGCGGCAGCCGACCCAATCTCAGTGGTCAGATGTAAGATACGGCATGCAGCTCGCACGCCAGGTTGCGGATTTGGGGATTGGGCAGACCGTCGTTGTGAAAAATAAGATGGCAGTTGCGATTGAAGGGATTGAAGGAACGGATGAAGCCATCAAACGGGGTGGGATACTCGGTGGTAAAGGGATTGTGGTTGCCAAAGCCGCGGCGACAACTCACGATTTTCGTATTGATGTGCCGACGATTGGTGATCAAACCCTAAACACCCTCCACGCAGTTGGCGGCAGCGTACTCGCTGTTGAAGCGGGTCGAACGTTTGTCATGAACCAACAAGCGCTTTGTGACGAGGCAGATCAGCGGAAAATTCCAATTGTCGCCCTCAATTAACCTGTAAGAGATTGGTGTTAATCGAAAATAGTATTAGGCCGTGGTAGATAGGTCGCTAGCCACGGGCTTTTTTGCGATACGTTTATCCCACTCCCATGACAGCTGTGTTCGTCAAATAGGGAGAATCAAACTGAGTGACCTCGCCAGCAGTCAAGCCGGGCACAGGAAACAACCGGGCAGAAAGCGGCTTGCCCCACCGAATTGACACAGAAGCTACGTCGGTCAAGATACCATAAATTTGACGAATAGAAGTATCGCCTGGTATCGGAATTGTGTCGAGCCCAGTCCCACAGACAGCTGAATAAAGCAGCAAACTATCTAGACTAAAACACCCCTCACGGCTCCGGTCTCCTAGCACCTCGTCCTCAAGCACCGGGAACATCAAGCCTGAATATCCACATAGCGGCAAATTCAATGAATCGAGTGTCCGCGTGATTGCCCTCACCACAGTAAGTGTACCCGTTTCACCAAATCTGCAAGGCAGCTGAGTCTCAATCGCACCGGCAATGCTTTCTGCGCCCATCGGAGCCGGTGAGACATCCAACCCTACGAACCGAATTCCTGCTTCCCTTGCAACTTCTTCAACAAGAGCTACAATTTGTTTCCCTTCCTGTTCCATCAGGTCTTTCAACCGTGCCGACGCAATATCTAGATTGGGCGCATCAACAAACGCTGAACGGACGAGATCTGCAGCTTGCCACCCAATCCCAACGTTGAATCCCTCATCCCGCCAATACGCAGCGGGGAAAAATGGGGCGTTAGGCGGGCAATTCATTATTGCCCCAAAACGTAAGTTACCGAGCCCGTCTTCGGTCTTGTGGGCAATCTGATGTATCGCTGACGCGGCGTTCTCGGCTGCCTGCCACCCAATCTGCTGATCTGCGGTGGTCACCGTGGCCGACGCGAAAAGGGAATGACTCTGAGAGATAGCATCCGGAACGAGCTCAAGCTGGAGAGACGTGTGCGGGACATGTGGAAGGATTGTTCCCAGACTGAAGAATTCGCCGCCTAAGTTAACGACACGGCGATCTAGTTCAAGAACCTGATCTAGCTCGGAAATTTTGCTCCATGCTTGGCTGCTCACTCGTGTTGTCTGGACTTCGTACCCGTTCGATTCAAAACGGGCTTGGCAGCGACGATTGAAATCCATTGCGAATTCCAGCTGTTTATGCGAAAAGGCATCACGTATGCCTACAGTTACGGTTCTGATTTTCATAATTCACCGTAAACGCCAATTCCCCGGTACCGTTCACATCGCTTTTCAACCAAGACAGCTGGATCTATTTCCATCAATTCTCTGAGATGCTTCCGGACAGCGGTTTTAACACGTCTAGCAGCTAGTGTCGTGTCTCGATGAGCACCGCCGAGTGGCTCGCGGATAACCTCATCGATAACGCCGAACTTCCATAGATCTGCGGCGGTCGGCTTGTAACCTTCCGTGGCTTCTGGGGCACGCCCTCCTTCATCTTTCCACACGATGCTGCTGCACACTTCGGGCGCAGCGACACAATAAATTGCATACTCCATCATCAGAACACGATCGCCGACAGCAATCGCTAGCGCGCCCCCACTTCCACCCTCACCAATGACCACAACAACAATTGGAACCCGCAAGGTGGACATCTGGGAAAGATTTTCCGCAATCGCTATCGATTGTCCACGTTCTTCCGATTCCGCATCATAATGTGCCCCCCGTGTATCAACAAAGCAAATCAATGGACGATTGAATTTTTCCGCTAGCAGCATCAACCGGCGTGCCTTGCGGTATCCTTCAGGACGAGTATACCCGAAGTTCATCTCTTGACGTTCCTTGATGTTCGTTCCTTTCTGCTGTGCGAGATACACAACCGGCTGCCCATCGAACCAGGCGAATCCGCCAATCAAAGCCCGATCATCGGCATACAGCTTGTCACCGTGCAACTCGATTGGATCTTCAAGCATTGCATCAATATAAACCGGTGCCTGTGGGCGTTCGGCGTGTCGTGATAGCCATACTTTATCCCAGCGCGATACCTTCTTGAAGGCTTGCCTCGTAAGATCTTTTGTGTTATCTTCAAGAGCTCTAATGGCTTTTGTGAGATCGAGCTCAGGATTCACTTCAGCAAAAGCTTTCAATTGTGCCGCATATTGATTCAGCTCGAGTAGTGGTTGTTCAAAATCTAAGAGTCTTCGCATAATTTAGATGTCTTTGTTAATAGGTTGGATATCTATAGCGCCTCGAAAAATGGTGCACGCTCTAACGACAGACACAATTCTATGTTGTAGTGTTAACGCTCCGCAACTTCTTCCTTGTCGAATAGCGCGTCAACAAAATCGCGTCCCACAAAATCGCGGAGATCATCCAGTTTTTCCCCAATTCCAATTAATCTGACGGGAGCACCAATTTCCTTTTTTACCGCGACCACAATCCCGCCCTTTGCTGTACCATCTAGTTTTGTGACTGCGACACCCGTGATGGGAACTGTTTCATTAAAAATCTTCGCCTGCATAATTGCATTCTGTCCAGCCGTTCCATCAAGAACAAGCAGCACTTCATGTGGTGCCTCCGGGATTACACGTCCCATCACACGTCCAATTTTCGATAATTCCTCCATCAGCGGTTTCTTTGTATGAAGCCTGCCAGCCGTATCAATGATAAGTAGGTCAGCTTGGCGCGATCTCGCTGCATCCATAGCATCGAACACAACGGACGCTGGGTCTGCGCCTTCACTACCTCGGATTAGCTCTACCCCGGCACGGTCACACCAGATAGCCAACTGGTCTACTGCTGCTGCACGGAAGGTATCTCCTGCAGCAACAAGCACCCGCTTACCCTCGGATCTGAAGCGATGTGCGAGTTTACCGATGGTTGTTGTTTTACCAGCTCCATTAATACCAAGCACCAAAATTGTATACGGTTGGCCGCCATCGACATTGATATGCACATCCTCTCCAAGCACATTCAGCATTTCTTGCTTCAGGATTTCTCCTAATTCCGACGCATCTTTAAGCCCTCTTGCCCTGACAACCTCGCGAACATTGTCCATCAGTTCTAGGGTAGTATTAATACCGACGTCAGCTTGGATCAAGATCTCCTCGATCTCCTCCATCAATTCCTCATCAATTGTTCTACCAACGCGCAATAACCCAGAAATCTGTCCTATAATACTGTTTCGTGTTTTTGTTAATCCTGTTTTGAGGCGACTAAACCAGCTGCCTCCTTCGGCCGTAACCGCTTCGGTCTCCAGCGATTCAGTTGACGCCTCCTCAATTTTAGGGTCTTGTGTCTCCGGTAGATTTTCTTCTTTCCGATTGAATAAATTCCTGAGCATTTATCTCCTCATCAACAATGGTAGTATATAAGGGGGTGTACCTTGTCCTTTCAGCATATTATACATCAACTCTATCAAGAAAACGAAACAAAAATTTGACATCCCCCTGCACACGGCATATAATACCGGTTCTGAGTTGAAAACCTACCACGAGGGTGAAAATGACAGCAGCACAGAGTTTTTTAGCGTTAGATCTCGGAGCAGAGAGTGGACGGGGCGTGTTAGGGCACTTTGATGGAGAGGAATTTAGACTCCAAGAGCTCCACCGATTTCCGAATGGGGGCATCCGTGTATTGGACAGCCTGCATTGGGATGTCTTACGTCTCTGGAACGAGATGAAAACCGCGCTGTCAATGTGCACACACCAAAATGTACCACTCAGTGGTATTGGACTTGATACGTGGGGCGTCGATTTCGCACTTCTTGGCAAAGGTGATGTGCTGCTCGGATCGCCCTATCATTATCGCGATGGGCGCACCGATGGTATGCTAGTGGAGGCTTTCCGTCGCTTCCCGCA
>JAJEAL010000093.1 GCA_022822785.1 Candidatus Poribacteria bacterium
AGCGCCTACCAAACATGTGGATCGAAAGTGTCTACATATTTATATTGTTCACCATAGTCATGAACATATGGGCATTTTATAATGGTTGGGGATGTGTGTCAATCGAATTATTCTACAGCACTTTACCCGCTTAACAGGGAGGTAGCACAACCCGCGACCGCTTCCCACCGTGGATGCTTGGCTCTTCACACAACCGTTCGCGGAGGCGATGCAAGCCTGCATGAACCTCAGGATGTGTCGCTTCAGCTATCCCAAGCACTTCGGATAGCAGCCGCCGATCCAACTCCTGACGCACCGAATCCTCAAACATCTGATTGAACGGGAGCATCTTTTTATGCTTCATCTCGTGAAAGATATGCTCGGCATTTTGTAATGCAGCTTGATCCAATTGACGCACATCCAACGTCGGCATTGACTCTAGAGCCACCAAGCTAACCCTTCCACGCCCCTCATGCTGTTTGTTACAGTGCAGCCAGTGACATAACAGTCCCAAGGTTGAGTTTCCCCACAAGGAGAAGACGTAATCATGCAATAGATTGGTAAATGCCACATTGGGTAAGCCAATACCGATAGCGGCCTTCTCCGTGAAGAGTACCGACAGGGAATTTGCGTTAAACCGTAAATCTAAATTGTAATGGACTCGTCCATTTCTTTCCAATATTTCTTGGGCTTTGTCATAATGGTTGGACCGAATAATGCCGTGGCAATCCGGTTGCACAACCATGGCGCGCTGATTATCTGCATCAAGATGCCATAGCCCCGGATACGAATCCGCCTCGGAGCACCCCATTTCTATATCGAAGGCACCCCATGATGGGTCCTTAATAGTTCGGTGGTTAAAACCGATTATCCCAATTTCACCAACAGAGCTCATCGGAATTTTGAGAGGGGTACGCTGTCCCGGTAACCAGACACGCCCATTCGCTAAATGGTAAGTGGACTGAATCAACCCAAGATCTTTAATACGTGAAGTGTTCCATATTTTTTTCAACGGACAATTTAAGGCAGATCCTATTATCTCATCTCCCACCTTGATAGGATTCCCACCAATCGGTGGGTCTTCAAACTTTCTGACATCCCGGAGACGCTGAATCCACTTGGCTATTTCAATCGCCTCTAAATGGCTATTTGGCCTGCGGTGTAGACAGACAAAGGTGCCGCGGCCGGTGTTTTCTGTCCTCCCTTTGAGGGCAACGACGATACACTCCGCCATGTTCGTATCCGCGGAGAAGGCGCAGTTTTCCGTTTCAGCATCCGCAACGGTGATAACAGTTACATTGTGGTACTCCTCTGCCCACAGATTTCGTACTTTTTGCCAGTTCCGAGAGGTCAGTACAGTCAGGGGAAGTACGAACCCCATCGTGGGCGGACACAGGACTGTTCCATCACTATCTTTTAGCATCCGATCCGCAAGGTCAACGAAATAAGAACCGAGCCCGGCGTTACCATTTGCGATGGAGGTCTTTATGCCTCGGAGCACTGCCTTCATTTCTCTGGCAACATCTTCCTCCCTTTCTCCGAATACAGTCGTTGGCACATCAGAATCATCGGAACTATTGTTCGCTCCCATTCGCGTAAAGGGTGGATTGTCAACGATGATATCAAATTCACCGTGCCGAAATTCTGGTTCTTGGGTATCGTCCTCAATAAGATCGGGATTCAAAGCAACTTGGCTGTCATCGCCTTGAACCCTCTCTGTGTTTATTAGCCCTAATGGCAAGGTTGCCTCCGGATTTTCAAGTAAGTCCAAAGCCCCTATTGCGTATTTGCCATCCGGTCGTTGTGTGCCGTATGCCATGGTATGAATGCGGGTTTTTCCAATTTTGACATCGGGGTAGGTACTCGCAATAATTGAAGCCGTGAGGTGGCTGGCATTGGGCATAATGTCAGTCCCGACGAGGTTATTTTCTACCATTTGTTGGTGAATCTCTTTCCCACTTCCACCCGCTTGTTCATGCAGTGCCAATATCCGTTGGTAAAGCCCGTTTAGCAGTGCGCCGGTGCCACAGGCAAAATCGGCAACCTTTGGGAAGGAAGGCAGTCCTTCCTCTAGGGCAAGCTCCCTGTCGGGTAAGACGAGGACAGAGAGCAGTGCAACGGACTCGGGGCGTGTATAGTTCGCCTTGATGAATCTCCGATCAACAATCAACCGCTGAAAGACAATACCTGCTAACTCGTGTACCTGCGCTACCCCTTGCTCAATCAGTCTGTGGCCGGTGTTACACAAGGTCCATAATACTTGCCCGACCAATCTATCGTCTGTCGCTAACACCTCTTTCGTCAGACGATAGGCAACATCAAAGATTGGGCGATAGTTGACCTGTCGAACGACTTCCCACGCGTTTAAGACTTCATTGACGTTAAGTTGTTCACCTGCCGTTAAGAGTTGACCAAGGGAAGGTACGTCTCCCATTTCTGGTGTACCAGCAAGCGCACTTTGAAAAACGAAGGCGTTTGTGATAATCAGCATCGCCATTCGATAGGTTTGTTCGCCAGCTTCTTGATAGAGGATTTTTTCAATGGTCTCTGCGATGTAGGGGCGTGTTTCTGCGGCAGCAGCGAGGAAGATTGCAGCTTCATTTATGCTGTGCTCTAAATCTTCGGCAGCTCGGTCAACCTTAGAAATGGGGATGGCACCGATTTGGAGGGCTGTGACAATGTCACTGAGATTGCCTTTAATCCAACCGTTATTTGGAAAACGGTGGGGGGCATCAGCGCTGAGGAGGACGTAATGGAGGTCGTCGGCAGCTCGGAGGGCGTTGGGGATTTCAACGCTGCTGAGTTGTCGAAACCGATGGGGCACCCGCAACGCCATGGCAGTTTTAACGGTCTCAAACGATGCCAAGCGTTTTCCGAGTCTCTGTTTAGCTTGTTCTTCGCCCTCCAAGTTTGGTGAATTAGGATGGTCTACCTTTACCTCTATGACCACTGGCTCTTTGCCAGTTTCTGTTACGGTCATATCCGGACGTTTCGCCTCGCGCAGCAGTGTTTCTTGTGATTCGACGGTCCAGGTGTTTCGTCGCTCTCGCAATATATCTGCGATATAGATTGAGATTGTGTCCTCATTCCGCATCCGTATCTTCGTCCTTCTTTTCGGGGCGAGATGTCCTGCCTAGAGTTGGCTGTGTGAGTCCTATTTGATTGAAAATTTTCTTGAAAGCATCTGAAAACAAGGAATCAAGGCGAGTCGCTAACCCCCTTGTCTGAGCGCCCGATTCAGAACCTGATCCACATGATTAACAAATATGAACTCAAGCCCCTCTTTCGCATCCTCCGGAATCTCAACGAGATCTTTCCGGTTGCGTTCAGGCAAGATAACAGTCTTAATCCCCGCCTGTTTTGCGGCAAGGGTTTTCTCTTTCAAGCCGCCAATCGGTAGCACACGTCCCCGCAACGTCACCTCACCGGTCATGGCAACTTCAGGGATAACACTATGTTTCGTCGCTAGAGAAGCGAGTGCCGTAGCGATTGTGATACCCGCAGAGGGTCCATCTTTCGGACTTGCCCCTGCTGGTACATGCACATGGATGTCGTGCTTCTGGAAGAAATCGGGGTCAAAATGTAACGCTTCTGACTGAGATTTGACATAGCTCAACGCAGCTTGGGCGGATTCCTGCATGACATCGCCGAGCTGACCGGTGAGCAGCAACTTGCCTTCACCAACCATGCTAGTCGCTTCGATAAACAGGATTTCGCCCCCATAAGCGGTGGCAGACATACCAGTGACAACGCCAATTTCCTCCTGCCGTTCAGCAATTTCAGAGTAGAATTTGGTTGGTCCCAGATAATCCGACACATCATCTACCGTCACATGGGTCGGTGTGTCCGTCCCTTCGGCGATTTGGCGAGCAACCTTTCGGCAGATTGTCCCTATTTCACGTTCAAGGGTCCGTACACCCGCCTCACGGGTATACTTGTCGATCACCTGATGAATAGCGTCATCTCCAATCGAAAGCGCAACTACCCCAATGCCGTGCGCTTCAAGCTGGCGCGGGATGAGATACTGCTTGGCAATCATCAGCTTCTCATTGGCAGTATAGCCAGGTAGCTCTAGGATTTCCAGACGATCAAGCAATGCCGGCGGAATGGTGTGAAGTTGATTCGCTGTGGCAATGAACATAACCTTCGAGAGGTCGAAGGAAACCTCAAGGTAATTATCCACGAAAGCGGAGTTCTGCTCCGGATCGAGCACCTCAAGCAGCGCTGCCGCGGGATCACCCCGAAAATCTGAACCGAGCTTGTCAACTTCGTCTAACATAAAAACCGGGTTATTGGATTCCACCTGACGCAGGCTTTTTATAACACGTCCCGGCATTGAGCCGATGTAGGTCCGTCGGTGTCCCCGAATTTCCGCTTCGTCGTGCACGCCACCCAGTGAAGCCCGCACAAATTTACGATCCATCGCCCTAGCGATTGATGACCCTAACGAGGTTTTCCCAACCCCCGGTGGGCCTACAAAACAGAGAATAGGCCCCTTCATATCTTCCTTGAGCCGCCGCACCGCAAGGTGCTCCAGAATCCGGTCCTTGACCTTTTCGAGGTCATAGTGATCTTCATCAAGGATCTGCTTTGCGTGAGCAATATCAAGGTGCTCTTGTGTGCTGACATCCCAAGGAAGGTTAATAAGCCAGTCGAGATAATTTCGAGACACGGTCGACTCCGGGGAGGCTGAGTGCATTTTGGAGAGGCGATTGAGCTCTTTTTCCGCAACAGCGCGCACTTTTTCGGGCATGTGTGCTTTTTCAATCTGCTCGCGCATCTCCTCAACCTCTAGCAACAGGTCATCGGTCTCACCGAGCTCTTTTTGGATTGCTTTCATCTGTTCACGCAGGAAGTATTCGCGCTGCCCTTGATTAATCACACCTTGAGCATCGGATTGAATCTTGCTTTCCAACTCAAGCAAATCTAGCTCTTTAGTAAGTGAAACAATTAACTGAGTTAACCGATCCGTGGGAGAGATGGTTTCCAAGAGTACCTGTTTATCTTCAGGTTTCAGATCGAGCGTTGCAGCGATATAATCCGAGAGTCGTCCCGGTTCATCAATATTGTCCGCGATAATACTGAACTCTTCTTGATATCGTGACGATAACTCGACAATCTTTTGAAAGAGCGAGGTCGCGCTGCGCATCAGCGCTTCTACTTCAACAGTTGTTTCTTCCTCTTTCTCTTCAATGATTCGCACCTGCCCTTTGATAAACGGATCGGTCTGTGTAATCTCTTCAATCTGAACCCGTGCGCGTCCCTGTGCGAGGAATAAGACATTTTCATCCTCTTTGCGACATTTAATAATATAAATCTGTGTTCCAACAGTGTTGAAGTCTTCAACCGTCAGTTCCGCGGCATCTTTATCCGACTCCAGCTTAAAGATACAGAGCAACCGCGAGCCATCGATCAGCGCTTCATCGACAGCCGCCGTGATGCTCTCTCCCGATAACACAACATGGTGCGGTGGAAACGGGGGAACCGGCGGCATATACGGAAAGATAACCAAATCGCCCGGAACTGGAATAATTGGCAACGCTTTTGGCTCTTCAACGGTCTGTTCCCGTTTATCGCTATCCTTCGAGGCCATCATCAAGCTCCTTTCGCTCCGGGTTGTCAGGCACACCAGCCGCTAACTCTTGCTTGGCTTGGACAATAATGTCTTTCGGTTTATTCACCTGCGCCTTTGGGATATGGATTTCAAGGAAACCGTTTGCATAATTCGCAGCTGGTTCCACATCATCCGCCAAGATATTGGGTAATACAATCGATCGCTCAAAGGGACCGTAATTTAATTCGGCTTGATGGTAGTGTTCTTTCTTCAGGGCAGTCCGATCTTGTCTGTATCCTTTGAGCGTCAAGACATTTCGATTCAGCTGGATTTTAACGTCTTCGCCCGGTTCTATACCTGCAATCTCAATCTTAACGACAAAACTATCAACCGTTTCATAAATGTCCATTGGTGGTCGCCAATGTGTTGTTTCAGTCGTTAGGTTCTGGGACGGTTCTAAATCATCGAAAAGACGGTCTATCTCCTTCTGCATCTGAAAGAAATGATCAATTAGTCGATTCGGGTTTGATTTCACTAGTCTCTCCTCCTTTCATCGATTTAAATAGACTAAAAGGATATGCGTGGGGCAGTGCCCTGACGCGGGATATGGCACGGGGAAAGCATGGTTACAGTCTAACCCACACGGTGGTATCCGTGCCCATCACCTGTAATCTGATACAAAGCATCCGCCGCCCAAAAGTGGATGTCACCGTCCGAATCCGCTAGCGCTGCCTTCAGCACTGGTACAGCTGCCTGGTTCTTCGCTTCACCAAGTGCTTTGAGGATGTTGATTCGCACCTTTTTATCCGACTGACTCGCCTGGAGCGCGTCTAGCTTTGTAGTCAGCACGGTTACAGCCGCATCGTTCCCAATCTTCCCAAGAGCGGTTGCTGCATCCTGACGGAGGGCAATAGCATTGGCATCATTGTTGAGCGTCTGTCCAAGGACTGGTACAACGGAAGGATCGCCAAGATCGCCCAATCCCTGTGTTGCCCACCGTCGCACATCCACGTTGGCTTCACCATCCCCCAACATCTTCTTTATAAGATCATCCTTGAATTGACCGAGCTTGCCTTCACCGGCGCCGAGCGCCGTGTATTGGCGTATCTGCACGGTTGGGCTAGCGAGCAGTTCCTTGATTCTCGGCATAACCTCAGGGTCACCAGTTTTTGCGAGCGCATTGGCAGCGTGTGCCTTCACGGGCCACTCTTCTAGTGGATCTTCAATTCGCGCAATCATCTTCGGAACAATAAACATAGGCAACCGGAACGGCTTTGTCGCTGTGACAAAACGCTCCCAACTCCAGTTATGTTTTGGAATTTTTTTACCATATATATCTACGATTGCGATGATATATTCCGAGTCGTCAATAAGCCGTCTGCCAAACGCTTCCGCGGCGCGTTGGTCTTTGATTTTGGCGAGTGCCGCGGCGGCTTTTGTGCGCGCGGACAGGCCTGCAAGCGCAGCCGTCCGGGCATCTAATTCCAAGCTCTGATCTTCGAGTACTGCAATCAGACCCGGTACAGCTTTTGTACTCTTCAGATTTCCGAGTCCTGTAATGGCGTTCTTGAAAATATTTCCTTTTTCCGTATCTGTTTCCAGAATATTGAGGAGCACCGTTTCGGCCTTTTCGCCCCCAATTAAGCCAAGCGCAGCTACACATGCTGCCTTTACGGAGGTATCCTCTAACGGTGAGTCAAACAGTTCAATGAGTTTATCGACCGCCCGTGCTTCCCTGATAGAACCTAGCGCAGCAACCGCTCGTGCCCGGACTTCGATATGTTCATCATCTAGGGCGGCAAGGAGCGCCGGTGCTGCGCGTTCATCAAGCAGCGTGCCCAGCGCCGTTGCAGCACTTGCGCGAATCGATTTGTACTCATTTTTGTCCTCAAGGATATCGATCAATATTTGAAACGAGTTCCGATCTTTGCTCAGTCCAAGCCCAAGCACCGCCTCCTTGCGAACAGCATAGTTTGGATGTTCCAACTCAACAGTCATTGCTTCCGTAGGTGGATCGTAATTTTCGTCAAGCCTTCCTAGCGCATACACCAATTTCCACAGCGTCCACTCATCCTCCACAGATTTGAGTGCGTTTATTAGAGACTTTGCTGTCGCCTCATTGCCAAGTTTAGTTAAAGAAGCAATCACCTCATTTTGAACCGATAGGACCTCTTGCTTATCTTCAAAGACTCCCCACCCTTTTTTTAGCACATCAACCAGTCCATCATCGGCAAGGTCAGCCGGTAACTCACGTAGTGCAATAGCTGCTTGTTTGCGCGCACCTTCAAATTTATCCCGTTTGAGTGTCGTTAACAAAGGATTTACCACTTTGTCCCCTTTGATTTTGCCCAAAGCAACTGCAGCTTCTTGACGCACAATCCCCTGCTCATCGCTTCTAAGTGCTTCAATCAAGGGGTCGACTACCGCTGCGCCTTTAACCTCTCCCAAAGCAAAGGCAGCACTCTTACGCACCGCTGCGCGTTCATCTTCCTTGAGCGCGTCAATGAGCGGCTGTACAACCGCCTGACCCTTGATTTTACCAAGTGAGAGCGCAGCCTCACTACGAACGAGACTCGGAATCGGTTTGAGTTCACCCCACGTTCGATAATCCGGTGGAGTGTAGTCGCCTGTCCACTCAACCCCTAAGTTGCCAATCGCTTCTTTTAACCGGGCGAGGGTGTTGTACTCCCGCTTCAGGTGTCTCTGGAAATCCTTGATATTTTCATAGCGTGTTCCCAAAACCCACACCAGCGCCGGGACCGATTCCGGTGCCTTAATCGCTCCCAAGGCGGCCACAGCCCCTTTGCGGAGGGCAGGACTAGTCTCATCGCTTAACATCAAAAGCAGCATCGGTTGGACCGCTTGGGTAGCGGCCAGTCTTGTCAACGCGGAGAGTGCAGCATTCCGCACGGTTTCACGTCCCCGTTTGTCCATTGCCATCGCGATGAGTTCTTGCACCGCGTCATCGGTACCAATTTGGATTTGACCGAGTGCGTTCGCAGCGTTCGCAGCGGTTGTGTCATCTAACTTCAATCCTTGAATCAGCGCATCGCGCGCGCTATTATTCGTGCCACGACCCCTTAAGACACTAAGTGTTTTGGCTGCCGCTGCTCTCACATCCTTTCGCGGATCGGTCATCAACGCCTCACTGAGACCGTCCACCGAGCGTAAATCGGTTATACCCGCTAGCACCTCTGCACTCCGAATCCTGACATTATCTCTCGGATCTTTGAGGGCGTTAATGAGTCCCGGTACTGCGACCCCCTTCATCGCCCGCAACGCAGCACCTGCACTCGCACGAAGATCATCGTTATCGAGTAAACTAATCAGTCGGGAAATTGATTTTTCGGCTCTTAATGCACCAAGCGCTCCCGCCGCGGCAGCCTGTGTGCGAATGCGATAATTTTCACGTCGATTTGTGTCAATATATGCGTTTGCAAGGTAATGGTAATTTGATGTTAATTCGATATACTCACTTGAATTCTCATCCGGCAGAATATTCTGGGCACCGGTATCAAGAACTGCAATCAGCGGATCGATAGATGCTTCACCAATCACTGTCAGCGCGCTTATCGATTCTGCCCTGACATAAGCATCTAGATCTGCCAGTAGGTAAATCAGCGATGGGATGGCTTCCTCCGCCTTGAGTTGACCTATCATTTTTGCTGCATGCATCCGCACCTGAGCGGCATTGGTTTGCGTCGCTAGATTGAGAGCAGGAACAATCGGTTCCTCCTTAAGCCGCTCTAGCGCAACGATTACGTTGTAAAGCACATAGGGAGCTTCGTTCTTGTTTTTCAGGATGGACTCAAAGGTGGGGATTAGATTCGGGTCTGCCAGGTTCGCCAAATGCTTGACAGCACCCTTTCTAATATCGGCATCCGGGTGTTGTGTCGCTTTAATTAGCAGGTCGGAAACCTCTGGGGTATTGCCGAGTTTTTGAATCAGGGTCATCGCCGCGCCCCTAGCCGTTGGGTCAAAACCCTTTTCAGCTTCCAAGAGCCCGACAATGACAGCAGAATCGGGTTGACTCACCAATTCTGAAAGGAGATTGGTGTTTTTGTCGGCAGCCGTAGAGAGCGCATTTGCAAGCAGACCGGTAATCGAATTTCTAGACCGGATAAGCCGTTCCAAGCGATCGAGATCGTCAGAATCTGGATCTTCTTGTGTCTCCAATATGTTTATATCTTCATTGAGCGGCTGTAAATAATCAATAACCTTTTGAATGGTCCCTTGCCAAGCAGCAGCATCAGTGCTCCACCCTGCAGTAGTATGCAGTTGAAGTAATGCTCGCAGCGACTGCGTTTCTGGAAGATTCGGCGCGGTTTCAATAGCACTCCGGGCAGCAGGATAATTCGCCTCTGCAATTGCTACCCGCGCTTCGAGGATGTTTCTATCTTCTTTTTCGGCGCAGCCGGTGAGAAAACCGATTGCCAGTACACAACTAATAAATAGAACTAATGTTTGCTTCATTTTTTATCTCCCTTTTTTTATCTTTGATGCGTAAAACCTAAAATCTCGTCCATTGTACTTTAATTTCCCGCAATAACTAACTTTGTCAAATCAGCAAGTGGATATACCTTCTGTGAAATAGCGTTTAATAGCGCGAGTCGATTGGATCGTACAGCAGTATCTTCCGCCATGACCATCACATCATCAAAGAATTGATCGATCGCGGGTTGAAGTTCGCCAAGCTGCGTGAGAAGTCCCTCATAGTCGCGCTTCTGGACGCATCGATTTAGCTCTGTTTCTGTGGCGTTCACAACCTCCCCCAACCGCTTTTCAGCATCATCTTGAAAAAGGTCGGGGTGAATTTCCGTTGGTGGTTGGTCCGGCAGAATTCTCAGCACACGGTTCAGTGCCGGATATACCCTGTCAAAGTCCGGTTGCTCACGGAACGCTTTGAGAACCGCCGCCCGCTCTAGGATATCAATCACATCCACCCCGTCTGGTGCAAGGACTGCCTCAATAAGGTCTGGTGCATAAATAAGATTGGGCATATAACTTCGTCCACTCAAGAGCACTTCCATTCGTCCTTTGATAAAATCAACCACCGCACGTTCTGTATCTTCGACGAAATCAACGCGATATAGTTCAATTGCCTTCTCAATGATAGGCGTCAATGCCAAGGGTTGGTTCCTCTCGTGGAGGATGCGTATAGTTCCGATTGCGTGTCGTCTGAGCGAATACGGATCTTGGGAGCCTGTCGGTCGTTCATCAATACCGAAGTACCCAACGATGGTGTCAATTTTATCCGCAAGCGCAATAATTGTCCCGACTTCGGTACGTGGGATGGCCGCGTCAGCAGCAATCGGTTGATAATGTTCTTCAATCGCCACTGCAACCGCTTCAGGTTCGCCAGAATTTTCGGCGTAATATTTCCCAATAATCCCTTGCAGGGAGGGAAATTCAATCACCATCTGCGTCGTCAGATCCGCCTTGCAAAGTGATGCCGCTCGAATAGCGTGATCCGTGACGCTTTCGCCAACCCCAATCCGTTCCGCGATAAAGGCCGCAAGTTCCTCCAATCGGGTGAGCTTGTCATACAGCGAACCAAGTTTCACCTGAAAGACTACGTTATGAAGTCTATCAACTTTATCAGCGAGCGAGGTCCTCTGATCTTCCCTATAGAAAAACGCAGCGTCGTTGAACCGGGCATGTAAAACCCGCTCGTTGCCATGTCTGACACCATCAACATTTCCATCGGTACCGTTGGAAATTGTTATGAACTTTGCCGCTAGCTTTCCATCAGCTTCGTTCCGAGAGTCCGAGACCTGCCACATCGGAAAGTAACGCTGGTGCGTTTTCATCGGGGTTATTAGAACCTCTTTCGGCAAAGAGAGATGTGATTCGCTGAAGCTACCCACAATCGCTTGGGGATTTTCCACCAGAAAATTAACAGTTTCTAGCAATTCTGAATCGATTGTGCTCAAACAACCTTCAGCCTCCAAGATGTCCATGACTTGGGTTTCAATCTCTTTTCGCCGCTCCTCCGGATCGACAAGCACATTGACCTCGCGTAAACGCTCAATATAAGCTTCAAGCGAAGCGGAGGAGAGCTCAATCGGCTCAGGATTCAACGAACGATGACCGTAGGTCTGCCCCCCTGAACGCAGCGTGTCTAGTTGGAAGTCAACGACGCTATCCCCTAGTAAAGCGACCAACCATCGTATGGGCCGTGCAAACCGCAGATTATCCCAGCGCATCGTTTTAGGGAAACTCAGGGATTGGATCCACTCAGGAATCAGTGTTCTCAGGAGGTCATGGGTGGATTCCCCTTTTTCAAGTTTATCTGCAGCGACATATTCCCCCCGCTGCGTTTCAACGATTCTTAAATCTTCTACGTTGACCCCCTGCGTCCTTGCAAAACCGATTGCCGCTTTTGTCGGGTTTCCATCCGCATCGTAGGCGACGCGCCTCGGCGGACCGACCACCTCAGACACCTGATCCGGCTGCAGCGTTGCCAACCCCTTGACCCATAATGCTAAACGTCGTGGAGTCGCTAGCGTCCGGATAGCTTCAAATGAAAGCCGTGCGCCTGCCAACGATTCACCCACAATCTCCTGAAACTGATCTAAGACTGGTGGAATATAGCCGGCGGGGATCTCCTCAGTACCAATCTCTAGCAGAAAATCTTTAGAGACTTCAGGTGGGGACTGTTCTTCATGCTGCCGCTCTATCTCCGACTGAGCGTTCAAAACCTTTTCTTCATCCACCCCTGTCTGCCCCTCAAGTTTCCAACGATTCAACAGTGGATGCCCCATCTCCTCCCGCTGCGCCACATAAGCGCGTGCAGTCCGTTGTGCAAGCCGACGTACGCGCTCAATGTACCCCACACGCTCCGTCACACTGATAACGCCGCGAGCATCAAGAACGTTGAACGTATGCGAACACTTCAGGACATAATCCGTCGCCGGCAGTACCAAACTGTGTTCCAGGCAGGCTAACGCCTCCTTCTCATACGCGTCAAAAAGGCTAAACAGCGTCTCAACACCGGCACGTTCAAAATGGTATCTGGAATATTCCACCTCGCTCTGGTGATATACATCCCCGTAGACCAGTTGCTCGTTCCATTTGATGTCGAAGAAACTACTGACATCTTGTAGATAGAGCGCTATGCGTTCAAGTCCATAGGTCAACTCAGCACAGATTGGGTCTAATTCGATACTTCCCATCTGCTGGAAGTAGGTGAATTGTGTCACTTCGGCACCATTCCACCACACCTCCCAGCCGAGTCCAGACCCCCCTAACGTCGGCGCCTCCCAATCGTCCTCAACAAAGCGAAAATCATTACGGCGGGGGTCAATTCCCAAATGCCGTAAACTCTCAAGGTAGATTGGTAGTACATCTGTTGGCGCCGGTTTAAGGATTACCTGATATTGATAGTAAGCACCAAGCCGAAACGGATTTTCGCCGTACCGACCATCGGTGGGTCTTCGCGATGGTTCGACATAAGCGACCTGCCACGGCTCTGGTCCGAGGCAGCGTAAAAAAGTAGCAGGATTAAACGTCCCCGCACCGACTTCAACATCAGTCGGCTGCTGAATAGTGCAGCCGTAATCCGCCCAAAATTTTTCTAATGCAAGTATTATTTCTTGAAAAGTCATCGTTATGATTCCTTACAGATACTGTCGGTTCAACATTTTATTATACATTACCAAGTCAACCCCAGTTTTTCAACGACTTTCTGTGCAGATGTGGTTTCGCTGCCAGTTTCTACAGCGGCAAGGGAGCCCAGAAGCTCTTCGGCAAAGTTATCGCGCAATTCCAATCCTTCATCGGGGGCGTCTAGCATTTCTGACAGCGTTTGTATGACAACTGCCCGAACAAGGTTTCTAAACTCATCAATTGTTAAATCTGCCACTTTTGCAGGTGTCATTCTGAATGATTAGTGGATTTTAGAATTAGTGAGACACGCCAAACCGGTGCGGTTGAAAACCGTACCTACCAGGGGCAAAAGTGTCTATTTATTTTCTGCCGAGGGCGGGTGTAAGGGAGATTTCCCCTCGGCTTGATCAATTCTTTCCAATAACCTGTGGATTTGGTAAATGCTGTCGGTTTCAATCCCTCGCTTTTTTGCCTGCCCCTTTAAGTTTTCCCAGATCATATCATTGTGCCCTACTTCTTTATGGAACCAAATTGAGGTAGGTATCAACCCCTGCTTTGACCTCCGATAGAAACCGCTTTATTCTTGGAACATTATCCCCTTTTTCACCAAACCATATTCGGTTATCCTTAATGAGCTCTTGGAATCCTTCTTTAGAAACACGCCAGCATGTACCCTTGGGCGGAACAACTTTTTTACCTAAAGGTGTTCTGATAGTATAATCATATTCTGCAGAATAAGTTTTGACATCTAATCCTCCCGACCTCCACGGTCCTCTTGGATCATCATCGGGATTTTTGTACCGTTCATCCATTTTTGGGGTTCTTGGTAGAAGATTCGGGGACCAGATCTCTTTCGTTTTGGCGAACACGATAATATGATCGTGGTTATCAGAGAACCATTTCGCATCATTCTCCCTCATATACCGTCACCCCAACCCGCTGGATATGACCAATCACATCGGGATCACTGATGTCGTGAAAAATGGATAAATCAATCGTGTAGGGAAGATATAGGTCGTCTAGGTCATTAGCAATTTTGCAGAGCACATTCAGCGTCAAGTCGTCTCCACCCCGGAGGGTTAGGTCAATGTCAGAGCCGGTTTTGTGGGTGCCTTTGGCACGTGAACCGTACAAAACCACTTTCTCTACCTGTGGGTAGCGGACGAAGACAGCACGTATCTTTTGGAGGACAGGGTCGGGTAAGCTGGCCCCCGAGCTGGGCTGCGGATAAGATGTCATTCTGATTCCCCCCGTGTCAAGCCTTCCAATTTGATTTGTAATGCCTGAAATTCCGCGAAGTATGTGTCAAGAATCGCCTTAACAATCTGGTTGGCTGTAGACTCGTTATAGGTATGCGTGGTCAAGTTGCGGCTTTGGATCATCTCCATCCATGTTTCACCATTTTCGATTAAACCCGTTCTGAAAGCGGCGCGAGTCGTATCCCTTGATCCGTATAGATTCCCCACGCCCTGCGTCTCCAGAAAATCTTTGAGCACATTCCATGCCAATTCGTGGGTGCACTCAAAACCCTGTATTAACCCTTGTGCCTCTAACTTTGAGAGTTGGCGTTGCTGTGCTAGTTCAACGGCCTCTTTCAGTTGAGAGAAAGCCTTGTCAAAACTATTGGATCTCTGAATCCAACGGATGTCTTGACCGTTCATAGGGGGATCCCCACAAAACATCTTTCCACGTTTCACACGTTCAGATTATCAATAAATTCGCGGCTCTTCAGAGTGCGCTCGGTATGATAGGAGATAAAATTTGAAAGCACAAACTTAAGCTCCCTGTGGTTGAGATTGGAGGCACGAAAACGGGGTAAATAAGAAAAGTCGAATTTTTGTAACTGCTTCATCAGTTCACAACTCCCACGTGAAATCGATCTCGCCGTTGCATCCTGTCCTTCACAATCTGCACACAGCAAACCCCCAAGGCGGGGGCTGAAATGTACCATTCTACCGTGGAAGTTCTCCGCACAAGTTACGCACCGCGAGAGTTGAGGCGCATATCCTGCCAATCCCAGAAATTGGATTTCAAAAGCACGGGCTAACAACGGAATATCTTCGACTTGCGCCAACGTTTCCAGCGCGTACTGCAACAGATGAAAGACGCTTTGGTCTGCTAACTGCCCCGCCAGCTCCGTAGCATCCACTAACTCCACCAAATAGCAGCCGTAAGCGGTTCGGTCAAAGTCCGCTTTGACCGCGTCAAAGTCGTTAACCAGTTCAAAATCATCAACCCTGTGAAGGTCTTTATTTGGGTATTCAAAGAAGGCGAGGTTACCGCAGTTGAAAAGTTCGAGGCTACCGCCGAAACGACTCTTGGGTCTCCTGATGCCATGTGCGACCGCACTGACCTTGCCAAACTCAACCGTATAGAACCGAATAATCTTGTGCATTTCCCCAAGTGGATGCGAACGAATGACAATCGCCTGTGTCTTTTGAGTTGGCATTTTTCCCCTATAATAAAATGGGACAATAGCGCGGACGACAAGCCCACTCCTTTAAGGCTGGGTAGTTGACCGTTCCATTGTCCCATGAAAATAATCGGGGCGAGAGGATTTGAACCTCCGACCTCGTGCTCCCGAAGCACGCACGCTAACCGGACTGCGCTACGCCCCGTCATAAACTCTTAACAACGCATCAATCAGATAGCAAGTAACCGCCGCCCTTTCCGATTTGTCGGAACCCGCTAACCGGACTGCGCTACGCCCCAATTAGTACAGGGGCGTGTGATTTTATCATACACCGTAGAATCTGTCAAGTCCACTTTTTTATTTTTCCGATGTACCCTCCACTCGCTGCATCCGGATCCGATGGATACGGCGTTCGTCTGCCTCCAATATGGTAAACGTGAATCCTTGGTAAGAGAATTGGTGTCCCTGTTCGGGGACTGTTCCTAGATGATCGAAAATAAATCCGCCGATTGTGTCCGCATTTTCCGACTCAATCTGCGTTTCTAACTGTTCATTGAGATCGACAAGACTCATCCGTGCATCAACCGAATAGCTATCTTCAGCAAGAGGAATCAACTCCTCTTGTTCATCAAAATCGTACTCATCCTGGATTTCCCCAACAATCTCTTCAATAATATCTTCGAGCGTCACGATTCCTGCTGTACCGCCGTACTCATCAACAACGATTGCCATGTGCTGCTTATTTGCCCGCAGTTCTTGGAAGAGGTCCGATATTTTTTTACCTTCAGGCGTGAAATGCGGCGGTCGATCGGTGGCAATAGATTTCAGATCGAGGGGTTCGTCTCTCGCCCAATCGTCTAACAAATCTTTGACATGGAGGAGACCGATAATGCGGTCAATCTGCTCCTCGTAGACAGGAATACGCGAATGCCGAGATTCGATTGCAGTTTGGAGCACAACTTCTTTTGGGGAGGAGACATCGAGGCAGGTCATATCTGTTCGAGGAATCATAATCTCGCGAGCCACCTTATCAGGTAGGTCAAGGATACGCGAAATCATCTCGCGTTCCTCCTCCTCCAAGATGTCTTGGCTATTCCCAACATTTTCTAATGCTTCAAGGTCTTCCGGTGAAACACTGCTATCCTGTTCGGCCCGGTTCCTTCCACCCAAGATCCGAACACCAAGATAGCTAAGCAGCGTCAACGGTTTAATGAGCGGATATAAGACCCAATAAACAGCGTGTACAAAACGGAGCGCAGAAATCGTTGAGTTTTCAGAGCTGCCTTGTACATAATTTTTGGGGACGAGCTCCGTCACAACAACAATGAGGAAAATTGCAAGGAGGGCACCAATTATCCGATCACTCAGAGAATTGAAATCGAACACGGAGAGCAGCAGAACAACAATACAGACGATTAATATGCTCTTGGCAACGATAATCGTCACAGAAGATCTCTGTGGGTAGCGCAGTAAAGCGGTCAACATCTCATGCTGCGGTCCCCCAGTTTCTGCTATATTTAGTATTTCATTCCGGCTGAGCCGGTTGATAAGCACCTCCACGACAGAGAACAGCACCGCGAAGACCGACAAAACAACCAAGCTAACCAGTTTAATTATGTCTATATCGTCCAAACGTGGGATCACACCCCCAAGGTGCACTTGTAAACCAGAGGAGATTGAATTCTCTGCGAAAATCTAGGACCTAATAAGCAGCCAAGGCTAGGCCCCAATTAAACCGAGCAATTCCAACTGTTTATCAAACATAATTTCCGCTTGCTCTGGCGTTTGGTGATCGTAACCGAGAAGATGCAGTGTACCGTGTACACTCAGTATGGCAAGCTCAATATCTAATGAATGTCCATGGGCGACCGATTGACGCTGGGCTGTCGGAACGGATATGACCAAATCGCCAAGCAGCTCGGGGTTTAAGTCTCCCCCGATGCCTTCTCGCATTGCAAAAGCTAATACATCGGTGGGCGCATCAATATGACGGTATTGCTGGTTGAGCACCTGAATCTCTGCATCATCCGTTAAGAGGATGCTCAACTCGTAATTAACAAAACCGTGAGCCTTTAGCGTCGTCAACGTCGCATTATGAATAATTGCTTCATCAAAATCGATATCTTGACATTCGTTGCTAATGAGTACCATCCGCAGTCGTCCTTACAACGGACGCTTGATTCCATTTGCACATCAGAGTTAGATGTTATCGGTCTTTCCTAACCTTTGAGCATCGCGCTCCTCGTATGCCTCCACAATCTGCTGTACAAGTTCGTGTCTCACAACATCCTCCCTTGAAAAGTAGATAAACGCGATACCGTCAACATCTGACAGAACCGACTGCGCATCAACTAGCCCCGACTTTGTACCGGTCGGCAAGTCAGTTTGCGTAATGTCTCCGGTGACAACGGCTCTAGAATCAAATCCAAGCCGTGTGAGGAACATCTTCATCTGCTCAATGGTTGCGTTTTGTGCCTCATCAAGGACGACAAACGAGTTATTTAACGTCCGTCCACGCATGAAGGCAATCGGTGCCACCTCAATTACATTACGCTCAACATAACGCTCAAGGGATTCGGGAGGCATCATATCGTAGAGCGCATCGTACAGCGGACGCAGATAGGGATTAATCTTTGCTTCAATATCGCCAGGTAAAAAGCCGAGTCTTTCACCCGCTTCCACCGCAGGACGGGTTAGAATGATTCGGCTCACTTCTCCACTTTTCAATGCAGAAACCGCCATCGCCATAGCGAGATAGGTCTTTCCAGTGCCGGCAGGACCGATACCAAATACGAGATCGTGCGATTTGATTGCGCTCACATAGAGTTTCTGGGCAGGGGTCTTCGGACGTACAACGCCACGTTTAGAAAAAACCGAGATAGCTTCACCGACCACTTTTCCCAACTGAATGGACGTATTCCCCTTCGAAGTACGAATTGCATATTTGACATCATTCGCATTAATCGATTGTCCACTTCGGATGAGATGGAGTAGCGATTCAAAGGTTTTGGTTACACGATTAACATCATCGGAGTTTTTGCCCGTAATCTCTAAACCTTCGCTCTTTAAGAGCACCTTGACGTTAAAACGTGCCTCAACAATGTTTAGAAAAGCATCAGACTGCCCAAAAAGCACTTGAGCTTCTGTGTTGCTTTGAATCGGTATTTTTAAAGATTCTTGGTTCTGCAATACGCTATTATTCCTGTTTTTGGATGGAGGCAGCCGGTGTTATCCCCGTCGGAAACTAACTTCATCTGTAATTTTACCAAAAATTTGCCAGCTTTCCAAGTAAATTTTTTGCTCTGCTCCCCCAAATTGCTATGCAAATCGAGAATTTCGGCTGTTATTTATCAAAAAGCAGTCAAGTTTTTTTAACAAAACTTGACCGATATATCCGAAAAGATTAATACCATCAGGGCTTACGCAGCTAGCTGTAGGCGGGGCATCCCCAATAAATCGGGATTCAGAGGGACTTGCCCCGTCCTGACATGCGTTAGTCCTATACCATGCTAGAGAATTAACTACCAATTCGTATACGCCCCATCATCCCTTTGATAACCAGAAGGTGGGCCCGGAGCCGGCGGTGTAGCATCGACGACGGCGTCCTCGTTAAACTCAATACCGAGTCCAGGGCCTTCAGGCGGGAGTAAATAGCCATCAGCAAACGGCATCTGAACCGGAATGACATCGGTAAGGCTCGTCATCGGTGGACGGGGCAGTTCCTGAACCCCAACAAGCGCTGATGCTAGACAGAGGTGGAGACAGGCTGCTGTTGAAACGGGACCAAGCGGATTATGCGGAACGATGTGAATGTAGTGCGTTTCACACCAACCGGCAATCTTTCGAGCCTCAGTCAACCCGCCAGCGATGCAGAGATCTACCCGGCAATAATCCATCAAGTCGTCTTCAATCACTTCCCGAAAACTCCATTTGCTGTCAAACTGTTCACCCACCGCCAACGGAACTGATGTGTTTTGTCGAACCAACCTCAGACTCGCAGGATTTTCGCTGCGGAGCGGGTCTTCAATGAAGAAGGGGCGATATTGCTCAACCCCTTTACAGAATTCAATGCTCGCGGGTGGATCCAACCGCGTATGGACATCCACGCAAATCTCTACATCATCACCGAGTGCCTCTCTGACCGCTTTTACCTGCTCAATCCCGAACCGCACCGCTCGTTTCGGCTCAAAACGACCGTCGCCTTCCGGGTCACATAACCCCCATCGAACAAACTTCCAGCCCGCTTCATAGGTCTTTCGGCAACTCGTAACGAGCGATTCGATATTATTTGGATCGCCGTTGTGGGGATAGCAGACCACCTTATCTCTGGTCCTCCCTCCGAGCAGCTCGTATACCGGCACTCCTAACGCCTTCCCTTTAATATCCCACAGTGCAATATCTACCGCGCTCACCGCCGCAGACTGAATCACGCCGCCCGGGAAAAAACCGCCACGAAACATCCGCTGCCACAAATATTCAATGCGAAACGGGTCTTGACCGAGTAGAGTAGGTTCAGACGAATGGATTACCTCCGCCATCGCTCGTCCACGTCGCTTCAAGCCCCCTTCACCAACCCCGTAGATACCTTCGTCCGTCTCAACCTTCACGAAAAAATTTCCACTTGATGCAATAAACGGCTTGACCGCTGTAATCTTCATGTACAACCTCCAGTTATGTGTTATTGGCAGACCGATCCAGTTTTCACATTTCACATCCTAGCTTCGACGAATGAGCACGTCAACAGCTGCAAATTCCGATTTCGTTGTCTTGGCCTTTGTCAGAATAAATAAAATCGTGAATCCACGATTGTGTACAGAAACTAACGCAATCGGGACCAACACCATCAAATTATTACACACCGTCAGCTGGTGAAAGTACATTATCCTGGCAGTAGACAGGACGGAAGAGCGTAGTGCGTTTGAACGGCATTTCAGCAAGATGTTTCGGATGGGGCTCCCACTTATGCCATTTGTTGCCAACAACGTTGTAACAGTTAAAGATGGCGACCCGATCCGCCGTATTGTCTTCCCACCGGGCGCCGGTGTGTGTTATCGCTTCCGTGAAAAACAGTACCGACCCCGCCGGACAGGAATAATCATCCCAGAGCGGACAATCCCGATCTTGCGTCGATTTTGGTGGTGGGAAGGCACCTTTATGACTTCCCGTCAAGAACAGGGTGCCGCCGCTGCGTTTCTTGACTGGATTCAGTTCCCATACGACCCGCGTCAATCCGCTGTGCGCTTTGTCGTGGTGCATGTGATAGGTATGTGAGTTGCCCGGAAAATTCAGTAACCCTCGTCCGCCGTGAGGACTGAAGTTGTCATGCCCTTTGGGTCGAATCGTCAGGAACGTCCCTTCCAACCGAAAACCGTAGCACTCCTCCGCTGCATAACCTGTCGCAACAAATTCGTTCATGAAGCCGAGGACAATAGGATGGTCGGTCAATTTTTCGAGGGGGCCGCCGATGGAGGAGCGGTGATGCTCAGGAATGGATTCGGGCTCCCGTTTCAGACGGTAGCAAAACTCCCGCATCTCGGCAACGTCGTCATCGGTCAACACACCGGGGAGAGCTATCCACCCCCGCGTGTCAAAGATGAATTTCTGGTCTTCGGAAAACTCTATCGCCGATTTGCCATCGGCGTTCGTCGTGGGTATAGGCATACACATAACCTCCTAATTAGCTTATGTCAAAAGG
The DNA here is from genome assembly GCA_022822785.1 of Candidatus Poribacteria bacterium. Classification (GTDB taxonomy): domain Bacteria; phylum Poribacteria; class WGA-4E; order WGA-4E; family PCPOR2b; genus PCPOR2b. Next base: position 21,250 of record JAJEAL010000093.1, read on the forward strand.
AAGCGCAATACGCAAAGGACGTGAAACGTGATGCGTGAAACGTGAAAATAGGTAGTTCATTGGTTCATTAGTTCACTGGCTGATACCTTATCGGGTTCATTGCTCAACCAAAAATTCGTAAGTACACATGAATCAATACAAGGGTTTTGGAAAAAAGCGTTACTCAAATGACGTACCGTGCGCTCATTATAGCCAAACTCTCATTTTTCGACAAGAGGTTTTTGGAGGGCCGACTTTTGTATGGATGCCCCCCCTGAGTTTATGATAACATAGATTTTTAATATAGGCTCATGTAAAAAGAAAGTGCAAAACACGAAGAGAAACCGAGTTTTCAAAAAAAAACTCGGTTTCTTTGCACTAAATCTCAACATGAGCGTTAATATATTGACGCAAGTGACGCACAGTTCCCAAAAAAGACAAGGTGATTATGAAAACATTACTAATTTTACGTCATGCCAAGTCAAGTTGGAAAGATACATCGTTGCCGGATCACGATCGTCCCCTCAACAAGCGTGGCAAACGGGATGCGCCGCGAATGGGAAAGTTTTTGAGGGAGCAAGAACTAGTACCTGACAGGATAATTAGCTCAACCGCCAAACGCGCGCGAAATACCGCTAAGGCAGTTGCCAAAGCATGTCATTATAAGGATAAGGTTGAATTGACATCGGAGCTTTATCATGCGGGACCAGGGGCATACCTCGCTGTTCTAGAAAACGTCCCCGACGATAACCAGCGGGTGATGGTGGTCGGGCATAATCCGGGGATGGAGGCGCTGGTTGCTCACCTGACAGGCAGAATAGAAACAATGCCGACAGCGGCACTTGCCCATGTTGAGCTTCCCATTGAACGGTGGAAAGAATTGGATTATGAGGTACAAGGGGAGTTGTTGCATTTGTGGCGTCCAAAAGCACTTCCATCAGAATGACGTAACCATTTTAGAATTAATGAGACACTCCAAACCGAACCGCATTGCCCCCAGGGCCGGTAGGTGTGGTTTCTAACCGCACCGCACTCAATCTAACCCGGTAGGCGCTGTTTCCAACTGCGCCTATGCAACGCCTACCATACACGGGGAGCGAAAGCGTCTATCGGTTTTTAGGATTTACTAATAAATGAGAGAAATAACAAACGGAGGAATTTATACATGACAAAATTTGATCCGATGAAGGGAGTTTTTGGTCTGCTACCCACACCCTATACAGAAGACCTAGAAATCCATACCGCCGATCTACAGGCTACCGCGAATTTCTGCTGTGAGTCGGGTCAGCACGGAATTGTTTGGCCCGTCATGGTAGGGGAGTTCTACTTCCTCGGCGAGGCAGAGCGTATCCGCAACTTAGATGCCGTCCTCGAAACAGTGGAGGGTAGACTTCCGGTGGTTTTTGGCTGCTCCGGCATCTCCGTGCCACAAGTCCTACTCTATGCAAAGGCAGCACAGCAGGCGAGGGTGGATTCGATAATCGCGATGGCACCGGCACGGACCAACGCAGCGACCGCGATAGATATGTTCAAGCGGCTTGGAGAGGTCTTTGATGGACCGATTATGGTGCAGAACGCCGATAGCTATGCGCCGTTGACTGGGGAGCAGATTGTTCAACTCGCAGAAGATGTCCCGCAGATTGAGTATGTCAAGGAGGAGCGGCAGCCGGGACCACAGCACATTGGCGAAGTCAAGGAGTTGGCTGGAGATCGGATCAAGACCATCTTCGGAGGTGCTGCCGGTAAGGTGCTGCCCGCAGAGATGACACGTGGGGGCGACGGGTGCATGCCCGCCTGTGAATTTGGCGATCTGCTCGCAAAAATTATGGAACTCTGGTGGGGGGGCGATGAGACCGGCGCACGGGAGTTACACACCCGTTTGCTTCCGCTGATTAACTTGGAAAACCATCAATTTGTCCGTTATATTCTTAAACGTCGAGGTGTTCTGACCTCTATGGTGGAGCGAGCACCTGCGCCTCATGAGTTGGATGCGGCGGATAAACGTGAAATCTCCATCCTGCTGAAGGCAATCGAAAACGATGTTGAGACCTTCCCTTTCGGCGCGGAATAATCAATTTGTAGATTGAATACCTCACCACTTTGAGAGGATTGCATTGAAGGAACTAGAATGTGAATACTGCGCTGCGGCAATCAAGCCTAAAAAGATCACAGTAGAACATTGGTATGATGGGAACTTAGTAATTATAAAAGATGTGCCAGTCGGAGTATGCAACCAATGTGGAGAAAGATACTACGACGCGGTAACTTTAGAGCAATTGGATATAATTGCTCAAGAAAGAATCCCTGTCCCCGTGATGGTGTTTGCGACATCCTAATCCGTCGGGCCAGATACTAATGCCCCCTTACTACACATGACTGTACTGTTTACAACTCTGGCCATGAATGCTCTCTACGAGAGATTGATTCAGACGCTCGGAGCTGCTTTAACGAGAACCGTCACAATAGGGAACGTAGATCTGCGTTCCCTACACAAGCTGACCTCCATCAATTCCAAAGGGTAAGATGGCAATTCGGGTTAATCTATATCCACGCCCAGCGATTCGGCGAGCGTCTCTAGTCTCTCCCAAAGCGCATCGGCGATGGGGATGCCGTCGCGTTTACGAGCTTCTTCCGCTCGTGCCTCAAGATCACCGGGGAGTATCACCTCGTCGAAACCAGGGGCAGGTGGCACGGATCTGACCTGATTCCCTAAATCCTCCATTCGTGCCGAATAATCCGTCAGCGACTGAAACAGATCCGCTTTCAGGACCATCATGGTAACGCCGGAGTGACGGAAAGTGGGCCCACCCCGCTTCTCTTCGGTTGCAAAAGCATCCGCTGCGGGCAGAATCCGTGCAAGGAACTCAACCGCTAACATCAAGGCGTAGCCTTTGTGGCCTCCGAACGGGAGCAGTGAACCGCCTTCCAAATAATCAACCGGATCCGTGGAAGGATTCCCATTTTTGTCAACAATGCTACCCGGTGGCAGCTGTTCGTTTTTATCCCTCGCTGTGAGGACTTTACTCCCCGCAATAACCGTCGTGGCATAATCGATAACTATTGGCGGCCCATCACCGACAGGGAACCCCATACTAATCGGGTTAGTGCTCAAAACCCGTTCCCGCCCACCATAAGGAACAGCAACCGGCTCTTCTACACCGTACCCACCAGCCCAGATTACGGCTAACATCTCGTTAGCAGCCGCAATTTCAGCGTATTCCCCCAAACGTCCGATATGGTTTAGCTGAACGGCACTTACAACCGCTAGGTTGTGACTTGCAGCTTTCTCTATTGCAACCTCGATCGCATACTTGGCTGTTACATGTCCAAATGTCCAGTTACCCGCTACGAGAGCACTAGTAGCATCCTCCTGCCTAATCTCGGGCCAAGCGGTGGGCACAATTTCACCGTTTTGAATCTTCTCGACGTAGCTCGGCAGATGTAAAATCCCGTGTGTATCAACGCCGCGCAAGGTGGATGAAACTAACGCTTCCGCAACACGGTTGGCGTTCCGTTCATCGGCACCCGCCGCAAGCAACGCCTCGCGGATGAGTTTGTTAAGTTCAGCAGCTGTCTTTATAACCACTGTTAAGGTCCTCCTCAGAATAGTATCCCCGCTCATCAACAAAATCAAATTTAGGGCTATATTGCTACATAAAATTTGCTCGGTTTTCGTGTAGGCTGCCCAAATAGAATTATCTACTGATTCAGACCATAACTATAGCATGTATCCTTAGCGCAATCAATCAGATTCGGAGGTGTCTTACTGTGAGAAGAGATGTCCGTAAAACTCCTTGACGCAGCGGTTCTCGCTGTGCTAGCATACACAAAGTAATAATTGTGGTTAGCACCTATTTTTTCATCAGATAACGAGGAGGAATTCAACTTGGCTGAAAAATTTAGAGTTGGTATTATTGCAAGCGGCCGTATTGCACGTTCACACGGTCAAGGTTGGACCGAATGTAACCGCACTGAAATCGTTGCCATCGCCGATTCCCATCCCGAAGCACTCGCAGATTATGCGCGGGATTTTAACGTTAAAAGCCAGTATCTCGATTATCGGGAAATGATGGAAAAGGAAGATCTCGACATCGTCAGCGTCTGCTCTTGGAACCCACAACACGCTGAGATGACGATTGCAGCAGCAGTTCACAAGCCCCAAGCGATTCTCTGTGAGAAACCGATGGCGTGCTCCTTAGGAGAAGCCGAAGCAATGATGATTGCCTGTGAACGCAACAATGTTAAATTTGCAGTCGGTCATCAACGTCGTTTCTATTCCTCGTGGCAGGAAGCGAGGCGACTCCTTGCGGACGGTGCCATCGGTGAGCCGCGCCGGCTCTGGTCCTCGGTGAGAGCGGGGATGCTGAATACAGGGACTCACTGTGTCGATTTCCAACTCTTTGTCCTAGGAAATCCACAGGCGGAGTGGGTCATGGGGTCTGTAGAACGCAAAACCGATCACTATCTCTTCGGACATCGGGTCGAAGACCGTTGCTGTGGACTGATAGGATACCCCAATGATGTGGAAGGTGTCATTGAGAATGAAGTTCCTATCAGTGGTGGGCTTTATCAAGTTGGTGCGACGATATACGGCAGCGATGGTATGATGGATGTCAACGATAACAGCTTGAAATACATGACTCCGGAGAAGGCGGGCTGGCAGGTGTTTGAACCCACCGAAACAAATCTGACCGGATATGGCAGTGCCTTCACTAGTCAGGCTTACGCAATCTGCGACTGGATCGACGGCAAGATTGATGACTACCCGGGTGAGTCAAAGTATGGGAAGGCTGCACTGGAGATTATGATGGCGGTCTACGAATCAGCCCGTATGCACGAGCGGGTCCGACTGCCACTAGAGACGCGCGCCAATCCGTTGGATGTCGCGGTGGAAACCGGCGCTATCCCGGTTGAGCGTCCCGGTCAATGGGATGAACGCTCTTTCTTGGTACGCGGTGAATCAATGACCTGGATCAAATAGACGCTAAGGTGTCGTATGAGCAATGTGGAAATGCAGATCATCACACTCTCATCCATAAGGAGAACATTTCAATGCAACAACTTATCCTCATCGGCGATTCAATTCGCATGGGCTATCAAGCCGATGTGATTCGTGAGCTCACCGAGCTTGCCGACGTTTGGGCACCGACGCAGAACGGCGGGAATAGCGCGAATATTCTTCAACATCTCAACGAGTGGATTATCTCTCGGGCGCCCGATGTCGTTCATATCAACTGCGGGCTGCACGATTTGAGAAAGGATTTCGATACCGGTGAGCCAGCTATCCCGATTAATCAGTACGAATCCAATCTCCGCACTTTCCTCAAACGCATTTTAGACAAAATCAACTGCACTGTCATCTGGGCGCTGACCACGCCTGTCAACGAGATTTGGCATCATGAACGGAAGGGGTTTGATCGACTAGAAGCCGATGTCGCAGCGTATAATGCCGTCGCTTGCAAGGTCGCAGACGACTTGGATATCGCGATTAACGACCTGTTTGGCGTTATCACGGAGGCGGGACGGGATAGCTATCTGACCCCGGATGGTGTTCATTTTACCCCCGAAGGCTCCGCGCTACTCGGCACAGCGGTCGCCGAATTTGTTAAGCCGTACCTCACAACATCATAGGACAGCCGGGTGTAAATGCTAGTTGGTCAAAGAAACCGAGTTTTTGACAAAAACTCGGTTTCCCTTCACATTTTGTACTTTCTTTTTATACGAACCAACGAGGGAATAGTATGGCAAACGATACGATACGAGTCGCCTCGATCGCAATGCACAGCATTATGGGCGCCCCGTCCGCTAACTTGGAACGTGTAGCGGAATGGGCGCACAAAGCGCACACACAAGGAGCGGACTTTGCGATTTTCCCAGAAGAGTGCATCACCGGGTCAATGAACAAATCCGACCTTACGTTTGAGGAAGCGCGGAAAATTGCAGCAGCGGCAGCAGAGGAATCGGTGCCATTTCTAGAAGCTCTCTGTCGCAAATTACAGATGACGCTGGTGGTTGGTACGATTGAACCGTTCGGCGAGCAACTCCGTAATAGTGCCCTCATCGTCGGACTCGACGGATATCTAGCAACCTTTTCAAAACTCCATTTGCCTAATCCGAATGAGCGGGAATGGTTTGTGCCCGGCGATACGTTCCCGGTGGTCGCCTCGCAGGGATGGACGTTTGGTGTGGGGATCTGCTACGATTTGCGTTTCCCCGAACTTTTTCGGAGCGCGGCGCAGAAAGGGGCGGAACTCTTTTTCATCCCTGTTGGCGGCAGCGGGGCAAACGAGAAGATTTCCAACAACGGAGATCAACGAGAGCAAGCCGAGTTTCACAAGGAATTGGCGATGCAACTGCTACCGGGGCGTGCGGTCGATAATGCCCTCCATATCTTCTATGCGAATCAGTCGGGGCATAGCGGCAATGCGTGGTTTCCCGGACTATGCTTGGCGATAGATCCGAGCGGGGAACTGATCGATGAGTATCTCCCGGACGAAGGGATGATTGTCACAGAAGTCAAAAGGGAGATAGCTGATAGGGCAAGGGCGTCCGCTAGTTGCACCGTTGATGAGGCGAGGCCCTCGGTCTACGAGGCAGCCGAACTTGTGAAAGGAGAATAGTTCTCCCACCTATTCAATCAATGATCGATCATATGTCTGATGAACAAATCAGTTCGTTTCAGTTAAGATTATCTGGACACAAAGCTATGCTATTGGCTGCTCCGTAGTATGTCAACACACATCAAATTTGAAGAGCAAGACGAAATATCATCAAGGGGGCATTGAAATTAAGTTCTAATCTGCGGTGACAAAATCTTCTGCGAGAATAGTTTCTATGTTACGCTCGGCCAAAGCCGCAATCGTCAACGACGGATTGGCGGTGGCACATGAACCGGGCAACGCAGAACCGTCCATTACATACATTTTGGGATAGCCGTGAACCCGCCCGTTCAAATCACACGCTTTGTCCATTACCATCCCACCCAACGGGTGATACGTAAAATCTTTTAGCACATCAGGCAATTGAAAAGGCAGTCCTGCGGGTGGACCAAGGAGACCGCCGTTGGCTGCGTTCATACGCTTAGCAAAATCCATTGCCGCTCTTACCGCTTGATCGCTGCCTGAGACAGGCCACATCAACTCCGTTTTGTTGGTAGCTGAATTATACGAAAATTGCCCGCGCTCGGTGTCTAAAGAGAGCAAAAGGTGTAACAGACACCCGCATTCCTGCCCGAGGGGAAAGAAGACTGATTCAATGCTCGATGGACTTGCAGCATTATTGTAATCTGAAATCATTTTGATTATGGGACCGCCCTGCATCTTCCCAGTTAATTCGTTCACGGAACGCATGAACATGGAACTTCCATTCGTTCCCCACCCCTGTCCAACTTCTGCATTGAGATTCGGCAAATCTCCTAACTCGTGAGCTTTAACCAACAACTCCGTTGTGCCCACAGAACCTGCGGCTAAAAACAGATAGGTCGTGGTGATTTCCTTCGTTTGCAGAACCCTACCTGTCTCGTCTATTTCTTCAACCGTTACCCTATAGTTCTCACTGCTTTTTTGAGCGATGTCAATCACACGGCGCAAGGGATGGATAGTCACATAACCTGTGGCTTCAGCCATCGGCAGATAATTTTGATCCAGACTGTTTTTGCTACCGCCATTATTGCCATAATACGCCTCTCCGATGATGGTAGAGGGTCTTACAGTGCCAGCAATTTCGGATCGGATAACATCCCAGTCGGTCGCTTGTCCCACAGATTGGACTTCTAATCCGGCGTTAGCCCCATGCTCAGCAAAGACACGGGCGTAATCGTAGTATGGCTGTGCCTCAATGTCCGCCGGCACCGTTGTAATACGGAGTATATGTCGAACCCGATCATAGTAAGGTTCTAACTCCTGATAGGAGAGACCACGAGGGAAAATCTCATAGAAAAGGTCTTCGGGCGGTTGCACGGTGATGCCGCCGTATACAATCGATCCTCCTCCTACTGCTGTCCCCCGATATACCTGCATATTTTCATAATCAATGCGATCTAACACGCCGGTGTGTCTGCTGATCGGTAATGAGGGACCGAACGGCAAAATGGTTCGTGTTCGCAACCACGTCGAGCGTCCATCTGGTGGAAAAGAGGGGCTAAATGTATTCGGTGTAATCGGCCACCGTTTGCCTTGTTCAAGGACCATCGTGCGAATCCCGGCTTGACCCAATCTCAAGGCTGTTACCGCACCGCCAAACCCACTGCCAATAATGAGAGCAGGGACATCGTGGGCAGTCTCTGTAGGCGTACGAACCGGCGAAACTATATCTGCAACATCACAACCTAAAAGCCCTAAACCGCTGAGAGCTAATCCCGCGGTGGAAAATCGTTCTATAAATTGTCTTCGCGTGAGTTTGGAATCGTGCTCTGGGTGATAAATCCTATCTGTTATTTTTCTATTCAAGTTGCTACCTTGGTAGCACTGCAGTTAAGTGTGGTAAGTATCAAATGTCTGAAATTATGGGCGAAATCCGAGGCACACCCAAAAACGTCATACATCGGTAATACGCCTCGAAACCCTGTGTTCATTGAGGATTTCTCTGATGTATGCCTTGTTACTGTATGAACGATTTTGCAAACCTGAGTACCGATTTCACTACTCCACACTTTAGTGCAGACCTACTCCTTATTGCTATTGGTTGACCTAAAAAAAGGGGCTGCATGGTCGGATTATCCCGAATCGTGCAGCCCCTTTTATTTAGATCGAAACTAACAGCGTAAAGGGTTATACTATAGAAGATTGTTAGATTCCAGTCTAACAATCAGGAAGCGATTCGAGCTTGCCTCTCGTTTTGCTTCAGTGGGCTTCGAGCCGACAACTCGGAGCCCACACAATCACCCATCTTATACTATGTCCAAAAGGCTGTCAATACTTTTTTTGCTTGTTTTTTTTGGGTTCTAGAGTGATTTTTCTATTTCAGTAGGATGAGTTTGGAGGCTGGTGTGGTAAACTTGAGGGTCTGGATCATTTGTCTTGACGATTAGGTGGGTGTGTGCTGTCATTCAATCAAAGAAAATGCCGGTATGATTATGGAGCTCATACCGGCAAGGTTATATTGACTTAATCAGAGTCAATTTACTTACATAATATCGAGCAACGCTCTGGATTGTGGAGCGCACTTTTTTTGGTTTGGTTGGTTTCGCCGATTGACTTTGGACTATGAACGCTCTGCTGAGACGGCTGAGGCGATGGTGTACATTGCTTCCATTTACTTGATGCGAAACCGTATCAAATGAATTTTCAAACAGACTCTAAGTAAGAACCTAGAATGCCCCGGAATGTTTGGCTTCTTTGGCTTTCTCCTCATCTACAAAGGCGAGCAGAATCAGACCTACAATAAAGAAGACCATCAGCGAAATGATGGCTAATCGTGGTGTTCCGGTAACTTGCCGTATAATGGCAAACACCAAGGGGCCCCAAATTGCTGAGAACTTGCTGAAGACAGAATAAAATCCGTAAAACTCCGCGGAGGCTTCTTTCGGAATCATCGCCCCATAAAAAGAACGACTGAGCGCCTGCGACCCGCCGAGCACGATTCCTACAACGACACCCAAGATGAAAAACTCCGTAACGGTATGCAGGAAATAAGCATAGGTGACAACCCCGCTCCAGAGGAGTAACGATAGCATCAAAGCCCGTTTCGCACCGATCTTCTCGGCAACCCGACCGAATAGTAAGGCACCGCCTGCGGCGATAATCTGAATCATCAGCAACGTGACCATCAAGACCGTTGCGGAAAATTTCAGTTCTTCAGTCCCATAAATCGTTGCCATGCTGATGACTGTCTGAACGCCATCGTTATAGATCATGAAAGCGATTAAAAATAGCAGTAGGTGCTTGAAGCGTTTAACCTTTCTAATCGTAGCAAGGGTTCGCGTAATTCCGATGGCGGCATAAGCGATTATCTTCGGTTGCGATTGGTATTTTTCTGGCATTGTCTCTATCGCCTCCGCCTCTTTCAGGTTCTTGAGCGTAAAGAGTGTAAAACCTGCCCACCATAAGCCTGCCATTCCCAGTCCAATACGGGCTGCGAGTCCTTGATCAATCCCAAGCTGCTCGTGACCTGCGACCAGCCCTAACGTAATGGCAAATTGCAACCCACCGCCGATATATCCATAGGAAAATCCTTTGCTGGATACCCAGTCTATTTTATCTTCGGCTGCAATTTGAGGCAGAAACGCATCATAGAAGACATTCGCTCCTACAAATCCAATCTGTGCGACCAGAAATAGGGTGGCGGTTCGCCACACATCTCCGGATTGAGAGAAGTAGAGAAGCGTTGCGCTGATGCTGCCCATATAAGCAAGCGTGATCAGGAACTTTTTCTTCGATGCAGAGAAGTCTGATATGGCACCGAGGACGGGAGCAAAGAGAAAGACAAACATCGCGGAAGCACTGACCAGATATCCCCAAAGGGCATCTGCGCTAACGATGGTGCTCCCGATTTGGACACCGCCTTCGCCCACAATAGCGGTGGCGAAATAGATAGGCAAAACGCCTGCAACCACCGTGGTTACATAGGCAGAGTTTGCCCAATCGTACATACACCAACCGAAAATCTGGGGACCGCCTGAAACATTGTGCTGATTTTGCTGCTCTATCTGTGTCATCCGTTAGTTCCTTCTAAGGTGACTGTTTTGGAGAAAGGGATTTCAGCCAATCGCCAATTAAGAAAGGGGAGTAGACCACAAAGAAAAGAACGAGAGCCACGCCATCTAAAATGGGGATATACCAGGGCCAGGGCGCGAAGAAAAAGGGAGATTTCGTATGCGGTGGATCGCAAATGAACATGTAGTTAGATTTCAGCAGCAGATTGACGCCCACCATAACCACCATATAAAAATTGGCAAGTAGGAATGAACGCAATAAGCTTTTGAATGTGGGCCGCATTCTCAACCCCCACGTCGCAAATAGCACGCTGACAACAATGCCACCGTGTACAATAAAATATTGAAAGAAACGGTAGTGCGGAAAACCGACCTCCAGTTGAGGCGTGAGAACAGCGTTTAATGTGCCAACGAGTCCCCAGAAATAACCGATTTCATAGAGAATCTGGTTCCGACACAACAGGGCTAACACTATGACAAAAAGCGCAACCCCGCAGATGTGGAGGGGCAGGTGCCTCTGCAAGAATACGCTGAACGATTGCACTGTTGCCATGCGGTAAACCCAATTCCCAACTTCATTGACGATTAATATCGCGCCCAAAAGGTAGCAAACCCCATTCGTCACGACCGATGAGTCTGCTTTTCTCACCAGTACCGATAGCGCAATGGGCAGCGTAACTGTTAGGACTAGCACGACAATATGAGGAATGCCAAGAAATTGAAATTCAGAGGTCGGCACGGCTGCTTCATCTCCCGTAGGACTTACGCATTTCAATGCGGGGTACGATGAAGATTATGGTAGATTTTAGAATTACTTAGACACTCCAAACCGGTGCGGTTGGAAACCACACCTACCGGTTTATGAAGCACGGTCTAATGCCCGGTATCCGATGTCAGTCCGAAAGTGGGCTTGATCGAAGTGGATTTCCTCCACCCCGCGGTACGCTTGCACTATCGCCGATTTGATGTCATGGGCGAGTGCAGTAACGCCGAGGACCCTACCGCCTCCCGTAGCGATGTTTCCGTTCTGCATCTGCGTCCCTGCATGAAAAACCGTCACGTCCTCCAGCGCATTAGCGCGGTCTAGCCCGGCAATCACTCTGCCTGTTTCGTAAGCGTCCGGGTATCCGCCTGACGCCATTACCACACACGTCGCCGCTTCGGATTTCCATTTGCATTCGACCTTGTCCAACGTTCCATCAATACATGCCTCCAGCATCGGCACAATATCGCTTTCCATGCGGGTTAGCAGCACCTGTGCTTCGGGGTCGCCAAGCCGGCAGTTAAACTCGATTACTTTGGGACCTGCTTCGGTAATCATTAGACCCACATACAAAATACCCTTGAAAGTGCGTCCCTCCGACGCCATCCCGCTGATAGCTGGTCGCACAATCGTATCCATAACCTGCTCGCTGAGTTCAGGCGTCATGACCGGCGCGGGTGAATACGCGCCCATGCCCCCGGTGTTTTTGCCCTTGTCACCATCTAAGGACATTTTGTGATCTTGAGAGCTTACAAAGGGGAGACAGGACACGCCATCCGTTAAGACTGTAAAACTCGCCTCTTCGCCGAATAACGCTTCCTCAATTACTACTTTATCCCCGGCACTTCCGAAGTTCCGATCAACCATGATTTCCTGCACTGCTTTAACGGCGGCATCAAGCGTTAGTCCCGGAATAACGCCTTTCCCCGCAGCCAATCCATCCGCTTTGATAAAGACCGGTGCGTTTATTTTTTCAAGATAAGCGATTGCTGCGTCCGCGTCCTCGAACGTGCGATGTGCGGCGGTGGGGATACCATTTTGTGCCATTAACTGTTTTGCAAAATCTTTGCTCGCTTCAAGAATCGCAGCTTTCCGGTCCGGTCCAAAGGCTCGGAGCCCTCGCGCTTGGAAGACATCAACGATGCCCCGTGCCAGTGGGTCTTCGGGACCAACGACGGTCAGGGCTATCTTTTTCGTTTCGGCAAAGTCCGCAAGCTCTGAAAAGTTGTCCTCAAGGGAAATTGACCGACATTCGGCAATTTGGGCGATACCGGGATTGCCCGGCACACAGTACACCTTTTCAACAAGCGGACTTTGTACAATCTTCCAGACAAACGTGTGCTCTCTAGCACCACTCCCAACAACTAAAATTCTCATCAAGTTCTCCTTAATCTGGGTTGGTAGACTCCGTTAATTGTCTGAATCGCGGATTAAGCGGATTAAAGGATTACACGGATGCAAATGCAATCAGTTCTCTCGTGCTTCAATTGAAAATTTAAATCCTAATCCATGCAGTATTTTGCCCATCGTGTTTAGTTGTGGATTACCATTTTCCGAAAGGGCTTTATAAAGCCCCTCACGGGTTAGGTTGACGCACTCGGCCAATTTAGACATGCCACCTTGCGCTTCTGCGACATCCCTCACCGCAAGTAAAAACGCTTCTGTATCCTCGTTTTTCTCGTAATCCTCAAGTGCAACAGAAAGATATATTTTTGCGTCTTCTGAATCGCGTAGCTGTTCAATATGATAGTCTTTGAAGGTTCTATAGTTACTCATTCAATTTTCCACAATGGCGATTTCCTCATTGTCTGAATCGCTGATTAAGCAGATTAAAGGATTACACGGATTCAATGGATTGGACAAGTCGGTTTGGATTCTAAAGTATTAGCGCTGGTATCAATACGTTTCTCCTGCAAGTTGTAACACTTTATCAATCAACGATTGTTTCAGATACATACCGTTATCACGCAACGTTTCCAAGAGCGGCTTAATGGCATCAATTAACCCTTTTTTCTTTGCCTCCAGCAAAACCCCAACCGTGCCCTTGACCGGCAATCCGATCTGTTTGGCCTCCTCTCGTGCCTTCTTTTCGTCAATAATTACGAGATGTGCATTGTGTTCTTTTGCAAGAGCTAAAACTGAGGCTTCGCCCCGATCGAGCCCACCATAAACTGATGTGCTTTGTGGATTAGTCAGCGACACAGTTCTAATCCACGGTGCACCGTTGAGTGAGGAACGGCGAACGATCGTATCAGTTCCAAGAAACTCTTCTTGGACCTCTTCTGGTATCCACACATCTGTATAGAGTTCGCGCAACAGGGGAAGGAGATTGAGTATCCAGAGAAAAACGAGCGGACTATTATTGATGATCACTGGCTTTGTGGGCATTGGCAAAATCCGATGCAAGTTCCTCTGCTGTTTCTCCAACAGGGGAGAGTTCGTGCTGACCCATAAGAAGGAGAAACTCGGAATATGGCATACCCGCCAGTCGGGCAGCAAGCCCGGTGCTGAGTTCACCGGTTTCGTAACCTTTCAATGCTAATGCGAGACGGGTCTCTTTTTTAAGTTCAATATGCTCCACTTGGGGATTCAGCATGGCAGCGATATCTTCCGGCAACCGAATTCCTGTTCTTTGCTCAAAATCTGCGACGCTTTTGTAGATCTGGTGAAACAGCGCGCTGATGTTCACGCGCAGGATTATGGCAACGGTCAAATCTACTTTGGCATTTCCCCACTGTTGCAAATGTAACCATGCCACGCCGCAATTACCATAGGCGAGCCCCGCATCTGAATTGAGTTTTATCGCCGCGTTATAGTCTTCAATAGCACGGTGAATATCAATTTTACCGAGGTAGACATTACCACGATGGGCATATACTTCAGCAAACTCTGGATTCAACCCTATCGCCATACTATAGTCTTGGATGGCATAAATAATCTCTCCTTTCTCATGATAAGCCACCCCACGATGGGTATATGCTTTAGCAAGATCAGGATGCAGTTGTATTGCTTTGGTATAGTCTGCAATGGCGCGGTCATAATCGCCTTTTTCCCCGTAAGCCACTCCGCGATTCAAATAGGCGTCGACATAATTGGGATTCAGTTCTATCGCTCTAGTATAGTCTGCAATGGCACGGTCATAATCGCCTTTTGTCCCGTAAGCCATTCCGCGATTCAAATAGCCGTCAGCATAATCAGGTTTGAACTCTATTGCTCTGTTATAGTCGTCAACAACCTGTTCCAATTTGCCTGCTTTAAGATAAGCAGCACCGCGATTGATGTATGCCTCAGCAAAGTCCGGTTTGAGTTGTATTGCTTTGGTATAGTCTGCAATGGCGCGGTCATAATCGCCTTTTTCCCCGTAAGCCACTCCGCGATTCAAATAGGCGTTGACATAATTGGGATTCAGTTCTATCGCTCTAGTATAGTCTGCAATGGCACGGTCAAAACTATTCTTGCTCCCATAAGCGGACCCTCGATTATTATAAGTATAGGTATTATTCGGATTGAGTTTGATCGCATCTGCGTAAATTTCTATTGCCCTGTCTACTTGCCCAAGCATCATTAAAACGTTACCTTGTTGGAATGCCAATTCAGCGTGTTGCTCTTTTTTGGATCTCCCAGACGAGGTCTCCGCTTGAGACTGTATTTTGTCAATGGCTTTTTGAATGTTTTCTACCACATTTTGCCAACCTCTGCTATCAGGGAACCATTCGTTAATAGGCTTACCTTCGACAGGCAGAACTTGGATGTCGCTGAGTTGATGATTTAGCCAATCGCAACGCTCAAGGATGATGGGGATGACTCTTATCTTTGCGCTCAACGCTTCAGCCAATTCTCTGTTACAGTTTTCAGACGCAAGACTTGCAGCGGAAACGAGGTAGAACAGAATGTCCGAAGTGACAAGGTTATTGGAAATTTTCTTATACCACTTGTCGCCTAGGCGGATTTCGTTATCGTCCCAAAATTTTATCTCGCCTTTCCTCTCCATTACACCAAGGTACGCGATCAATTTGTTCTTTGCTGCCTTATCTTTATGTGCATAGGTAATGAATATCTTTAAGGGCTTATTCATTTTTTCCTCTGTCTGAATCTGGATTCTCAGGATTTTTTGGGCATGCTGTTTCTCATTCCTATATCGCTTGGATCTTTTTATTCAACCCCTTAACCCTCATCAGCATTTACCATTTGACAAGAAAAATGGTCATACCACATCCTGACCCAATGCAGCCCGGTAGTCCTTCACCGATTGCTCAAGTCCGACATAAAGGGCGTGCGCCATCAGGTGATGCCCAATCGAGACCTCAAGTAGACCGGGGAGATTTCTCATGCGCGGTAAATTTTCTAGGTTAAGATCATGTCCTGCATTGACGCCAAGCCCCACGCTGACCGCCCTTTCAGCGGCTTGGACGAGCAAGCCGAATTCGTGTACAATCTCCTGTTCGGTTTTCGCCCACGCATAAGGCGCGGTGTAGAATTCAACCCGATCCGCGCCAACTTCCTTCGCCAATTCGATTTGATGCAGGTCCGTACCGCTAAACAGACTCACACGGATACCGGCATCCTTGAGCCGATGAATGACCGGTTTCAGTCCTTCACCTTCCGCTGTTAGATCCCAACCGTGGTCGCTCGTCACCTCGCCCGGTGTGACGGGAACAAGCGTACATTGGTCCGGGCGCACCTCTATTACCATATCCAACAGGTCGGGTCGGGGATCGCCCTCAATGTTATATTCGACGGTAACCATCTCAGCAATTTCGTAGACATCGTGGGGTTTGATGTGGCGTTGGTCTTCGCGTGGGTGCACCGTAATCCCCTGTACCCCTGTATTGATGCAGGTTTGTACCGCTTCGATGACATTTGGAACATCTTCGCCCCTAGAATTTCTTAGTGTTGCGACCTTATTGACATTCACGCTCAGGTTAATCATTGTCTGCTCCCTCCATCTCATGTTTTAAGGTTTCTATTATCCAAGTTTGGGGCGCGGTTGTCAACCAAAATTGTTGGACTGGTGTCAAGGGAATTTACTTGACATCAGCAATTTATGTAATGTATTATAACAAGTCTATTTACCATAATTTTTCATTAGATGTAGTGTTTTCGGAGTAAGCGTAACAGATTCCCACCAAATGATTTCCCTTCCTGAACCTTCATCTTATCGAACTATTTCAGCAAGTAATCATTAGGTTTCGGACTATTGGGAGCACATACTCCCGTATCTGCCGATCCAGTCTGAAAAGTGTTTCTCATCGCTTCAGAGGATATGATCGGGGCGCTATCAGGGTAGAAGCAAGTCAGAGATAAAGCAAATAAAAACCGCAGCAAGAGCAACAAAGAGATACGGATTCTCGGAACGACGTAGAACAAGAAAGGGCAAAATGAAAGGAAAGATAGGTATTCCGAAAAAGCAAGGGCTTTATAATCCCGCCTACGAACATGATGCCTGTGGTATCGGTTTTGTCGTCAACATCAAAGGTAAAAAATCAAATACACTCGTGCGTCAGGCACTCGATGCGCTCGTTTGTCTTGACCATCGTGGCGCCCGCGGTGCCGAGGAAAATACCGGCGACGGAGCAGGTGTTCTAATGCAGGTGCCACACAACTTCCTTCAACATGCCTGCGAAGAGGTAGGAGTTAACCTGCCCGATCCAAAACAGTACGGTGTTGGCATGGTGTTTTTCACCAATACCGAGGACGGTGAACTCCTTCAACGCTGTCAGCAAAAACTTGAGGAAATTGTTGTCGAAGAGGGCCAAACCGTTTTAGGTTGGCGCGAAGTTCCCACTGACAATTTCTATCTAGGACCGATCTCCCGCTCTTCTGAACCCGCTGTATGGCAAATCTTTATCGGTAGAAACCCCAATATCGAAGATGACCTCGCCTTTGAGCGCAAATTATATGTAATTCGGAAGCGCGCTTCCAATATCATCCGATATGGCGGGATAGATGAAGACTTTTACATCCCGAGTCTATCTAGCCGGACTATCGTTTATAAGGGGATGCTCACCCCGATGCAGGTCCCCGAGTTTTACCCCGAACTGAAAGATCCGCGGATGGAGGCGGCGATTGTCCTGCTTCATTCCCGATTCTCAACGAACACCTTTCCAAGCTGGGCGCGGTCACACCCCTATCGATATATGATTCACAACGGCGAAATTAACACCGTGCGCGGCAACCAGAACTGGATGAAAGCACGGCAAGCGATGCTAGCATCCGATCTGTTTGGGGATGACCTACCGAAGCTATTTCCGATCCTTGACGAGGATGGCAGCGACACCGCTATTTTCGATAACTGCTTGGAATTTCTTGCACTCTCCGGCAGATCGCTTCCCCACTCCGTCATGATGATGATTCCAGAACCGTGGGAAAATCATGAGAGCATGAGCCCTGAGAAACGGGCGTTCTATGAATATCATAGCTGTCTAATGGAGCCGTGGGACGGTCCGGCCTCCATCGCTTTTACCGATGGCACAGTTGTCGGCGCTTCTCTAGATCGCAACGGTTTCCGGCCGTCTCGCTACTACATCACAAATGATGACATGCTCGTTCTCGCTTCGGAAACTGGCGTATTGGATATTCCCGCTGAACGGGTTGTCTCCAAGGGACGCCTTCAACCGGGTCGAATCCTTCTGATTGACACAAGTGAGGGGCGCATCATCAGTGATGATGAAGCTAAAGATGAAATCGCCGCTGAACATCCGTACGGTCAGTGGCTCAACGAGCACCTTACCCCATTGGAAGATCTGCCGGCGGTTGAACCGAAAGTACCTGAAAAAGACCATGACCAGATTTTACAACGTCAACAGGCATTCGGATACACATTTGAAGATCAGCGCATCTTCCTCGGGCCCATGTCGAAGATTGGTCGCGACCCTGTTGGCTCAATGGGGAATGATGCCGCTTTGGCGGTACTCTCTAACCGACCGCAGCTGCTTTACAACTATTTCAAACAGCTATTTGCACAAGTTACCAATCCACCGTTAGATCCGCTCAAGGAAGAGATTATCACTTCATCCGAAACAACAATAGGTCCCGAACGCAACCTGCTTGTACCGGAACCGGAGAGTTGTCGTCAGATTCACCTAGAGACCCCAGTGATTTCAGATGAGGAGTTAGAACAGTTGCGCCGTGTAGATCTGCCGTGGTTCAAATCCACCACGCTTCCCATCCTGTTTAACGTTGCCGATGGAGAGGACGGGCTTGAAAAAGCGATGGACGACCTCTTTGAAGCCGCAGATCGCGCCATTGAACAGGATTATACCATTCTTATCTTGTCTGACCGCGGCGTGGATGAAAAATCTGCTCCCATCCCCGCGCTGTTGGCTGTTGCAGGTCTCCATCACCACCTGATTCGGCGGGGCACACGTACAAAAGTGGGTATCGCGCTTGAATCGGGTGAACCCCGCGAAGTCCATCACTTCTGCTTGCTAATCGGATATGGTGTCCAAGCAGTTAATCCTTATATGGCGTTTGAGAGTCTAGCGGATATGATCGCCGAAGGACAACTGACAGATATCGGGTATAAAGACGCTGTCAAAGGATACATCAAATCAGCCACCAAAGGTGTCGTCAAGGTGATGGCAAAGATGGGTATTTCAACCATCAAGTCATATAGAGGCGCGCAAATCTTTGAAGCCATCGGTATCAAGCAAGAGGTCGTTGACCGTTACTTTACATGGACGGAAACTCGCGTGGAAGGGGTTGGACTTGATGTTATCGCTCGCGAAGCTTTGATGCGGCACCGTGCAGCCTTCCCAGAAATTCCGGTTGATAATCGTACTTTGGACGTCGGTGGGCATTTCCAGTGGAGACAGGATGGCGAATATCATCTATTTAACCCAGCCACGATTCATAAGCTGCAATTGGCTGCCCGTACCAATAACTACGAAGTCTATAAAGACTACGCAAAGTTGATTAATAATTATTCCCAGAATATGGCGACGCTACGTGGCCTCTTGGAACTGAAGTTCCCCAATGAACCGATTCCGATTGACGAGGTAGAACCGGTTGAAGAAATCTGCAAGCGTTTCAAGAGCGGCGCGATGTCTTACGGCTCTATTAGCAAGGAAGCACACGAGGCACTAGCGATTGCGATGAATCGTATTGGCGGAAAGAGCAATACCGGTGAAGGGGGAGAAGACCCGGCACGGTACTTTCCTGAACCCAACGGCGACTCTAAAAATAGCGCGATTAAACAGGTCGCCTCCGGTAGATTCGGCGTTACTAGCAACTATTTAGTCAACGCGAAGGAGCTCCAAATCAAAATGGCACAAGGTGCCAAGCCCGGTGAAGGGGGAGAGTTGCCCGGTAGAAAAGTCTATCCGTGGATCGCCACAGTGCGCCACTCGACGCCGGGGGTCGAACTGATTTCACCGCCTCCACACCACGACATCTATTCGATTGAAGATCTCGCTCAACTCATCCACGACCTGAAAAACTCGAACCACCATGCGCGGATTAATGTTAAGTTAGTATCCGAGGTCGGTGTCGGGACAATCGCAGCAGGTGTCGCAAAAGGACACGCAGACGTTGTGCTGATCAGCGGGCTTGATGGCGGTACGGGGGCTTCTCCACAGACCAGTATTAAACACGCTGGCTTGCCTTGGGAACTTGGCGTAGCGGAGACACATCAGACATTGGTGTTGAATAACCTACGTTCTCGTATTATCGTGGAAACAGATGGTCAACTCAAAACTGGTCGAGATGTTATTGTCGCAGCTTTGCTAGGCGCTGAAGAGTTCGGTTTTGCGACTACGGCGCTGGTGACGCTCGGTTGTATTATGATGCGCGTATGTCATCTGGATACCTGCCCGGTGGGTGTGGCAACGCAAAATCCAGAGCTGCGTGAGAAATTCATGGGAGACCCATCCCACGTCGTGAATTTCATGCATTTCATCGCACAAGATATGCGTGAAATCATGGCACAGTTGGGAGTTCGTACGGTCAATGAACTAATCGGTCGTACCGACCTACTGGAGCCCGCCAAGGCAGTCGATCACTGGAAAGCGAAAGGCATAGATCTGTCGCCCATTCTTTACCAACCTCAAGTTGGACCCGAAATCGGTCGCTATTGCCAAATTGACCAAGACCACGGTTTGGATAAAGCCCTAGATAACGAAATCCTTCTGGATTTTTGTGAACCGACCTTACGGGATGGAACAAAAGTTACGGGCTCCTTCCCAATTAAGAATACAAACCGAGTTGTCGGTACAATTTTAGGTAGTGAACTTACCCGACGCCACGGACCCGACGGACTACCCGACGATACCATTGACATTCATTTTCAAGGGTCTGCGGGCCAATCCTTTGGTGCTTTTACACCTCCTGGTATCACGTTCCGACTTGAAGGCGACGCAAATGACTACTTCGGTAAAGGGCTCTGCGGCAGCAAGTTGATTGTATATCCGCCCAAAGTCTCCACATTCAAGCCTGAGGAAAACATCATTATCGGCAACGTTGCATTCTACGGCGCGACCAACGGCGAAGCCTATATCCGCGGCATGGCGGGTGAACGATTCTGCGTGCGGAATAGCGGGGTCCGTGCTGTTGTTGAAGCTGTAGGCGATCACGGATGTGAGTATATGACGGGTGGCAGAGTCGTTGTGCTCGGTAAAACAGGACGCAATTTCGCCGGTGGCATGTCGGGCGGTATCGCGTATGTCCTTGACCGGGATGGCGATTTCCATATCCGTTGTAATCAGGAACAGTGCGACCTTGAACGCTTGGAGGATTCAGTAGAGATCCTGGAGGTCAAGGGAATGATTCAGCGGCACGCCGAGTATACTGGCAGCGAACTTGCGTTAGAAGTTTTGGAGGACTGGGAGAATATGATTCCTCAATTCGTCAAGGTCATGCCGCAAGATTACAAAAGGATTCTTGACGCGCTTCAAGAGGCAGAAACAGAAGGATTTGAGGGAGAGGACGCTTGGCTAGAGGCGTTCCGGCGTGGCGTCGCTGCTGAAGAAGCAGCTTAGAAAGTTACGATTGTAAGGAGACAGCATGGCAAAACCAACGGGATTTATGGAGTATGATAGAGAACTTCCGCCCGATCGTTCACCATTAGAGCGTATCAAAGACTGGAACGAATTTCACGAACATTTTACTGTAGAAAAGCTTCAGACGCAAGGGGCACGCTGTATGGATTGTGGCATCCCGTTCTGTCATACGGGAATGCGATTGCCGGAGAATAGTCCCGCTGCATCGGGCTGTCCGATCAACAACCTGATACCGGAGTGGAATGACCTCGTTTATCGCGGTCTGTGGAAAGAGGCGTTGGAACGGCTGCATAAAACCAATAACTTTCCTGAGTTCACAGGTCGGGTCTGTCCGGCACCTTGCGAAGGTGCCTGCGTTCTAGGCATGATTGAACCGCCGGTAACAATTAAAAATATTGAGGTCTCAATTATCGACAAGGGCTGGGAGGAAGGTTGGGTCGTTCCTGAGCCGCCTGCGAAACGTACAGGTAAGCGAGTTGCCGTCGTGGGGTCTGGCCCGGCGGGTCTATCTTGCGCTGCACAACTTAACCGGGCAGGACATCTCGTCACGGTCTACGAACGCGCTGACCGCGTTGGTGGGCTATTGATGTATGGTATCCCCAACATGAAGTTAGATAAAAAAAGAGTCGTTCAACGCCGAATCGATTTAATGGCAGCAGAGGGGGTCAATTTCGTTACCAACACCGAAATCGGTAAGGATATCTCGGCAAAAGAACTGACTGACAAGTTCGATGCGGTTGCTCTCTGCGGCGGTGCTACCAAGCCACGGGACCTCCCTATCGAAGGGCGCAACCTCAAAGGCGTTCATTTTGCTGTGCCCTTCCTTCACGCCAATACCAAAAGTCTCCTTGATTCTAATCACAAAGATGGCGATTATATCTCCGCCAAAGACAAACACGTCATCGTCATCGGCGGTGGAGATACAGGCACAGACTGCGTGGGCACCTCCATGCGCCACGGCTGTAAAAGTCTCACCCAGTTTGAGATTCTAGAACGTCCGCCTGACGAACGCGCACCCAATAACCCCTGGCCCGAATATCCACGGATTTACCAACTCGATTATGGACAGGAAGAAGCCGCCGCTAAATTTGGTAGCGATCCGCGCATCTATCTTATCAGTACCATGAAATTCGTCGGTAACGAAAAAGGTCATGTGAAAGAACTTCATACTGCCGAAGTTGAATGGGTGCCGGGAGACGATGGGCGCCCTTTCCCTAAACCGATTGAAGGTACCGAGAAAGTGTGGCCCGCCGATTTAGTGCTTCTAGCGATGGGTTTCCTCGGTCCCGAAGATACCATTCTGGAAGAACTGAATGTGGAACGCGATGAACGTTCTAACGTCAAAGCGGAAGAGGAGAAATACACGACCAGCATCCCTGGGGTATTTGCTGCCGGTGATATGCGACGCGGACAGAGCCTCGTTGTCTGGGCATTCAAAGAGGGGCGTGGTGCCGCTCGCGAAATCGATCGATATTTAATGGGAACAACAGACTTGCCGTGAGATTCCCCAACCAAATCGGACGAACATGGGTTACCCTATATTGAAGATTAATAAATAAATTGGGTAATCTTCAAGCGATGTCCGGTGCGGTTGGAAACCGCACCTACCGGGTCTAGGAGAAAATATAGAATTACCCGATTATTTTCTGAAACCTCATTCAGGGTAAACTAGCAAGGCAGTTCAACTATGATTGTTGGCCCTCCCATTGGAGGTAAACCGATGCAAGCAACACCGACTACTTGGGAAAAATTAAAAGAAAAGAAGATTACCCTTGCGGACTATCTGCTGATGCCCGAACTTAATCACCCGTATGAGATCATTGATGGAGAGATGATGCCTAGTCCGGCTCCAATACCCGCCCATCAAATAATAGGTGCAAATATCTTTATCCCACTAACTCAGTATGTGAGGGCAAAAGAGTTAGGTGTAGTCCTCTTCACGCCGGTTGATATTATCCTCCAACGTGACCCGTTACGAACGCGCCAACCCGATGTGTTGTTTATCTGCAAAGACAAACTGCCCGGTACTAGCCTTGATGATCTTGAAGAACTGCAACTTCTTGAAATTACCCCGGATTTGGTCGTCGAAGTGCTTTCACCCTCAGATACAAAAAAAGTGCTAGCTGGCAAGTTGATAGATTATCAACGGATTGGTGTCAAAGAGTGTTGGCTGGTCGGTCGGGAAACTCGCTCGGTTGAAGTCTTGCGCCTAGCAGCGGAGAAATCCGATCGAGTAGGTCTCTATGGCCTCGGCGAGACCGTCCGTAGTGAAGCCATTATAGACTTCCGGCTGAACGTGGATGCAATCTTTGCCTGATACCTATGAACGCAAATCTGTTTCCGCCTGACGCAAATAATCTGAAATCCGCCGATAGGCAGTGTTAAGTCGCTGCATCATCCCAAGGCTGCCTCCCTTATCCGGATGATAATTTAACGCAAGCTCACGATAGCGCTCCCTTAACATATTCAGGTTAGCCGGATAGCTCAACCCCAAAAACTGAAAGCTGTCCCGTAAAGCATCAGGTATACTTACTACTTGACTTCTCGTTTCACCCCAGCTCCTCCCCTCGACACCCCGTCGACAAACACCTTCCAAGTACTTTTCCAGCCGGACTTCGGACATCAACCGAATCTGATCCACTTCAAAAAATAGTTCTCCGACACATCTAGCATGAATCTCTGATTGGGTCCAGTCCGTCGTTTCGGCAAGCCTACCTTCAACTCCTTCGATCTCCTTGCGACGCACTTCAGACACAGTTTTTTCGTAGTAATCTTGAACGAGTGCTTGGTAAAGCTCCCATTTGGGTGACTGTAGACCGATTGAGGCCCAATTTCTTAACCGATAACCAATGAAACTGTCGAGCACTTCGCGTGCAGTGTACGCAGAAATCTCGTTCTGAATCAGTTCCTGATCGGGCGCATCAAACCCCTGAAAGACAGAAAAATCCAACTTGCGTCGGTAGAAATCGCTCAACATCTCCAAATGACAGCTTGAAACCAAAGACATCGGTGGCTTTATGAAATGACTCTCCCATGTGCACAGTTGCTGCCGAAATTGTTGGACCTCTTTGAAGGGAATTTGGGGGGCTGCGTCATTCGCAGACCTGTTAAAAACCACCTGCAATCGATCCGAGATGAATGCTAGCTCATCAACAAATAAATAATTTTTGACCATCTCACACCAGTCCAATAAGAGAGATAATTAAAGTATACCGCCTTTTGCCACTTTTTTCCAGTACCTTTGGCACAGATTTCAATCCACTGTTTCACCAATCTGATTTTGGCACAGCCACGTATTATTGGAAGCGGGATTTCTCCTTCGCCCCGACACATCTTAGAACAATTCACTGATGTACCGCCCCCCTGTTTTATCTTGACTTTATAGGATTGACTTTGCTACAATACCATGAGCTAAACAGATGATCGGTTGTCCTTACCAGTTGAGATAATGAGAATGCCATAACCGCGTCGATTAACAACACCCAACTGAATGGTTTGTGTGCCCCTGATAGTATAAACTGTGGTGCCTTCCTCATCTCTTGGCTAAGCCGCCTCCTTTTCTCCACGATTCGCAGTTGCGACAACCTCTTCTAGTAAACATAGAAGGTATTAGTGTAAGTATCAAGAAAATCTTTTCTTCACAATAGAAATGAATGCCCCACAGACACCTAAAGATAGGACTCCAATACCGTATATCATTCAAGCGAACAATTCGAGTGAAAAATCATCCCTGCCGCAATACCCCACACGCCCAGCTCTGATCACCCCTCAACTAAGGAGATTTTAATGGCAACGAAGATAGCAGCCATGCGAAAGATGTTTTCACAACTCCCTGCAATTTCAACGTACAGTCCGGTGACGGATGCGTTGCAAAGCGCAGGGCAATTGGATGAACAAGACATCGCAAATGCTCTCAAAGCTTTCAGTACTATGCCGCAGTCAACACAGGTCTTCGCAAACCCCGTTTTACATCACGCAAAGGTTGATTGCGATGGCGCAGATATAACACTGAATATCCGCAGTTTTAGCCTCCGCGGTGTAATTCCAGAAAGCGAAATTATTTCCAGTGGACTCGCACCCGCTCATGTGATTTTTGTTGGTTTGTTCGGTAGAAGACCTAAAAAAGTTGAGGCCGATTTTGATGAAGAGGGAGCGCTTAGGGAGCTGATAAATCGTAAGTTTTATAGGGCTAGCAGAGCTATCAGGGAAGATACGTCGGGACGCAAAGCATTAATCGAGCAGGTTGCCAATTTTGTTCAAACATTTCCAGAGTCGGGACCGGAACTTGCTATGCAGCATTTTTCAATCCTTAGAAAAGCGAATAGGGCGAAAAACCGTATCCCAGAGCGTGGGTTGAACGACGAAAGGCGTGCGGGACGCCTTCTGATTCAAATGATTGGAACACATATGGAGAATGTCGCAGTCGGGGCGATGTCAACCTATATGCGCGGCCTGCTAGAAAATAACGCAAGTTTAATCCCTGACCAGCTCGTTCACCAAACAGATGCACTCATTACCGAAGAAAAAAACGCTGGTAAGACAGCATTTCAAACCTGCTACAGTCTTCTTCTAGGGCATCGTGCAAATGAAATCGAAAATAAAGCGCTAGAGCGGATGGGAATCATACAGATGCACCACGGATCAGCCGGATCCAACATGGTTGCCCGATATATGGCAACCCTACACACTCCCTATGTCTCGGACTTCTTGATTGCTGCCCACATGAACCTTGACGGAGATCGGCATTTTGGCGCAATCCACGACATGACCCACTTTATCAATGTACTTGAACAGCTTTCCCCAGAAAAACGTGAAGACGCTATCCGGAATGAAGTGCTAGGGGGCGGAATTCCGACGTTTGGTCACCCGGAAATTGCTGCCGCTGGGAGAGTCAACGAAATCCAGCAAGATCCGAGACCGGCAATCTACCTCGAACCCGTCTTACAAGCAATAGATAACGGAAACCTTGCGCTTGATTATAAGCAAAAGCAACGACTCGGCATGATTCAGCGTATCTATCAAATCGCGTTTGTCGAAGGTGTGATTAAGCCGGGGCGAGAAGACGATCCACCACTGCGCTTGACCCCAAACACCGATTTCGGAGGTTGGACGGTTCAAGAAGCATTGGGTATCCATGAACTAGATCGGACTTTGCTCACCTATATCTTCAGGGGCTTTGGTTGGATGCTGGACGTGCGAGAACAACTGCAAGACCGCCATATTATTCGTCCGGTCATTCCCCCCGATCCCCAGATTATCCCTACAGGTAGTAGTGAACCAACGATTCCAGACCTAGTCATTTCAACCCACAATCGACTGGTTCAAGGGGATGCTTTTTCCGCACATTAAATGATAATACATGGGAAATCGCGCGTACATCCGACTTCCTGAAATCTGAATTCAAACTGTCATTAATAACTAGGCTCATTTACTCTTCGGAGTGGAATTCATTGGTAACATATTTTCACTACGTCATCTGAGCCGCTGCCCTTATAGTTAGAAAGGAGACCAGAGTGGTCAACCCAGAAGCAATTGAGACTGCAAAAGAACATTTTGGAACCGTTTTGCAGCAACAGCTCGAGCGAGTCGAAAAGCTTAAACAAGCACCAGATTGGACAGACTATAGCTCCATTTCGCCAATTATTATTGGTATGCTCGGAGGCGACGGCATCGGGCCGACAATCAGTGCTGAGACCCAGCGTGTGCTTGAATATCTCCTGCGTGCCCCAGTCAACAGCGGGAACGTCGAGTTTCGGGTAATAGAAGGGCTCACCATTGAAAACCGGGCTGCACAGATGCAATCAATACCGGACGATGTGCTTGAGGAGATCAAGGGGTGCCACGTAACGCTAAAGGGCCCAACACATACACCGGAACAGGGCGACGGATGGCCCAACCTTGAGAGTGCGAACGTCTCCATGCGTAAATCACTTGACCTGTTCGCCAATGTTCGCCCGGTACGTGTTCCCGCTGAAAACATTGACTGGACCTTTTTCCGTGAGAACACTGAAGATATGTATGCGGTCGGCAGCCAAGGTATCAATATCACCGATGACTTGGGGATAGATTTTCGTGTTATCACCAGCCAAGGGTCTGAACGGATCATCGAGGCAGCCTTTGCTCACGCGAAACGGACAGGCAAAACGAAGGTAACTGTTGTTACAAAGGCAAACATTGTTAAAACAACCGATGGTAAGTTTCTCGACTGTGCCCGGCAAATTGCACAACGCTATCCGGAAATCGAATGGGATAGTTGGTACATCGATATCATGACCGCAGCGCTGATAAATCCGGCACGTCAACAGGATTTCCAAGTCCTTGTGCTCCCCAACCTCTACGGCGACATTTTGACTGACGAGGCAGCGCAGATTCAGGGCGGCGTTGGCACCGCTGGCAGCGCGAATATCGGCAAACAGTATGCCATGTTCGAGGCGATTCACGGGAGTGCCCCGCGAATGGTACAAGAAGGAAGGGCACAATATGCTGACCCAAGCTCTCTTATCCGCGCGGGTGCCATGATGCTTGAACATATCGGATTTGATGAACTCGGTCAAAAGCTGCACAAAGCGCTCGACATCTGCGGACAGTATGAACGCAAAATTGTCATGACCGGGCGTAACACAGGCGCAACCAGCGAGGCGTTCGGCAACTACATCATGGAAACAGTCGAAGATGCAAGCGTTGAAGCGCGATGGGAAGACTATGTGAACGCAGACGGATAATTGAGGTAATGCGTAACGAGCAATAGATTATCCACACAACCACTATCATTTGTAGACAGCTTTTTACGCATCAGGTATTACGGATTATTTTTTTAGAGCACAGTGCAATCAGCAGTAACTTATTGCTACAATGTTTCATTTTTAATTTATCATAGGAAGAACAAATGGCTAGAAAAAAAATTAGTGTAATTGGTGCGGGAAACGTTGGCGCGACCGCCGCACTGTTCATCGCACAGAAACAGCTTGGCGATGTCGTAATGGTGGACATCATCGATGGCGTCCCGCAAGGAAAAAGCTTAGACATGGCACAGGCGTCACCCGTTGAGATGTTCGATGCACGTGTCACAGGTTCAACAGGTTACGAAGAGACAGCACACTCCGACTTAGTGATTATCACCTCTGGATCACCCCGCAAGCCGGGAATGACGCGCGAAGATCTGTTGCAAACAAACGCAAACATCGTTGGCAGCGTCACGGAAAATGTCGTGAAGCACTCGCCGGATTGCATCATTGTGATGTTGACCAATCCGTTGGATATTATGACCTATCATGCGTGGAAGGTTTCGGGATTCTCGTCCAATCGAGTGGTTGGACAGGCGGGTGTACTCGATTCAGCGCGTTTCCGTTACTTCATCTCCCTTGAACTGGGTGTGTCTGTTGAAGATATCAGTGCGCTTGTGATGGGAGGCCATGGAGATACGATGGTGCCCCTACCACGTTACACAACGGTTGGCGGAATCCCAATTACGCAACTTATAGCTGCAGAGCGGATTGAGGAGATGGCACAACGTACGCGCGACGGCGGCGCAGAAGTAGTCGATCTCCTAAAAACGAGTGGTTACTATGCGGCGGGGGCATCGCTCGCGCAGATGGCGGATGCAATTATTCGTGACAAAAAACGACTCATTCCTTGTGCAGCACACCTGACCGGACAGTTCGGTATCAACGACCTATATATCGGCGTTCCAATTAAATTGGGAGCGGACGGCGTCGAGCAAATCATCGAAGTCGATTTAACCGATGATGAAATCCAAGCGTTGCAAACATCGGCTCAAACGTATCGCGAAGGGATTGAGCTGCTGGGGTACTAACACGAAGAGAAACCGAGTTTTTGGCAAAAACTCGGTTTCTGCTGCACCACAGAATATATACAAAGTCCCCATCCAAATTTGCCAGCCAAAAGGAGAACAGGTTGAAAATTGCCTATTTCGATTGTTTCTCAGGGATCAGCGGAGATATGGTACTCGGTGCCTTGGTTGATGCGGGTGTCGATCCAGAGGCATTGAGCACAGAATTAGCCAAGTTGAAGCTCGACGAATTTTCTCTGCGTTTCGAGAAAGTCACGAAACACAGCATCAGCGGCACACACGTCGTTGTGGAAACAGAAGATTTCACTGAGGATTGGCACGGGCACAATCATTCTCCAACGAAGAATCACCATCACACCCACGACCATGATCACGACCACGAACATCATGATCACTCGCATACGCACGGTCCAAGCCGGCACCTCTCCGATATTTTTACTATTCTGGACAACAGCGACCTTGAAGACGCAATCATCAATCGTGCAAAGCGAATATTTGATCGACTAGCAGCAGCAGAAGCGAAAATCCACAACACCTCCAAAGATCAGGTGCACCTACACGAAGTGAGCGGCATCGACGCGATTGTGGATATCGTTGGTGCTGTCGCCGGACTACACCTGCTAGCGGTCGATGAGATCTACGCCTCTCCACTATCGCTCGGTGGAGGCTTCGTCCGATGCGCCCATGGACTTATGCCTGTCCCCGCACCGGGGACGATGGAGCTGCTGCGCGATGTGCCCGTCCGACAGACCGAAATCCGAAAAGAGTTGGTAACCCCCACCGGCGCAGCCATTATCACGACGCTTGCGGATGGCTTCGGCACAATGCCGGAGGTGACCATCAACAGTATCGGCTATGGCGCCGGCACACGTAACCTTGAGGAACAACCGAACCTCTTGCGGCTATGTGTCGGTAAAAAAAAAGCGGTGAGGGTGATCAGGTCTGTGTGATTGAAACCAACCTCGACGATATGTCGCCAGAGATTGCAGGCTACCTGATGGAGCAGCTCTTTGAACGGGGCGCCCTCGACGTTTTCATGACACCGATTTTTATGAAGAAAGGACGCCCGGCGACGAAATTGAGCGTTCTTTGTACACCCTCCCTCCGTGATGCCTTGAGCGAGATGCTGCTCGTAGAAACAACCACGTTTGGCGTCAGATACCACACCGTTAACCGATTAAAACTCACCCGTGATTTTGTTGATATCCAGACGCAATGGGGAATCGTACGTGCGAAGTGCGGATATTTGGAGGGACAGTTAATTAAAACAGTCCCCGAATACGAAGATTGCAAGCGGCTTGCGGAGCAACATAGTGTCCCACTTAGAGAGGTCTATGAAGAAGCAATCCGACAGATAGGCAGATGAGCGAAGTTTTGAGCTGAGGGTGTTCGGGATTACCTACTGACACTTATCTTTCTATTCACGACAAAATGGCGCGGGGCAAGATGTCCCACCTACGGTTGGTTAGGGTACGCGAAATTATGAACTGGAAAGACAAAACCATCTTCATCGGCGACAATCTCCACATCATGCGGGGGATGAATAGCGATAGTGTAGATCTCATCTACCTCGATCCGCCGTTCAATTCTAACCGCAACTACGCTGCCCCCATCGGCAGCCGAGCCGCCGGCGCCGCCTTCAAAGACACCTGGACACTTTCCGACGTTGACCAAGCTGAACACGGCGAACTTGCCGAGGGTGCACCACCCCTGCACACAATGATACAAGCAGCGCGAGAAATACACGGAAAGGGAATGCAAAGCTACCTGATTATGATGTCCACCCGCCTGCTGGAGATGGAACGCATCCTGAAAGACACCGGCAGCATCTACCTCCACTGTGATTCAACAGCGAGCCATTATCTGAAGTTAGTGATGGATACGGTGTTTGGAAAGGATAACTTTCGGAATGAGGTGATTTGGAAGCGGACATCAGCACATAACGACCCCGGTAGATTCGGACGCATCCACGATACCCTCCTTTATTATGTTAAGGGAGAGAGCGCGACGTGGAATATACAGTATGAAACACATGATCCAGACTACATTAGCAAAAACTATCGTCGTAAAGATGCTCGTGGACACTATAGTATTGGAGATCTCACGGGGCCAGGAACGACCCAAGGGGAGTCCGGCCAACCGTGGCGTAATGTTGACCCCACAGACATCGGGCGATGTTGGTCTGTGCCGCGCGCCGGGGCGTATTCCGAATATATCGAAAAACATTTCATTCCAAACTACAGACAAATATCGAGTGTACATGACCGTCTAAACGCCCTTGATAAGGTTGGACTGATTTATTGGCCCGATAGAGGGACAATGCCAAGACTCAAGCGATATTTGGCTGCTAGCCCGGGGCGTCTGCTACAGGATATAATTGTTGACATCAATCAGCTTGGGGCAACTGCCAAAGAACGCACCGGCTACCCTACGCAGAAACCTATCGCACTGCTAGAGCGCATTATCAAAGCTAGTAGTAACCCCGGCGATGTCGTGTTTGACCCCTTCTGTGGGTGTGCCACGACGTTGGTGGCGGCGGACCGGTTGCAACGGTCATGGGTAGGGATTGACATTTCACCAAAGGCGGCGGAGTTGGTAGTAGAGCGGATTAAGGCAGATCAAGGTCTATTCCCGGAGATTGTCCATCGTGACGACTACCCCAAGCGCACTGACATGGGCGATACACCGCCGGCACGGACGCATAAACACACGCTTTTTGGATTGCAGGAGGGGATATGTGGAGGTTGTGGGATTTTCTTCCCGTTTCGGAATTTGACGATTGATCACAAAATTCCGCGCAGTAAGGGGGGAACCGACCACTTTGATAACTTATGGCTGTTGTGTGGGGCGTGCAATTCTGCGAAGGGGACAGGAACGGTAGCGGAATTACGAGCGAAGTTAAATCAATAGGATAGGGAATTAAAGATTACAAGAGGGGATTTTAGGAAAGGAATGGAAACGAAAGTATTTATGATTAGATGTTTGGCGGCTGCTGATTCTGCAGTAGTACAGAGTAGCAGAACACGCTGTCTTAATAAGTCGGGCAAGATGCTGTAACCATTGTGCGGTTTACGGCACACGGCGTGTGCCTACTACTTTGCCAACAGCACCTAATTATCAGAATTACCAAAACCCTCAAAAACACCCGCCACCGATGAATACTGTGCCAACTTGACGATGAAGCCCAACAAAAGGAGCGGCACCGCAATAAGCGCAATCAGTATAATAATCCCCCAGATCCACGTCTTCTTACCCCGGTCCGTTTTGGCAATCTCTGCCAGCTTTGAAATGAGTATCCCCGCCCCGATTATCACCATCGCAACAAAACCGAAGACCAACGCAATCATGGTTCTCCCCCTCTAGACAAACCAACAACCTTACGCATCACTCGTCACGCATTAATCTTCCATCCGGTGCGGCTTGAGGATTAAATCATCGTATTCCGCCGGATCAACAAACGCTTCGACAATCACAGGGGCGTTCATTCCAAATGCTTTAATCAATGCGGAACGATATGTTTCTTCATCCTTTGCAGCAAGGACAGGGACACCAAAATAGGTATGGGCAGCGCTATAAGCCTCACCGAAAAGGCGGGTGCCGTATTGCGGAAAACCTTTCCGTTCCTGCTTAATCTTGATCAACTGGAGATTCCGATCCGTCAGCACCACAAACACGATAGGGGTCCCTAAATTGATAGCGGTGACCATCTCTCCCGCCATCATCAAAAACCCGCCATCGCCGGTCACGCACGCGACCTGTCGATCTGGACAGCACAGCTTCGCAGCAATCGCCGCCGGAATCCCAAATCCCATTGATGACCCTCCGTTTGTCATAATCTGATTGCCCCAACGATAGGTCTTCCAAAGCTGTCCGATGAGGTGGGTGTGCGCGCCGACATCACACGTCATAATCCCATTGTCAGGAAGTACCTCCCGTAAAATATTCAAGGCGTGGTGTGGCGAAAAATTTGGGGTATCGGGCGAGAGGTTAGCAAACAGTTTTTTCTTGCGATCCTGGAGTTCCTCAAGGCACCAATCATAGTCAAACCTTGGAAAACGTAGCATCGCCTCAAGCGTTTGACGGATGTCACCGATGACCTCATAGACCTCGTAACTGGAATCAATATCGGCAGCAGCGGTATCAATATGGATGATCGGGGCATCTGGTAACCACTCTTCGTAATTGAATTCCACGACATCGTAGCCGATAGCGATAACCAAATCAGCTTCACTATGTGTCTTCGCCACCTGATCAGATAGCGCGTGGAAGAGCACACCGGCGTAGTAAGGGCTCTCCTCAGAAACTATCCCCTTCGCCATCGGTGTGAGAACCACCGGGAGGCTCTGTTTCTCCACAAATTGGTTCACAACTGCGTGAGCGTCAGCGCGTGTCACACTCAAACCCAATGCAACAATCGGCTTTTCCGCTGATCTCATCAGCTGCTCAACCTGTTGTATTGACTCAACCGTGGGCACAACCGCTCGACGCTGATGCCCCACCGCGTCCCCGATAACAGGCTCACAATCGGGGATAGACATCTCTCCAAGCTCTGACGGGATGCCGAGATGGACGGGCCCCGGGACCTCCTGACAGGCAATATCAACAGCTTTGACCACTGTTTCGCACAGGTTGTCCGCAGAAAGTTCCACAGTCCACTTCGAGAGCGGTTGAAAAAGCGCTTGATGGTCTATTTTCATCTGAGTCATCCGCGTCCGCATCGCTGTTGGAACTTGCGAGGTCAGCGCGAGTACCGGTGACCGATCTAGCAGCGCGTTGGCAATTCCCGTGCTCAGATTCGTAGCGCCGGGACCGAAAGTCCCGTAACAAGCACCCGGTTTGCCTGTCAACCGTGCACACACATCAGCCATAAATCCCGCAGACGCTTCATTGCTGACTAATACGAACTCTACATCGCTCCGACGCATCGCCTCCATAAACGGCGTCCACGGCCCACTGGGGATGCCAAAAATATATCGAATACCAAAATCGTCCAACATCTGAATTAGTGTTTCCGCAAATGTTTTCAATGCCACAGATCTCCTCCACCTCAATTTTTTTTATCCTACCACACCGTAGCTAAAACGTCAACGAATTACCACGATTTTTGATTGCACACTAGCCGTCAGGCGTGGTATCATAACATTGGTCTGTTCAGGTAAAATGGAGGCGAAAGATGCGCTTTGACAACCGAGTCGCGTTTGTAACAGGCGGAGGGGGACCACTTGGAATTGGTAGGGCAGCATGTCTGGCATTTGCGCGTGAAGGGGCAGCTGTCGTCGTGGCAGGTGGACGGACAGCGGATGGGGTTGCCGCAGAAATTCAGGACGAAGGCGGTAAAGCAATCGCCATACCGCTAGATGTGACTGTTCCTAAGCAAGTGCAAGCCGCTGTTGATACCACCGTTGAAACATTCGGACGATTGGACATCCTGTTCAATAATGCCGGTATTCTAGGCAGAAGTAAATTGTTTGAAATAACGGCTGAAGATTTCAATCGCGTTATGGCTGTTAACGTTACAGGCTGTCTGTTGTGTGCTCAAGCCGCAGCGAGGGTGATGCGTAAGCAAGGGATTCGCGGACGTATTATCAATAATTCCTCAATTTACGCGGAAGAATCGCACGCAGGTGTCCTCAATTACTGCGTTAGCAAAGCGGCGTTGAACCGACTGACCCGTAGCCTTGCCCTTGAATTGCGTCCCTACGGAATTACCGTCAATGCGATTGCTCCCGGTGGTGGTGCCCCCACAGGCATTAATTCCCCGCAGAATCTGCCACAGGATAATTCCTTGCCAGACCTGCCCCGCGCTCCAGTCGACGGGCCTCCGCTAGATCGGCGGGCAACGGTGTGGGACTACATCGGCGCGGTGCTATTCCTCGCCTCCGATGACGCGGCTTATATAAGCGGCGATATCATGACAATTGACGGCGGTGCGGTCGCCCGTCGATGAGCATTAGTTGACTACATAGAAGCCGACGCGAAGAAACGAAGAATTATTCGTGATTGAATTTATTAAAACTCACAAGGTGCTGTTTTTTCTAATTCTACCTATAATCGTTGTTGTCACGACTTTTGCAACGTTTGCAAGTATTTCGATGCTGCTTATTTCGTTACCGTCGGACTATTTCACTCGGAAGAAACGGGTAAGCCGTATAAAGAATCCGGTTCTACGTCTATTTCTGTGCATCCTGAAAAATGTGTGCGGTGCAGTCTTTTTGATTGCCGGATTCATCATGATATTTACGCCGGGGCCAGGTATTCTAAGCGCGCTTGTTGGCGTCATCCTTTGTGATTTCCCCGGTAAGCGCACGGTAGAACGCAAGATTATTGCACGTCCACGTGTGCTATCTATGACAAATCGGATTCGAGCGCGATATAACCGCCCGCTAATTGTGTTAGACGATTAGACAAGAATTTATCCGTTTTTGCTGAAAAAAGACTTGACACCTTTTTCAAAATGTGAAATAATACTCCTTCGGAAATTATGGGCTGAAAATGAGCCCATTCTTTTTTGGCTTGAGCATGTGAAACATTTCACAACCTATATCCAACAACCCTAATTTTTGCCTGAAAACGCAACGCAGCTCAAATGTTGACTGATTACTTACCCATACTGTTGTTACTAATTTTTGCTATCGGCTTTGCGGGAGTGAACCTTGCCCTGACTCACCTCGTCGGCCCAAAAAAATCAACGCAGGCCAAACTCTCCGTTTATGAATCTGGCGTTCAACCGGTCGGAGACACCCGGCAAAGGATTTCCATCCGCTTTGGACTCATCGCAATGCTCTTTATCATTTTTGATATCGAGGTCGTTTTCCTATATCCATGGGCAATTGTCTTTAAGAAATTTACAGAGACCAGCGGCTATTTTATCCTAATTGAGATGCTAGTCTTTATCGGCATCCTCTTTTTAGGTTATATCTACGCTTGGAAGAAAGGCGGTCTATCGTGGGATTAGAAAGTCAACTTGGAGATAACATATTCACCACCACTATTGATAAGTTTGTGAATTGGGGACGAAAAAACTCCCTCTGGCCAATGCCGTTCGGTACTGCCTGTTGCGCCATTGAAATGATGGCAACCTTGACGTCGAAGTTCGACCTTTCGCGCTTCGGTGCGGAAGCGATTCGATTTTCGCCGCGTCAATCGGATTTGCTAATTGTTTCGGGGCGTATCTCCATTAAAATGATGCCGGTCCTCAAGAAAATCTACGACCAGATGCCCGATCCGAAATGGGTCATCTCAATGGGGGCATGCGCCTCTACGGGCGGTGTTTTTGATACTTACACCCTAGTGCAGGGCGTGGACGGATTTATCCCCGTCGATATCTATATCCCCGGATGCCCACCACGTCCTGAAGATCTCATTGATGCTGTCATGCAGGTTCAACGCATCGTAGAACAAGAAAGTGTCTCCCCGAAAAAACGGAGTAGAGCAATCGCTAGCTAGCAGGAATAGTGGCCGTATACCTGATTCAGAGGATAAAATCCAATGAGTGAACAGCACCACCCCCTTGTCGTGCAAAAAATTCAGGAGAAATACCCCGATGCCGTTCTTGATGTTGCCGACGCACGAGGTGAACTGACGGTTACGGTCAATAAAGATGTCATCTACGACCTGATGGCATTCCTGAAAAACGATTCAGAACTCACATACAACTTTCTCGCGGATGTCACAGCGGTCGATTATTCCTTAATGGAAGATACCCTGATGAAATACGACTACGCCCGGTTCATGCTCGTCTATCATCTACTCTCGACCGAAAAGAAACAACGTCTGCGCGTCAAAGTACCTGTGCATGAAAACGAACTGAGCATTCCATCAATGGCATCAATTTGGAAAGTGGCAAATTGGTTGGAGCGGGAAACATACGACATGTTTGGAATCATCTTTGAGAACCATCCAGATCTACGGCGGATTTTAATGCCCGATGATTACGAAGGGTACCCGCTTCGTAAGGATTACCCACTGCGCGGGCGTGGGGAACGCGAGACCTTCAACTTTGAACAGCAAAATCTGTAATATATTCTAGGTTCACTTTTCAATTATCAGTAGAAAATTTCCACTCCCCACCGGAGAAAAAGAGATGCACAAAGATCCAGATCGAGTTTCTGGCGAGCCAATGACGTTAAACTTTGGTCCCCAGCATCCGGCAACCCACGGTACGCTTAGAATTGTCGTCGAACTTGACGGTGAAACTGTCCTAAAAGCAACACCGCATCTCGGTTACTTACATACCGGTTTCGAGAAGCTAGGAGAGCACCACGACTACAACCAGTATATCGTTGTAACCGACCGGATGAACTACCTCTCACCGTTGTCTAATAACTTCGGCTATGTGCTCGCTGTGGAAAAGCTGCTGGATATCCAAGTTCCAAAGCGTTGCGAATACATTCGCGTAATCCTTGCTGAGCTCTCCCGCATAGCAGATCACATGGTATGGCTCGGTATGGGGGCATTGGACCTCGGGGCATTTACCATCATGTTATACGGCTTTGCAGAACGGGAGAAATTGTACAGTATCTTTGAGAAAACTACCGGTGCCCGTTTGACCACTAGCTATACCCGTGTCGGCGGGTTGATGAGAGATATCTACGACGGTTTTGAAGAAGATGTCCGCGCGTTTCTGAATAGCTTTCCAAAAACCCTAAAGGAGGTCCACACCCTCCTAACCCGAAACCGAATTTGGATGGATCGCACCAAAGAAGTTGGGGTAGTTTCAGCGGAAGATGCAATCGATTACGGCTTCACAGGACCATGTCTTCGCGCCTCCGGTGTAGATTGGGACTTACGAAAAGCAGAACCTTACTCTTGCTATGAGGACTTCGAGTTTGATGTTCCTATCGGTGCCAACGGCGATGTTTATGACCGCTATCTCGTGCGCATGGAAGAGATGGTTCAGAGCGGTCGAATCATCCGCCAGGCATTGGATAACTTGCCAGATGGACCTGTCAATGTAGAGGACTATAAAATAAGTCTACCAACGAAAGAAGATGCCTACGGGAATATCGAAGGACTAATCCACCACTTCAAGATTATTATGGATGGACATGGCGTCCAACCCCCTAAAGGGGAGGTTTACTGTGCTACCGAGTCCCCAAATGGTGAACTAGGATTTTACATTGTCAGTGACGGCAGCGGCAAGGCATATCGAATCCGTATTCGTCCACCCAGCTTTATACACTTTCAAGCGTTACCTCACATGATTGAAGGCGGCATGGTATCAGATATCGTCGCCGTATTAGGCAGCCTAAACATTATTGCCGGGGAATTGGATCGATAATATCAATAAGCCTTGCGTCCTCGGGATACGGAGGACATCTGCCTGCAACCGGACTATCCAGTATCTATTGGGAAAAAATACATTATTAATCGCAGCGAAAAACGAAAACATGAAGCGATTAGCTCTTCTTTTATTATTCGGTCTCTGGCTCATTTCCAGGCCAGTTTTTTCCCAAAATCTAATAACAGGATCAGTTCGCGGATACGTCTCTGATACTACAAGGGCGCAGCTCCCAATTGACGGAGTCAGAGTTGTTCTTACCGCTGCCGATGGACTCGAAACTGTAGGTGAAACGGACAACAACGGTGAATTTGAAATAGCCGGTTTGGCGCCCGGTCGGTATCTGCTAAGTTGTTATAAAGACGCGTACTGGAACTGTGTCGGTAAATCGGTCACAGTCATCGCCGGCGGCAGCCACTACGTCCGGCTTAGAACAGCTGAACATGCAAAAACAGGGGCAGTTCGTGGTTATGTCTCTGATACTACAAGGGCGCAGCTCCCCGTCGAAAGGGTCAGAGTTGCTCTCGTCGCTGCTAGCGGACTCGAAACTGAAGGTGAAACAGCTAGTAATGGTGAATTTAGGGTAGTCGGGTTGGTGCCCGGTCGGTATCTGTTGAGTATTTACAAAGATGGTTATCTTGAGCGTACTGGCAAACCGGTTACAGTTGTTGCTGGTGGGGAGCATTACGTACCTCTAAAAATAATCAAACAAGAACCGCCGTGGCTGCTACTTATCTGTTTAGGAACCGCTGCAGTCTTGATTGTTGGCATAGCCATTGTTGCAGGTTTGCGAACCGATCAACCCCCAGACTAACGGAGATTATGGTGTCTACTCTCCGCGAATAATAGAGGCTTTAGACGCCTTAACTGACACAACGCATGTGTAGCCACTTATTCTCAAAAGGAATGAGCAGATGTCCAATGAACTAATTCAAATAGAAACGCCATTCCAGTTTTCAGACGAAAATCAGCAAGAGTTTGATCGGCTGATTCAGTGGTATCCGGTGAAGGAAGCCGCAATGCTTCCTACACTGCACCTAGCACAGAAACAGGTAGGCTATATCAGCCCTGCTGTGATGGAACATGTCGCTGCACTCCTAGAAGTGTCGGTGATGAAGGTTAAAGATGTGGTGACATTCTATCCGATGTTTTTCGAAGAACCTGTAGGCAAATATGTCATCCGCGTTTGCTACACGCTTCCCTGTGCGTTGAGAGATTGTAAATTGGTACTGGAGCATATCAAACAAAAATTTGAGATAGATGTTGCCTCTGAAACAGATTTGGCAAAAGGCACCACCTCGGACGGGAAATTTACCTTGCTGAAATCAGAGTGTCTAGCATCTTGTGATGTGGCACCCGTCGTG
This sequence comes from Candidatus Poribacteria bacterium, assembly GCA_022822785.1. Taxonomy (GTDB): domain Bacteria; phylum Poribacteria; class WGA-4E; order WGA-4E; family PCPOR2b; genus PCPOR2b. Next base: position 61,092 of record JAJEAL010000093.1, read on the forward strand.
ATGATCAACGATGATTTGTATAAGAACCTCACTCCGCAAAAGATGGATGAGATTTTGGATAGCTTAGAGTAGGAACAAATTTAAGGTTACAACTCATGGTTCAAGAAAGACGCATTCTCTACGAACATCTGGATGTACCTGACATCAATACCTTTGATGTATTCCGTCAGTATGATGGGTATAAACACTTCGAGAAGACAATTCAGGAGTATCAGCCGGAAGAAATTTGCGATATGGTGATGAAATCCGGGCTGAAAGGGCGCGGCGGCGCAGGTTTTTCAACCGGGCTAAAGTGGAGTTTCGTACCCAGAGACATTGAACCGCGCTACCTGTGTTGTAACGCCGATGAGAGCGAGCCGGGCACCTTTAGCAATCGCTACGTACTTGAGAGAAATCCGCACCTGCTTATTGAAGGTATCCTGATCTGCTGCTATGCAATGGGAATTAGCACGGCGTACGTTTACATCCGTGGCGAATTCACACTTGGCAAGCGTATGTTGGATGCCGCTATCGAAGAAGCATATCAGCACGGTTATCTGGGAAAAAATATTCTAGGCAGTGGTTTTGATTTGGATATTTACACCCATCCAGGCGCCGGCGCGTACATCTGCGGAGAAGAGACCGGACTCATTGAATCCCTTGAAGGGAAACGCGGGCAACCGCGTGTTAAACCACCATTTCCGGCAGTCGAAGGATTGTTCCATAAACCAACAGTTGTCCAGAATGTAGAGACCCTTTGTAATCTACCTTTCCTCATGGGAAACGGTGTTGAATGGTATACGGATATTGGGCGTACTTATGCAGATACGCGAGCTAATCCGCCAACGCCAGACCCAAACACCGGGACAAAATTGTACTGTATCAGCGGAGACGTGAACAAGCCAGGCGTCTATGAACTCGATCTTGGTTTGTCCGCAGAGGAGCTAATCGAAGTTGCAGGCGGGGTCAAGGGTGAGCGCGTAAAAGCCGTTATCCCCGGCGGCAGCTCCGCACCGATTTTAACGCATTATGAGTTGGAATGTCGTCTCGACTTCACCTCCTTAACACTCTGGAAATCAATGCTTGGTTCTGGTGGCATCATTGTCATGAACGAAACACGGAACATCGTCGATTGTCTCCTCAACATCATGAAGTTCTACGCACATGAGTCGTGCGGTCAGTGCACACCGTGCCGTTGGGGAACACCTTGGGTGAGAGATATCGTCCAACGAATCGCCGATGGCGAGGGGCGACAAACGACGATTCAGCGCCCTAAGTTTGGCGTTGCGGAGGGTGGTAGATGGGGTGACACCGGTGAGATGGAAGAGGTTTACGAAGATCTTGATTTACTCGAAAGCGTCGCAAACAATATCGCAAATGTGGATACCATGACATGGAACACCATCTGCGTCTTTGGTATCGCTGTCTCTTGGCCCGCAGTGAGCTATCTGCGGAAATTCCGTCCCGAGTTTGAGGCTGCAATCCGTGAAGGGAAACTGGTAACATTGTCGGTAGAGGAAGCGACCGTGCCGCCGGAAGAGAATTACGCCTATCAGCAGCGGATAGTTCCGCAACTATTTGAAGCCTAAGCTTTACCGGTGCTATCAGGAGCAGTAAGCAAACCGACCAACGCAACGTTACGCGTTCCAGAATGAGGAAATCATGGCATTCATTAAACTGAACGACCTCGAAGTTGAAGTTGAAGACGGGACCAATATCATTGAAGCTGCAAGGCAAAATGGCATTGAAGTACCACACTACTGTTACCACCCAGGGTTAACCCGCCCGGCAAACTGTCGCATGTGCCTTGTGGAGCCCCACGTCTTCTTTCCGCCTGCGGGCCAGGTTGTTCCAGACCGTCAACTCGCAACCGGGTGCACAACTACAGTGCGGACTGCACCGCCGGATCGGAAGCTGGATGGAAAGTATGATTTTATTGTCCGCACCGATTCGCCGCGTGTGAAGCAGGCACGCGAGGACATCCTTGAGTTTCTACTCGTCCATCACCCGCTCGATTGCCCCGTCTGTGACCAAGCAGGGGAGTGCGATCTACAGGATTTCAGTTTTAATCACGGCAGCGGCAAGAGCCGATATATCGAGGTAAAGAACGTTCCACCGAAAAAAGACCTCGGTCCCGATGTACTCCTCTATTCGACCCGATGTATTGTTTGTACCCGATGTATCCGCTTCTGCGATGAAGTTTCAGGCACTGGAGAACTTGGATTAATCCATCGAGGTTCACACGACGAGATTGATATTCCACGCGACCATAACGGTAGCCCACTCCGGTTGCTCGATAATAAACTCGCTGGCAATGTCGTCGATATCTGTCCTGTTGGTGCCCTAACCAGCAAGGATTTTCTCTTTAAATCCCGCCCTTGGTTCATGAAGCAGGTCAATAGCGTCTGCCCGGGGTGTAGTGTCGGCTGCAATATCACCGTTGATTATAAGGAGGATGGCCTCTATCGAATTCAACCCCGCTTCCACGAGGACATTAATCAACACTGGATGTGCGATGACGGCCGGCTCGGCTATCACTACGTCAACAGCGAAGATCGACTCAAAATTCCGATGAAACAGGTAGATGGGGAACTCGTCCCAACCTCGTGGGCGGATGCATTGAATATCATCACCGAGAAATTTTCTGAGGCCGACCCGGGCTCCATCGCGGTCATCGGTTCTGCCCAAGGCACCAATGAGGAGAATTACCTGCTGGGTAAACTAGCGCGTGAAGTCCTAAAAACGGAGTCGATCGGTCTATTTGGACGTGAACCGGGTGAGGAACACAAATTCCCGCAATTCACCATTGACGCTGACAAAAATCCGAATACTCGTGGCGCACGGGATATGCTCAGACTAGATGACGAAACCGCTTTAGCCGGGGACGCACTTTGGGGTGGAATAGCAAATGCAAAGGTCGTTTACCTCGTGAGTGGGGCACCTGAACGCTCGCTTGACGATACAGCAAAGAAGGCACTAGAATCGACCGATTTTCTGGTCGTACAGGATATCTTTGAATCCGATGTGGCACAGCTGGCGGATGTCGTTCTCCCAGGAGTCACCTTCGCCGAGAAGGATGGGAGTTTCACCAATGCAAAGGGTTGGGTGCAACGGATACATCACGCTGTCGATCCCCCCGGCGAGGCGCGCACTGATTGGGAAATTATTCAGCAATTAGCCAAGCGGCTAGGCGGTGAGATGGATTATCATTTCGCGGGTGAAATTGCAATGGAGATTGCGGAAAATGTACCCGATTATCAAGACGCGACGCACCAGAAGATTGGGGATGGTGGAGTCAAACTTGCTGGCGGAGATGGTTGATAACCTCTTGGTTTAGAATTTGTCTAGATGCAGTTAGATTTACAAGACTTGCTAAACAGACAGGTGGATCTACTTTCGCAAAAAGCTATCTCAAAACACATTCAACCCTACATTGAACAAGACAGAGTGCTAGTCTATGCGAGGAGATCTGGGTGACTGGGCAAGACTTCAACATATACTAGAGGCAATTTTTGAAAAGGTGAACGTCGCAGAAATTTTGGGGAGTCTTGAAAACAAAGTTGTCGAAGAATCCAGATAGGGAGGGATATGGACTTACCATTTCACGTTTTAATCATTAGCTCGCTCATAAAAATTGTTGTCGTCGTTCACATCCTACTCATCGGTGTGATGGCGATGATTCTTGCCGAACGAAAAGTGAGTGGCTGGATTCAAGACCGACACGGGCCAAACCGTGTTGGCCCTTGGGGAATCCTGCAGCCCATTGCCGATGGGATAAAATTTCTGCTAAAAGAAGACCTGGTTCCAGACCACGTGGATAAACCGATCTACCTACTCGCACCTGCAATTATTTTGGTGCCAGCCCTAGTTACTTGTGGGGTTGTCCCTTTCGGCAGTTCAATAACAATTTCAGGCTACGAAATCCCTCTTCAAATTGCCGATATTAATATCGGGATTCTGTATGTGCTGGCAATAACCTCGTTGGGGGTTTATGGCGTCGTCCTTGGTGCATGGGCATCAAACAATAAATATTCGCTACTCGGCGGCTTGCGCTCCTCCGCACAGATGATCAGCTACGAGCTGACGCTAGGCCTTTCCATTATCGGTGTGCTAATGCTTTCAGGATCATTAAGCCTGCGAGACATTGCAATCCAACAAGGAAGTTATCCTTGGACATGGAATTTCCTTATCCATTTTCCCGCTTTTTTAGCGTTTACCACCGCCGCCTTCGCCGAAACTAATCGACTCCCCTTCGATCTCGCCGAAGCGGAACAGGAATTGGTCGGTGGGTATCACACCGAATATAGCAGCATGAAATTCGCTATGTACTTTATGGCAGAATACATGCACATGATTGTTGGCTCGGCCGTAGCCGTCACCCTCTTCTTGGGGGGGTGGCATTTCTTCGGGTTGGAAACCGTTGGCGGTCCTTTCTGGAGTGGTGTGATTTCATTCGGTATATTCTTTGCTAAAACAGCATTTTTCCTCTTCGTTTTTATTTGGGTTAGATGGACATTGCCTCGATTCCGGTATGATCAGCTCATGAATCTTGGCTGGAAATTTTTACTACCTATTGTGATTACAACAATCGTGGTAACAGCGACGGTTTGGGCATTCACACAATCGAAGGTCTGGGTCGGCATCTTAAATGTTGTCGCCGCCTTTATCGTTGTTGCAATTGTGTCGACCACAGTGGTGATGACGCGAAAACTTGAACCGGTTGAAGAGCGGGATATTCTGAGTTTTACCGAAGAATCGTCATCTTAAAAACTACAGCAGGCTCAACCAAGCCTACTTGATTATAAGGAAACACATGGCTGAACAGATTCTCTTTACTGTTTTTGGGATATTGGCTGTTGGTTCTGCGATATGCGTCATTACATTTAAGAATCCCATCCACAGTGCGTTGGCACTGGTTCTGACCTTCTTCTCATTGGCGGGACTGTTTGTCTCGCTGGGGGCATACTTTGTTGCTGCCGTGCAAGTGATTGTGTACGCCGGTGCCATTATGGTGCTCTTTCTATTTGTAATCATGCTGCTCAACTTGGGCAGGCTTCAAACGCCACGCCAAATCAGCAAGGCAAAGGTGTTTGCCGTCATCTTGGGGATTGTTTTGGCAGCAGAGGCAATCTACATCGGACTCAAAGTATATGAGGGCACGGCTGTTTCTCCTGCTCAGCGTGGAAGCGAGGTTGGAGCAGTAATCACTTCCGAACAATTGAACCAAATTGCTGCAATAGAATCCGCCTATCGGCTTGACCGTTCAGAGATTAATAGTGATTATGTGCCGCAGATTACCAGTCAAAAAAGCAACGTAGACACACTCTCCGCAGATGAAGCAGATCGACTTATTAAAAAACTTCAGGGAGAGATGGGCAACCCCGACCGTATTGGCACAATATTGTTCACAAAATTCTTGTTGCCTTTTGAGGTAACATCGCTTATATTGCTCGCAGCTTTAATCGGAGTTATCGTGCTCGTTAAACGTGAAACCCCAAACTCCGCTGCCTAATCGTAAACGAGAGGTTAAAATATGGCTCTGCAATACTACCTCATTTTAAGCGCATTACTCTTTACTATTGGGGTCATCGGGGTGCTCATCCGACGAAATGCAATCATTATCTTCATGTGTATTGAACTGATGCTCAACGCGGCAAATCTGGCCTTCGTCGCAATTGGTCGCGAACTGGGAGACGCTTCAGGACAGATTTTTGTATTTTTTGTTATGACTGTCGCCGCCGCCGAAGTTGCTATTGGGCTCGCTATTATCGTAAGTGTTTTCAGACACCGTGAAACAATTAATATCGATGAAATCAACACGATGAAGGGATAAATGAAAAGAGATGAAACAGACTTCACATGGCAAACACCGAATGCAGGATTCAGATTGTCCGTCCGCTTATGGGTGGTAGGATCGGCTCCAACCCAAGGAGACGTATATCGATAACAAAACAGGTTATTCGATTTACGTTGGACCGAATGGGCGAACACATATATTTACTGCTGACGATAAATATCATACAAGTTTTATAACCACGCGCCGCAATCGCATCTTACGAACTAGTACAGGAAAATGGACAAGACAATTTAAGGGTGATTAGCATGGAAACCTTGAAGATTCGAGAAATAGCTTCGATCAAAATGCTAGATATTGAAATGTCCGAAGATGAGTTTGATGTATGCGAGAAATGTTTGGAATATGTTTTACAAAGTTGTTCACCTGATGAAATTGAAGCAGTGAGCGGAGCCACACAAGCAGAACTTGACGAGATATGGCGTCAGATGGCTACCACACTCAGGAAACACACGGATCTCCGAGAATCACCAAGTACATCTGGTAGAGGAGTCTGAAATGTCGAAAGACCTAATAACTATACTTCTGATTGCTCCGCTAATTGGATTTCTAATCAACGGACTGTTCGGAAAATGGCTAAAAAATATAAGTGGGGGGATAGCCTCTCTCGCCGTGCTAATATCGTTCATTATCAGTGCGTTCTTCGTATTCCCTGCGGTCCGTGGTGGGGATGCGCTAAAGGAAACACTCTATGAATGGATCCCCATCGAATCTTTTGCCATCGGTTTCCATGTTGATGCTCTGACCACCGTAATGCTCCTTGTCATTACAGGGGTCGGCTTCCTCATCCATATCTATTCGATTGGCTACATGAATCACGATCCAGGGCGAACACGCTATTTTGCCTATCTCAACCTGTTTGTGTTCGCCATGCTAATCCTCGTTTTAGCGAACAATTACTTGATGATGTTCATCGGTTGGGAAGGGGTTGGACTCTGTTCTTATCTATTAATCGGTTTCTGGTTCGAGCGAAAATCCGCCACCGATGCCGGCAAGAAAGCCTTCATCGTCAACCGAATCGGCGATTTTGGATTCCTGCTGGGGATGTTCACACTCTTTGCAGCGTTTGGCACATTGAACTTTGACACACTTTTTGGACGCGCCGAATCCAACACTTATGAGCAGGTTTTCGGGGCAAGTACCCTCATCGTTGCAACCCTGTTACTCTTTGTCGGTGCAGTCGGTAAGTCCGCACAAATTCCCCTCTATGTTTGGCTTCCCGATGCAATGGAGGGGCCAACACCTGTTAGTGCCCTGATCCATGCCGCGACAATGGTCACGGCTGGCGTCTACATGGTCGCACGGTCATCAATCCTATTTAACCTAGCGCATACTGGCGTCGTCGTCGCTTGGGTTGGCGTACTGACTGCCTTGTTTGCCGCTACGATGGCGTTGGCCGCGAATGACATTAAGCGCGTACTAGCGTATTCAACCGTGAGTCAACTCGGTTATATGTTCGTCGGTGTGGGGGTCGGTGCGTACACCTCTGGTATCTTCCACCTGATGACACACGCTTTCTTCAAAGGGTTGATGTTCCTCACCGCTGGCAGTGTGATGCACGCTATGTCGGACGAACTGGATATGCGCAAAATGGGCGGATTGAGGTCAAAGCTACCCATTACCTATTGGACATTTCTCATCGGTGCCCTCGCAATCGCCGGCTTCCCGTTCTTGAGCGGTTTCTGGAGTAAAGATGAAATTCTCCACAACGCTTGGGATAGTGGGTATCAAGTAATTTTTGGGATTGGCCTGCTTACAGCATTTCTCACGGCATTTTACATGTTTCGTCTAATTTTTGTGGTTTTTCACGGCGAATCGCGGGTCGACTCAGAGGTCGAGTCGCATCTGCACGAATCCCCACCGGTGATGTGGATTCCGCTCGTGTTGTTAGCAATTCCCTCCTTAATCATCGGCGTAATCGTCGGTTGGGGTGGAGAGCATAGCGCAATTCACAATTTTTTGGGCAGTGTATTCACGCATCACGGCGAATCGCATCATAGCAACCCGATCCCGTTTATGATTATTTCGTCAATTGTTGGGATTGCGGGTATTTTGGTAGCTTGGCTCATATATCGCAGCAAAACCCCGCTCAGTGAACCAATAAGTCCGGTGCACAAACTCCTCGCGAATAAATACTACATCGACGAAATTTACAACGCCGTTTTTGTGCAGCCCATACGGGGTATATCCTACTACCTATTCTGGAAGATTATGGACATCGGTATCATCGATGGGCTTGTGAATTTAACCGCATTTGTTCTCCGTGGAATTGGAGGCTTGATTCGGCGGATGCAGACAGGTGTTGTCCAAGCCTACGTTGTGTCAATGGTCATCGGTATTATCATTTTCTTGGGATACTATCTGTTTATTCGATGAGCGGTGACCGTACGGTTGAAATTAGGGAATTACTCATGAATCGCAGAGCGTGAACACCTTTACGCTTTAGGCATTACACTCCGGAGGTTATACTTGTTACTTTCCGCAGTTATTTTTTTACCGCTACTCGGCGCAATTTTAATTGCCCTTGCTAGACATATCTTAGGCGAGTCAGGACTTAAATGGATTGCACTGATTGTTACCCTGCTGACCTTTGTTGTGTCAATCTCACTCTATACCGGGTTTGATGCAAGCACACATGATATGCAATTTAAGGAGGAACGCCCTTGGATTGAGGGGCTTGGCATAAGCTACCATCTCGGCATTGATGGCATCTCGCTCTGGCTAGTTCTGTTGACCACTTTTATGACGCCGATTTGTGTGCTAGCAGCATGGAATTCAATAGAAAAGGGTGCCAGCGGATTCATGATCTCCTTGCTCATGCTCGAAACGGCAATGCTTGGCGTGTTTTGTGCATTAGACCTCTTCCTCTTTTTTGTGTTTTGGGAGGCGATGCTTATCCCGATGTATCTGCTGATTGGTATCTGGGGTGGACATCGGCGCATCTACGCGACGATTAAGTTTGTCCTGTATACAATGGCGGGCAGCGCGCTGATGCTCGTCGGGATTTTGTACCTCTACTTCCAAAACGACAACAGTTTCAACCTGATGACGCTGTACGGCAGAACCTTATCGCATCAGAACCTTCTATTCATGGCGTTCTTCATCGCCTTTGCCATCAAAGTACCCCTGTTCCCCTTCCACACTTGGCTTCCCGATGCACACGTTGAGGCACCGACAGTTGGTAGCGTCATCCTTGCAGGCGTCCTGCTCAAAATGGGAACATACGGTATCGTGCGTTTCTGTATGCCGCTTTTCCCAGAAGGGGTCGCAGCCTATACCCCACTTATCGTCACGCTGTCCGTCATCGGTATCATTTACGGCGCATTGGTCGCAATGGTGCAACCTGACCTTAAAAAACTGGTCGCCTATTCAAGTGTGAGTCACTTGGGTTTTGTCGTGCTTGGGCTCTTTGCCCTAAACCAGCAAGGGGTGCAGGGCGGCATCCTCCAAATGATTAATCATGGACTAAGCACCGGGGGCCTCTTCCTTCTAGTCGGGATGATCTACGAACGCAGGCATACCCGTATGATTGCCGACTTCGGTGGTCTCTCAAAACAGATGCCAATCTTTGCTGTATTTTTTATGATTGTAACACTCTCATCAATTGGTTTACCCGGTTTGAACGGATTTGTCGGAGAGTTTATGATTCTGCTCGGTGGTTTCATGTCCGATTCATTCTCCAAAGTGTATACCATCATTGCTACAACAGGCGTCATCCTCGCAGCCGTATATATGCTCTGGATGTTCCAACGCGTCATGTTTGGCAAGCTCGATAATCCGAAAAATCAAGCACTAAACGATTTGAGTCCGCGCGAAATTGCTGTCCTAGTTCCGATCGTGATTTTCATCGTTTGGATCGGTGTCTATCCCAAACCGTTTCTAAGTCGAATGGAGCAATCGGTTAGTCAAGTGCTACAACAAAGCAAACCCACGGCGACGGTGAAGGCCGATACCCCTACACTCGCTCTGGACATCACAACAAAAGAGGCAAAAAAGATTGATGAATAAACACCCATTTTTTCTGTTGACACTGCTGGGTGTCATTGGACTTATCCTTTTCCCGACAATTGGTTTTGCAGCGGCAGGTGGTGATACACATGACGATCACACCGCACATCATGGGGTGGATGGAGCAAAGTTGCCCCTCTGGAGTGTCATTCCTTTTGTCGGTATGCTGCTCTCGATTGCGATCTTCCCGCTAGTTAATTTTCATTTCTGGGAACACAACTACGGAAAAATCGCGCTAGCGTGGATTGTTATTTTCTCAATTCCCTTCCTCATCGCCTATAAAGGCGATGGATGGTACGAAATCGTCCATATTGTTCTCCTCGACTACGTTCCCTTCATTATCCTATTGGCCGCGCTTTTCACATGTGCAGGCGGAATTTGCCTGAAAGGGTCGCTGCGGGGTTCACCCGGTGTAAACACTATATTGATTGCAATAGGAACCGCCTTGGCAAGCTGGATGGGAACAACGGGGGCGGCAATGTTGCTGATTCGTCCGATTCTTCGGGCTAACGAATGGCGCAAGCATCGTGTTCATGTTGTTGTCTTCTTCATATTCCTCGTAGCCAATATCGGTGGTTCATTGACACCGCTGGGGGATCCTCCGCTGTTTCTCGGATTCCTCAAAGGAATAGACTTTTTCTGGACACTGGCGCTGTTTCCTGCGATGTTGCCGGTGGCTATTTTACTCCTGATTATATTCTTCATTTTCGATACCGTTTTGTTCAAGAGAGAAGGTACGCCCCCAGACGATGGAGAGAAAGAGCCGCTTCGGCTTGAAGGGGTATGGAACTTTGTGCTTATTGCCGGTATCATCGGTGCAATTCTGTGGTCCAAATCCCTCGCTGATGGTCCGTTCAAGGACCATTCAGTAGCGCAAAAAATGGCACCACAAATCACAACCGCAGAAGAAAAGATGGACACAACAAAGGCAAAACTCGACACGTACGTCCAGGAACACGAAAATGATACAACGATAACATTTGACGAATCTAATCAGGAGTACTATGAATTGCGTAAAAACCACCTCCATGCTCGTGCAGCAGTCAACGGTCTGCGCGCCCAAAAATCGCATGATGAAAACCGCGGCATCTCGATTTTCGGTGTAACTGTACCTTATTTTAATTTAGTGCGAGACGGCTTGCTCCTCTTGATTGCATTCATAAGTCTGCGGTACACACCAATGTACGCTCCTTCGTCAATTCAGAGGTTTTTCAATAAAATTACCGGAAAGCATGAAGGCGATCAGGAACATCACCACCATGATGAACATGGGCACCCGCAGATTGACCCGAGTCTGTTGGAAACCAATGTCCGCGCGGCAAACGGTTTTACCTGGGGTCCCATCCTAGAGGTCGCCAAACTGTTTATCGGTATCTTTATCTGCATGATTCCAGCGCTGAAAATTCTGCAAGCAGGCATTGACGGAAGCCTCAGTAACGTTGTCCTTGCTGTTCAGACAACAACGAATGATCCAGTTAATGCGATGTATTTCTGGTTGACAGGTGTGCTTTCGAGCTTCCTAGACAACGCACCGACCTATGTTGTCTTTTTCAATACAGCGGGTGGAGATCCGACTTCCCTCATGGGACCAATGGCACAGACACTACTCGCAATTAGTTGTGGTGCGGTTTTTATGGGAGCTAACACATATATCGGCAACGCACCGAACTTTATGGTCAAAGCAATTGCTGAAGAGAACGGGGTCCGGATGCCAAGTTTCTTCGGATACATGATTTGGTCAGTGGTAATTTTGGTTCCCGTGTTTGTGGTTGTAACCTTTGTGTTTTTTGTGTAAAGATGAACCTATCTGTTCATCTAAGATTGGAGGTTTGAATGACAATTAACTGGCAACTGCTGATGCCCGAATTGATCATTATCTTAACCTTTATCCTCGTTGCAATATTCGATCTGTTCGATTCGCTTCAAAAAACATTCACCGCCTGGATCACAATTGTTGGTTCTGCGATTGCGCTCTACGTTTCTATTGATATGCTACAAATCGGGACCGAAGGCACAGAGTTTAGCAATATGATTCAGGTGGATAAATATTCCCTCTTTTTTAATGTCATATTCCTCGTCTCTACAATTCTGGTCGCTCTTATTTCAATGAACTACCTGGGCCGCCAAGATAGGCGCCAGGGGGAATATTACCTATTAATCCTTTTGGCAACATTAGGCATGATGTTGATGGCTTCGGGTAATGAGTTAATTGTTGTCTTCCTCGGCTTAGAACTCATGTCTCTATCGCTTTACGTTCTAGCCGGTTATTTCCAAAGAAGCATGGTGTCAAGCGAAGCTGGTATGAAGTACCTGTTACTTGGCGCGTTTGCGAGCGGGTTCTTCCTGTACGGGATTGCGTTAGTTTATGGAGGCGCGGGAACCACAAATATTCCTCAAATTGCCGCCACTCTAACCGGAGATGCGAAATCGCCGCTCCTGTTGACTGGTATGTTCCTGCTTATTGTCGGATTCGGATTCAAGGTGGCACTCGTGCCATTTCATCAGTGGGCTCCTGATGTTTACGAAGGGGCACCAACTTCAATCGCCGCGTTTATCTCAGCAGGACCGAAAGCCGCGGGATTTGCTGCGTTCCTGAGAATATTTCTGGACGCGCTACAGCACCTCCAATCCGAATGGATCATCGTTGTTACTATCCTCGCCGCACTCACGATGACGGTTGGCAACCTCGTTGCTATCGCGCAGCGAAATATTAAACGGATGCTCGCTTACTCAAGTATTGCTCATGCCGGATATGTCTTGGTCGGATTAGCAGCCGCAAACAAAGACGGGATTTCCAGCGCGATGTTTTACCTTCTTGTTTATTGCATCATGAATATCGGTGCATTCGGAGCCGTAATTCTCGCAAGAACGGAAGATGGCGAAAGCCTCAGGATTTCTGACTACGCAGGCCTCGGCTTTAAAAAACCGCTGCTTGCACTGTTCATGACACTAATGTTGCTATCTCTCGCTGGATTTCCACCGACAGCGGGTTTTGTTGGCAAGTTCTACATTTTCCGATCCGCAGTTGAATCTGGACAGATTTGGCTGGTAATTATCGGCGCAATCAACACCGCAATTTCTGCGTTCTATTATCTCCGTGTCGTTGTCGCGATGTACATGCGCGAACCGGAAGCAGAGCTTGATTTTCTCGCTTATCCACGCACGCTTATTGTTGCAATGACCCTTGCAGCAATAGGGGTCGTTCTAATTGGTATTTTGCCATCATATTTCCTGAGTCCAGCCCAGATTAGCACGTTCTTATAGGGATATCATAATGGCTAAGTTGGTACGGGGTAGCGATTGGAATAGTATGGATCTGGCTTCAATCGGCATCACCCTTGTGCTAGCGATTGGTATCGGTTCCGGGTTAGGTTGGTGGATCGGTGGCAAGCTCGGCAACCAAACAGCCGGCTTAATTATCGGCTTTATCGTGGGGACTGCGGCAGGATTTATTGAAATGTTTCGCGCTGTTTCGCGCTGGAATAGGCGTATGGAACACCAAGAACAAGCTGAAAACGCCTCCGATAAGGTCGGAGTCCACGAGAATCGGGAACGGAACGGAACGGAGCAAGCAGCTGTAAAAGATTCAGAAGAGGATTCGTAAAGTGGTCACCCGACCCCCCTTTGAAGTAGATGATCGATTTTTGCTGCAAGTTTATCGTTTAACTACCGTCCTTGCACTCATCACAATACCAATCCTTTGGGTGGTACGTGATCTGCCAGCCAGTTTGAGTTTTGCTATTGGCAGTCTTTTGAGTTTGAGCACAATTTTGTTGTTAGAGTTCTTCATCCGCCACATGGTTAAACCCGGCGGTTCGCCACGAGCAAAACGTTGGCTGGGATTCATCGCGCTAGGAAAATACACAATCATCTTTGTCGGATTTTATTTTCTGACGAAAGCAAATTGGCTGAATGTCTACACCCTTGCAGCGGGAATTGGACTAGTACAGGTTGTAATCATCCTCAAAGCAATCGTAATGATGATAGGTATCCTATCAAAAAATAATTCAACAGGAACTAAATGAAAAAAACATCTTACACGCTATTTTCTATTTTACTTCTGTTGCTGCTCGCTTGTAATGTCGGTTTGGCAGCTGAAGAAGCACATCGTTCATGGTTAAGCCCAATATCAAAAATTCTCCCCGATGAAATAGTTCCAGAACCACAGCGTTGGCATCAGCCGGATCTTATCCCCAACGCTTACTTCGTGGTACTGATTATCGCACTGCTTTTTATCATTGCGACCCGCAAAATTAAGCGACTCCCTGAAGGAAAAGGGCAGACACTTCTTGAGTTGTTTGTGGGTGGGTTAATCAATTTCTTCGGCGGAATCTTGGGAGAGCATGGGAAGAAATATGTACCGTTCGTCGGATCTTTCTTCATCTTTATCCTATTCTTAAACTATTTGGGCCTTATACCCGGTTTTCAATCTCCAACAGCAGATTTGAACACCACACTTGCGCTCGGAATTAGCGCAGTAATCGGGGTTCACATCATTGCAATTAAAGAAAATGGGCTGGTTGGCTATCTGAAGCACTTTATCGGCGATCCACCGTGGTTGGGACCTTTGATGTTTCCGTTACACATCATCGGTGAAGTCGCACGCGCAGGTTCTCTGGCAATTCGACTTTTCGGAAATATCTTCGGTGAGGAATCGGTTATTATCAACCTAACCCTGTTGGGCCTCGCAATTCCGGCAATCGCCGGGCTTATCCCTTGGATGCCAGTTCAGGTGCCAATGCTGTTTTTCGGGCTATTTGGTGGGTTTCTGCAAGCACTCGTCTTCTCAATTCTCACATCCATTTATATTGTTACGTTCCTAGAACACGATGAGGAAGGACATGGCGCGGAGGCACATCATTGATTGATGAGCGATTAGTATCGCTCGTTTAATATTGTTTTTAGTTTTCTAATCCCAGTTTTGGGATCAAAATTAAAGGAGGAAGTTTCATGATTTATCTCGCAGTTTTAGCTTTCGGGACGGCACTCGGTCTACCGATTGCTGTGATTTTTGCATCCACCGCACAAGCAAGAGCAACGAGCACCGCTCTTGAAGGTATTGCGCGGCAACCTGAAGCAGCGCCTCGGATCCAGACAGCAATGATCATCGGTTTGGCTCTTATCGAATCGCTCGTGATCTACTCGCTGCTAATCTTTTTCCTACTTATGGGAAAACTCCCAGAGGGACAGATGCTGCAAAGCATGATTGAGGCTGATGCTCAGAAACAGGTGCAAACTAGCAGTGAATAAGACGTGAAATCCCGCTTTGCGAGGATCCTCGATGTGTCGGGACGTGAAATCCCGCTTTGCGAGGATCCTCGATGTATCGGGACGTAAAACGTGATTTTATTGACGTTCTGCGTTTTACGCTACACACGCATTACTTTTCTTAGGCTTACACGATGCCATAACTTAAAGAAAAAAGATGATGACAAAATTAACGTGGTTTTTTTTACTAATTATTATCAGCGCAATATTAATTGTTCCCACAAATGGATTCGCTGCAGAAGCAAGCGCCGATGACGCCGATAAAGACGGGATTTTAGCGCAGATTGGCATCGACTTTCAGACGATTATCCTCCAAGCGCTAGGCTTTCTTGTTGTGCTACTCGTGCTCTGGAAATTTGTCTTTGGGCGAATTGGCGGCCTGTTAGAGGAACGGCAACAGGAAATCACATCGCGAATGGAGAAACTAGAGGCGGACCAAAGCGAGCTCGATCGACTGAATGCCGAAACCCGTCAACGGCTCAACGAAATTGAAACGGAAGGGCAGGCAAAGATTCAAGCCGCTATCGATGAGGGCAACGCCGAACGGCAGCGGATTCTTGATCAAGCACGTCAGGAAGCGAGTGCGGAACTTGAACGGGCACGCGCCGAGATTCAACGCGAAAAGGACGACGCTATCCTCGAACTACGAGGCACTGTTGCAGAGATTGCGATTGACGCTGCAAGCAGAATCATCGATCAGACACTCGATGCAGAGAAACACCAGCACATTATTGATGAATCTATTAGTCGCCTTCCCACACAAAATGTCTAATATAAAGAATATACGATGAGAGAAACTCGAATTGCTAAACCCTACGCACAGGCATTATACGATGCATCGACAGAGCAAAATCTCTTAGATCTCATTGTTGCAGATGCCAATCAAGTCCTTCAATTGACACAAGAATCGGAAGATTTTGATCAGTTTCTGACCAACCCCATATTATCGCCACAGTTTAAGAGCGAGATGTTTCAACAGCTGCTATCGGAAACCGTTCATCCGCTCACGCTCAACTTTCTGCTCTTGCTAGCATTAAAACAACGTGAGAGATTCTTAGTTGCAATTTTGCAGATGTTTCTGGAGATTGTTGATTTGCGAGCAGGCCGTGTCGTGGCACAGGTGACATCAGCGGTCCCGCTCACTGATGCACAAAAAACCACCCTCTCTCAGCAATTGAGCGATTATTCAGGGGCGGAGGTGCGGCTTGAATTGAACGAAGATGCCACGATTCAAGGAGGCATCGTTGTGCGATTAGGGGATACTGTGTTTGATGGAAGTATCACATCACAGCTTCAACGAATGAGAACATTACTTGCAAGGGGATAAGGGAGAACATTACTCATGGCAAGAGAAGTCAGGCCCGACGAAGTATCAAACATTCTAAAACAACAACTACTACAATATAGCCAACAGGTCGACGTATACGATTCTGGAACTGTGCTCGAAGTGGGCGACGGAATCGCCCGTGTCCACGGACTTGCCAACGTCATGGCAAGTGAAATGATTGAATTTCCCAACGGTGTTGCCGGTATGGCATTTAACCTTGAAGAGGACAACGTCGGATGCGTCCTTTTCGGCGAAGATAAACTGATCCACGAAGGAGATCTCGCCAAGCGCACTAACAGATTGCTTGAAGTGCCTGTCGGTGAGGCACTGCTTGGGCGCGTTGTAAACGCCCTTGGACAACCTATCGACGGCAAAGGCGAAATCCAGACCGAACACACCCTCCCTGTTGAACGGAAGGGATTGGGCATTGTGCAACGTCAACCGGTGAACGAACCGCTTTATACTGGCTTGAAGGCAATCGACAGCATGACGCCAATCGGGCGAGGGCAGCGGGAGCTAATTATCGGCGACCGTCAAACAGGTAAAACGGCTATCCCGATTGATACCATCATTAACCAGAAAAACACCGATGTATTCTGCATCTATGTGGCAGTTGGTCAGAAAGGTTCGACGGTTGCCCAGGTTGTGGATACCCTAGAACAGCATGGCGCAATGGATTACACGGTTGTCGTTTCTGCACCGGCAAGTGAACCCTCTCCGCTCCAATACCTCGCACCCTACACAGGCACCTCAATGGGAGAATACTTCCGCGATAGGGGACAACACGCGTTAGTTATTTACGATGATCTCACCAAACACGCGTGGGCGTACCGTCAGATGTCGCTGCTTTCACGACGTCCACCGGGTCGTGAAGCGTATCCGGGCGATGTCTTTTATCTCCACTCCCGTTTGTTGGAGCGCGCTGCAAAACTCAGTGATGAATTGGGCGGCGGTTCGTTAACCTCTCTGCCGATTATTGAAATTTTTGAAGGCGACCTCACGACTTACATCCCAACGAATGTGATTTCAATTACCGATGGACAAATTTACCTAACATCGGAACTCTTCAATCAAGGCGTTCGCCCGGCAATCGATGTCGGTACCTCGGTGTCCCGTGTCGGCGGCGATGCCCAAACGCGAGCGATGAAGTCGGATGAAGTCGCAGGCACCCTGAAACTCGACCTAGCCAGTTTCCGAGAGGTTGCTGCTTTTGCACAGTTTGGATCTGATCTGGACGCTTCTACGCAATCTCAACTTCGGCGTGGAGAACGACTCGTTGAATTACTGAAACAACCACAGTATGAACCAATGCCCGTCGAAAAACAGGTTGCATCAATTTTCTGCGGATCAAACGGCTACCTAGATGACATTGAAACAACTGACGTGGCGCAGTTTGAATCTGAATTTTTGGCATATATGGAAAGAAACCACGCAGACATTCTCAAAGCAATTGCCGATACCGGGGAACTCAGTGATGAATTGATTGAACAACTCAGCACTGCTGCACAGAGTTTTAAAGACGGATTCAAACCTGAAGCATAATACGTAATATCAAAAACAATGAACTACGAAGCCTGAGCACGGGAAGTAACTGAAACAATAGTCCGTTACTTCTCATCGCCTAAGCTTGATAACAGAGATAATCCGGTTATTGCTCGTGATAGTTTCAGATCAACGAAAGCCAGATTTGAGAGAAGAAGTTGAAGTATATATGGTGAACAATATAAATATGTAGAGGTTCACCAATAGTGCCCCTTATCAACGCCTCATGAAGTCCCCCTGAACCCCTCTGATAAGAGGGGAAAGACAAGGGAGAAGATCTCCCTCTTATCTTCTCCCCTTGTCAGGGGAGGTGGGGGATTTAGGGGGCGGTTGTGCGATGCAGCAGATATAGAATCACATTCCTCCCTGTAAAGAAGCCACACGCACTTTTTATGTATTACGCATTACTCATTAGAGGTTTAGCATGGCAACATTACGTGAAATTAGACGGCGTATCGCAAGTATTGAAAATATCGCGCAGGTAACGGACGCGATGCGAGTGGTTGCTGCGGCGAGGTTACGCCGGGCACAGGAAAATATCTTAGCCACCCGTCCCTTCGCCGAAAAATTCAATACAATTTTAGGGCACCTTATCGCCCAGATTGAAAATCCTTCCCATCCATTGTTGGAATCGCGTGAACTGAAGCACGTTTGTCTAATCTCTGTCTCCGCGGACCGTGGACTATGTGGCAGTTTTAATAGCAATGTAATCCGAACAACAACCCAGCGGGCAGAACATTACCAAGAACAGGGAGCAGAAGTGACGATCATCTGCGTTGGAAGGCGGACTCGCGACCATTTCGCCCGGCGTGATTATAACGTCATTGCTGAGTATGTGAATATTTTTCGGCAATTGGCATTTGAGACCGCCGTCGAAATTGTGGCGGAGTTTGAGCATCTGTATCGCGATAAGCAGGTTGATAGGGTGGAAGTCATTTATAACGATTTCAAATCCGCGATTCTACAAGAAGTTCTGGTTGAGCAACTGCTGCCACTTACCCCTGAAGTGCCAACCGGCGATGAACTTTTCCTCGATTATCTATATGAGCCAGAACAAGAGGCAATTTTCCAGTCTGTATTGGCAAAACACCTGAATATGCAGATGTGGAAGGTGCTGTTGGATTCCAACGCTGCAGAGCAAGCAGCACGCATGGCGGCAATGGAAAACGCAACTCGTAACGCCAATGAACTTATTGATGATTTAGTTCTTCAGCGTAACCGCGCCCGCCAGACCCAGATTACCACAGAAATTTCTGAGATTGTAAGCGGGGCCGCTGCTTTGGAGGGTTAAAACCGTCAAAGTACGAAGTATTCTCAATGTAGGAAAGGGAAGCGAGCTATGAACGGGCAGAAACCTATTATCATCGATCAAGCAGAGCTCGCTTGGGAAGGTTGGGAGGACGCGGATCTTGCTGCCAAAAGTGCGATTCGCTGGAAGCTGCTAATCACTGGAGAAAGAGGACCGAGCAGCGGACTTGTTATGGGTGTAGCGGAGTTCCCACCAGACACCCGCCTCCCGCTTCACCATCATGAGCCAGAGGAGACATATTACGTCGTTAGTGGCAACGGTCACATGGTAATTGACAATCATGAAGCGGAAATCGGACCGGGGTCAGCGATCTACATCCCGTCCAATGCTAAACATGCCGTCCGCTGTATCGGCAGCGAGCCGTTGGTTTTCGTGTTCTCCTTTGCGTGCGATCGATTCGACCAAATAGTTTATCATTTCGATGAGTAGCGGTCGTTCGCAGGGGTGTAATTGGAGGTGAAAACATGCCCTACAACGTTACCAAACAGATTCAAGAAGCGATGGAGCGGGGCGATTTCAAGGACCTACCCGGCAAGGGGAAGCCTCAACAACGCGATGATAACCCTTACGTCTCGCCGGCAGTTCGCACGGTTAATCAGATGCTTAAGGATAACGGCTTCGCACCGCGTTGGATTGAAATAGACAAGGAGATTCGCGCCGAAACCGAGAACGCGGAAAAATTAATCGAGAATATCAAAGGACGACGGAGCCGTTTGGAAGCGCAGCTCCGAGCGCAACCCTTAAAACGTGACGCGATTCGATCGGTTTTTGAACTAGAGCGCACACGGGCATTGGAAGCGTATACTATTCAGTTACAGCAGCTTAATCAGAAAATCCAGCAGTGGAACCTCATGATACCCCTGCGCGACAAACAATATCCGTTGCATAACCTTGATGCAGCGACCTCTTATTTTCACAAGAAGTGTCCTAGTCTTTAATCGTCCTATAATGAAACCGTAAAACCCAAAGAATTATGTGAGCCAAAGGCTTGCATCTAACAGTTAATCTACTTTACATTAAAGGAGACTAATTGATGAAGCTCAGATTAGGAAGCATGTTTATAGTTGCTCTGCTAGGGCTAGTTGGTCTAGTCGGTTGTGACGTTGGCAGAGATATGATGATGGACACGATGTCATCCACGGATACCGGGATGACTGATGCAATGGACATGGTGTCATCCACAGATAATGAGATGGCTGATATGATGGATATGATGTCCTCCATGGATACCGACATGGCTGATATGGAAGCAGTTCCAGTGAAGTTAGTGTGGTTAGTCAACTATCCGGTCGGTAAGAAAGCTGACTATCTTGCATGGATTGCGAGTGTTGCACCGACACTGTTAGCGCCTGAAGAACTCAATCGGGTAGCATCTTACGATAACGCCCGCGGCGAAAGTCCGCATCGGCTCGTGGAGTTTGAGTTTGATAGCTATGTGGATGCAGCGACATATCTGAGCCGTCCCGATGTCGCTGCGGTTTTTGAGGCACTTCCGGATCAAAGCAGTGAGGTAAGTACCCATGTATTTGCCCAACGCTCTGCCGATTATTCAAAAGACGAAAATCCCAGCCGGACGGTTAAACTGGTTTACTTAGTCGACTACCCGCTTGGTGGAAAAGACACGTATCTGCAGTGGATTGCCTCCGCTGCACCGTCGCTGCAAGCCCCCGAAGAGGTCAAACGGATCGCATCTTACGACAACCTTCACGGTGCATCTCCACATAGGTTCGTCGAGTTTGAGTTCGAGAGCGTCGAAGAGGCCCATACGTACCTGGAACGGGAGGAGATACAGGCTGTTAATACCGAACTCCCGAACCAATCGAGTCGCGTAAGTCAGCTTTTGTTTGAACAGCGTCCGGATTACGTCAACGAATAATTATTGAGAATCGGCTTCCTGAGTGGACCTACGAGGCTCAAGGAGCCGCGCTTCCATTCACATAAAATCCAAAACTCATCATAAGATTCAACGTCGTCGAGACGTTCCTAAAAAGATAACATCACCGATTACAATCCAGCGAGCGTTTAGGACAGTCTTATTAACTAGATGATATTGGTGATTAATGGAAAGAGAGAAAAATCATGAACGAAGGTAAAGTTTTAGAAATTGTCGGCGCACGCGTTGACCTCGATTTTTCGGAAGGGAAATTGCCCGATATTCTCAACGCAATCGAAGTCCAGCGCGAGGATGGAACGACCTTGACCCTTGAAGTCCAACAACACTTGGGCGAACATCGAGTCCGCGCTATCGCGATGGATACAACCGATGGACTAGTACGCGGCACACGCGCTATCGATCGGGCTGAACCGATCTCGGTGCCCGTGGGCGATCCTGTGCTAGGTCGAGTTTTTGACGTTACCGGTCAACCGATTGATGACGCAGGCGAGGTTGAAGCAGAGCAGCGGTACCCAATCCACCGCCATCCACCACCCCCGGATGAATTGAGTACCGTTTCGGAGATGTTAGAAACCGGTATCAAGGTGATTGACCTGATTCAACCGGTCGCAAGAGGTGGAAAGGTCGGTTTCCTTGGTGGCGCAGGTGTCGGGAAAACGGTATTGGTCGCTGAACTCATCTATAATATCGCAACCCAACACGGCGGTTATTCCGTTTTTTGCGGAATCGGGGAACGGACTCGCGAAGGAAATCAATTTTGGTTGGAGATGGACGAGTACGGCGTAATTGATAAAACCGCCATGGTCTTCGGGCAGATGAATGAACCGCCGGGCGCGCGGCTGCGCGTTGGACTTGCCGGCCTCTCTATGGCAGAATACTTCCGCGATGAGGGTGGGCAGGATGTGTTGATCTTCATCGACAATGTTTTCCGTTTCACCCTCGCAGGCGGTGAGGTTTCCGCACTTCTGGGGCGTATGCCCTCCGCAGTAGGATACCAACCAACCCTCGCAACGGAGATGGGAGAACTACAAGAGCGGATTACATCAACCCAACACGGCTCGATTACCTCATTCCAGGCCGTATATGTCCCGGCTGACGATTATACAGACCCAGCTGTTGTCGCTGTCTTTGGACATCTTGATGCTGTAACGCGTCTTGAGCGGTCAATTCAGCAGATGGGCCGTTTCCCCGCTGTCGATCCATTGACCTCCACTTCCCGTATTTTGAACCCGGACGTTATCGGTCAGGAACACTATGATACGACTCGTCAGGTAAAAGCGGTGCTTCAGGATTACGAAAGCTTGAAGGACATTATCGCAATCCTCGGTGTGGATGAGCTCTCAGATGAGCAACGACTAACGGTTGCGCGGGCGAGAAAGTTAGAGAAGTATCTGACGCAGCCGATGTTTGTTGCACAACGCTTTACCGGCAAACCCGGAAGATACGTCAAGATTGAGGATACCGTTGAAGGATGTCAGGCAATCCTCAGAGGAGATTGCGACGAAATTCCTGAGCAGGCACTGGCTTACATCGGTACAATTGACGAAGCATTTGAGCAGGCAAAATCCGAAGAACTACAAGAAGCAGCGGATTAACCCAACCACATAACTATGCTTGAAAAAAGATTACATCTCGAAATCCGAACACCTGAACAGCTAATTTATGAAGGCGACGTTACCAGTGTGAGAGCCCCCGGTGAACTGGGCTCATTTGAAATCCTCGCCGGGCATATCCCTTTTCTGACTGTGTTGGATATCGGCGAGATCCGCATCCGCGAATCAGACACACCCCAATCCATCGCAACCAGTGGCGGCGTTTTTGAGGTGTTACGTACCGGCGTCACTGTGTTAGCAGATACCGCTGAGTGGGCGTATGAAATTGATGTCGAACGCGCAGAAGCTGCCCGGCAACGGGCAGAGGAACACCTCGCCTCACGTGATTCTAATATTAACTACGCGCGAGCCGAAGCGGCATTAGCTCGCGCTACAAATCGGTTACGCATTGCGGGACAGCAGTAGATTTTTGCATCGCCTCTCATCGCTAAAAGCACTGCGATTCTACGTAACTCATACCTAAAAAGGGGGAACAGTGATATACTGTTCCCCCTTTTTTGCTTTAGGAAGGGAACACATGACACCTGTAGGCCAGCTGCAGTATTTTAAATCTCCGGTTGACGGCAAGTTACACCCCTGTGCGGTATGTTCAACCGACGCAAGTAACCAGCCCAAACCCCTAATTGTAGAGGTCAGTCCCGGCGCATTGGGAAATCTACCCGGCGCGGTCGAGCTGACTGAACAGATTGCAGGTATTGCTGCGAAACACAACCAATCGTGTATCGTCCTCAGACCGACAGGGCGGGGCTCCGGCTCAGTTTATCAGAATTACGGCGAACTCGATGTCCTCGAAGCTATCGAACATGTCGCCTCACACTACCCCGTCGATCGAGACCGTATTACAATCACCGGCAGTTCGATGGGGGGCGCTGCAACGTGGTATCTAATCTCGCACTATCCTGATCTTTTCGCAGGTGCCGCGCCGTTTTGTGGTTATTGCGACTATCGACTGTGGGAAAAACCGGGAGGACTCACGTTCCACATGCACGAATGGGAAGCGCCCTCTTGGCGCGCTAGATCTGCTGCCTTTCTCGTCGAAAATCTTGTCCATACGCCGGTTTGGATAATCCACGGCGAATGGGACCGAGGTATTGGGGGCGGCGTTCCGGTTGAACATTCCCGTCAGATGGTACAGCTCATGGAAGAACGGGGTTATACACTCAAGTATACGGAGGTGCCTAAGACGGGTCATGGGTGCCGTTTACCCGATATATGGGAAGAAGTCATCCTTTGGCTGCTAAAGCAGCGGAAGCAGCGGTCCCCGAATCACGTTTCGCTGGTGACCCACAATCTCCGCCATAATCGATCCTATTGGGTCACGGTAGACCAGCTGAGACACTACGGCGACCGAGGAAAGGTCAACGCGCACCTTATCAAGGAGAACAAACTCGTCGTCCGTACTGAGAATATTCGCACGTTCTCGCTTGGACCAATCCAGCAGAATGAGCAGATCAGTATAACAATCGACAACCAGAAATGTGAACCTATGAGCTTGACCGACCAGAAACAATTTCAACGAAACAGTGAAGGTATGTGGGCACAAGATAACTTCGATCTTTCTGCAGAGAAGCGTCACCGGGCATCGGGGCCCATCAGTGACCTCTTTTTCGATGGACTTATCCTTGTGCCCGGCACAGTTGGAACAGAAGAAGAGACGTTTTTTAACAAATGGATCGCCGAGAACGCAGTCGGATACTATCGCAGTCGAAACGGGGGCGTCCATCGCGGCGGCATCATGGGGGATAACGCCATCCAACTCCCTGTCATCCCTGATGTTGAACTCAACGAAGATCTCTTGAAAACAAACAATCTGCTCCTATACGGCGCCTATGATTCTAATGCTATCCTATCCCAATTTGAAGGTAAGCTCCCACTCAGCTTTGACGACAGGACAATACACCTATCCGATCAATCGTACACGAGGGATAGGGCGGCGGTTTTTGCAGTATTTCCTCATCCCTTAAACCCAGAGCGTTATGTCGCGGTGCACGCTGGGATCGCCCCCGATGCAATATGCTGGGGAAGCCATCTTGATATGCAACTGTTGCCCGATTACATTGTCTATTCAGGAGGAGAACTCCTTGACTGGGGTTTCTGGGGGAATGACTGGAAATCTCAATGATAGTCACTTCGTGAATCAGGCAATGTTTACGCCAAATCAGAATATTCTTTTTCCTTGACACCTAATATATCGACAAGTATACTAGCGGTTATCTCCATTGAACTTTAACGTTTAACTTTTGATGTAAGGCAGGAGATCTAAGTCGTGAAAAAGCTGTTTTTTTCCATATTGATTATACTGATTGCATCAAGTTATAGCTCCGCGCGTATTATAGATCCGAAGACAGGAGCAGAATTCAGATATAAAGCCAGACTAGTAGAGGTTGCCCCAGTAGTCGATGGATTTCTTGATGACCCGGCATGGGACGATGCTATATCCGCCGCCCTAGATCATGATGTCGAAGAGGACAGGCGTTGGAATGAATCCAGTGATTTCAAAGGCACTTTTGCTGCTGTATGGCGCAACGCCTCTCTATATATAGGCATTGAATTGACTGACGACCAAATCGAAGTTACTCACGAAAAAGTCGCACGGCAAGATCGCCTTGAAGTCTATATAGACGTAGGACACTCGGGTCAACAGAGCGATCTCCATCGGTATACGCTCCCCGTTGGGCAAGACATCGTGATGGCTCACCAGCTGTCGGCTAACTGGGGAAATGGGGGGCAATCTGTTGAATTGAGCTTTGATTTGGGACGTATACCGAAAAAAGAGGATACCATCAGTTTCGGAATCTACTATTACGATGTGGACGGTGATCGTTTAAACCACCAATTCCGCTGGGGCCCTACCGGACAAACTGAACCGAACGATGCGCTTGCAGATTTGGTATTTATCGCCAACATAAAACTAAGCGAAAACCAGAAAGCGATACAATGGGGGCGTATCAAACAACTTTACTAGTTATTACGAAACGATATTACAGCTTAGGTAATCAGCATCAATAATTTTAGACTCAAGCGCACGGAGCTCACAGTGTTTATCATAGGTAAAATATTAGAATTGATAGGAATGTCGTTGCTAGGAGCGGGATTATATGTCGGGTGTATCAATCCTTACGGCTTGAGTGAATACGGTGCTATGGGCGTAGAAGTAGGCTCCCTCGTAGTAGGAATCTTAATCTTCTTCGTAGGCAGAATGATAGAGAAACACTAAGCGTGCTCACACCGCATATTTATTTCGTACGCTAAGCATGTAACCGTTTGAAGTTAAAGATTCATTTTCGATACTTATAAGTATGCAAGCATCGAGCACTTATCCCTCTCGGTGCTTTTTTAATGTTGATATTTAGCGGAGGAATATAGGATGGCATTTAATGTCAAAAAACGTGGAAAATTAACCTATTACTACCAAGGCGACCATCCGGTATTGTCCCCCTTGGTCACTGAGACATTGCAAGACGGAGATCTGAAAATCTATTTCTCAGGGTTGACAGGAGGATATTCGGCGAAAGGCGTCCTAAACCTCGATGAACTAGTTACAATGGATCCGGAGCGGGAGATTCCACTGGTATTCAAAAGCTGGGAATTGTGGTTGCAAGAAGCAGGTATTTGTGACTCTCTGAAGGACGTAGACTTCATCGAAGTACATGCCTTTGGTTGTCAACCCAAAGCGCCTAACCCACTGATCGACCCGGCAGGTTACGCAGCGGAGCAGGAACGGCTGCGCAAAGCCTATGCTCAAGCGTATAGCAACTTCTTTCGTGACTACCTACCGGAAAACGGGGTACCCGCTCGGTTCACAGTCCATGTAGTTGATGTACCAGACACCGCTGCTTCCTATGAGTTTTACGGAACTGCACTCTACCAGAAAGCACTACAAAAAGATTCTGAGTAGATAGGCTCGTGAGATTTGAGAGGCAGCGCATTTTCTCTGAGAGACTGTAACAGAATGATATATCTGAGACCTCTCTTCTCTTTCATCATTGTATTAATCGTACTAACCGGTTGCGGCGAGGAACGCGAAAAACAGGAAGCACTCGATGAACTGAACCAATTCCATGAATGGCATCAGCTCCCACCAGCCAATTTCGCGGCTCCACCTTACGCCCGCCACCTTAAGGGAATCAAAATCTGCCTTGACCCAGGGCATGGTGGACAAGCTCACCTGCTAAATTACAAACGGGGCCCAACCGGGCTCCGTGAAGCTGAGGTGAACCTACGCGTAGCGCTCTACCTGCGTAAATTTTTGACGGACGCCGGCGCGATTGTTTTCATGACGCGTACTGATGATTCCTTTGTCAGCATCCCGGAACGTAGTGAGCTCGCCAATCAGAACGCTGTCGATTTTTTTATCTCCCTCCACCACAATTCGTTCAGCAATCCCGACATTAATTACACCTCCACATGGTACCATCAGGATGCTGATGATTCCCGCGCTAGTTTAGACCTCGCCCGGTACGTGCAGCAGAGCGTCGCTGACGCCCTACGCCTACCGCAAGTTATGCCCACAGGCCTCTACTCCGATCGATTGGTAATCCCCTCAGGATTCGGTGTACTACGTCAAACAAAACGTACCGCTATTTTGTGTGAAGCGTCGTTCTATTCCAACCCTGAAGAAGAACAGCGTTTAAAAAAGGAGTCATACAACAAGCGTGAAGCTTACGGCTATTTTACTGGAATTGCACGTTACGTTGCAGCGGGGTTTCCGAAGGGCATATTGCTGACCCCATCGCCAGAATCCTCCATCGAAACAAGGAAACCCCACATCAAGATCCGTGTGGCGGACGGCTTGCATGAGCGCGGCGCGTGGATGCTCAAAAGACAACAGGTCTTCTCCGATTCCATCAGCGTCAAACTTGATGGCGTTATTGTTCCTCACCAATATCTCCGCGCTGAAGATCTCATTGCAGTTGCCTTACCGAAGCCGCTTTCCAACGGTGTACACCTTGTCGAAACTAATCTTGTCAACTACTACGGGAATCACAGCCTACCGGGCGGGCAGTGGTTCAAGGTTGCTCCACCCGCCGCAAAGCTGACACTCCGTGCATGGACGAAAATCCTTCCGCCCGATGGCGTAAGTTATGTCGGCATCACCGCCACTGCTCTGGACAGAGAGGGTATGCCAATCGCCGATGATGAGACAATTCATGCACAAACATCCACAGGATGGCTTGCTGAAGCAGAGGAACAAACTTCCGGTTCAGCCAAAACGCTGAAATCTGTCGTCCAACGCTCAAAGAACGGGGAAGTACGATTTTATTTATACACAGATGCGACACAGCCACAGCAAGGGCTCGCACAAGTGAGAGTGGCTTATAAGGACAAATCGGAATCCATCGCCATCCGCTTTGAGAAAATTCGCGACGGGATTGTTCAGGGCAGTATTCGAGATGTTTCCGGAAGCATTATTCCAGATGCAGCCGTGCAGCTAGTGGGGAACAAAACTAGAGCAACGATGACCAACCCGGATGGACACTTCTTTTTTAATAAGGTTCCGCCGGGGAACGCAACCCTTAATGTATCAAAGGCCGGCTACTACAATCTTCGGTTGGAAACCAACGCTACATCAAACAGCGCACAAGTCATCCACCCTCAATTACATCCGATTGCAGACGCTATACTTATCGGCAAGACTTTCGTCCTCGACGCACGTTACGGCGGCTCAGAACAAGGGACACCTATCATCAATTCTGTCGTTCCTGCAGATCTAAACCTCGCCGTGGTCAAAGCACTCAAGGAAATGCTAGAACTTGCCGGCGCTCGCGTTTACCTCGTTCGAGAGAAAGACGAGAAAATCTCTGTTGCCGAGCGTGTCAAGACAATTAACGCCGTTAAGCACGACGGATACTACCTCCGAATCGGTCACAGTGCCTGGGTCGATGGAGAACCGTCAGTAATTGCTACCAGTTATCCGGGGAACCAAGTCG
Organism: Candidatus Poribacteria bacterium; assembly: GCA_022822785.1. GTDB lineage: Bacteria > Poribacteria > WGA-4E > WGA-4E > PCPOR2b > PCPOR2b. The sequence continues at coordinate 89,816 of JAJEAL010000093.1, forward strand.
CAGCAGATTATCTAAAGGCAATACTTGAAGAATTCAATTGGCAACTTTTTGAGACACCCATTGTAACCTTTGGGGACGAAGAATCGCCGGAGATTCGTTCAACTAACAAAATCGCACTTGCGCTTGAAATCCGTTCTATCAAGCATCCACATCTTCATGAACCCGTGCACACTCCTGCCCTTATTGCACAGAAGGCGTATGCAATCTTTTTGGGAACGTGGAAATTCCTGAAAAGTGCTCAACCGGCAGAATGGACACTCAACTCTCACATAATGGATGAAACCTTACCTCAAACGACACTGGAAATTCGAGCTGTTGATAAGCTTTCACACCAACCCGTTGCTGGCGCGAGAGTCGCGTTAGATAACACCTTCCCTTTAGTAACAGATCGGACTGGAAAAACCGTTTTTTATGCGGTCCAGCCCCGCCGATATCGCATTGCGGTCATGGCTGCGGGATACATCCATCAAGAAATTGGATCAGGTTTACCGAGTTCAGGTCCGGTACTGGTAGAACTGCAGAAGCAGAATCAATGAAATAACAAACTCAGCAAGACCGAATCGCAGTTTGTAACATTCTTTTCTAATTGAAGGTTTTTGGGGAGCGTGATAAGATGAGTGCCACTATGAAAAATGTATTAGTCATTGATGATGATGAGAAAATTTGTTGGGCTTTTGAGCAATTTCTGACAGACGAAGGCCACCGGACGGTTATCGCCAACAACGCAGAGGAAGGCTTGCGAAAAGTTCAGTCGGAAACGCCTGATATCATTCTGCTCGATGTGCGACTGCCCGGCATGAATGGGTTGGAGGCGCTGAAGCAAATCAAGACCTTCCAGCCAGAGGCAATCGTCATCGTGATGACCGCGTATGATAACGTGGAGATAACTATCCAAGCGATGCAGCTACATGCGTTTGACTTTATCCCTAAACCAATTAATCTGGATCAGGTAAAAACAATTATCAATCGCGTCTCGCAGATGCAAGCAGAGCGCAGTAAAATGCCGCCCACTGAACATCCTTCGCCTGAGCTTGAACTGCCAGAATATCACTTGGTCGGGAAAAGCCCACAGATGCAAGAGATTTATAAGCTCATCGGGATGATGGCGAACAACACCGTCACAGTGCTAATCGAAGGTGAAAGTGGAACAGGAAAAGAGCTAATCGCACGTTCAATCCACTCAAACAGCACACGAAAGGATAAACCCTTCGTTCCGGTCAACTGTGGCGCACTCCCTGATGATCTGCTTGAAAGCGAACTCTTTGGCTACGAGGCGGGTGCCTTTACGGGAGCCAGCACCAAAGGTAAACCCGGCAGATTTGAGCTCGCAGATGGCGGCACTCTGTTTCTTGATGAAATCAGTAATATGAGTCCGGTGCTACAAGTAAAACTCCAACGGGCTCTGCAGGAACAGGAAATCGAAAGGTTAGGCGGCACCGATCCGCTGAAAGTGGATGTCCGTATCATCGCTGCGACAAATCAGGATCTCGCCGAAGCAGTCCGGCTAGGCGGGTTCCGTGAAGATCTCTACTATCGCTTTAACCTACTTTCAATTAACCTCCCACCGCTGCGCGAACGGTCATCAGATATTCCGCTGCTAGTCAATCATTTTCTACAGACCAGCAGTGTCGAACTTGGGCAACCTGTCCGAGGTATTTCACCACGATGTATTGAACTCTTGCAGCAATACGATTGGCCCGGAAATGTGCGAGAGCTAGAAAATACCGTTAAAAGCGCGGTGGTGCTTTCACGAGCGGACATCATCCTACCAGAACACCTTCCGCCAGAGATTCTGAATTACAAAGGAACGCGAGAATCAACCCAATCCCGTCTCGAAATAGCACTCGAATCCATATTAAAAGGAACCGTCAAAGAAGCCGTAACAGAAGGACATGAAGCACTCTACGATGAAGTCATTGATTCTGTTGACCGTACATTAATTAAATGCCTCCTTGAGGAGGTTGGAGATAATCAGACCAAATCAGCAAAAATCTTGGGTATCAGCCGTACAACGTTGTTACAGAAGATTAAAAAATTAGCGATCGAAATGAACACATGAGGCACGACCTATCTGCTTGCAGAACCAGAGGTGCACCTGAAACCCCTACACCCATTCAGAAAAAGGAGGGCGAAACGGATTGCAAGCACCACAACTGAACAGATGGCTAGCACCGTTAATCACGTTTATATTCCCTGCAAAATGCCGACGCTGCGAAACACCGATGAGCGTCGGTCAGGTGCACTATCTTTGCGATACTTGTTGGGAACAGATTGAATTTCTTGAGCCTCCGTGGTGCCAGATTTGCGGGCTGCCACGGTGGGGTGCCATTTGTGCAGATTGCCGTGAACATCCTCCCCTGTTTAGGAAACTTCGCGCGGTCGCCTTTTACGAGCCTACGCTGCGCGAAGCCATCCATCTCATGAAATATGAGAGGAAACAGGTTATCTCAAAACATCTGATCCAATTGGTGCAAGCGCACCTTCCTAGAGACTTCGCCTCCACAGACTACGATTTCTTGCTTCCAATTCCCCTTCACACGAACCGCCTCCACCAACGAGGATTTAACCAAGCTGAGCAGATTGCTCAAGGTATTGCTCAGGTGTGGGGGGTGCCAGTTCGTACCGATATGCTTGTTCGCATCAAGGACACAGCCCCATTAAGCAGTCTACCCTCCCACGAAGACAGGGTGAAAAACATCACAGGCGCTTTTGAAATTCGATCGCCAGATTTAATTCAGAGTCGGAAGATTCTGCTAATTGACGATATTTTTACGACAGGAACGACGATTAATGAAGCGGTCCAGATTCTACGGGTTGCTGCCCCTGAATACATCGACGTTCTGACACTAACCCGCACAAGACCGTCTATATAAACAAGTACAGATGGGAAAAAGGATACAAAGACTCAAATGCAAGAAGTTCAATTACCAATCAAAAAATACCAAACTGTCACAACCGTTGCTGCCGTGGTTGGATTTCTGTTAGGCACACTAATTCCTGTCTTTGCTTTTGGGAAGGGGTACTGGTCGTGCCCATTTGGGCAGGGCGTGATACGTGTCGGCGGGTTTGTCCTGTTGACAGGTATTTTGAGTTCGCTTCTTGCCGGTAATGCGGCTGCCCTTCTTGTAATTTTTATTGCGAGATTACGCAGATCATCGCCCAAACTCAAGTAATCGGTGATTACAGCATTGCTGATTGACCACCATCAATGGTAATAACACTTCCGGTCATATAGCGAGACGCATCAGAAGCCAGCAGTAGCAATATCCCATCGAGGTCTTCAACCTGTCCCAATCGGCGTTGGGGAATGCGTTTAATCAAGCGTTGCCCAGCCTGCGTAGTGAAGAATTGACGGTTCATATCAGTTTCAATATAACCGGGTGCAATGGTGTTGACCCGTATCCCATGCGGTGCCAACTCGACCGCCATAGCGCGCGTTAGGTTGATGATACCGCCCTTGGAAGCACAGTATCCCGGCAATTGTGAAATCCCCCGCTCTCCGAGCACCGACGCGATATTGACGATACTGCCGCCCTGCCCGTAATGAACCATACGCCGTGCGACCTCCTGCGCCACCAGCCAAACGCCTTTGAGATTGGTATCAAGTACGGAGTCCCAATCTTCTTCGGCGTGTTCAAGCAGCGGCTTAGTGACAGCAATACCGGCGTTATTGACGAGGATATTGATTGGTCCGAGCGTATTTTCTGCTACTTCGATGCACCGCTTGACGCTCTTTCCGTCAGTCACATTAACTTGGATTGCAACCCCACAACCGTTGAAACCCTCGACCTCCTTAACAACCTCCGCTAACCGGTCAACTCCACGAGCAGCCAAAGCTACCTGCGCTCCCGCCCGTGCGAGTGTCAAAGCGAAATGGCGACCTAACCCTCTTGATGCACCGGTTACAATTGCCCGCTGACCGGTGAGATCAAAGACAGAGGAAACTTTTCCGCCTTCCATTCCTTTCAACCTTCCAATCTTAAGGGAGTACCTCCACTTTACTATGCGTACTCTTCTATCCCCGCCGCCTGTTTAGCCAAGGATTTGCATCGCTCTAAATCATACTCCCGATAAATGGTGATCTTCTGCGCTTCAAGGGAACCTTCAGCATGGATGGCAAGCAGTTCATTGTAACCGCCAAAGTCAGAAGCAGTCAGGTCCCGAATCAGGTTCACCAACTTTAGACGATCTAACGTTGGAACTCCGGCGGCGGCGCCCAAGTATTTTTCGATATAATCTTGGGTTTCAGGGTTTGTGACATCTTCCTCTGAAGGTCCAGTGACCACAAGTCCGCCGGCGATATCTTGCACGAGACTGACCATCTGGTGATAGTTGTTAGCAAAGTAAAATTTAGCAACGTTGGTGATAATCGAATTGGGGATCGCCACCCCATCAATCTGGATGCAATCGACAGCGGCGGCTTTACTGAGGGCGCGAACCGTCTCGGCGTAGTTAATCAGGTGCATCAACTTCTCGCGAACATGGCTTGCGCGACTGATGCCGTTGTGGTCCGCGATTAATGCGGCGGCACCGGTCAGGAGGTCACACAGCGGCGGCTTATATGAGACCGCAGTAAACCGGTGGAATTGGACGAAGGTAGTGGCTAACCCGCCTGCAAAATCCCATTCCCCACTCATGAAGACCCGTTCTTTCGGAACGAAAACATCGTCGAAGATTGTAAGGCTTTCAATCATCCGGTGCTGAGAGCTGATAGGATTATGGAAATCGCTGGATGACGACGCGCCAAAGGGACTGATAATCATTTTCAAGCCGGGGGCATTGGCAGGCACAGCAAAAGCGAGGGCGTAATCTTTATCCTGCTCTGTCAGGTTTCGTGTTGGCAGCACAATGATTTCGTCTACATAAGGCGCACAGGTAGTATGCGCTTTCGCGCCTCGGACCACTATCCCATCCTCTCGCTCTTCAACGACACGCACATAGTAATCCGGATGCGTCTGCTCGGAGGGGGCTAGGCTGCGATCGCCCTTCACATCGGTCTGGGCAACCGCCATGCTGAGGTCTTCCCGCTGACAGTGCTGGTGATACGCCTCCACCCGCTTGAGGTAGTCGGTGCCGTAACCCTCATCAACCCGCTTGGCAATCAAGGAGAGGGCAAAGAGCGCGTCCGTTCCAATCTCTTTGATTAGCAACACCACCCCGCCGCCAAGCCGAGTGCTAGTTTCGATCATCTCCCGCCGTTTTAGCAAACCCTCTGTATCGGTAGGAGTTACAAAATACCGGCTGATCGTTTCGCCCGTATCAGGAATTTTGAGGGTCATCAAGTCCTGATACGAAGGATCCTCGGCGAGCGCAAAATCGAGTGAGGCGTGCTCCACCCCAACCCCTAAATCTGGATGGCGGGTGACATCTTCCACACGATCTCCCTTAAAGAATAGAGTGCGACCATCGTTTAAGCTCGCTTTGTACGCTTCCGCCGATCGAGTTGCCATATTCCACCTCTATCCCAATTTTCAATTATTATATTCCTAGGCTTTCGTTAATCTCGCTCTGATAATCATCGACCTTCTCGGCAAGCATGTCATCAAGAGTAACAATACGTCCAATCTCACCGGACTCCAATATCCCGTAAGAGACAGCTACAGAGCGCGTCCCTTGAGCGGCATCCACTTCAACCGGCTGCTCTCCCGCTATCGCCTGTGCAAAATCCCCGTATTCGATAGCAATAATCTTCCGATCCGTTTCAGGGAACGGGAATTCGTAACGCCACAACCGATCTCCGCCCCACAAATCTGAAGTGACCGCATCAAGCCGAAAATCGGGGACATACTCTAGTATCTTTTCATCATCAATAGGGGATTCGCCGTCAATGTTTAGTATGATATTCCCCCCGCTGCGATCTCCCGGCAAACTCATCGAACCACGCGAACCGTAAACCTGTCGTGACCATACGCCCTGACCTCGCCCGGCGTGATCTTCGATGTATTGGCCTACCGCGCCGTTTTTGAACGTCAACGTTGCGTAAGCAGCATCTTCAGCGGTCGCTTCAAATTCGGCGGGCATCTCCTTCTGCCAGCGTCCGTAGACACCGCCGGGGTTCGATCCGGCTTCGCCGCCGCCTGCCGCGGGGTTCTTGCGGATGGGTTCATGAAGCCTTGTCTCGGCATACACCGTTTCAATATCACCGAGCAGGTACTCCATCATATCCGAGTGGTGAACACCGACATCAAGCAACACACCACTTTGGTCCTTCTGGTGACGCCATACAGAAATCAACATCCGGTCACCGCCGCCAATAGCGTGGTGGATGAGAAAGCGTGGAGTACCAATGATGCCGGCATCTATCAGTGCTTTCGCCAAACGGTTAATAGGGTCCCGTCGATAATTCTCCGCCACGCTCAAAATCGCATCGGACGCCTCTGCTGCACGCGCGATGAAGTTACAAGCACGGACAGTCAACCCCATCGGTTTCTCAACCATCGTGTGCCAACCCCGCTCCAATGTCTCGACAGCAACCGTGTGATGGTATCGCGGCGTTGTCGTCACATCAACCGCTTCAACATTCAACGCTGCCAGTCCATCTAAGTCCTCAACGACGGTCGGACGTACCCCAAAATGTGTCGCCGCTTGGTCAGCGAGGGATTCGGCGTTATCGCGTACCGGATCGCATGCCCCAACCAGCTCAAACCGTTCCCAACCCACACGATGTAGTTCTGCGAGCCCATAAAGGTGACGATGGCCCATACCCCCACAACCAACAATCGCTAATCGAATTTTTTTACTCACTATGCTCTTCCCCCTCGGATCGAAATTAAGGATATAGCGTGCTCATTATAAAGAGGATATAGGCGGATGTCAATATCAAAAAGAGCTGGCCGTGGAGGCGCAACTCATTGGAATTGACAATTGGCTTGCATTGCAACTGAGGTTTCTGATAAAATTTATCAACCTCAATCAAGAAAGTGTGTTGCAATGAAACGTGTGTGTGTATTTTGCGGATCAAGCAGGGGAAGGAAGCCGGCGTATGCCAAAGCCGCAAGACAGCTAGGCAAAACCTTAGCAAGTAGAAACTTGGGGCTTGTCTACGGCGGTACAAATGTCGGTACAATGGGTGAGCTTGCCAACGCCGCTCTTGAAGCCGGTGGCGAAGTGATTGGTATCGTGCCTAGGAGATTCGGCAGAAGAAGAATGGCTCATGCTGCGCTTTTCGATCTGCGAGTCGTTGACTCGCTGCACGAGCGAAAAGGACTGATGGCTGAACTTTCGGACGCCTTTATCGCGCTTCCCGGTGGACTCGGTACAATCGATGAAATCTTTGAGATGGTGACGTGGACACAGCTGGGTCTACACCGGAAACCGTGCGGTCTTCTAAACGTATGCGGGTATTACAGCAGGCTAGCGGATTTCCTCGATTATGCAGTTTCGGAGGGATTTATCAAGAAACCCCACCGTTCCTTGATACTGGTTGACGAAAGCCCGGATGTGCTGCTCAAGAAGTTTGATGAGTTTCTGAGCGATTAAATCACTTATAGCACATATAAACTACTCTTGGAATCAAAGATGTCGCAAGAACAAAGAAATAGTATGACTCCATCGGATGAACCTACAGCTCTAACTCAACGCGAATCAGGTGCGGTATAAGATGGTATTTTCTGTTAGCGCGTTTGTCGTCGGTATAGGAATGCTTATTGGTGGTTTGACGTATCCGGGATTACTCATATCAGGGGCAGGTCTTTTTGGGGTCGCCCCGGACTATGTGAAAGCGATTTTAAGAATTTTCAGAAGAGGTAAAGGAGGAGAAAATGCGGAAGAATAGAGCAGCATATAGTTTAGCGGTTGGTGGTTTTCTCTCCCTGCTTACAGCTGGTTTGATTTTCCTAGTCGCACAAGATAGAATGACGACCGAAGTAAATCAGGTATTGGTGCTTATTTCAGGAATGACCACAATTGCTGCACTGACAGCATTTCAACAGTCTGTAGAGAATAGCACATCACCTTCTTTTGTTCGTGTCCCTTTTGATGAGGTTCTTGTGAGCAAGAGTCTTTCTGAGGGATTTACAGCACTTGATACGTCCCCTACTGAGGACGAAAAGGTTGCAGAACCGTGGGATTTAAGTTTAGGGCAGCTCGTTGGCTTAGACAACTCGTTGGCATTAGCAAAGTTGCGGATAGAACTTGAACGGGAACTTAGACACATCGCTCACAATAATCAAACAGATATTAGTTCTCGGCCGTTAGGGATTACAAGAATGGCTCAAGAACTTGTGTCCCGAAAAATTTTACCCCCTACTTGGCTTGGACCTTTGAAAGAAATTACGCACGTTTGCAACCATGCGATCCATGGTAAAACGGAAGTTCCTGATGATATCGCTGCTTCTGTTGTGAGTGTTGGTGGTCAACTGCTTGAACAACTCCGTCTTGTGCGAAATAACGGAGGTACGTCATGAAAGCTGCCGTCTTTGAAGAAACTGGGAAATTAAGCGTACAGGATAAGCCGGTCCCGACCCTCAATTCAGGCGATGTTCTGATTAAAGTCGATCTATGCGGTATCTGTGCATCCGATTTGGCAGCACTCAACGGGGACATTACCGACTACTCGCCACCCGTCGTGATGGGACACGAACTCGCCGGAATCGTCGTTGAAAGCCGACACCCCGACGTGAAAATCGGCGAGAAGGTGACGGTGAATCCGATGCTCTCCTGCGGAAACTGCGAGTACTGCCGGGCAGACCTCGACAAGTATTGCTCGAACATTGAAGGGATTGGACATGACATTGACGGCGGATATGCCGAATACCTCCGGATGCCGAAGCACGGGATTGACACAGGCAAGCTGATTTCGGTGCCAGATGTAATTTCGTCGGAAGAATTGATTTTCCTAGAGCCGTTGGGATGCTGCATCAACGCAATGCGTGAAACAATTCTCAACAAAAGCGTCGCTATCCTAGGCGCGGGACCCATCGGCTTGATGTTTGCTCAACTCACGAGAAAAACAGGGTTGCAGACATTCGTTCTTGAACCGCTCGCACATCGGCGGCGTACAGCGAATGAAGTGGGGGCAGATGCCACACTTGATATTACAGCGGAACAGGTGGAGACGCTCATTGAGCAGACCACCGGCGGCGTGGATACCGTCATCTCTGCGACGGTCAATGATCAACGCGCGATAGATCTCGCCTTCAAGGTTGTACGGCGGGGCGGCTGCGTAAATTTCTTCGGACTTGCACCGGGCGGGCAGGAGCTGCGGATTAACCTTGAGCATTTTCATTACATGGGACACAAATTGATGGCGTCGTGGGCATTCTCGCGCTGGAGTTTGAACGAATCTCGCCAACTGCTTACTGACAACGAGATTAACCTCAAGCCGTTGCTGACGGATCGGTTCCCGATTGAGGGAGTAGCCGAAGGGTTTGAAAATGCCCGGCAGCAGCGTGGCGTGAAAAGCGTCTTGGTCGGTGGGTAAATGCACCAAATCAGGGGATACCTAAAAGCGTGCTGGACAAATCGGTTCATTTTCAAGAGTAGAGCTAAGCCGCTATTACTGAGTGTATGTTAAATCCGAAATCTGGTTGTTATTATCAATGAATCAGGGTATGCTCGTCAACGCCGATAAACCACATCTATGGAAAAATGATATCACCGCGTCAATAGATCTCTATAATGATTGGTTCATGTGCTCTGCGCCAAAAACGTATCAAGAGGTACGGAAAGAGACAACCGAGCGCGTACAAGAAACAATTCAATTAACGCTCAAGAACAAAGACAACTCGCCTTGATTGGGGCATTTTTGAAGGAACGTAACTATACTGAGTATCCCCATCAGACAGGACTCTCCTTCAGAGATCTGCCATCTGGCACGTTTGCTTTTCGTTTGAACGTACGAGCTGGTAGAGATAGAAGCGTTAATATACCTGTTGATGTTGTCGTTCAGCCACATGGACATCATTCAGGCGATTTGCCAATCTTGATTGAAGCCAAATCCGCCGGCGATTTTACTAATACGAACAAGCGGCGAAAAGAAGAAGCAACCAAAGTCAATCAATTACGTGCACGTTACGGAGCAGACCTCCAATTTATTCTATTTCCCTGTGGATATTTTGATGCTGGTTACCTAGGCTACGAAGCAGCCGAGGAAATAGACTGGATTTGGGAACACCGAATTGAAGATATGGAGTTACTCGGAATATGAAAATGAAGGCACTCCAACAGATCGAATCTGACCGGCAGAATGCACAGACAAAGCTAGATAGCCTAAAAAGTGCCTCTGAGCGCAACAAAATGGGACAATACGCGACTCCCTTCTCCCTTGCACGCGAGATTGTTGAATTTGTCAGAGATACATATTTTGCTGAAACAGATCGGATTCGTTTCCTAGATCCGGCTGTGGGCACAGGGGCTTTTTTTTCAGCAATGCTTCATGCTTTCCCGAAAACGCGAATTGGAAATGCTGTTGGAATTGAACTCGACTCACAAATTGTTTCGATCACTAAAAATTTATGGACAGCATGGGGATTAGAAGTAGTTAAAGCGGATTTTGCACAATTACCTTTTCCGACCTTTCCTATGTTCAACTTGCATCTTGTCAATCCTCCTTATGTTCGACATCATCACCTCGATCCGGAGACAAAGCAGCGTCTTCAAGAAAAAATCAAAACTGCGGTCGGACTTAATTTGAATGGCCTGGCAGGTCTGTACTGCTATTTTCTTTTGATAGCTCATAGGTGGCTAGCCCAAGATGGGATTGGCGTCTGGCTTATCCCTTCTGAGTTTATGGATGTCAAGTATGGAGAAGTTGTCAAACGTTATTTAACGGAACAGGTTTCCTTGCGGCATATACATCGTTTTGATGCGGAAGCACTGCAATTTGACGATGCCCTTGTTTCTTCAACCGTGCTAGTTTTTCAAAATCGTAAGCCCGAACAGGAAGGTGAGGTAACTTTTTCCCTAGGTGGCACCCTGAAGGCTCCGCGTACCTGCACACGCATTCGTCAACGGCAGCTAGCACAGGTAAGCAAGTGGACCTCGCTTCCGAGCAAATCAATGCGATATGCTGTGCGCGATGTCCATCAACTTAACAAAACAACAACGATTGGGGACCTTTTTGAAATCCGTCGGGGACTAGCAACCGGCGCAAATCAGTTTTTTATTTTGCGCCGCGATGTTGCCAGTGATAAAGGTCTGCCCGAACAATTTTTACGACCAATCTTGCCAAGTCCCAGATATCTAAATGATGAAAAAATATTCGCTGCCGACGACGGTTTCCCACTCGTTCAGCCGTCTTTGGTATTGTTAGATTGTGATTTGGAAGATAGCGAAATCGGAGACTATCCATCACTAAAGGCTTACCTCGATTGGGGCCAGTCACAAGGATTTGCTGACCGGTACATTACCCGCCATCGACGGCCATGGTTCAAACAGGAAAATCGACCGGCAGCTCCTATTTTATGCAGCTATATGTCTCGCACCAAGTCAGGTAATTCTGGACTACGATTTTTTCAAAATTATTCGCAGGCAACTAGTCCAAATGTCTATCTAATGCTTTATCCGAATCAAGAGGTGCAGCAGGCTTGTAAGAATAATGTCGATCTCCTCACTCAGTTGTTCAATCTGCTGAAGCAGGCTAAGGATGAATATCTGCTTTATGAAGGACGAACCTATGGAGGCGGACTTAACAAAATTGAACCCAAAGAGCTTGCCCGAGTGCCGTTACCTAATGATCCACTATTACGATCAATCACCGTTACGTCCAAACAACTCTTCTTACTTGAAAATAAGTCACTATGAACACATTAAAAGCCTATCTGGAACTAATCCGCTATCCACTCTTTGCAATTCCAATCGTCGCAACGCTACCCGGCGCCCTGATCGCTTCAGCAGGTGAGTGGAATTGGCGGGTTGGGTTGACGTTGCTCGTTGCACTGCTCGGTTACTTCGCAGGCATGATGAAGAACGACTACTTCCACCGTGAACAGGACGCCGTTGTGAATCCCGACCGTCCACTCCCGTCGGACCGACTCACGCCTCGGCAGGTGCTGATCACCGCGAGCAGCACCTACATTATCTGTGTCATCTTAGGATTCACGCTCCACATCAAAGCAGGGCTTCTGGTGGTTGCCCTTGTGATGATTTCCCACTTATACAACGCCTTCTTTAAGGAACGCGGAATATTGGGGAGCATTAGCCTGCCCCTCGGCATCGGGCTGCTCAACGTGTTTGGTGCACTCGCTGTAAGCGGGAGTGTACCACGCCTCGTCTGGTATGCGTTTGCCGCTACGACACTCTACGATTGCGGTACACACATCACGACGACCTTCAAAGATCTTGAACGGGATGAAAAACTCGGTATCACCACCACTCCCCTGCAACTTGGAATCAAGCCCGCCCTCGTCTGCGCTGCTGTATCGACCATACTGTCCTTTATCGTCGCCGTGTTACCCCACTGGCTTGAAGGCGTCAGTTGGCACTACACCCTATGGGTGGTCTTTGCCCTGCTCGCGACAAGTATTACTCGTCTGCCCCTTTACCTAAACCCGACTGAGAAAAACGGCTATCGCGCCCTGAAAGGCTCAATGGTAGGTGCCATCATATTTTTCCCCTGCCTGATCGGTGTTCAGATCTCGCTGTGGGGTTCCGCGCTTGTGATTGTGCCGTTGCTGCTTGTGACGATGACTTTGCTAGAAGTGACAAAGCGGGAAGTATGATGTGTTATGTGTTGTATTAATCAGAGACACATCTGCCGCTATTAGAAGAGCCTTTAATCTAACTGAAGATGAATTTTACCAAACATAAACAAGTTGAGGATTAAAATCTATGACCGATATTCCAAAAACATACGCGCCGCACGACATCGAAGAAAAATGGTATAAATTCTGGCGGGACCACGGTTATTTCCATGCCGCCGACACATCTGACAAGCCCCCTTACTCGGTTGTGATTCCGCCTCCGAACATAACAGGAAGTTTGCATATCGGGCACGCGCTAGATAACACCTTACAAGATGTGCTAATCCGTTGGCGACGGATGCAGGGGTATAATACGCTCTGGATGCCGGGTACAGATCATGCAGGCATCGTCACGGAAATTATCATGGAGAAGCAGCTCGCCGCCTGGGGAACAACCCGTGAAGAACTCGGACGTGAAAAATTCATCGCGCGGATGTGGAACTGGAAAGACGAATCTCGCGGGACAATCATTGATCAGTTAGAACAACTCGGCTGCTCCTGCGATTGGGAACGCGAACGATTCACAATGGATGAAGGACTCTCCAAGGCGGTCCGCACGGCGTTTGTTCAACTTTATGATGCAGGTCTCATCTATCGTGGGGAGTACATGGTCAACTGGTGTCCAAACTGCCAAACCGCGGTTTCCGACCTCGAAGTCGAGCCAGTTGAAATTGACGGCAACTTCTACCATATCAGATATCCGATTAAGGATTCAGATGAATCCGTTGAAATTGCGACAACGCGCCCGGAGACGATGCTCGGCGACACAGCAGTTGCCGTCCACCCGGAAGACACGCGCTATCAACACCTCATCGGGAAAACGGCAATCCTACCGGTTCTCGGACGCGAACTTCCAATCATCGCGGATGAATATGTCGATCTCGAATTTGGCACGGGCGCATTGAAAGTCACACCCGCGCATGACCCAAACGACTATGAAATCGGTCAACGGCATCAACTTGAGCAGATTAACATACTGAATCCGGACGGGAGTCTGAACGAGAATGCCGGGGCAAAGTATCAAGATATGGATCGGGTTGCGTGTCGCGAGGTATTAATCGAAGATCTGCGCGAACAAGAGTATCTACTTAAAATTGTCCCGCACAGACATGCGGTTGGACATCATGATCGATGCAACCAAATTATCGAACCGTACATCTCGCCGCAGTGGTATCTTAACGTCAAACCGCTCGCTGACCGATCACTCGACGCCGCAAGACGCGGCGATGTGGTGTTTCTCCCAGAGCGTGAAACTAGACGGTTTTATCAATGGTTGGAAAATATTGAGCCGTGGCCCATTTCCCGCCAACGCTGGTGGGGACACCAACTCCCGATTTGGCACTGCGACGCTTGCGACGAAATCACGGTGGCAGTGTCTCCTCCTTCTCGCTGCGCCCACTGCAACTCCGACAAAATTTGGCAGGATGAGGAGGTGCTTGATACATGGTTCAGTTCGGGGCTATGGCCCTTCTCGACCATGGGGTGGCCCGATGAGACAGATACTCTCAAGACGTTCTACCCGACCTCTGTCCTAGTAACAGGTTGGGATATCCTCTTCTTCTGGGTCGCTCGGATGATCATGCTCGGTCTCCAGTGTATGGATGAGGTGCCATTCCGACATGTCTACCTCCATGCGCTAGTTGCTGATGAACATGGACAGAAACAGAGCAAGTCAAAAGGTAATGCTATTGACCCCGTGCCGACTATCAACCAGTACGGTGCTGATGCGTTTCGCTTTGCGCTCGTATTCTCCGCTGCACCGAATCCATATATTGCCTTGGCAGAATCTCAAATCGAGGCGGGGAAACGGTTTGCCAACAAGATCTGGAACGCCTCTCGCTTGTTACTGATGAATCTCGAGGATTTTCAGCCGGGGCAGCGGACGAATCTTATCCTATGTGATAGGTGGATTCGCAGCCGCTTTAACGCAACTGTGGAAACCGTAACAACATGCCTTGAAGAGTTCCGTTTTAATGACGCAGCGCACGCACTCTACGAATTTCTCTGGCATGAGTATTGTGATTGGTACGTTGAACTCATCAAGCAGCGCCTCTACTATACCGACGATTCAGCGGCAAAGCACACCGCACAGGCAGTCGCCTCCGAAATTCTCGAAGGCACAATGCGAATGCTGCATCCAATTATGCCGTTCATCACAGAAGAGATTTGGCAGCGGCTCCCTCACAAAGGTGAAAGTATCATGGTCGCTCCTTGGCCCCAACTGCAATCGACAGAGACCGATGCGAAGGCAGAAGAAGCGATGCAGATAATCATGGATGTTATTGATGGCATCCGCAGCGTCCGCGGCGAGATGAACGTGCCCCCCTCCAGTGAAGTCGAAATCCTGATTCAAACCCCAAACCGGGAAATAGCTGAACTCCTCACCGAACATCTGGAGGAATACCTGCCAGCGTTCACGCGGTTCTCGCAAATCTCTATTGCAGATCATCAGGAGAAGCCTGCCGCCGCCGCCGTAGCGGTGATTAGCGATATCGTGATCTATATCCCACTCGCCGGAATCATCGACATTGAGAAGGAGAAGGATCGTTTGCAGAAGCGGCTGGACAAAGTACTCAAAGAACTCACCAACACCCAGAAGACGCTCGACAATCCGAACTTCGTTAACCGTGCGCCGGAAGCGGTGGTTGAGCAGAAACGGACCCGACTAGCGACTCTCGAATCGGAGCAGGAGAAGTTGGCAGCAAATATAGAAATGTTAGGTTGAAGCCCTACTCTGAGACACCCGGAAAGCATCTGGATTGGTAATTATGGTGAAGGATTAAAATGGCAATAACCGAAAAAAATTATCCCACCGCTAAAAAAGTTGTCGTAGTAGGCGCGGGAATCGTCGGAGCATCAATAGTCTATAATCTATCGCGTCGCAAAGGCGTTGCCGTGACCGTCCTTGAGCGGGATGAGCCGTGTGCAGGAGCGTCGGAACACTCCTTTGCATGGTTGAACGCCTTCGGCAAAGATCCCGTGAGTTACCATCATTTCAACCGACGGTCGATGGACATCTGGGATCGATTTGCTCGCAGGCTAGGGATGGATCTTGACCTCCACTGGGGTGGGGAACTCCGGTGGGAACACACGCCGGACCGAGCAGAGGCACTGCGTCAACGTGTTAAGCTGCTACAGGCGCGGGGGTATCCCACTCGCATCATTTCAAAAGACGAAATACGGGGACTTGAACCCAATCTTTCCCCCGGTCCCGTAACGATAGCCTCTTTTTCAGAGATTGATGGACGGGTGGACCCACTCAAGGTGGTTGACGCTTGTTTACAACAGGCATGTGACAACGGAACAGTGCTGCATACCCAAACCCCAGCTACAGAACTGTGTCTCAATGAGCACGGAAAAATAGAGGCGGTCAAGACCCCTAGTGGGGAAATCAGTTGCGATGCGGTGGTATTAGCGAACGGAACTGCTACAACAGCACTCGCCGCCACCGCAGGCGTTCACATCCCCCAGCAGAATAGTCCCGGCGTGGTGATTCGCACCGATCCGCAACCACCGATACTACAAAACGTATCAGCACTTCACCTGCCACCTATTGACGAGGACCGACATGAAATTCACCTGCGACAATCTGCCGACGGAACGTTTGCCATCGGTCAAGGTTCGCAGGAAAGCGTAGACCGTGACGACTCCCAAGCACACGCGGATTCCCTCTTGAGTCGTGCTATTCATTATTTGCCTGCCCTCGCCGGTGCGAGAGCCATCCCAAAACCGGTTGGCTATCGCCCAATGCCGATTGATGGCTTGCCTGTGTTAGGATTTTGTGAGGCGGTGCCGAATCTGTATGTCGCTTTGATGCACAGCGGGGTCACGTTGGCGCCTTTGGTCGGAGAATTGGCGACGTTAGAGATTGTTGATGGTGCCCGAGTGGAAATGCTTGACCCCTATCGTCCGGAGCGGTTCAGGTCCGCTAATTGAACGAATCTACACTATATAGCAAATTATCTTGTAAAGGTAGTCTTCTATGCCATCCCGATACAATCGGGATGATCCGAGGTCCCAAACTAATCCCGATGCGCCGGGACGCTACATTTGGCAGATGATCAAGCGTTTACCAAATTAGCAACATCGAAATGTCAACACGCCCTAGCTTGATATACCATAATAAGGAGCACTGACCGATGCAACCAATACAACAAACCCCAACGGCAGAAGTGCCCTCAAAGCCAGCCGCCGAGCTGATTGCCTACCCTAGTCGAGAAGAACGTGCACAGGCGATGGAACGCGACGGCTTCGTTTTTCTTCCTGCGGTCCTCAGCCCCGAACAGGTTCAAGAGTTGCGCGAATGTTCTGACCGCATCCAAACCATCGCAACGCCGAGATGGGATTTTATTGACCCCGAAGGCAGCGGGATTAAAACGATCCAGAACGCGTTCAATCGGGACCCCCTCTATCTCGACTTCCTCGACAAACCGGGCGTTATCGAATTGGTTGAAGACACGCTGGGCGAAGATTGCCACCTCATCCAGATGACCCAATGGAACACAGGGAAGCGGGAGGAACAGAAGATGCACACCGATTGGAAGCCGATCCTGCTGCCCGATGATGTAGCAAGCGATCCGCGGGTCAAGATTCCAGCACTGATTATGACCGCCCACTTCTATCTGGATGATATGTACGAAGCGCTTGGACCCACGCGTGTCGTCCCCGGCAGCCATCGCGCCGGCATAAGACCGGAACGGGATCAGGATAGGTGGAACGGCGCGGAAGAGCGATCAATCCTCTGTAAAGCGGGCGACGTGATTGTTTTCAGGAGCGATGTGTGGCATCGGGGCGGCGCCAATCGTACCGATCAGGTCCGTTACCTGCTGCAGGTCCATTACGCAAATCGGTGGATCGCCCAACGATTTCCACCGTTTCTGAGTTTTCAATTTGACCCGGCGATTTTATCGAAAGCGACACCACGCCAGCGCCGCCTATTGGGCGAACATCGTCCGGGACCCTTTGCTTGAAACAGGGAGTATCAGTGTAATAGTGCCAAAACTTCGGAGGAAACCATGTACGAATCATCTATTGTCCAGCACTTTACCGAAAGAGGACAAAGACAACAGGGTATCGAATATGTCCTTGACGTTTTGGAGATTCGATTTCATCCAAGTGAGGCTGAAACCTTAAAGCCGGCTATTGAAACGATTGAGGATTTGCAACATCTCAAGCAGTTATTTCGTTCGGCCGTGCAGGCACCAAATCTTGATGAATTCAAACGGACTCTAACTTCAATGACCAACGGGCAATAAAAGGAAATACACATGAATTTCAGGTATCGTCTGGGAGTAGACATCGGGGGAACGTTCACCGATGCAACCCTGATCAATGAGGAAACCGGTGAAATCCGCGTCGGCAAAGTGCCTTCGACACCCCAAGACCCGTCACACGGTTTTATGGAAGCAACGTATCGTATACTACGCGAAGCCAACGTGTCGCCGGACGAGGTCGGCTACGTTGTTCACGGCACAACAGTGGCAACCAACTCAATCATTGAAGGGAAGGTTGCCCGAACAGGCTTCATTACAACCGACGGCTTTCGCGATCTGTTAGAGATTCAGCGGCAGATACGACCATCGCTCTACGATTTGCAATTTGAAAAGCCTCGTCCCCTTACCCCCCGTTACCTGTGTTTCGGCGTACCTGAGCGATTGGATGCCCAAGGGAATGTGCTCACCCCGCTCGACGAGTCCGCAGTCAGGAATGCAGCAGAACAACTCCGTCGAGAGGACGTGGAATCGATCGCTGTCTGCTTCCTCCACGCCTACATCAATCCGAGCCACGAGAAACGGACGGGGGAGATTCTACGCGAAGCGCTCCCCGACACCGTCATCTCCCTCTCATCAGAGGTCGCACCGGAGTTTAGAGAGTACTTTCGGGCAAGTACGACGGTCATCAACGCTTCTATCAGACCCGTCGTAGAGCGTTATCTCCAGAGTATTGAAGCGCGGCTGCGCGCGGAAGGGCTAGCGGCGGAGCTGCTTGTGATGCAGAGCAGCGGCGGCGTTTTCACATTTGAAGCAGCGAGCGAAAAACCGGTCTTCATGGTGGAATCGGGGCCCGCAGCAGGCGTCATTGCCGCGACCTATCTCGGTACGACGTTAGCATGTCCGGATGTTATCTCCTTCGACATGGGCGGCACAACAGCGAAGGCAGGACTTATCCAGAACGGGACGCCAACGATAACCAAAGACTACGAAGTAGGGACAGCGGCGCAAACCGGCGTGGGCGCTTCCCGCGGGGCAGGCTATCCCATCCGCACCCCCGTCATCGACCTTGTGGAAATCGGTGCCGGCGGCGGCTCCATCGCATGGGTGGACTCCGGCGGGGTGCTGCGAGTCGGACCGCAGAGCGCAGGCGCGGATCCAGGTCCGGTGTGCTACGGAACAGGCGGGGCAGAGCCAACCATCACCGATGCCAATCTGGTGTTGGGACGACTCAACCCCAGCTTCTTCTTGGGCGGTGAGATTGAATTGGACGTTGAGGCGGCCCGCCAAGCGATCCAAGAACAGTGCGCTGATCCGTTGAACCTCGATCTCGTAGAAGCCGCTCACGGTATCGTGGAGATTGCCAACGCTGCAATGGTCAATGCCCTACGCCTTGTCTCTGTTCAACGCGGTTACGATCCCAGAGATTTCGTACTAACCGCGTTTGGCGGCGCGGGCCCAGTACATGCCAACCGCTTGGCGGCAGAGATTGATGTGCCCACCACGATTATCCCCATGAGCCCCGGCACAACCTCAGCCATGGGCTTATTGGTAACAGACCTCAAGCACGACTACTCCACAACCCTTATCCAACATGTCGATCAATTAGATGCGGCGGCGGTGGAGGGAACCTACCGAGAGTTAGAAGCACAAGGCGGTGCAAGTCTGGAACGGGAAGGCGTGCGTCCAGAGGACATCAGTTTCCTCCGACAGGTGGATACGCGCTATGTCGGACAAAGCTACGAACTGACAGTCCCCCTACCGCCAGAGCAGCTAGACGCTTCAAAGATTGACCGTGTACTTGAACAGTTCCATATCGAGCATGACCGTGCTTACGGCTATAGTGCGCCCACAGAACCGGTCGAGTTCGTAAACTTGCGACTCACCGCAATCGGCAAAATCGCCAAGCCCCGCCTACGCGAATTGGAGGGAAACAACACAGACATCGCTGCAGCACAGAAAGCGACCCGATCCGTGTATTTTGCCGAGAGCGACGGCTACGTTGATTGCCCCATCTATGACCGTTATCTTCTGGGTCCCGGCTGCGTCTTGACAGGGCCGGCAATCGTCGAGGAGATCGATTCCACCACCGTTATCCACCCCGGCTACCGGGCACAAGTTGACAGGTTCGGCAACCTGATCCTGACCCGAATTTAACCCTGATAGGACTTACGCACTTCAATTCGTAATAGCCCCCGTTTCTTAATCCCGATTTATCGGGGGACGGGGCTTTAAGCAGCCAACCGCATAAGCCCTGGCGGAATGATTGACTTTTTGTTTGCAACATGATATTCCGATATGTTAAAATAACAATCACAGATGGCAGAAGCAGCTATCAGCTATGATCCTGACAATCTGTTAATCCCCGATCCCGCGTAGTGATTCCTGTTCTGCCTAGGCTTGCCTGCCCCGATTCATTGGGGATTTATCGGGGGCACGGACTTCCAATCTATCAGGGAGGATCTTCCGATTCCCGGGATTCTGGTGAAACGGAACGGAACCGATGTATCGGGGGAACGGCATAAATCAGGGTTCAGAAACCCAAACCACCTCACTAAAACGCACTAAAACGCACACTCAAGTAAAAAATATGTGAGGAAATGTGAGAATATGTGACATTTTGTGACATCTGATCCAAATCAAAACCAATGTTCATCAACGATCCATCCCAAAAATAAAAAAATATGCAAAATATGTGACACTTTGTGACATTTTGTGACATTAGAATAGAAATATCCCATAGGTTCTCTTATCGGATATCTTTGCCCGCCTTAACTTCCTTACCTTCGCCTCAATCCCCTCCAAAAAAGAGTTGCAATCTTCATGGTAAATCTGCCATAATATGGCAAGTCTACCATGAAGTGAGAGGAAGATATAATTTTGAACGAAGCGATGAAAGATGTAACTTGGATTGGGGATTCTCGCGAGCAAGTCCGACGTTTTCCTAAAGCGGTAAGACGGACAGTCGGCGAAGCATTACGTTTTGCCCAGCGCGGTGCGAAACACCCTAAAGCAAAACCGATGCGGGGCATTGGATCCGGTGTGTGGGAAATCGCGCAAAAACTGGAGGCAAAACAATGAGTGAAGATGTTAAAGTCGAGCAGAGCTCTGGGAATGTGTTTAAGGATTTAGGATTTTCTGATGCCGAAGCCGAGCGAGCCTTGGTGAAGGCAGATTTAGCGCTTGAAATCCACAAAATCATTGAAGCGCAAAAACTCACACAGGCAAAAGCAGGGAAAATTCTCGGTGTTGACCCATCTGATATTTCAAGACTGAAGGGTGGTGATTTTAGTCGCTTTAGCGTGGAGCGATTGTTTACACTGCTCAATCGATTTAACCGTAACATAGAGATTCGGATTACACCAGCGGAAGGTAGAGAGGGACATCAGCGAGTCGTTGCGGTTTAGGGTTGTTTAACGCCTCCGACGTGAATCAGCAGCTCGCAGCCGTCTGTGATGGAATCAGCAAGCTGAACCAGAACCACATCGACCACCTGACGCTCCACGAATCGTGAAGTGATAAAAGTCGCAAGGTATGGGCACGTCCCCTCGCCTCCTTTGTGGCGAAACTTCAAGAGATGGGGTTTGAAAGGAGACATAATGAAGATATTATTGATGAAAGGCGCAAATAAGTTATTGGTAGGCGCTGTTTCCAACTGCGCCGGTATAGAGTGTCCAAGTAATTCTAAAGTTCACCATAAAAACTCCTTTGCGGCTAAAGTCCAAACCCCAATAAATCGGAATTAAGCAAAGCATTTTGTGGTATAATTTATAAGTGAAAACAAGCAATTGGCACTACCCCTAAATGAGTCCGCAGTAGGGTAAACCATTATGATGAACTGGAGATAATCCAATGTTAACTAAGGCGTTTATCGAAGAGCGGAAATTAGCGAGGGATTCCCAATTTTTTATGAAGACCCTCGCACCAACAAATAGCGAGGGGGACCTCCGGTTTGTTCTCGAAAAGCTTGGGAGGCTGCCCTCAGATTTTGATAGGGAACTACTCTTAAATCTGCTAAAACATGCACATCCGAGTATTCGTCTGCTCGCTGTTAAGAATCTCGGGAAATTAAAGGATGTAATGTTGCTTGATGCGATTTCTAAATTCGCAAATAGTGAAACAGACACGGCTACTCGTCGTGAAGCAGTCTCGGCGATTGGACGGATGCGGACACCGAAAGCGATTCCACTCCTTATCGAATTTCTAAAGGACGCTGATCCAAAAGTTGTCTTACAAGCGATTCGGGGGCTCATCATTTTTAAGATGCGCCCTGAAGCGCAATCTGCGCTCACAGAGTTGGCGAACCACCCGAATGAGTTGATTCAAGATGTTATCAATCAGGAATTGAGCGCGAAAACTGAATCAAAACCAGAAAAACAACCAGCCCACCCCAAAAGTTTAGATGCCCTCAAGAATGTCATCGTTCATGCCGATGTGAGAGATGTATTGAGTGCTACACCTGATGAATCTGTCCACCTGACCTTCACCTCGCCGCCATACTACAACGCCCGTGACTACACGCTCTACGAGAGCTACGCGGCATACCTACAGTTCCTCACCGATATTTTTAGAGAGGTACATCGTGTTACAAAGGAGGGACGATTTTTTGTCCTCAATACCTCACCCGTTATCGTTCCGCGTATGAGTCGCGCCCACTCCAGCAAACGGTACGCTATTCCTTTTGATATTCACCCAATGCTGACGCAGATCGGATGGGAGTTCATCGAGGATATCATCTGGGTGAAGCCGGAACGAACCGCCAAGAACCGGAACGGCGGATTTTTCCAGCATCGTAAACCGCTCGGATACAAGGCAAACTCTGTCTCAGAATATGTGATGGTCTACCGCAAAAAAACGGATAAGTTGATAGATTGGAATATGCGTCAATACGACGATGGGACGGTTGAGGCAAGTTTGATCGAGGGAGACTACGAGAAAACGAATGTGTGGCAGATCCACCCAGCGAGCGACAAGGTTCACCCGGCGATCTTTCCAACCGATTTAGCGAGGCGGATTATCCAGTTCTATTCCTTTGAAGGAGATTTAGTGTTTGACCCGTTTGCGGGCGTCGGAACGGTGGGTAACGCAGCCGCCATGTTAGGGCGCTATTTTTTCCTTGCCGAACAAGAGGGGCAATACGTCGAGAGGGCGGTGTGGACTATTGACGCGTCGCTGTTTACGAATGTCAGTCCTAAATACCTTAACTTGACTGAATTTAGAACCATATTAAATAAGGAGAAAGAGTGATGACTATCACCGGCATTGTCGTAAAGAATATTATCCGCAAATTGTTGGCGGGCGAGGATTATCGCATCGAGGTCGTCGCACTTCTTGACGCCCAATTTTTGCAATATGTCATTGATTTCTTCGGTCGTGTTGTTGATGCAAAGTTGAAGAATCAGTCTGTGACGATTGATTGGTATAAAGCGGAATTCCTCAATCCAGAACATCCAGAATTTAATCCATCGGATATTGCAATACATTCAGGGTTGAACAAGAAAACGATTACGAATATGTATAAATCTGGTGCGAAAGCGGTTGTGCTTGAGGCATCTATGGAACATTACGATGTATTACTCAATGCGATTCAGGAGTTGACAGAACAGAGTGATGTTGATGTTACATTGACGATAAAATTTCGGGCGGTCAGCGTTGATCTTGATATTAACGAAAGTTTAATCGTTATCAATACGCTTGCAGTCAAACGCGCCGCATTGCGAGGTGGATTATGGAGCACGGCAGGAAAGCAGGTTGAAAAACCGTTGATGACAACGCTTTGCGCCCTATATCGCGTTCCATTGAAGTATTTTAATCAATCTGTTCCTTCTGCGTCAACAGGTCAAGTGATCCGTGAAGCGGATTTCTATCTGGAGGGGGACACTGGCTTGAGTCACCGTTGCGAGGTGAAGTTGATGGGTAAAGGAAATCCGGAAAGCGTGGATGCTCCAATCGCCCGCGGTAGCAAAGTGTTTGTCGCAGATACACTCTCTGATCAGAATAAAGCGCAACTCAATGAGGCAGGCATCCATTGGGTGGAACTACGAGATGAAAATGGTTACAAGCGGTTTGAACAGGTCTTAACAGCGTTGTCAATTCCTTGCCAACCGTTTGAAGACGATGTGCAAGGAGCGTTGGATAAAATCTTCCCTGTTATACTTTCGGACGATGTTCAATCTTCAGTCACTCCTGACGTTATTCTTCGAGAGCAGAGCGGTGATGATTCACAGCTGCTAGTGGACTTTGACTAAAATAAAGTGGACGGGGACGGTATCGTCCTAAGCAACCGGACGATCGCCTCCCCATTGTGATGGACAAGGTGACGCCGATTGATACAGAATTGAAACTTCCACCCCTTGATGGTGGAGCGCGGGAGAAAAGAATAAATCATGAAACACAATAAGGAAAAAAAATGAAAAGACTCGTTATCCTTGCATGTTCACAGCGCAAGGTTCAAGACAAGTGCTTAATACCTGCGATAGAACGGTATGATGGTCCTGCGTATAAGGTTGTGCGGAAGTGGTTGCGCACCATTCCTGATGCCCGGCTCCACCATGATTTCCTCATTTTATCGGCGGAATTCGGGCTGATTTCCGAGAGCCGGCGTATCCCTTACTATGACCGTCGCATGACTGTCGAGCGGGCTAAAGAATTGCATGAGGAAACCCTCTCTGCTCTCAAGCCGATTTTAAGTTCTGGCATCTATCGCGCCGTTTTTGTCTGCATGGGCAAGACCTATCGGGGTGCAATTGAAGGCGTTGATGCCTTTTTTCCTGACATACAATACTCTCACGGTAGGATTGGTATGCAGCTCTCTCAACTCCGCCAATTTTTGTATAAGGCGGAATAATTACAATAGCGAGGTAAAAATATGAATTTAAAGCAAAAGATTAGGCGAGTTACCGGCAAAACTGGTTTGTATTATACCGCTTTCAAGTTGTCTGAGCGTGGTTGGAATGTGTTTCCTCAAAGGAACGGTCTATATAAACCTAACATATTGGTCTGTGAGAGCCTAGACGGAAGCCGAAAGATGTGCGTCCAAGTCAGGAGCTTTAAGGATCGAGACCCCGTTCAAATCAGCCAAGGGGGTCTGAAGTGCAATTATTGGGTTATGGTGCACGCCATCGCGTCTGGAAAACCAGAGGCTTACATTCTGCCTATTGATGAAGTCAAAAAGCATCTGAAGCACAACGCCGGTGGGAGTGCCGTATGGTTAAATGAGAAGTTTAAGTATTATGAAGACAATCAATTTAAAGAAAAATGGGAACAAATAGGAAAAGGTTGTTAATCCCCAAGGTAGGGCGTACATCCCCACGCCAACCTTGCGACGAACTTTCAAGAGATGGGGATTTGAGATGAACTAAACTACAGAATAGGAGATTTGAAACCATGAGTAAAATGCCAAAAATTGTTAAGGATTTGACCGGAGACAATCATTTAATTGACGAGGACATAAAAAGAATGGAGGGGAAAACTGTTAAGCAAGCAATCCGTGGCACACGCGAAAGCATCAAAGGAGTACATGAAAGTGAGGTTTTATATATCGAGTTTACGGACGGTGATATTCTTGCCATAGATACAGGTTCAGATTTAATCCAGATTAAATCAAAGACGAAGCCGGAGGAGGCTCATATAGATTTTATGTTTACATGGGACCCTGAAACGCCTAGTAGTTAGATGTGATTATTTGTGGAGTGATTTTAAAGTGAAAGGAGGCACGTATGACCCAGATAGTAAATACCATTAAAGAAGGAGATTGCATCGAGTTGATGGGTGAAATGCCAGAGGGGTGCGTGGATCTTATCATAACGGATCCACCCTTTGCCATTGACTTCAAAGCCGCCCGGCATAATTACAACCGCAACGGTGACCGTGTGCTCGAAGGCTACAACGAGGTTGAAGCAGATGATTATCTCGCTTTCACGCTCCAGTGGCTTGATGCTGCGACGCGGGTGTTAAAAGAGTCTGGAAGTATGTATATCTTTTCGGGCTGGAACCACTTAAAAGATCTCTTAATCGCTATTGATCAATGCAATCTTACGACAGTCAACCACCTGATTTGGAAATATCAGTTCGGTGTCGTTACGAAGCGTAAGTTCGTTACCTCTCACTATCACTGTCTTTTTGTGTGCAAAAATGACAAAAAGCGCAAATTTTATCCCTATTGCCGATTTAACAAAGATGCTAAGACTGAAAACGGGGGCTCCGCACACTATAAAGACAAAGAAGATGTATGGGAAATTAAGAGAGAGTATTGGCAGGGAGCAATCAAAACGCCCACAAAATTGCCTGCGGAACTTATCGCTAAAATCCTCGATTATTCCAGCCAAAAAGGGGATGTTGTCTTGGACCCATTTTTAGGCTCTGGACAGGTCGCTGTAGTAAGTAAAATGAAGGGACGGGGCTACATAGGCTTTGAGATCGTTCGTGAATATTATGAGTTTGCACGCGAGCGTCTTGAATCAGGAAAATATTTAATTCAAAAAGCGAAAGCGGAGCCTAGTTGGGATTTATTCGCAACGGACGCGTAATCTACCATGTTAACCTCCAAGATAATTGATACAGTCGAGCAATTGCAGGCCACCTCTCAGAATATACCAAAGATATGGGACGGTAGAAGTGCCATCCTAGAGATGAAAGAGGGTGGGTCAACGCAATGGAGACAGATGGAATGGATGGGTTTTTACTTTGAGTTTTTATGTCAAACCCATTTTGAAGATATAGTTGATATGCCCGGCAAGCGGTATGGGAGAACGGAATTTGACGCTTTTGCTGAAATCTCGTGGGATTTTAAGACCCACGCGGCTAACTCAGGCAATTATACCGTCATCACGAATGATAGGGAAGCGATAGCAAGCACGATAAGCGATTACGGTTACTACGGGGTGATTATCGCAATCGGAGAAGTCGAATACAACGACGAGAACGGGACTTTCAAAAGATGGCACGACGCACTGAAAGGGGGAATTAGCGAATACGAAATAGATAGAATCAAGAGGGATGCACCATCAAGAAAACGTAAGACAAAAGTTGCGTTGTCGGAAATTCGCTTTGCCTGTTTTAATGCCGAAACATTAAGCGAATGTGCAGGTTCATTCCAGAAGGGTTTTAGAAATGCCGATGGCAATCCGAGGCGTGAAAAGGTCACGATAAATCTCCGAAGACTCCCGGATGATGCCCTTATTGCTATTCAGGAGTTCTAGTCTAAAACCACCAATGATAAGTAAATCACATCTATCGGATAATCACTGCCATTAGGCCGGATATAAAGTCCGAATTGAAAGCGTTGTGCCAGCAGATTTCTAGGGAGGGTTCTGACGAATGACAAGCAGAAAAGGAATTTTTGTTAGTTATGTAATAGTGCCTATTTTGTGCTTGGGGATAATAAGTCTGCTGGGCATAAATGGAGGCGGTTGCAATACAGAGCCTCTGCTCAAAAAAAAGTTTCCATTTATCGTGAAAACCCCCTCTAATGTTGATTATGGCGCTATCTTGATAGAGTATAAACCTAATAGTATAATAAAAGAAAACAAGAAGTTTGGTTCTTACTACTACATCGTTAATTATATGCCGAGCGATGAAACTGTCACTCACGAAATGGAAGAATACGAGGCGAATCAAATAGCAAGGAGTAATAAAAAACCAGAAGCAACTAAAATTCAAAGTAACGTTACGGATGGTTGGCTCGATTTATTTGCGTCCAACCTTATATCTTCAGGATTGAATGTATTTAATCCTGAAATAGTTTCTGGTTTTGCAGATTATGAAACATTGAAACGATACCAGACGCGCTATCTCATCGCTGCTCAATTAATCAAAGAGGATGACGATGAAGTCACACGAGATGCTGCGCTTAAAGAGGAATGGAAGCAGTATATTTATGAAGATTGGTTAAAGAGAGGTGTTTTTGATATTATTTTTTACGATAAAAGCGACAATTCTCTACTCACAACTAATGATAAAACTTTCAGACCTCATAGTTACGCTGGACACACATATGAGTCAAATCTACGTGATGGAGTAAACATTTCGGAGATAAGTCAAATTAACAAGCAGAAACATGGCATAAAGACGATTGATGAAACATTAGAATGGAAAGGTCAATTTGATGAAAATTGGCTCACATTTGAAAACTTTCAGGACATTAATTGGGTCAAAGCAGAATATATCCGATAACCCGAATTATCAGACATTCTGGACGTTAGAAAGGTAGACTAAAAGAACTTCGCAATCCGTTTGCTGATTCTCTTTGTCTCTGACTCTTCCCAGTTCGTCAACGCAGCCCAGGAGATTCTCCTTGAGCAAAACAACAGCCAACAGCAGCGAATCAATCGGATACCGCGAACTAATTCGCGGCAATCGCAATTTTCGCTTGCTCTGGGTTGGTCAGATTATCAGTCTCTTGGGGGATTGGTTCAATTTTGTCGCTTCCGCCTCACTCATCGCAATACTCACCGGTTCCGGGTTCGCCGTCGGCAGCCTCTTCGTCGTCCGTATGCTCGCCCCATTCTTCATCAGTCCCATCGCCGGGGTGGTCGCCGATCGCTACAACCGCAAATATACTCTCATCATAACCGACGTGGCGCGCGTCGTCGTCGCATTCGGCTTCCTTCTGGTTCGGACCGCGGACGATGTCTGGCTGCTCTACGTTCTGACCGCCCTCCAACTTGGGATCGGTGGTTTCTTCTTTCCCACACGAAATGCAATCTTGCCCGACGTTGTTTCATCACAGGAGCTCGGAGCTGCCAACGCCTTGGGATCCGCGACGTGGTCGGTCATGCTCGCTGTGGGTGCCGCCATCGGTGGAATTGTGTCCGGCGCATGGGGCATCTACCCCGCCTTTGTCATTGACGGCTTAACCTTTCTCCTCTCAGCCGCATTCATCGCCCAGATTAAACTTGATGCGGAGCCAGGGCTCGTTGACTCGGATAAAACCATGGGGGGCGCCTTCAAAGAGTATATCGACGGTTTGCGTTACCTCGGGGGGCACACCGATACACTGGTCGTTGCGCTGCATAAGGCTGCCAGTGCACTGATGATGGGTTCTGGATCTCAGGTGGCGATGGTCGCCATCGCCGAAGATATCTTTACAATCGGAGAGGGTGGGGGTATCAGTCTCGGTCTTATGCTCGCGCTGGGCGGCGTTGGGACAGGCGTAGGTCCAATTGTCGCCCGCCGTTTCACCGGAGACAGAGATCGCCCGTTGCGGAATGCCATCATTTTGGGCTACCTGATGGGGGCTGTGGGGCTCGCGGTCGTCGCGCCGATGGCTCATTTCGGTTGGGTGCTTTTGGGGGTCACCCTCCGCGGGATTGGCGGGGGAATCGTCTGGGTGTTCTCGACACAACTGCTACTTCAACTCGCTCCCAGCACGGTTCGGGGACGGGTCTTCGCCACCGATTTTGCCCTTTTCACACTGATGAGCGCGGTCGGTTCTGCGGTTGCCGGCGGCGCACTCGACGCTTCACTCAGCCTCCCCGCAATCTTCTGGTGGATGGCGGGTTTGACGGTAATCCCAGCGGTGCTGTGGGCGATATGGCTGGGCGACAGAACCCAACACGAAACGTAATGCGTAAAACATAAAAACGAGAAGACGAGCTAAAGCCTTTGTCCCGTTATCCCGTCTTCCCGTTATCTCGTTTTCTACTTCCTTGCGTCTTTGCGCCTTTGCGTTAAGATAGGTTCACTCACCAAATCCCAGACTGCGGAGATGTGCCACAGCTTGCTGCATATCCCCGGGTGCCTGCATAATCCACGGCCCCTGAAAACCCACGCCTTCAAGAACCCCCTTGACACCAGCAAAATCCACCGACCCTGTGCCAAGCGTGGGGAAATCCCACTCGTCAAAATTACCGCTGTGGTCCTTCAAATGGGTGCTCACGACATACTGCGCGACCTTTTTTAACTCTGTGACCGCATCTGCCCCATCCGTATAGAAACTAATGTTCCCCGTATCGTAATTGATTCTGATGTTCGGATGGTCGGTCGCCTCGATCGTCTTCAAAGCAGCCTCAGCATTATGAAGGAGCGCCGGGTGTGTTTCGAGTGCGACGGTGATCCCCCGTTGCGCCGCTTCATCGCCCATCGTTTTCAACCAATCACAAACCCTCGGTCTCATATCTTCATCGGCTTTGATGCTGCTGAGCGCGAGATCTACCCCCATTTTGACCGCCGCATCAAAGGCATTTATCCACGCTTGGCTCGCCTCCTCAGTAGCAACGGTATCCTCTTCGAGATACAACGCGGTCAATCCGATGGGTTGCAGCCCGTTCGCTTTGAGATTTGCCTGAAGTTCCTCAACCTTGTCCGGTTCAGGGGCGCCCACTTGAACATATCGGATACCATGTTCTAAAAGTTCTGCGCCGCCGCCTATATTCGCCAATACGTTTGCCATACCGACTCCTTTCTGCGCGGGTGAACCGCGCTTCCGATCTTCCCGACTTATACACTTTGTGCGTGATGGTGTACTATCTTAGGACTTACGCAGCTAAACGGTTAAAGCCCTATAGTTCGGCGATTCATCGCCGCTAGACATCGTTGCCAACGTCCGATGAATCGGGCAACTACAATCGAAGTGCGTAAGTCCTGTATCTTACACCTTTGGCGGATGGATCGCAAGCCGTTTGTTAATTTGATCTGAATTTTTTAGCCTTTTTTTTCTAATCGTGCTATAATGTCTGTCTGACACCTCCCTTGCTCCCCCCGCTAGCGGGGGGATTAAGGGGGGTACAAAAATGAGCGAGGGACCATTTGCGACATGCTTAACGATTCACAGATTGCAACATTCAAAGCAGAAGGCTACCTGATCATTGAGAACCTTTTCACCGACGACGACCTGCGCCCGGTAAGAGACGAGTTCAGTGCTGTCGTCGAAGCGCAGGCGCAGCAACTTTATCAAGCCGGGCGGGTGAGCAGTTTGTATGAAAATGAGCCATTTGAACGGCGGTTGGCAAAGATCGCTGCCGAGGCACCGGAAGCGACCGCCGTACTCCAAACCCGCGCCCATAAAGACGAAGCGTTTTTTCAGTTCCTGAAGCATCCCAAAATTCTTGATCGGGTTGAGTCGATGGTGGGTCCTGATATCTTGTGCCACCCCTCCTACAACATCCACCCACGCCTACCGGGAGGGTATACCTGTCCGCATCAGGATGCCGGATTTTACCTGCCCGATGGCGACGAAACGTTGATTCTGGCGTGCTTGATACCGCTCGTCGATACCACGCTTGAGAATGGGTGTCTCTGGGTTGCCCCACGTCGGCACAAAGAGGGTGTTTTACGCCATCTCTGGGAAGAGGACGGTCTGAATATCTCTCCTGAAGCGGTCTCAGAGGCAGAGCGGCAGCCAATCCCCACAAAGGTCGGCAGCATGGTGATGTTCAGCAGTATGACCCCGCACGGTTCCCTGGTCAATCACACGGATACTATCCGTTGGAGCATGGACCTCCGCTACCAAGCACTAGGGAAACCCACAGGGCGTTGGTATGTCCCCGGTTTTGTCGCCCGGAGCCGTTCAAACCCCGAATCGGAGACCCCCAACTGCAAAGCATGGATCGCCGAAGTCGAGCGCGTCGAGGAGCACGCAAACAGATTTCCCGAATGGCCACGTTACCGTTGGCCCAATATAAAATAGACTCACATTAAGAAATCGTGCAACCGAAACCGCGTTTTTTCTTCAAAACTCGGTTTCTCTGAGCGCTTTGCACCTTCTTACTACCCCCTTGATAAGGGGGGCAGGGGGGTTGGTTTTGAACCTTCAACTGCGTAAGTCCTAAGTTCCAATAATAACCAGTATCATAGGGAACAACGATCCGCCGGCCTACCACCGAGAGCCTGAGCGTTGTTCCCCACAACTTTCTTAACCTGACGGCATTTCTCCCAAATCGCGCCGAAGTTCATCTGCTGAAGCAACGTCCGCAACTGTGCCGGGCGGATGGTCATACCACCCTGGATCTTCATAGTTGCGGAGCTGTTCCCGGATTTTGAGGATAGTGAACATACCTCCCATTGTGATGTAATCAAAGGGGCCCCGCGCACCGACCATAGGGATGCTGTTCTTTGGCACAGGCATGTGGCCCGCTTCAACATGAATACCGTGCTCTCCCATGCCGTGTTCTCCCATCATCATATAGGCGGGTAGCAGATGACGGACCTTCTGATCGAACCGCTCTTTCTGCACCCCCAACACATTTGGAAAGTCATGTCCCATCTGATTCATGACGTGATGGGTCATGTGGCAGTGCACAGGCCAATCCCCCGGCTCACTAGCGACAAATTCAATATCGCGTGTGTCGCCGACAGGGACAAGGATCGTGCCACCGGGCTCCTGCGCCGAAGCTGGGATGCTGCCCCCGTTGGTCGCGGTCGTCTTGAAGTAATGCCCGTGAAGATGAATCGAATGGTGATCCATCGCCGAAAGATTAGCCAAGCGAATCCGCACCCGGTCCCCTATTTGGGCGACCAGGGGTTCAGTACCAGGATAACACTTCGCGTTTATCGTTAGCACGTTAAAATCCTTCATCTCGTTGGGGTTGGGTGTCGATGTTCCCGGATCAATTCGCCATTCACTCAACATGATAGCAAAATCCCGATCGACCCTGTAATCAGGTGAGATTTTTCTAGGGTGGAAAACCAGCATTCCCATCATGCCCATCGCCATCTGCGTCATTTCATCATGGTGGGAATGGTACATATAGGTCCCCGATTGGCGGACCGTCCACTCATATTTGAAGGTTTCGCCCGGTAGGATAGCCCGCTGCGTTAACCCGCCAACGCCATCCATCCCATTGGGGAGAAAGACGCCGTGCCAGTGGACAGACGTGGGAGCTTTGAGTCGGTTGGTGACATAGATTCGGATACGATCCCCGTCCACCGCCTCAATGGTTGGACCATGAACCTGTCCATTATAACCCCAGCACTTCGCTTGCAGACCGGGAGCGAAATCGTGCCATACCTCCTCAGCGATTAAATGAAAGACTTTAACGCCATCAACAATCTTCCACGGTAAAGTAGAACTATTGGGGGTGTTAACGGGGGTATAGTCCTTATCAGGCAGCCCCGGCGCTAATGCTGGCCGTTGTACGTCACCCGCGTAAGACTTTTCCCATTGAGATGCTGCTGCGTTGGATTTTACCGCTCCTAGCGCGACAGCACCACCGACCACCGCCCCTGTTTTTAGCATATCCCTTCGATTCATTTCAGTGTCCTCCTTCCATCCCTGAAGCGTTAAGATGTCTGACAACATTGCCCCCCTGCGATAGGGAGGTATCGTCCGAGACTAGCCTGCCGTTAAGAATCTGATCTAACGCCACGCGGGCGACATGATAATTGTAGAGTGCTTGGATATAGTCTCGACCGGCATTAATCTGCTGTTGTTTTGCCAACAACAAGCGTGGCGTACCCACCTGCATCGCATTATATTGCAGCTGGACCTGTTCGAGTATCTGCTCTTGGAGTGGAAGTATCTCGTTCTGATAAGAGAGCGCCATCTTCTGAGCGGCTAACAGTTGACGGTGAGCGGCGCGGACGACCGAACGAATCTCAACCGCTAGCGCGTGATAGGCCTCTTGCCGACGACGCAACTCCGCCGCTGCGGCCGCTCGCTCCCCCTGTTTTCGATCAAAAAGCGGAATCTCAAAACCGACTGCAGGGCCCGCCTTCCAAGCCAGCTCTTCCTGCTCAAGTTCTCCACCGATTTCCAAGTGCGGCACGAGAGACATCGCTTTTGCAATACCAAGCTGTTTCCCAAAAAACACGATCTCTCCGCGGGCGATGGCAAGATCTATGCTATTTTCGATAGCAACCTTCTCAACGTTATCAAGTTTCATCGGTTCCGCCGGGACGTTGGGCAGCCGATCTTCAACTGTCCAAGTGGTGCCCTTGCCCCATAGTCCCATCAATCTGTTAAGTTGCTCGCGGTTTTCAGCAAGCATGACCTCTGCAGCAGTGAGCCCCAGCTCTGATTGCTCATAGAGCGTACGCTGAAGCAGCAAATCCAGCTCCGGAATGTTACCCGCCTCGTAAAGTTGGCTAGCAAATTTATGACCCGCTTGGGTTGCGAGCACAATCTGACGGAACATCTCCAACATCTGTGTATCAGCCTGAACGCGATAAAACGCTACGCGGGTTTGCCTTGCTAAATCCATTACAGCAGCCGTCACGCGGAGCTTTGTTGTCTCGAATTCAGACTGCGCGACTGATCTCCGCATCGGGCCGTACAGAAGCGAGAGAAAATCCATCTCGACCTCAAAAACATAGCTATCGTGAGCGGGATGCGCTGTCATCGGATCCTGGGGGAGCCCAAGCGTTG
Source organism: Candidatus Poribacteria bacterium (assembly GCA_022822785.1). Taxonomy (GTDB): domain Bacteria; phylum Poribacteria; class WGA-4E; order WGA-4E; family PCPOR2b; genus PCPOR2b. The sequence continues at coordinate 124,009 of JAJEAL010000093.1, forward strand.
CCCCCGCATGAAAAGCGGGATTGGAGAGCGTTCCAGCCTCAACGACAGCAGCATGTGCGATACCAAGCTCCTCATAAGTCGCCTGTAAACGACGGTTATTCAACAACGCAAGTTGCACGGCGGCATCGGCAATCAGCGGTTGGCTCAGCAACTCTTCAATCGTCTGTGCTGCTGCATCCGTCGGATCCGTGTGCATATTCCACTCAAGAGCGTAGCCGATACGTTCCTCGACCTGCTGTTGGACCTCGTTGAAAGCCATTTCTTTTGATACGCCGGCGCAGCCGGTTAGGATAGATAACGCCGCGAAAAAAAACGCGGCGTGTCTCATTTTCTCGTTCATTTGTCAAACTCCTAGGCTATATCAATGGCTATGTTTGTGCGGTTTCAGGTCCTCTGTATCCGACATACCAGCATTTGAAACCGAAATCTGCATTTTCGTACTATGGCACCTGAACATCGCACTCCCGAAATACGGATTGCGAGCGGATTCGCCGGTTTGCAGCCAAATCCCGCCTTCAGGGACATCGGGCGCCATCCCGCACACATAGCTATATACCGGCTTCTCATAGGTAGCGGGCACGCCCGCAGCAGCGATAAAATGCCGGAAACTATCGCTCAATGCGCCGTATCCGATTCGAGTGGCTTTGATGTCCGAGAGAGTGCCAAGCCGATGTAAGGTATCGTGAATCATCGTGGTGTGGACCTTTTGAGCACTCCACAGATCAGTAGGAGCTGCACCTTCAAGCGTATTGAATGCCTCAAGCATCGCCTGCGCTTTTACGTTGACCCCCTCCGTCGTATCAGACGCGAGTTGGTCCCCGATGGCGAAGTAGGCATCTAGCATTGCCCTCAATGCTGCGACCGCGCCGGGTGAGAATTCAGGGTTGCTATGGGCCCCACTCTCTTCGTGCGTCTGTTCCGGCGGCATATTGCCGTGACCGAGGGCAGATCCGTGTTCGGTGCCAGGGTTTGCAGGATGATCCGGTGAGGTGGTTAGGTTAACGGTTTTGCTGCCGCAGCCAAGGGCTAGCGGTATAAATAGAGTGATAAGTATAGAGAGAGCGCGTTGGTTGAAAATCCTACATAACATGAAAATACCTCCGTCGTTAATGAAAAATGATGGGCCATCTAAAAAGAAGGTGCAAAACCCAAAGGGAAACCGGGTTTTTTCTTAAAAACCCGGTCTCTTTCTTCTGTCGTGGATTTCTGCTGCACGATTTCTTAATATCAGCCAAAATGATTAGAGATAGGAGGGCGGTGATGCCACATGGGTGCACACCAATACCGACCAATCAATACACTTCAGCATCGCGAAAGCATTGGGGAAATTACGCAAGAACAAATGGAGGCGCTCGAGGAGAGAGCTGTAGGGCGGGTGGATCTGTGTAAGGGTTATAGGGAAGTCGAAAATGGAGGGCGAAAGAGATAGAGCCGGAAGAAATTGTGGACGTTACGGGGATTAGAACGACAAACGAAGACGTGCCTTTTTGGACTTGTGATGTAAATTGGGGTTCGCTCATTCCGAGCGATTCCCACCGGTCAAAGCAACAGTGGCCCTCTATATCCCCTTGTCGTTCATGGGTAGGAGATGGTAGATCTTCAGTCTCACAGCAGGTAGACGAACTCATTTCGTTGGGAGTCAGTGGTTCAAGCAGATACTGCTGATAAATCGAGGTCGTACGGAAAGCGGCGCTTTCGGCTACACCCGGCATCCCTGTACATTGTACCGGACAGATAAAATAAACCGACGCTACTGAAAGCAAAAAGAGCGCGCAAAGGTTTTTGAGTTGCATTCAACTACCTTCTCTCAAGCAACCGATGAGATTATACGATAAGAACAGTTACTGTTTATTGATTCCACCTTCCGAAGGCACACATCGGAAGGCGGAGCCCACTACATATATTCTTCCTCATCATCTTCAGCGGGATAGATGTTGACATCCGACAAGGAAATGGACTCACCAACATAGAACGTCAACCAATTCCCAACTAACTCGACAGACATCATCTCATCATCTTCGCTTGTGTACTCGTGCAATTCGGCATCGAATGTCTCCATCTCTAGGACATTCACAACGGTCATCTTCGCCGGGACGATTTCTTGACGCACATATTCAACGGAAATTTCCGCAGCCTCATCGTCAGGGTCGGGGTAGTGAAGTGTGATGACATCAGGCAGATCTTCATCTAACTCCTCTTCACCATCAATAATCCAGCGAGAAATCTCATACTCGCTTGTGCCACTGATCCGATCTACCCCTAAAACTACAATCTCATCATCGTCTTCAAGGCGATACATATAGCGTAGCAAACCGCTGCCTTCATATTTCTTCCGCTCCGTTAGCTCAAAGGTGCGGGACGCGGCGTCGCTAATTTCAAACGTAATCGAGTCAGAAAGTTCAATCATGCTTCCAAGCGGAATATCCAACAATTCGTGCCGCTTAAGCTTTGTATCTCTCGATCTGCGGCGAAATAGTGCCATCACTTTTACCTCTATCCAATTTGGAAACTATCACTAAACTATTTACGGAACCAGGCCGTACCGAGCCATGCTGATTTAGAAGTAACCTTTATTATACATTATCAAAACGACAACGCCAACGATAACGAGACTGCCGAAAACAAGAACGAACCACGTGCCCCCGGAGGTCTTTTTCTGAACAACAACCTTTTGGGGCTGTGTCTGCACCACTTGTGCAGGTTGAGCTTGGCTGCTGCCTGCCAAGACAATTTCACGGAGGGCCTCCTCATCTGGAAGCTCTTCAACCGTCACCGCTTCTTGGGCGTTCTCGCCGTAAAATTTGTCGGGATTTTTTTCGACATATGAATCAATGTAGTTCTCATCCGGATTTGTGCCCGGATCGACATACCGCGAATCCGGCTTGACACCCTGACTGTCATAGTAAGCTCGCCACTTTTCGTATTCCATCTGTCGCTCATGGGACCAATGCGACCTATCGTAATTTGGATGGTGATAGTACCACAGCCAACTGTGACGGAGGCGGTGGTTGTAGTAATCGTGGAAATAAATCCCCGAAATCATATTTGCAAACACCATACTGGCAGTTAAGCTATAGATGGAGTAGCCTGCCATTGGATAATACATACCAAAATTGTTAACCGTAATTGGCGACTGCGCTTCACGAGCTTGCCGCCGTGCACGGGCCGTGTCTCGTTCTGCACGTCGGACCTGACGTTTGAGAGTACGATTTTCCGCCTTGAGATTTCGAGTCGTTTGGCGCTGTTGTGATCGCAGTGACCGCTTCTGGCTGCTAGTCATGTTCCTTGTGGAGACAGCGGAGCTGGTCCTTGCACTGCTCATTGCGTTCTGTTTCTGTCGTACTGCGCTGCTCGTCCGTGTTGTACTCGAGCGCGATGATCCAACGGCACTGCTGCCATAACTTCTGCTAGTGCTTGCCCTCGCTGTCCGGGTACTTGAGCGCGATGCTGAACTGCCATAACTCCTTGATGACGAGGTGCTGCTACGGGTTGATCTTGTGGCGGTTCTGCTATAGCTCCGGCTGCTACTGTAGCTTCTTCCACTGGATCGGAAACCTTTTGAAAAAACATCCGAACTCAAGCTGAATGCGAATAAAACAAGAACCGCCACCACAGACACTCTCTGGAACAGACGTCTCATATTAACTACCTCCTTGGGATGTTAGGATAAGTCCTCTTACTGGATTAAACACTCTTGTCTCTATAGAAGTTCCCAAGCATCAGAAATTGCGAAAAATGTACCTCGCTAGAATTTGCTTGACAATTTGTAGTCCTTACACTATCATTACGATTTAAGATGTGCCTGTAGCTCAACTGGATAGAGCGTTAGCCTCCGGAGCTAAAGGTTGGGCGTTCGAGTCGCCCCAGGCACATTTTCCTCCCTCATTCGCCATTTCTTTGTTTTCCACACCACTAATATAGAATCGCCGTTAGTTTAGATATTCAGTAGGGAAATTATACCTGTTTTCCGTTATTCTGTCAATGATCTGTTACAGTTTTTGTCCCCCTCGAAAATAGTAAGAGGTCACTAGCGGTCATAGCAAGCGCAAAGTTATAATCTCCCTCTGTATGAACAAATGGCTGAAAACTGCCATCGTCTTACCGTTGTTGTTGAACCATAAACTATGGTGAATTAGAAAAATAAGTAAACATTAAAAGTAGTAGGCACACTCCGTGTGCCGTAACTCCGCACAACGTCCTGCCCTCGCTCGTTCATAGTGTTTAAATAATTCTAAAATCTACCAAAAAAAGAGGCTAGTCACAAGATTGCCCCCAATTTCTCTCCGATTAAGACGACCACCGTCATCAACCTGTCCAAGCCATTTTTTTCCTTGTATTATTATTATCGGTATGATACTTTATCGCATATTGGTATAGCGATCTTAAACCTATACGTTTTACACATCGCACTTCACATTCGCTATGACACTATGGCAAATAGAACCTCTGTTGTCCTAGCATAAAAAAGTCAAAGGAGGCATATATGAGCCTTGATGTTCGATCCCCAAAATTATTAGATTTAATCGATGCCGATGCACAACTAGAGCAACTTGGGTCCGGCTGTGAGTTCACTGAGGGCCCTGTCTGGAACGCCGAAGGCAAGTTCTTACTATTCAGCGACATCCCCGCAAATCAGATGAAAAAGTGGACAGCAGAGGAAGGCATCACTAACTTTCGCGTCCCTTCAGGTAAATCCAACGGCTTGACCTACGACAAACAGGGCAGGCTGGTAGCGTGCGAACATGCTAATCGACGCGTTTCGCGGACCGAAGCCGATGGGACAGTTGTTACAATCGCATCACACTATGAGGGCAAGCGATTGAATAGCCCGAACGATGTCGTTGTGAAATCGGATGGAAGTATCTATTTTTCCGATCCGCCATACGGTCTAACAGCTGATTACGGCGTTGAAGGGGAACAAGACCTCGACTTCCAAGGGGTGTATCGACTCTCTCCTGACGGTCAAACACTGACACTCTTGATTGATGATTTTGATCGCCCAAACGGTCTCTGTTTCTCAACGGATGAATCGATCCTTTATATTAATGATACCGAGCGTATGCACATCCGCGTGTTCGATGTTCAACCGGATGGTACAATTGCAAACGGGCGGATCTTTGCCGAAGAAGAAGGCGAAGACGGTGTGCCAGATGGTATGAAAATCGACGTGCACGGTAATGTTTATCTCACGGGACCAGGGGGTATTTGGATTTTCGACGCATCAGGGCAGCATCTCGGTGTCCTTCAGCTCCCTGAAGGCGCAGCTAATCTTGCCTGGGGGGGCGACGACTGGAGCACGCTTTTTATCACAGCGAGCACCTCACTGTATAGTATTCAGTGTAAAGTCTCAGGGATTCCTGTCCCATAAACCCTGTAACTGATTGAGGAGGCAAGAAAAATGAAAAAATTGACGCGGTTGATGATTTTGATTGCTGTCCTTTCTGTTCTGATACTCAGTGCACATACACCTATAAACCCGCAGATGGGTTCGAGCCCCGACCCAGTCGGGGAGGAGGGAGACAAAATGGATATGAAAATTTGGAAAATCGCATTATTGATGAACGATATGGAAAAAGCAGAAGACCTATATGTTAACAAGCTCGGTCTCAAAGTAGTAGACCGTCTAGATCTCGGTGAAATTGGTGAAGCCATCTTCTTGGACGCGGGCAACGTGAACCTGGAACTCATCCCTGCTGCTGCGTTTGAGGGGGTTTGGGGGTTAGACCGTCCGGGCGTCCATCACATCTCGTTCAAATCTGAGGATGTTGAGGGAGGCACGGAGGTCCTCCGCGAAAAAGGTGTTACCGTCAAAAAAGAACCTTTCCAACCACTCGAAGGCATGACCCTTGCCTTCTTTGATGGACTTGATGGGGTGAATCTACAATTGTACCGTCACGATAAGGAAGAAGAATAAGAACAGCATAGATCCTACACCGATTTAGAATCTGAGGGGGAAGGAAAAGAGGAACAGGTGGTATGGTTTCGCCCTCTTTTTCTTCCCTTCTTTCTTCCTAGTCAACAATTTCGATACAGATTGGTATCTCCATGAAAGTTAAAATCAAACGGCTTGATAAAGACCTACCGCTGCCGAAATATGAAACGAACGGTTCCATCGGTTTCGATCTACTATGCCGTGAATCGGTCACGGTTGCGTCTCGGACAGTCGCACTAATTCCGGCAAATGTCATCGTCGAAACGCCGCCGGGGTATATGTTAATGGTGACCTTGCGCAGCAGCACGCCGCGCAAGCGAGGCTTACTAATTCCCCACGGTCTTGGTGTTATCGACCTAGACTATTGCGGCGAAGGTGACGAGATTCAGATCCAAATTTATAATTTCACAGACCAACCCGTTACCGTCGAACGGGGTGATAGGATTGCACAAGGCATATTTGTGCGAGTAGATACCGCCGAATGGTCAGAGGTGTCCGAAATGCAGTCCGAGACACGTGGTGGGTTTGGCAGCACAGACAACGAGAACTGACGATTGGAACTCATCGAGATTGTATCCTTGAAGCCTTGGGTCATTGGAAGGGCAAAACGATGAAGCAATATTTAGATGCGCTGAAACAGATCATAGAAACAGGGGTAGACCGTGGAGGACGGAACGGTCTCACCCGTGCGCTGTTCGGTATGCAGATGCGGTATAACATGGCAGACGGTTTCCCTGCGGTCACGACAAAAAAACTAGCGTTCAAAGTCATGAAAGCCGAACTCTTGGCGTTCTTGAGAGCCTACTCCGATGTCAAGGACTTCCAGAAGCTAGGCTGTCATGTCTGGGATGCGAATGCAGAGGCGGATTACTGGAAACCGAGAGCGCAGTTTGAAGGCGATCTGGGGCGGATTTACGGTGTGCAATGGCGGTCGTGGCAAGCACCCGACGGGCAAACCGTAGATCAACTTGCCAACGTTATTGAAGGTATTAAAACGCAGCCCCATAGCCGTAAGCATGTTATAACAGCGTGGAATCCGGGGGAGCTCGATCAGATGGCGCTTGAACCGTGTCCCACACTTTTCCAATTCTTTGTCGCTGAAGGGAAACTATCGCTTCATCTGTTTCAGCGAAGTTGTGATATGTTCCTCGGTGTACCGTTCAATATCGCCTCATACGCCTTGCTGCTACACATGGTCGCACAAGTCACTGACTTAATGCCGGGCGAATTCATCCATACCTTGAGCGATGCACACATCTACCATATCCATTTCGAGCAGGTGGAAACACAGTTGCAGCGAGAACCGCTTGAACTGCCAGAGCTGTACTTGAATCCGGAGATAAAATCAATTGACGATTTCAAGATGCAGGACATCGCGCTCCGCAACTACAAACACCACGGCACGATTAAAGCACCGATGGCTATATGAAAGAGCGTACAGATGATTATTTCCATCATTGCAGGCATGGACAAAAATCGACTGATTGGTCAAGGCAACCGGTTGCCGTGGAGGCTTCCCGCCGATATGAAACACTTCCGGCGACATACGCTGGGTAAGCCTGTATTGATGGGACGTAAAACCTTTGAGTCAATTGGCAAACCGTTACCAAAGCGCACCAATATCATACTGACACATGACCTCCATTACCGGGCGGACAGCTGCATCATAACGCATTCCATCGAGGAAGCGTTGGATAGGGCTAGCGGCTGTGAAGAAATCATGGTAATCGGCGGTGCATCAATTTACAAACTATTTTTGCCGCGGACAGATCGGCTCTATTTGACATACATCCATAACTGTTTTGAAGGTGACGTTTACTTCCCAGCCTTTAATCGAGCTGAGTGGCTGGAGGTTAAACGGGTTAACTGCCAGCCGGACGACAAAAATCGGTATCCCTACAGTTTTCTCTTCCTACACAGAAGGAGTACAGATGTCCAATAATCGGGTAAAGCTCTGTATGCTCTCCGGTTCTTTTGAGTACGACTCGGAAGCATCACTCGTCGTTTTCCAAGATTATATTGAAAAAAATTATCCTGTCGAAGCGTCACTACTCATCTATCAGAATGAGGACGATAATCAGTCGCTTGAATCGCTGCAGGATGCGGATGTGCTGTTAGTTTTCACACGGCGACTCAATACCACAGGTAAAGAACTCGATCGCTTCAAAGCGTATTGCGCCGCAGGTAAACCCATCGTCGGTGTACGAACAGCGAGTCATGCCTATCAGCATTGGCTTGCTTTCGATAAAGAAATCTTGGGGGGAGACTACCACGGACATTATGGCGGTGGTATCGTCGCACATGCCGAAATCAATCCAGAGGCAAAAGACCATCCCATCTTACAGGGCATCTCAAACTTCGACTCCTACGGCAGCCTCTATAAAAACCCCTCCATTGCTGCCGATACGACACTCCTATTGACAGGATATACAGAAGAGCACACAGAACCAGTAGCATGGACACGCCTCCATCGCGGCGGGCGCGTTTTCTACACCTCGCTGGGCCATCAGAAAGATTTTGAGGTCACAATGTTTCTACGCCTGCTCGCGAACGCAGTGCTTTGGACGGGCGGACGATTGAACGCAATATAAGGAACAACCATTGTCGTTATAGCAAAGGTAATTCAATGGGAACGATTGATTACAGAGATTTTGACCGCGATATTTGGGAAAGAGAGTTGGAAGATTTCGTCCCGGCCGTGGTCTACGACATGCACACCCACATCTGGTCGGAGGCGCATAAGGGATCGCTAACGGGTCCACCCACCGGACTCCGTTGGGAGATTGATTATCAGGACCACCTCGCGTGGGCGGCGAAATTGTATCCGGGGCGCGAGATGCACTATCTTGTTTTGGGCACACCGATGCCGGGTATGGATGCAGCCGGGCATAATGACTGGATGGCAGCCGAGATGGAAGCAGATCCGCAGTCAGAAGTAAACATGATGGTAACGCCGGAGATGACACCGGATTATGTCGCCGCACAGGTAAAAAAACACGACTTCTTCGGACTGAAACCGTACCGCACGTTCGCACCCGATCCAGCGAACGCGCGTATCCGCGATTTCTTGCCCGAATCCTTGATTGAGGTCGCACACGACATGGGTCTAGCGATTACCATGCACCTCTCCAAGAAAACCGGTCCCGCTGACCCCGAAAACATCAAAGACCTGCAATACTACACAGAACAGTATCCGAGAGCCCAGTGGATACTCGCGCACTGTGCCCGCGCCTTCAATGCATTCATGATGGAGGAAGCGATCCATATCCTCAAAGAGATACCAAATATCTGGTACGACACATCAGCGGTGAATGACATCTACTCCCACTTCCTGCTGATGAAACATGAAGACCGTAAACGGGTTATGTTCGGATCGGATAATATCGTGGCCGGTTGTGCACGCGGCAAATATATCACCTATGGCCGCGCGTGGGAATACTACGGCGGCTTTCCAGACCTCCCGCACTGCGATCCGACCCCGACCTTTGTGATTTACGAGCAGCTACGTCAAGAACGGCAGGTCGCAGATATGCTCGGATTAACCGCGGACGAGATTGAGGACCATTTCTCCAGAAATGCAATACGCTTCATTAAGCAGGTAAAAACAGGACGTGACTCGTGAAAGGAGGGCTCACTAGATGAAAAGAACACCACTCCATGAAATCCACGATACCCCTGGGGCATCGTTTTCAGAGAGCTATGCAGATTGGGAACTTGTCGACCATTTTACCGATCCCCACGAAGAACACCATACAGTGAGAAAGGAGGTCGGTGTCATAGACCTCTCTCATCGGGGGAGATTACGTTTTACCGGCAGCGATCGGGCGACGTATCTCCACCGCATTATCTCTAACGATGTCGAGGGACTCGCGGTTGGCGAAGGAAACTACGCGACTATTCTGACCAATCGTGGAAAAATCATCGCCGACATGAAGGTATATGTTTTCGAGAACTCGATTGATATCGAAACCAACACCGAGACAACGTCAACCCTCTATCAGGAACTAGATAAGTACCTCATTGCCGACGATGTAACCATCGAAGATGTTACGGAACACACCGGCGTTATCGGCATCCACGGACCGACCGCCGCCGAGATGCTAGAGGCAGTATACGGATTAGATGTAGCGCATCTCCGGGAATATCATAGTGTTGCATACGAAATTGATGGCAGACACATCACCTGTATCCGTTCTAATGAAACCGGTGAAGTTGGCTACAATCTCTATACCACATCTGAATCGATGGAATGGCTGTGGGATACAATTTTGACAAAAGGACGCACATTCGGCGCACGACCTTTCGGTTTGACCGCCCTAAACTCCCTGCGAATTGAGGCGGGGATTCCGCGATACGGAACAGAGTTGACCGATTCAACGTTTCCAGGGGAGGCAGAATTAGAGGCGGCAATCAGTTACGAGAAAGGCTGCTATATCGGTCAGGAAATTGTTGCACGCATGAAGTATCGGGGACACCCAAACCGCCTGCTACGTGGATTTGAAATTGATAGCGATAAGCCACCGCAGAATGGAGATCGCCTCCTTGACGGGGACAAAGAGATTGGTTGGATAACTAGCGCGATTGTTTCACCCACATTCCGACAAACGATTGGGATGGGATATGTCCGAATGGCATTCACCGATGAAGGCAGCCGAGTAGAAGTTGAAACGGCGGAAGATCGGATAGACGCAACAGTTCGGGCACTGCCCTTTTATCAGTGTGACACCTAACCTGAAAGTTAGTCTATTCCAGGCAAAACCTCAGTACTAACGAGGGGACCCCTTTCCCACCCCCTTTTTAATTTGACAAGGTTATCCCTTTTTGCTATGCTCTATGCCCGTGTTGGAGTAAAAGCCAGCGCGAAACCCCAGGTAAGTGAGGCAGGACATGATAAAAAAGAATAAAAACCGTGCCTACTGGAAGAAGAATCTGCAATATCTCTTTACCTTGCTGGCAGTATGGTTTGTCGTCTCTTACGGTTGTGCCATCCTGTTTGTGAATTATCTCGATAAAATAAAGATTGGCGGTTTCCGCCTCGGGTTCTGGTTCGCACAACAGGGATCGATTTATGTCTTTGTCGTCTTGATTTTCATCTACGTCTACCTGATGAATCGACTCGATAAGCGATACAGCGAAGCCACAAAAGAGGAGGATGAATGAGCGTACAGGCATGGACATTTGTGATGGTTGGTTTATCCTTCGCACTTTATATTGGTGTAGCCATTTGGTCTAGAGCCAGTTCAACGGGAGAATTTTATATTGCAGGCGCGGGGGTCCCCTCGGTCGTCAACGGTATGGCGACAGCAGCTGATTGGATGAGCGCCGCATCGTTTATTTCCATGGCGGGGCTCGTTGCATTCATGGGACGCGATGGCTCCGTCTATCTAATGGGTTGGACAGGCGGCTATGTATTACTAGCGCTGTTGTTAGCACCGTATCTGCGGAAGTTCGGCAAGTACACTGTGCCCGACTTTGTCGGCGACCGATACTACTCGCGGACAGCGCGTATCGTCGCGGTAATCTGTGCAATTTTCGTCTCCTTTACCTATGTCGCAGGACAGATGCGGGGTGTCGGCATCGTCTTTTCAAGATTTCTTAACGTCGATATTACGCTTGGAGTGCTGATTGGTATGGGGATTGTGTTCTTCTACGCAGTGCTCGGTGGCATGAAAGGGATTACTTATACGCAGGTCGCACAATATTGTGTCTTAATTTTCGCCTACCTTGTACCGGCGTTTTTTATCTCCCTGTTGATGACAGGTAATATTATCCCACAGATCGGTTTTGGTGGGGTGTTAGCAGACGGCTCAGGAGAATTTTTACTTGATAAGCTCAATGGATTGAGCCAAGAACTCGGATTCGACGCATACACCGATGGGCGCAAGGCAACAATTGATGTATTCTTTATCACAGCGGCACTCATGGTGGGTACGGCTGGACTTCCACACGTCATTGTGCGTTTCTACACGGTGCCGAGAGTTTCAGCGGCACGGAGCTCCGCAGGTTGGGCGTTGTTCTTTATTGCTATTCTTTATACAAGCGCCCCTGCTGTGGCAGCATTCGCACGCACAAACCTGTTGAACACCGTTTCAGACACCAAATACACAGAGGTTCCAAGCTGGTTCAAGAAGTGGGAAACGACAGGACTTATCAAATTTGATGACAAGAACGGGGATGGTAGTATTCAGTATCGAGGGCAACATTCGGATACCGAGAACGAACTGACCATTGATCGTGACATTATAGTGCTTGCGAACCCCGAAATCGCCAAACTACCGAACTGGGTTGTAGGGTTAGTCGCCGCAGGCGGATTGGCAGCTGCGCTCTCTACAGCAGCAGGACTGTTACTGGTGATTTCAACTTCAATTGCACACGATCTATTGAAACGGGAGCTTGTTCAAGAAATTAGTGAAAAAGGCGAATTGATCGCCGCTCGTATTGCAGCGGGTGTTGCCGTTTGCATCGCAGGTTACTTCGGTATTAATCCGCCCGGGTTTGTTGGACAGGTAGTTGCATTTGCATTTGGCTTGGCTGCTGCTTCATTCTTCCCCGCAATCATTATGGGAATCTTCTGGAAACGGATGAACAACATCGGTGCCATTAGTGGTATGATTGTCGGCATCACCTTCACGGCTGGCTATATTATCTTTTTTAAGTTCATTAGACCTGACCTAAACATGCCCACACACTGGCTACTCGGCATATCGCCCGAAGGCATCGGAACGCTTGGCATGGTGATTAACTTCTTAGTGTCGATACCCGTCTCTTTAGCCACACCAGCACCACCGGCTGAGGTACAAGAGCTGGTTGACAATATCCGCATCCCTCAAGACGAAGGACCATCTCACGAGTTATCCGTTTAATCAGCGCCTTTTATTTTTAAGTAATCGAAGGTGCAAAGCACGAAGATAAACCGAGTTTTTTCTTCAAAACTCGGTTTCTGTTGCACTATTTCTTAACATGAACCTTATTTTTTTTGAGTAATCGAAGGTGCTTTCGCCAATACATAATGCTATGCGGCTGAAAAATCCCAGCGATTACAAGAGCTGACAGAAGGAGATCTATGCTACCTTGGTTCTCTTGGAATCGTAATTTCCGACTATTGGCGCTCGCTGTCTTCGGTGCTGGCATCTTTTTTGGCGTTCAGTTTTCGCTTTTCCATAATTTTATCGTCGAACGAATTGGCATTGAAGCTCATGAGTTGGGTTACATGGAAGCCTTAAGGGAGGTACCCGGTTTTCTTAACGCACTCTTTATTGCAGTGACAATGCTTTTGTCACCGCCGCTGCTTGGGGGAGTTTCCCTCATCGTCATGGGATTCGGTTTGGCGTTGTACTCGTACGCAGACAACTTTGTGGCGGTCCTTATCTATTCGTTCGTCTGGAGTATCGGCTTTCACGCATGGCTCCCTTTGCAGGGAGCAATGTCAATCTTCTATTCGGATGGGGAGGAGAAAGGAAAGTGGATCGGTAGCCTGAGGAGCGTCCAGAGTCTTTCGATGCTAGCTGCAATTGTTTTGTGCAAATTCACGGTGGATGTGTTAGAATTTGGCGGGTTATTCCAAATCGGCGGTGCAGCGGTTGCTATCGGTGGTGTGGCGTTACTGTTCGCCTCGCGTCAGTTGCAAGCCGAGCGCGAGCCACGCTTTGTACTGAGAAAACGCTATTGGCTCTACTATCTGCTATCTTTTTTACAAGGCTGTCGCAGGCAAATCTTTATCACCTTTGCGGTTTTCGCACTCGTGAAAGTGTACGGCACCGATCGAGGCGTCATTATCACGCTTATCCTAATCAACCAGCTCGTTGTATTTGTCTGTTCACCGCTGATGGGGTGGCTTGTGGACAGACTCGGTGAGCGTCTGATGTTGAGTGCAAGCTACATCGGCTTAACTTTTATCTTTATCGGTTACGCCGTGCTGAAAAACCCGACTCATTTATATGTACTCTACTGCCTTGATAACTTCCTTTTTGTCGGTGGGATTGCGATGACGACCTATGTGAACAAGATTGCACCGAAAAGCGATTTAAAGCCAACCCTAGCGATGGGAGTTACCATGAACCACATTGCAGCGGTAGGTGCCCCGTTAGTCGGGGGGTTAATATGGATGAGACTTGGTTACGAGATCATTTTTCTCAGTGGAGGCGCAATCGCGTTTATCACACTCATCGCTACACAGTGGCTCAAGACTCAGCCTGTGCTAGCTAGCGCAGCACCGGATCCAGCTGCCGATTAAAGCACATGTCAATAGAGAAACTCATATTTTACTTATTGCGTAATATCATCATATACCCTATTTGGCATTAAGTCACTACCGGGGTCTTTGTAATCTCCACGTTTCGACAAAACGGTGCGAAAAAAGCATCTATACAATGAGGAACGCTGTGTAGTGGATTGCTTACGCATTACTCGTTACCTATGACTGTCTG
>JAJEAL010000059.1 GCA_022822785.1 Candidatus Poribacteria bacterium
AAATAAGTCAACATTTACCAAAGTCCCCCTGACAAGGGGCGGGTGCCCTCTGGGCGGCGGGGTTAGCTATGCATCAGCAGTGTCCAAATAATTCTAAAATCTATCATAAATGATTTCGACAGCAGAGGTCTCTATACGTTATCTTCACCCTCTCGTCAATTGACAGCATAGCCGCGCTTCCCTGATTCTGTCAACAGAAAAATGTGACACTGCTGATGACCTGATTGGCGATGAATGCCTGAAAAGGCTTGAATCAATTTACGGATTGTGATATACTGCTATAACAACTTTGGGCTACCTGTAAGAATTTCTTGAGGTAGAGCACGATCGCAACTGTCAATCAGGAGGTCGTAATATCGATTATGGCTGGAGAGGCTTTGGGGTTGGTTGAAACGAGAGGGTTGGTTGGAAGTGTCGAAGCGGCTGACGCGATGGTCAAAGCGGCGAATGTTCAACTTATCGGCTATGAAAGAATTGGGGGCGGGTATGTAACCGTTATGGTCCGCGGCGATGTCGGGGCGGTCAAAGCGGCCACAGACGCCGGTGCAGAAGCAGCCGCGCGAGTCGGAGAAGTGGTATCCGTCCACGTCATCCCGCGACCGCATGCAGAGGTCGAATCAATTTTACCCGCCCAACAACAGTTCGATGACAACGCGCTGACAATTGATATTGCCAACGATGACGCAGCAAATTGATTACACACCGGGTTAGGGAAAATAACGGATGGATGATAAGGCACTCATTGAACTGGTCACTCATAAAGTGCTTGAACAACTGCAGCAGGTTGCTTTGAATCCCGATGCAATCGGGACCGAAGACCCCTGTGGCGGTTGTGCCTTGCGAACCTGCGAGGCCGGGAAGCGTGCCTGCGATAGTGTCACCCAACAACAGAAAATTCCGGTCGGTGTCTCAGCGCGACATGCACATGTAACGCAGGAACACTTGGAAGCTCTATACGGTGAGGGACATCAACTAACAGTTCACGCCCCGTTATACCAACCCGGCGCATTTGCAGCGAGGGAGACACTAACTGTTGTCGGACGACGGATGCAACCGATTGAGGGGCTCCGGATCCTCGGTCCCGTAAGGAATTATACTCAGGTTGAACTTGCACAGACTGATGCCATCCGATTAGGATTGAATCCTCCGATTCGTGATTCGGGCGATCTCGCCGGTGCCGAGGCGATTGTACTGGTTGGCCCCAAAGGGTCTATTCATCTAGAAGAGGGGGCAATCTGTGCGACACGGCATATTCACATGACCCCCCAAGATGCGGAAAATTGGGGCATACGCGACGGGGATTTGTTAAAGGTGCGTATCTCTGGTGAACGGGCGCTGACCTTTGAAAACATTCACCCAAAAATATCATCGAGTTACGTGCCCCAGATGCATCTAGATACTGATGACGCTAATGCCGCCGGATTGCGAGGAGGAGAAGGCGTCGAGTTGCTGAGAGATTAGAGGGCGTTAAGTGAAGTTCAGTCCAGAAATAATCCGGCGGATTGAAGCAGAGGTGGCGAAGGTTCTTGAACAACAGGGAATCGTTTTGACACCTGCCCAATCAGGGAAACGGATTCTGGCGATATTTGATGCTGTGCCAATCGATCTCGCACCTCCGCTAGCGCAGCTCGATAGCTGCATTCAGCGAGGCTATGTTATCACAACGGTTTTGTCGGATCTGGCGACGAAGCTCCTAGATGTCTCCCGCATTAAATCCACATGTGGGGATGAAAACGTTTTCATAGCCAGTGAAATCACCAATCTTCAGCCATTTACAGACGGTTTCTCCTC
The DNA here is from genome assembly GCA_022822785.1 of Candidatus Poribacteria bacterium. Taxonomy (GTDB): domain Bacteria; phylum Poribacteria; class WGA-4E; order WGA-4E; family PCPOR2b; genus PCPOR2b. The sequence goes on from JAJEAL010000059.1 coordinate 1,792, forward strand.
AATCGTTATGCCGATGCTATCTTGCGCGATGGCCGCGAAGCTGAGCTCGGGAATAGCAGACACGCCGTGCGTTTACCTCGTCTTCCAGGCGCTGTTGAGGAGGAACAGAGTTATCGTAACTACTGATGGCTTTGAAATCTCAGATGAGTCTACAATTCCACCTGAAATTTCAGAGCTAGGGCAAAATTACATAGAAACCCTATCGGACTTCGGTGTTCAATTTGTCGCTACCGATCAACTTGCTGATGCCATCCTAGCCGACGGTACACACCGTTTTAGTACTGCAGACTCGGCGGGTGGACGGAACATTATCACCGCTTCGGTAATTGCTGAGCTTGCACCGGAGATACGCGAGTTTCGCTATACGAATCCGGCGATTATTACACCGCTTGCACGGGACTTAGCCGCCCGAAAAGGGGTTCGGCTCGTGGCGATGGATTAAAATCTGTAGACTCATGTTACAGGGGCGTACAACAGAATCAGAATTTCCGAGTTTAACTGCCCGAATAATCCAACGGTTTTTATGATTCGCACATTACGTTCCAAGCGTTTCCTTTTGATACGAATGAGCCAATCTGTAAATCAATATGTGGTATCGCTTTTGCCACAGCTGTGTATCTCTATTACTACGATTTAGATACAACGGATACAGGTCGCTTTCCCGCTGCATGTCAGACGGTGGGCAAATCGATTCTGGCATCTAAATTGCTACGAACACAGGTATTGGTGGATAACGTTTAAGTTCGCTCATGTGCTCCATCGGCATGGGCGAACTCCTTGCATTGTACAAGGAAGTCACGAAAATCCGCTTTGTTGTTAGGTGCATCCAAAAGGAGAGTTTTCATGAAATTTCACATCCCGACTTCCATATACCCTATGCTAACAGTCCTCTTATTGACACTCATGCCTCATGCGGCTCTGGCTGACTACGACTACTTTTCGGAGCGAATCAGTCGTGAACACCGGGATGCCGGTGATGTTGAAGACTGGATCGAGCGCGGAAGCGCAACTGTCACCGCAAGTCCTCGCTTCGAAAATGGCATCCGTTTGGCTGCTTGGGCAACTGAGGCTGATGAAGCAGAGCGCTACGAATTTGCGATAGCGAGTGCAATCTATCTGTTTGAGATACCTCGACAAGCACAATACGTTGAGATTCTGGTCCGCTACCGAGGTGAACCCCATCAGGCAGACTTCGATTATGAGGAGGTCGCCGGGCGTGTCTGGATCCGCAATATCAAACGCGAATATACGCGTAGGCATTATAACGGTAACGATGAAGAAGAGGAGACACTCTACGGTGATACCTTCTTCTTGCGTGCAAAACGGCGCTCAGAAACCATAAAAATTGCGACTGCAGGCCGCGTTGATAACGGCATACTTGAGATGCACATCGTTGCTGAGAATGGTGAGAAACTTGATATCGAGTATGTTGACGTCGCAACCTACCAACGACAACCCGATATCCGCGTCATACACCGTTACGCACGCGACTACCATTGGCAACCGTGGCACAGATACACCTATCTCTATTTTTATGATGGGCCCTTCTACTACTCTACGGATCTGGGATACTATATCCGGTGGAGTTACCCAGTCTATGACCATCACTACCTCGCGGTTCGTCGCGCTTACGGTGTCTATCTACACGACTACTATCGGCGTTACCCGCGTTACTACCACCGCAACTCCCACTATCACGTGAGGGCTCAGGTCAATGCCCCCAAGACGCGACGACTGAATCGCTGGACCCCAACGCATGAAACCACCCGCCGCGAGTATTCGCGGAGCCGGTTGTCAATAACTGCATCTAAATCTAGGACGAACCGTACCAATGTGCAGACCCGTGTTCGCTCACTAATTACGGAACATCGTCAAACACCTGTTCTCACAGATCGCGCCAGCCGGCGTTCGACACTTTCTCAGACTCAGAGCCGGAGACTGCCCGATACGAGGAGTAGATTGAACGCAACAACTCAGCAGCGGCGCAGTGTCCGAAGCTCTCCGAGTGACACCTCCACCCGATCTTACCGCGCCACTCAGCAGATCCTAAAGCGTAAACGCTTAAGTTCAGCTAAGACGGACAGTCGATATAGTAAGGACACCCGATTTAACGCTGAGCCACGTACCCGTGTGTATGACCAGTTCCGGTTCTCGCCAAGAGATAACCGTTCATCCAATGATGAGGTTTCGACGCGATCAAACGCAGAACGACGGGCGCGCCTCTACAACCGAACTCAGCCGTCGAGAAGCCGGCTGAACACGCCCCCTTCACGTAGTCAATCGTCAAGCGTTAAGCGAAGTACGGAAGCGCGAAAACGATCTACCCAATCACGGTCTCGTTCATCTACTACGACTCCGCGTGTGCGAAAACCTACAGTTCAGCAGCCAAGTCCAAGCACGAGCAGCAAAGATGACGATGATGAAAAACGAGAACGTAGCCGCAATACCACAAGAACCCAAACACGCAGCCGAAGAAAATAGCACTAGCTTGCAACAAAAATTAAACAGTTAAGGCGGTCTTCTTGCCTTAGCTGTTTTTTTATTGACAAGATTTTCAGGTTTTGCTATCATATGCTTGTAGTGAGAGGTGTAAGAATTTGACCAAATCTCCGATGAAGTTGTTTGTTATTACACTTTTGATTCCCATTTTATGCTTCTCTTTTGGGGTGCAAATCGGCGTCGCGCAATCAGATTCAGATGAAGAACTCCGCCTTATTTCCCCAATAGGGGCCGTTGCGCGTTCTGCGGTTCTCCCCGGATGGGGGCAATTCTACGCACAGCACCGTTTGCTAGGGACCACGTCCTTGGTGGGTACAACCGGGCTCCTCGTTGGTGCACTGTTCACTCACCAATCCTTCCAGCACGTTTATAATAATGAGTACGTCCCAGTTGCCTCAAACGATCCTGAAGCGCCAGAAGCGGTTTTTCAATACAACCGGGCGAACCAACGTTTTAAACTACGGCAGTTTTTCCTCTTCGCAGCAGCGGGTGTGTGGGCATACAGCTTGATTGATGCCTATGTCGGTGCAAATCTATACAACGCATCAACAAAAGCCAATCGGCTCATTGATGATATGAAAAAGATCGAAGAATTGGGAATCCAATTCAAAGCAACTCCAACACAATTTCAATTGGGTATTGTCAAATTCTTTTGAAAGGCTAGTGCACGCAGCTTAGTCTTATGGAGGAAGTTCAACCATGTTAAAAGTATTTGCCAAAATTACCGGGCTACTACTTACTTTTGTCCTACTTGCAAGTTGTGGAGATGTAAGTAGTGTTACAAAAGTCCAGTCAAAGGAACTTGTATTAATTAACCAAGTACTCCGAGACTGGCGTGAAGGGTATCAGAGCGAAGACCTTGAAAGGTATATGGGGGCGTTCTGGGAAGACGGATTTCTTTACGTTTCGGATATGGGAACCGATGACGATAAGACCGATGATGTCATTTTTGACGATATTCGTGACGAAAGAGATGCTGCACAGCGTGTTTTTGCAAGATTCCAAGATATTGAGATTGAGTTGTCTGAACCGCCTGAAGTGCAACTCAATACAGACCGAACGCGAGCAGAGGTCAGAAATCATTATCGAATCCAAGGGTTTGTCGCCGATGGCGATTCCCTTGAAGGAGGATATACCGGATGGTTCGCTGAGGGGAACAATGTCTTCACCTTTGAGCTCAGAACCAATGGGGATAATCAACCAGAATGGCGTATCACTGAATGGCGTGACGAGGCGTATAGCGAGGAGCAGATTAGAGCCGCTAATAACCTGCCGTAGCTCCTCAAGCCATCGCTTGAAATTTCTAGCAAAGATTGCCCTGCTAGTACGTCGCTTATGATATTCGCCGAGTACCACCTCTACGGCTATTAAAGTCAGATCGAAATTTGTTCCGCTAAAAACATAAACCGTTGATAGGCATCGCTTGGTCACAAAAGGGGTTAGCATCGATTGTACATTGCTATGTTGATACTGCAAGCGCCACGCCTCTGATGCGGCGATGACCTTATCAACTTGGTCTAAAGATTAATACACTTTTATCTGCCTCAATTCTTACTAACCTCGGGTTCCGCAATGGGCGGTTACCAAAAATTATGTAGTTTCGACCTCAATGCTCATCCAACCGCTAGCTAACCTGCCTCTATTTTTTGCCAGCCCTTTCCGATGTCTGCTATCTGGTGGTGTCAATCATAACCAAAAACAACGGTTATTCCCGAGCCAAGGCTCCAAACCAAGAAACCCAACGCATTCGCTTTGGAAGTATGTTCAGGACCCGTTGGGAACGTTCCACGTACCACGAAAATCTGTCGCAACGTGAAAGGAGCAACCTATCCTTGCCCCTTCCCGGTGCATCATAAATAATTTAAGAAAAAACACTTGACAGAAAATTGTAGAAGTGTTATCTTAGGAATTACTTTTTTTTTCAAAGCCGATTTCCATTGAAAAAAAGCATAAATCAAATAAAGAGTAGATTTGAGTTTTTGTGATGGTCGGGGTAAATCTCCCGATGAACCGGATTGCAAGCCTTAACCTGATGCCGCTGTGGGGAAACCCCAGCAGAGAAAATGTTTCCGCACGAGATCAAGGTAACTCATATCGTTATGTATTGCTAGTAAGTTCCTGTTAAAGGAGGTTACGATATGTACCATCACTGAAGCAAGTTGAAAACGGGGGCGGATTGATAAACGGTCTAAAATGCCGAAACCGTGACTGATTCGATCTCCTTGCTTTAACTTGGCGCCTAGATGAACGTAATTACGGAGGCTTTATCCCTTCACTTTTACGTCAAATATAATTTCTGATTTCCTCAAGGAGGCAAATGAAAATAATGAAGTTGTTAAAACGCTCACCTGATGTTTTTTTTCTGATAGCGGGGCTGGTCAGCTGCTTCGTACTCTACGGGTGCGGTGCAGCGAGCCTTGGTCCGCAGGAACCTCTCTTGCCAACAGTTGAGGGACAGGCAAACTTCTCTGACCGTTTCCAGTTGGAAGAAGAGCCCCAGTTCTTCTATGACCTGTTTGGACGAGAACTCCTCGAAGGTAACGAAGTCTATAATTACCGTGAGGTGAAAGAGTTTGATCAAAACGGAGAACTTATTGTCGGTTGGACCGGTCAGCTGGATAGCGAACGATTCTCCGCCCAGTTGGACCGTCAGATTTTAACCGAAGATAATTTCCGCGGCAGATTTACACAATTTGTTATTGGGGACAATATGCGTATTAAGCCCCAAACACTGTTCCCTAATCGATATGTCATGTACAAAACGGAATTTGATGGCTTTCGATGGGACCTCTCGTTCTCCCAAGAACGTCACCTGTTCAGCTTGTTGAACTCGCGTATCTCTAACCCGGTACAGTTGTCTGATGCAGCCGCGAACCTCGCACCTACATTGGGACGCCGTAACGGTCTCAGCGACGATGTGGGGCTCCGCCATATTGAAAATGCACGTTTAATTGGCTTTCGTGCACAAGGGTTGCTAGGCGATGTATTCCGCATAGGACTCACCTATGTCAATCTCCATAAAGAACACCCCGAAAGAGTGGAGAATCCCCTGTTCGGCGGCACGGTCGCCAATACGCCACCAGAACGCATCGTTGTTGTCTTCCGTGATGACTCTCCTGAAGATAACAATTACGGTGGATTAGCTCACGAAATTGACAGGCATGGGAACCGGATTCAGGGTGGGGTCGGCGCGGCCGTTAAAGGAATCGTAACAACGGTTACTGTCGAAGGAGGACGCACTTACAACATCCGAGCCTTTGTTGATGACATCGTTGCGGTAGAGGGCAGTGAGGAACCGATTGAATCAACCGACGGACAGTGGAAAATCGTCGAAGGTTTCAATAAGATGCAGTATGTCCTCGACTTTACCTCTGAAGAACTGTCCACGGGACCCATCGATCCGCGCACGATTAAAGATGTTGATTTTAATATGACGGTCGCTGGCGATTACAATATTGCTGTCATCGGATTTAGTGAAGCAAACAGATCGGATGACCCCCTCGCCTCAGAATGGATTAAGACCGAAGATGGACATATTGAAATGCCATATCGTGATGTAATCCAAGCCCCCGGCAACTATGGTCGATCAGATCACTATACCCAAAATAGAGCAAGTCTAGCCCATAACCCAAGTGATTGGGAGGGAGAAGGTGCAGAACGGCAGCTTCGGTATCGCTACGGTGCTGCACGCGCTGGCGTGCTATACGGTATCGATCTCGAAGGGACCCTATTTAATACCTTCATCCGAGCACACTATTCAATCAACGGTAAATATAAACAGTATCCGACGATTCCGGCAGACCAGATCGGTTTCAGTCGACTCAATCCTGAAATCGACGGTGCTAATGTCACCATAGATGAAACAGAGACGTTACCCGATGGATTGCCTAACCCAACCTTCGGCGTCCCCCTCGATGCTAACGGTATTCCCACATATGCTGAGGCTGAAGGGGAGCGGTTTGAAGCGAAATTGGATGGCAACCCGAATAACGACGGCGAAATGGGACGTGAAACTGCTTGGTTCGTCAACCTAAGGCAGCGTTACGGCAAACTCTTCCTCGAAGGAACGCTTTACCATATCGACCCAGGTTATACAACAACTTACTATAACTTCGGTGCGAACGATGCAAGAGATGCGACCTACTCGCTTGAACGAACTCCTGAATCCGGTGCAGAAATCGCGCCCTTTGATGAGATTAACTATTCGCTCGTCGAAGATGATGATGACGACGATGACTGGCCAGATAGCATCGACTTTGACGGCGTTCTCCCGCAAGCCGATGACCGCGACCAGAACGGTATCCTCGACTACCAAGAAGATTTCCTCATCTTTGAGGCAGATCCGCCGGTCTTTGAAGATCTCGTTGACCTCAATAACAATGGCGTTGTTGACTCGTTGGAAGATGATTTTGAGCCGCAGTACGAATACGGTATTAACCGTGAAGGATACCATGTCACTGCCAGTTATGACCTGCTAGATAACATGACCCTCAAATTGGGATGGTTAAACGAGGGCGAAGTCTCTAGCCAGCGTCAGAACGATTCAAAATACGCACATCTCACCTTCCAGCGTGACGTGCCTGATTTCGGAACAATCCTGTTCCAGAATCGCTTTGTCCGGGTTGATGACGATATTCCAGATTACTCGATTACCTTGCGTCCCGGCGAATTAGATGCTACACAGGAATCGGATTTTCTCGACTTCTTCAAGGCACGGGTCAATGTAACCAGTCTTCAGTTCCTCTACAGTGCGATTCCCAACCTAACCCTTGAGACCAAGTTCTTGGTTGATTGGCGGAAACAGCTAGCGCTTGATGAAGCAGATGCCATTGCGCTCGATTTTGCACAGGATGATATCGCACTCGAAAAAGACGATCGCGTTGATTTCATGGTGCCAGATGAACAGGTTCGAGCCGATGGAGACCGGAAGTCATTTCCGTTCTATCCGGACCACGGGCTTTACGCATTGGATCCTGAGGATATCGGCCTAATTTACGACGCAGAAAACTGGATACCGCGCCGTTACCAAGAGAAAACCGTTCGAAATCAGGTCACGATTATCCGAGCCAAGTATGAAATCCCGTTGGGCGATCTGCCCGGTGTGGATAGAATCGGTGAAGATTTAACGTTGACACCGATGGCAAAATATATTTGGACGCGAGCGTTCGATCATACAACTGATGATGTTCTGAGTGGTGTGTATATCAACCCGCTGGATCCGACGAAATTTGTGCCGGACGATCCGGAAGTTATTGAGTATCTTCGATTCAACAAACGGAGCCGTGAAGATGTACTCGGGGTCCGGTTGGATTATCAGTTCACTCAAAGAATGAATGTACTCGGCGGTTTCCAGTATCGTAAGTTCACCAACCGCGACCAGAATATCAAACACTATTTATCTACGCCAGCGTTTGAGGAGGCGGATATTCCAATCCTATACCGGCCAGACCTGCGTACGCGTATCTTTGAGGTACAATCAATCAGCCGTGGTGAGTGGCAAGGTTTTAATATCGTCATTCTCGCCGGTTTCAGAAGAACCACCATCTTGCTTGATCACACAACAAGTAATACTACCTTTGTCCGAGCAATGATGGGCTTCTAACAATTGCCAACCAAAAGTGCCAAGCGTGAAAATGCTTGGCACTTTTTAACTTTACCGAAACTTTCAAAAAGCGAAAGTGTTTATAAACCCAAAGACTCGTATATAACGAATTAGTCGTCCTATACATTAAGACGACTTAAATTGAGGGTAATATAGTTGTATCGTTGCACACCCTCTAATTTCAACTCTATCTTCAAACTCCAAATAGGGGGAATATATGAAACACCTGAGTTTAACCTTAATGCTAGCTAGCATGTTGATCATGTGCGGCGCAGTTGCCTTCGCCCAAGATGCGACAACTGGTACAGTGCGTGGTAACGTCGTGGATACCACAACCGCACAAACACCGATTGCCGGAGTCCGAGTGGTTGTGGTCGGGACCGATGGTACAGAGCATGAAACCGCAACCGATGATGTCGGTGAATACAGCAAGTCAGACCTGCCACCAGGCCGTTATCTCCTCAGTATTTACAAAGATGGATATGGCGACCGAACGGGTAAACCGGTCACCGTCGTCGCTGGAGGCGATCACTTTGTGCCACTGAAAATGACCAAAAAGGACACTATCGTCACTTTCTTCGCTAAGTTTGGTATCGTCTTCTGGCCACTTCTCCTCTGTTCGGTGGCTGCGTTGACTTTTATTATCGAACGTCTCTTCACATTCCTCAGAAGTCGTTCCAAAATCGGTACAGAGCAGTTCATGGCAAACATTACCGACTCTTTGCGTAACGATAACATTATGGAAGCGGTCTCAAGTTGTGAAGAGGCTGGCGGACCACTTGCAAATGTTCTGAAAGCCGGGCTGTTAAGATATAGCCAAGCCCAAATCGAAGAGCAGGAGATTACCAAAGAAGAAATACAGGAAGCTATTCAAGAAGCAGGACTCCTTGAGATTCCAGAACTTGAACGGAACATTCCTGTTATTAGCACGGTTGCCGTTATCTCGCCGTTGTTTGGCCTCCTCGGTACGGTTATGGGTATGATTAACGCATTTACCACAATCGCACTGGAAGGTACTGGCGACCCGCAGGCACTTGCTGGCGGTATTTCCCAAGCATTGTTGACCACCGCTGGTGGGTTGACCATCGCTATTCCTTGCCTCATCTTCTCCCAGGTCTTTGAAAGCTGGGTCAACAAATTCGTGCTTGAGATTGAACAGGTCTCCACTGAAATCGTTAACCAGCTGATCCTTGGTCAAGCTGGGAATGCGTAAATCGTAAATTTCAATGTCCTCCTGCCACCCTATACAACCCTTTAGGGGGGCAGGAAGACCTGCCTTTGAGAACAGGAAGGAGTCCAAGATGGCAACGCAAGCGCCTAGCGGTATGACCCGAATGGCAGCTAGGGAACGGAAATCGGCTAAGCTCGATATGGCTCCGATGATTGACTGTGTGTTCTTGCTTCTGATTTTCTTTATGGTTTCGACTAGTTTCGCACCGATGCCCGGTATTCGTGTTCAATTACCGCCACCAGGCAAACCGAACCCGAACAAACCGAAGGGGCTCATTGTGAGGATTGCAAACCCTGAAGGTGCTCAGAAATATGGCACAATGATTTTGAATGACGAAATTGTTAACATCAATCAGATGTTTACTGAGTTCATTCATGCGCCCGGAGAAATCAAGAATATGCTTATCATTCAGTCAGAACGGGATGTCATACACGAGCAGATTATTAACGTGATGGATATTGCCAAGCAAGCAGGTATAGATAAAATCGGCTTTGCAGTCGTGGCAAGAGAATGACGAAGGAGATAATACTATGGCTGTGCAAATGCGGACAGGACAGAACAAGGAACGTGGTCAAGCGTTGATGATGGAACCCATGATTGACTGCGTTTTCCTATTGTTGATCTTCTTTATGGTTTCAGCGATTATGCGGGTTCCGCCGCCCTTTACCGTAACGCTGCCGGAGTCTGCGACGAAGCACGATTTTCCGCGCAAGAAGTTTAATCTCTTTATCAGCGCAGACGGTAGAATCTCGTTTGATGACCTGGAGATGCTTACTCTAGACCATATGGAGATGTATCTCTCAGCAAAAGAGTCTCAAATTACTACACTCATTATCAAGGCAGATAGGCTGGCCAAGCACGGTAGAGTGATTGATGTCATGGAACGTGCGAAACGTCGATTTAGTAAGACGGAAGGGCAGGAAATCGCTTTGATGGTCGCAGAGGAAAATTACGGACCCTAGCTGCCCTAGCCCGAAAGACAGCTGTTGTTCCGTTTTTGTAACAACTAATTCTTGAAGTTTCGATATTCGTTAAAAGGCAGCCGACGCGCTGCCTTTTTTTTTAATAGTTTTTGATAGGCAGGCCCGGTACCCAAATGAACGAACACGAGAAAATCCTTATCGTCGATGATGAACCTGATACTATCCTCATCTTGCAAGATCGCCTTGAGATGGATGGTTATAAGGTCGTAACGGCTACCGATGGGATTCAAGCCCTTGAGCTGATCGACCGGGATGTGCCGGACCTAATACTTTTGGATATTCAGATGCCTCACTTGGATGGCATCGAAACGCTCACACATATCCGCGAGAAATACCCCGGCCTGCTTGTGCTCATGTTGACCGCACACGGCACAATCCAACGGGCCGTGGACGCAACGAAGCGTGGGGCATACGACTTCTTGGAAAAGCCTTTCCAACCCGAGCATATCCGGCAAAAAGTGAATCAAGCACTGGAACATCAACGCACCGACGAGCGCAGCACAAGGGATGAGTTGATTCACAACTACGAAGAAATTGTGGCCGAAAGTCCGCCTATGCTCGAAGTCCTAAAAATCATCGAAAAGGTCGCGGATACAGACTCTACAGTCCTAGTTCACGGAGAGAGTGGTACAGGGAAAGAGTTGGTTGCTCGGGCGCTCCACCAAAATAGCTCGCGAGGAAACAGAGAGATGGTAGTCGTCAATTGCGCTGCCATTCCCGATCACCTGCTGGAGAGTGAACTCTTTGGACACGAGCGCGGGGCGTTTACCGACGCCACTTACCAAAAATTTGGGAAATTTGAACGTGCCCACGGTGGGACCCTCTTTTTAGATGAGATTGGCGATATGTCAATTGAATTGCAAGCCAAACTCTTGCGCACCTTGCAGGAAGGGGAAATCGAACGGCTAGGGGGGACAAGGGTGATCCATGTTGATGTGCGCATCATTGCAGCGACCAACCAGGACTTGCGGCGCGGAATTGAAGCGGCGACATTTCGTCAGGACCTCTACTACCGCTTGAATATGATACCAATCTACCTGCCCCCATTGCGAGCGCGCCAAGCGGATATCTTGATATTGGCGGAGTATTTCCTGCAAAAACACAGTAAGGTTCATAGTCAACCTGTGCGATGGATCAGTCAAAAGGCAAGGGAACTTTTCAGGCAATATGATTGGCCCGGCAACGTGCGAGAGCTGGAATATACCATCCTGCGAGCGGTCCTCTTTGCAGAAGGCGAGGTAATCCTCCCAAAGCACCTCCCCGAAGAGGTCCAGGCCGCTGGCGAACAGCAGATTGAAATCGTGCCTGTAGGCGTGACAATGAAGGAGATGGAGAAAGAATTAATCCTTAAAACCCTTGAAAGAACGGACGGCAATCGCACCCGAACGGCGCAGATTTTGGGCATTAGCCTGCGTTCCTTACAGTATAAACTGAAACGGTACGCACAGATAGACGCCCCCAATCCGCGAAACGCTTCGGCTCTATAACCCCTGCATAGATTCAAGGGACTATCAACAAACTTGCCTAAACGGGGCCGCCACAAAACACTATCTGCCGCGGGATTGAAAGAGATTGAAGACCGTTTCCAACTTTGCCCGATTCGTGGGGTCTGCTAAGAATCGGTTAGACATCCGGTCATAAAATCTCATGAACGCCGTGTTGAAGTTTCGGGAGACTTGAACTGACTTCTCCGCTTGAACGAGCTCCGTAATGCCTTTCCAACCGCTCTCTTGTGCTTTCGATTCTTCCTCATTCTCTATCTGGCTGCCGATAACCTGCTCAAATGCACGAAGCGATTTACGATATTGCCCATCCCGTAAATATGCCCAACCAAGGGTGTCCAAAAAGTTCTTCTCTGTCGGTGACTGTTTCACCGCGTTCAACGCAAGTTCAACTGTCTTTTGGGAATTAATCTGCTGCTCGACGTAGAGCCACGCCAAGTTATTACTCCATGTTCCATTTTCAGGGTCTTTATCGACCGCTCGTTGATATAAGCTTTCTAGCTTGCGATCCCAAAACTCGGGGGCTTGCGAGATAAGTGCCTTAGCACGCGTATAAAAAAATTCTAGGTTTAGATAGAGGGACCGATGATAGCCCTGTCTGTGCGCGACTGCTTCGCACAGTTTGATGTAGTCTATAAGTTCCGATTTCTCATCTGGGCGCTCAAAAGCTGTTGTCTGATAGATCCAAAGCAGATTATTGTTCCAAGTGCGGTTATCCGGATCCGCTTGCAGCGCCTTCTCGTAAAACTGTTTAAGCTTGCCTTTCCATAAAGCGTCGTTTGGAAAAGCCTGTAATGCTTCAAGATAGAGGTTTTCAAGCACCGCGTAGGTGTTGGGGGAGTAAGGACGGCTTAGGACTTCCTTCTCATAATTTTCAATATAATCGGGGAGCTCCGCCGGGGACACCGGCCCCACCTGAGCCTGTACCGCTTGCTCTGAGCCGGTGAGTGTGTGTAGGACCGGCATGGCACCGCTTGCAATTGCCAACCCCACAAACGCCGCTGTCAAACCTGTTACAATCCTGCTCTCACGCTCGCGATAGCTATAAATCTCCGGGGCGAGAACCAGCCCGAAAACAATGCCTGTAAACAGGCCGCCGAGGTGGGCAGCGTTGTTGACATTATAATTAAAATTTGGAAGAACGAAGAAACTGAGAAAAAGATCTAATCCAACAAACGGGAGCAGCCGGAAACCGAGAATCCGTTCCAACCTTCTCGGAAGCCGTTCCTTATACCGGATACCTAGCACAATCGCAACTCCGATTAACCCGAATACGGCGCCCGACGCCCCGACCCCAAAGGCGTCTCGGACAAAAGGCAAACTCGCAACGCTACTCACGAGTGCTGAGATCAAGTAAAGGAGTAGAAATCGACTTCTCCCGTATATACCCTCTAACAAACGACCTAGGAAAAACAGTATGAACATATTCAGGTGTAGGTGTAGGGTATGGGCGTGCAGAAAGGCGCTTGTCAGCAGCCGCCAATATTCCCCTTCCCCTACAATTAAACGGTAAGAATACGCCCCAAATTGAACCAGAGGGGCCAAATCTTGGGAGGAAGCAATCAACCGAATCTCAAGTGGGTGAAAAATAGCGACATTCACTGCAATTAAGGTGAGCGTTACTAAGGGGAACCGTCTTTTGTACTTGAGAAATCCTTGCTCTGTTTGTAACTTCTGCCGGATGCCCTCCGATTTGCTAGCGTCTATGTCCGCTGAATCGCTCTCAAGCGCCCACAGCTTCCGAACCGGTGGAAGATCGCTGACAGCTTGCCACCGACCATCGGTGAGCGTTTCGGACCAAACAGACGCATCCCGCGGCACGCGCCCTAGTTTTATCCAATCGTATAGGGTTTGTTCGTCGATGTCAAAGATTTGATCTGCAATTCGAATCTTCATTTTGTGAAAGCCTATCCTAATAGAGGAAGATCACTCGTTACATCTCACTCGGCCGGGCATCATCTGTCTCACCGCTGCCAGTGAATAGGTGTTCAGAACATCAGCTTTCTCCAGCCAACCGCGCCGGGCGACGTTAATCCCAAAAAAACCGCGGTCTAGGTCAGGGACTGTATGTGCATCGGTGTTGACCGACAGTAAGACGCCGCGGGAACCGGCCAACCGCACGGCACTCGGTTCAAGATCCAATCGACTAGGCGCAGCGTTAATCTCTAACGCCACACCGTGCGCTGCCGCTGCATCAATCAACGCCTCAAGATTGATGGCGTACCCCGGCCTCCGTCCCAACAGTCTTCCCGTCGGGTGCCCAATCATGGTCACATACGGATTTTCGACCGCGCGGATGAGGCGGGCGGTCATCTCCGTTTCACTCATGGAAAAACCCGCGTGAACGCTTGCCACAACAATATCAAGCTGCGCCAAAATCTCATCAGGAAAGTCAAGGCTGCCGTCCTTGAGGATATCGACCTCTGAACCCGCAAGCACTTCCATTCCATCGATTTCGGCGTTAATCTCGCGTACCTGCTGAATCTGTGCTAACAGCCGATCCTGCGTTAAGCCGTTGGCAACCCGCGAGGATTCGGAGTGATCAGTGATAGCGATGTACTCATGCCCAAGTGATGCCGCAGTCTCGACCATCTGCCGAAGTGAACCGCGTCCATCACTCCAATCGGTGTGCATATGCAGATCGCACCGCAGATCGCTCGCCTCGATTAAGGTCGGCAAATTATCCGCTAACCCTGCTTCGATCGAATCCGCGTCACCTCGCAATTCAGGAGCGATGAACGGCAATCCGAGTTCACTGTAAATGTCGGATTCCGTCCTGTTTTTTGACCAATCCGGCAACCGTTCGTCTATTCCTTCAATCTCGTGAGATGTCGCGAGCTGATTCAGTTCGGTTAGGTGTATGTCGGTGCCCGTTGTTACGATTAGAGACGCTTCATATTCTGCTGCACTCGTGCAATAAACCCGCAACGGAAATCCCCGATCTACCGAAGCGACGACGACATCATCTTGTATCGCTGCGCCCATAACGTCTTTGACCCCAGATAGCACTTCGATAATCCCCTGTGCCTGCTCACACTCCACGACTAGCTCAAGACTTCGTAACACCTCTTCATGTCTGCGAAAGTCGCCTGTAAAGTCCAGCCGTTTGACTTCTGAGCAGTTGTTCAGGGTCTCAAAGACAGTATTTGCAATCGGTAAAATCTGTCGGATCGGACGCATTTTTCTTTGTGCTTCAAGGAATCGCAAGCCCTCATCGATCGATCCAATTGTCTTGGGTCCCATCCGTTTCATCTGCTTGAGTCGATCCGTATCAATGGCTACCCGGAGATCGCTGAGGCTTCTTACACCCAACTCCTGATAAAACCGGCCCGCTGTTTTCACCCCGACCCCCCGAATTGCGATGAGGTCTAGCACGTCAGGCCCCATCTCCGCAATCAGGTTATCGTAGAAGCGGCACCGTCCTGTCTCTAATATTTCGATAATCTTCCCTTCAATCGCTTCGCCGATACCCGGAATTGATCGCAGCTTTCCCTCCGCCGCTAGCGTATACAAATCTACCGAGAGCTCTTCAATAGTCTCCGACGCCCGACTGTAGATTCTGGTGCGAAAAGAATCGTCGCCTTTGATCTGGAGCAGATTGCCGATGTTACTGAATACTTCACTGATTTCGTCGTTTGTCATTGTGTAACTTCTGCTGTGGGGTGTGTTGGATGATGTGCGTGAATATGCGACTACTTTGACTTTACTCCCGTATCCGGTAAATCCGTATCTCTGGATGTATCAACGCCAACATCGGAAATGGTGCACCCCGGTCCGAGATTGGGATACCGAGGAAACGCGGCTGACGGTGAAAACGTTGTGCGAGAATATATCGGCTCGATTGCCCCAAAACCCGTTCGTAAAAGCCCACCGCCGTCTCTATATCAACCGACGGTAACGGATACCAATCAATTAAGGAGTAGTGCGCTGGCTTCGCAGCGTAGTTCAGAAAAACCTTCGCATTCGGCATCAGGACAAGGACCCATTCCCCATCCGCTTCTGCCTCCATTCGGTCCACTTGTGGCAGCAGCCAATCAAATAAAATCTCTGGTTCCCGTTCAATCGCTTTATCCGGTGGGATATTCGATTCTAGCCATTCAGTTACCTCAACTGTCGTTGGAACAGCTCTTGTAACACTGGCAAATGCCGCGGTGTAAATCAGCGAATACAGACCTACCCCACCCAAAATAACCGCATATAGAATAGGGGTTGTCCACTGTCTTAGAATCCCGTTTCGGCGTGCCAAATTCGATTCAGAGAGCGCAGAACCCATTCTATCTATGCACGCCGCCGCGAACAGTATCAACGCCGGATAAACCAACAACAGATGACGGACAAATTTCAGCTTGTGTGAACCGATGAACAGTAGGTAAGGTATCGCAAAGGCGAGGAGGATTTTATCCCCATCTTTCCGCTGTGTTACTGTTAACAACGTTCCGATAAGGGCAAGCGCTGCCAACGGCGAACCCAGTCCCCACCGCAAAAGTGTCCACAGATACGTGAATCGGTTGAACCAGTTGATCTCCCCACTGGCAAACAGTCCAAAATGCCCTTTCCGATAATGAGATGATTCATAAAAGAGGGCATCAAAAAATAGGTTCCACGTTGGAGAAAAGAGGTCGATCAACCAGTACGGACAGATTATCGTGAATACCGCGCCCGCAACCCCAACGGCCGTCCCCAATTTCAGGAGGAAATCCGAAGCCTGAAAACGTTCCACGCGTAAGCATAGAAGGACAACGACGGATAAGCCTACGAAAATCGTTGTGAACTTGACAGCGAAACCAATCCCTACGATAACCCCCAGCCAAACGGCACGACGGAATGAAACGGATTGTGCCCGTGCACAGCACCAGAGCAGCAACGTTACACAGAAGGTTGCAGGGATGTCGACAAGCGCAAAGCGAGACTCATTCGTCGCATGCAACATCGCTACGGCGAGCAGGCCGCTACTAATCAACCCCACGCGACAGCTATAAAGGCCGCGCCCAATCTGATATGTCAGCCAGATGGTCGCCGTTGACAGTAGAACGTTTGTAAAGCGACCCAGCCAGATGACGTCATGGATTGCGAGATCTAATCCAAATGTCTCTAAAATCAACCCAATCAGTGCAATTAGATAGAACCAAGCGGTGCCGGGCCAATTGTAAATTTCGGGTATCGATTCAAAGTGGATAAGGTTGAGGATGTCTTGGGCAATCAGCGGTTCACGCGGATCCGGGTGGGCCGGCAAGCCGACGCCAAGCCCTACGATCCGAAGGGTGAAACCGATTGCGAAAATAGGAATCAGAACCAGATCCGTCCGACAGAAGCGTTTCATTCTTCAGTGAGTACACAGACATCTCAACGACCAACTGTCAGCAGCTCAGCCACACACCTTCGTCCACATTTCGGCAGAGATTACGCCTCTAATTTTCTCCGATTGATCCGGCATAGCCGGCACATCCAGCTTCTGGAAAATCTGACGCCACCGTTCCGGCTGATCGACATCGACATAGACCGGCAAGAAGCCAAGGTTCAAGTAGGTCTTGATCGCCGGCAGCCGAAAGTCGTCGGTGCTGAGCTTCGCGCACTTGAAGCCCTGTGCTCGAAGATACAGTAGCACGCAAAGCGTGACACATTTACCAAGCCGATGCCCCGTGTGCGCCGAATGGACGCCGACCATATGAACAATACCTACCTCTTTCTCATCAGGCGTATCCTTCCACGCACAGGTCGTGCCGACTGGCGTGCCTTGATAGGTCGCAAAATACAGCCCTTTCGGATCAAATACATCGCGATCGATAATCTCGCTGCGGGTGTTTTCAGCCGTGCGCTGGCCGCCAAACGAGTCACCGATTATGTCTGCCCAGTGTACATCGTCCCCCTCCTGATAGGTGCGAATTTCATACCCCTCCGGAATCTCAAGTTGGGGCAATCCATTCAAGTCCGGTCGAACCATTCTCAATTGCCTTGCCATCGGGTTCTCCTGTGTATGTACGGCATTCGGAAGCCGGTGATAGACTAACTCAGTTCTGTACTCGACATCTGCTCCAGCGCCAGCATCAACGCCTGTGTTCCTAAGCGGCCGTGCCCCTGCGCTTGGACGGCGAGATAAAGTTGATGCACGAGTGCGAGGCCGGGCAGGCTAAGGTTCATCTTCTTGGCTTCGTCAAGTGCGATGCCCATATCCTTGATAAAATGTTCGACGAAGAAGCCGGGATCGAAATTGCGTTGGAGAACGCGAGGGGCAAGGTTATCAAGTGACCAACAAGCAGCTGCGCCTCCGCTGATTGACGAGAGCATGACCTCCAGATCTAAACCCGCTTTGTAGCCGTAGAGCAACGCTTCGCAAACCCCAATCATCGTGCCAGCAATCGTAATCTGATTACACATCTTTGTGTGCTGCCCAGCACCGGCACCGCCTTGATGCACGATATTTTGGCCCATCGCTTCAAAAAGCGGCATGACCGCTTCAACAGCATCGCCATCGCCGCCCACCATAATCGAAAGCCGTGCTTCCCGCGCGCCGACATCGCCGCCGGAAACGGGTGCATCGATGGAAGAGACGCCTTGCGGCTGCGCTGCCGCATAAATCTCCTGTGCTAATGATGGTTCAGTGGTCGTCATATCAACGATAATACTGCCGGACTTCGCACTTTTCAAAACGCCGTTATCACCGAGATAGACCTCGCGCACATCCGGTGGAAACCCGACGATACTGAAGATAACATCCGACGCCGCGGCAACCTCGCTTGGCGAATCTGCCCATGACGCGCCGGCGTCAATCAACGGTTCTACTTTGGCTTTCGTCCGATTGTAGACCGTCGCTGAATAGCCGAGGTCCATGATATGTTGACACATCCAGCGTCCCATTACGCCGGTCCCAACCCAGCCAATTGTCGTACTCTGTGGATCGATTGTTGTTGCCATAATTTTATCTCCTTAGAAAGTAATAATAGGTTGTGACTCATAGTAAAAAATCATGCGGTAGAAACCGAGCTTTTTCCTGAAAACTCGGTTTCTTTTAGCATTTTACACTTTCTTTCTATACAACCCCCATAGGTGGAACACCAATGAACTGATGAATCAATGCACACTTAAAGCCACCCATTCGTCCGATACCACTCTGCCGTTTCCTGAATCCCTTTTTGGAGCGGATAGGCCGGGCGATAGCCGAGTTCTTCTTGTGCCTTGGCGCTGTCGCAGGTCCAAAACCGTTGTTTCAAATCCCGCACTTTTTGGCGGTTCAAGGTTGGGGCCTGACCCGTAAGCTTCCCCGCAGCTTCCGTAACCCGCGAAAGCAACTCCACCAAAAAAAACGGTACTTTCACCTTGAATGTGTACCTTTCCAATACATCAGCAACGATGCGTTCAATCTCTAGCCATGTGTGAATCTCGCCATCCGTCAGAAAATAGGTTTCACCGATTGCACGCTCAGACACAGCAGCTCTATACATCCCCGCGGCCAAATCCTTGACATGCACCAAGCTCAACAACTTATCTGCATCCCCAAGGATCGGCATTATTCCGTGATTAATCATCTGAAAAAAGAGAAAGATGTCCGTATCCCTCGGCCCATAAACCGCCGGCGGACGAATAATCGTTATCGGCAACCGGTCTGCATACTCACGGACTATCAGCTCACCTTTGAGCTTGCTACGACCGTAGTCTGTCAGCGGCTGCGGCGTAACATCCTCTGCCTGCGGTATCGCAGCGCGGCTCGGACCAACCGCAGCGAGACTGCTGCAATAAACAAACCGATCCAAGCGTATCCGTGCCCCCAAACACGCCTCAAGGAGCCCCTTCGTTCCACCGGCGTTGACGTGGTCATACGTTGCAGCGTCCCGCGCTTTGGTCAAACCTGCGAGATGAAAAACCAGGGCGGCGTCTTGAAGCTGCTGGGCTAAAGCCGCCACATCGTGCAAATCACCCACGACCAATTCGACTTGGGCCGATTTGGCGGTAAGGAGACGATTGAGCCAACGTAAATTACTCGTTTTACGGGTCAAACAGGTGACATGATAACCTTGATCGATGAGCCCTTCAACCAGATGGCTGCCGATAAAACCTGTTCCGCCGGTCACATAAGCCTTCATAAATCAGATGTGAAAGGGGGCATAAACTCCTCTCGAGCTTAGTCCTCAATCTCTTCAGCCGCTTTCCTTTCCTTGTATCGCAGGTCTTTTGTCAGCTGTGACATCAAGACAATTCCACCGACCGCGACGCCACAGTAGGTTGTGAAGAAGCGCGTTATCAGGGCATACAAACCGATTGCGCTAGAGGCGAGTAGCGGTTTCATCAGAACCGCAGCTAAAATCTCGGCGATACCACTTGCTCCCGGACTCGGCGCAAATAAAGTCACAAAGTTGAGTATAACCTGAACAGCGATGACATGCCAAAAAGGAGCATCGCCGCCCAAGGCACGAAAAACAACGTAGCCACCCACAAACCGACTCATATAAACCCCCGCCGTAAAAATGAGGCTTAACCCACAAACAATGGGATGTTCATTGACAAACATCCGAGTGAATGCCTTGTGCCCCATAATCAAGTTTTCAAGCGTGAGGATCAGACGGTCAAGCAGGCTCGCAGCCAGTCGAAAGCCAGGACGGTCTGGCAGTTGGATACGCGTCAGCGGAAACAGTACCGTCTCAGGTTTGATGAGCAGCAGCAAGAAGACAAAAAGAGCAAACGCAAACATCAACAGGCTATATTGGCTCATTGTTGTGATTGCTGTGGGGAGAAAGGCAGGTGCCTGATACACCACATACCCTGTCGAAAATATGAGAAACGTCAACGTACCGATGAAACAGATAATGCTGGTAGTCACAGTTCCGGAGAACGGCACTCCCGCTCGATTAAAAATGTACAGATGGCCCAGACCGCCGACTTGAAATGGGGTGATCCCCCCGACGCACAGGGTTGCCAGATTTGCGCGGAGACCGTGCAGGAATGTCACACCGGGAGCCATTTTCCGCACAAAAATGTAGAGACGTGCACCGCCTGACAGCCAGTCGCAGAACATACACAGCGCCGCCAGAAATAAAAACTTACTATCCGTTGAACGTAAGACAATTCCGATATGTTCGGTATCACTTCGTAAGAAACTGAGATATAATCCAATAATCGTGCATAAAATAAAAAAAACTATGCCACGAGCAAAATTTTTCGGATTCAGCGATTTACTAAAAAACTCTTTCATTCAGTGGTTCCTTGGTTCGTACAGGTTGCCAAACAGATTGGTGCATCAATCAACTTTAGAACTAGGAAATTGGGAGAGCATACGGGGCAGGCTTGGTAGCGGGATTCAAAACAACGTGTCCACTTACTACGAAATGGGCAATCAGGTTGTGTCAATGGATCTCCAAGTCTAGACTAATATCTAACGGCATCGCTGAATGGGTCAACGCACCAACGGAGATAAAGTTTACTCCCGTCGCAGCAACGGCTTCGACCTGATCCAGTGTTATTCCCCCTGATGCTTCAGTGAGAATGTCCTTACCAATCTTTCTGACCGCCGCTTTCATGAAATTGACCGGCATGTTATCTAACAATATGGTATCAGCGCCAGTCGCACACGCTTCTTCCACCTGATCGAGTGTTTTCGCTTCGATTTCAATCTGCATCGTGTGCGGCACAACTGACCGTGCCCGTTCGATCGCTTTGGCAACACCGCCAGCCGCAACGATATGATTGTCTTTAATCAGTACCCCATCGTAAAGCCCGAAACGGTGGTTATGCCCGCCACCGACGCGAACTGCGTACTTTTGTAGTGCACGCCAACCAGCGGTGGTCTTGCGGGTGTCAATGATTTTGACATCGTATTTCGCTACAGCAGCAACAAACTGTGCCGTCAATGTGGCGGTTCCCGAAAGGCGTTGCAGAAAGTTGAGCGCGATACGTTCACCGGTGAGGATAGATTTCGCACTCCCCGCCACCGACGCAATCGGGGTCAGGCTTTCGACGCGATCGCCGTCAGCGACAAGTGTCTGGAAATCAATGCTTGAATCAAGCTTTTCAAAAACACGTTCAGCAATCGCCAATCCAGCGATTACCCCTTCGGTCTTTGCGAGGATTGTACCTAATCCCTGCTGCGACCGGGAAACTGTGGTTTCGGTCGTAATATCGCCAATGCCGATATCCTCTGCGAACGCTAATTCTATGAGCGGATCGATTGAGCGGAAGTTTAACATTTCAGGCATTTGGTTACACATGTGTCGTGTCTTAACTCCATAATTCTTCGAGCCGAATCGCCAATTCCGGGAACAACGAGGGAGGGAATTCATCGTTGTCAGTATAAAGTGCACAACGGGAGTATCCGTTGGGATGCCAGACGTATTCCTCTAATGTTTGGGCAGTTGGATCGATAATCCAATAGTGGGCAACTTGTGTCTCTTGATAAATCTTAAATTTCTGATCTCGATCAGTATTTGCGGTTGAGGGAGAAAGGATTTCAACGATTAGATCGGGCGACCCCTGCACGTTTTCCTCCGTGATAATCTGCAGGCGATCTGTTGAAACAAACAGAAGATCCGGCTTAACTAAAATTTCAGGGTCGGAACTTTCCGAATCGAGAATAACATCGAAAGGTGCGGTGTAGACTTCCCCCAGGTCGTGTTGGGTTGCATGAAGCGACAAAATAATGGATAACCGGATTGAACACCGTTGATGAACCCGATTTGGGGAAGTTCGCACAACTAACTCTCCTCTCAGAATCTCGTATAGATTATCATCATCAGGCAATTTCAGGTAGTCGCTGTATCGAAAAGCCTTTGGCAGAGATTGTATAGCTTGGGGTGCACTCATGCTAGGTCTCTCCTTCCTCTATGAATTGCCTCACTGGGCCAATCCCTTCAAACGTACATGCCCCGACGAGGAATCGATTTCTCGTCCGGTTTGCGAATATAACAGAGGGCATGCTTAAAAATTAGGACTTCTGCCGAAGGCGCTTCTCCAGCGGTTGTTATACTGATGAGGTAAGGGGTCATCCAGTTAATTTTTCCCTTGACCACCCCATCACCAAGTGTCCCAAATTCGAGGATTTCTTCTTTGCTTAATTGGGCTTCAAAGTCATCGGTCCCTGATGACAGTCCCAATTCAGTGTATAGCCGTTCAATCTCTTGTTTGAGCAGGTTTATGTCTTCCCGATTTTGACGAACCTCCTGCTCTAACACCTTGACATCTGCCGGACTCATCGGTTCTTTTGGCATTATGCGTCAGGGCCCTCCAGCGGTTAATTGATGCTTCTTAGCTATCCGAAGCCATGATATAGACCGAACAACACCGGGCCACAATGGCTTTGGGAGAAACATGAGACAAAGGATAGCATCTCAAGGCATCCTTGTCAAGAGTTTTTAACCAACAGGCGTAGGCGAGCTACGTTAGCGTCTATCAGTACATAGCCGATTTTTTCCTTGATAAGCGTTGCCGATCTTGTTACAATGAAAGGGTATCAAGGTTACAATAAAATCAGGAGGTAGACACCATGGGTGAAGCATTAGGATTAATTGAAACAAGAGGTTTAGTCGGCGCAATCGAAGCAGCGGATACAATGGTCAAAGCTGCTAACGTATCACTCGTCAGCAAAGAAGAGATTGGCGGCGGTTTGGTGACCGTCATGGTTCGTGGCGATGTCGGAGCAGTTCAAGCCGCAGTCGAAGCTGGCGCTGAAGCCGCAAAGGCGGTCGGTGAATTAATCTCCGTACACGTCATTCCGCGACCGCACGCAGAAGTTGAAAGTATGTTGGGGCGTGG
>JAJEAL010000053.1 GCA_022822785.1 Candidatus Poribacteria bacterium
GACAACGGCTATGCCGAAAGGCTTATCCGGACCCTCAAGGAGGAAGAGGTCCATCTCAATGAATACGACGATATTATAGAAGCCAAACACCGAATTGGGCATTTTATTGAACAGGTCTATAACCACAAAAGACCCCATTCGGCGTTAGGCTATTTGACACCCGTTGAATTTGAACAAAAATACTTGGATTAAAGTCCATGATTTGTGGCCCAAATTAGCGATGGCACTTCAATAAAACCACAATCATATACCGCAAATACCATTGCATCAAACAACTGCTTATAAGCCGAATCAAATGGACAGTTGAGAAAAACGTTATCGTTATAGTAGGCTGATCTCATAATTTCCTAAATCAGTTTCACTTGCTCTATGGTTTCTTCAAGATTGAATTCTTTCTAAACAGAGAAGCCGAAGATCCATCCTAACATTCTTCGATGGTGCGATCATATTCACCTTTATAGCGGTAAGCCCTACCACGACAGATATAGGGTTCAACATTATTGGAATCCGTTTCTATCACTGTATTAGTCAGTTTTATCACTGTGTCATAGTCCTCAATCGCCCATTCATGCTCCCCTCGTGAGCGATGAACGTCTCCGCTCAATAGATAGACTTGGGAAAGGAGTTCGTTGTTCCCTGCCTGTGCTTCAGCGATGCTTTGGAGTGCTATCAAAAATGCGACGGTGTCACCGTCTTTCTGATATTCTTCTTGAGAGACTTCGAGATAGACGGTTGCCTCCTCGGGGTCAGAAAGGATTCCGACTAGGTAATCTCGGTATTTTATCATTTCTCTCATTTTTGTGACTCCTTCGTTTGTGTAATGCGTTCAACCGTTTCACTCATTTCCCAACCCCATCCGGTATTTGATGTCGTTGATGATGGAATCTAAGGCTTCGGGGATGAAGGCGTAATGTTGGGCAAGTACGAGATTAATTGTGAACACATTTGACGTGATAATCGTTTACCTAATCGTTTACCTAATCGTTTACCTAATCGTTTACTTTTTGGGCACCTACCTGCTACCCCTTCCCTTTCCTACCACGGTTAATAACCCTTTATCTGTCAAATCTTTTATGGTGAATTAGATAAATAAGTAGACATTAATAGTAGTAGGCACACTCCGTGTGCCGTAACTCCGCGAACCCCGATCTATCAGGACGCGTTCATAGTGTCCAAGTAATTCTAAAATCTACCATAGTTCCTCTTTAACCACTTCTTTTGAGTTTTCCTCGTTTGGGCGTGTCTTTGACGATTCTTTCTCTTGCCATTCTAGTCACCTCCTAGAACCATTTCAAGATAACCTTATCAGGACGGTTTCAAATGTCGGATATTGCAAAGCGACAGTTGAGTCTACAAGGGAAAAAATGCCTCGCTAATCAGTGGTTTAATTCCATACCACTTCAGTCTCCAATTACTGATTGTAGCATTAAATCTAAAGACCTCAAAATGCTCTCCTTCCTTAGGCAGATACTTTCGGTCCTTCAGCCATTCCATAGCAGATTTCAGGTTCTCTGTTACTTTTAACTTTTCTATGAGATGATTCGCTTGGATTACAGGTATTTCTGGAGATTGAACTTTAGCATGTCCTATCCAGTTCTCAGAAACAACAACTCCTTCAAGGCTATAACTGGAATCAATTTGAAGTTTTTCCAATAACGCCTCGTGATTATTTGCAAACGCCCGTTTCAACTGTAGTACTTGGGAAATGCCTTTCTCTATCTCTTCGGATTTCTCAATAATTTCACGCGCTTCTGCTGGATCAATGAACCATTTGAGTTCTAACAGTAGACACGTTTTTTCGGAATCACTTATAATAGCAAGATCAACATCTGGTAAGCCTGGCCCGCTTCTCCAAATGAACCGAAAATCTGTATCAGACAAACGAGTGGTGAAGCGTTCTCTCATAAGTCTTTCTTTTTCCAACACTAGTTTTGAGTAAATTCCTTTTTCAGATGGCAACTTATTTAAGAGCACAGTCAAATTCCGCTCCGCTGAAGAAGAAAGCCATAAGTGAGGCATAATTGCATAGGTTTCTGAATTCAGCTTAATTAAAGGCTGCAAAGAGGGATCTGGCTTTGTAATGCCTCTATTTCCATAGGACAAGTCATCAAAGATGCTTTGTACCTTTACGTCTGATATTTGGGAATATCTAACAACCCGTCTTAGCAGTTCATTATGGGGTGGAGCGTAAATGCTATCAGCATATCCCATATAACCCTGCCCCGCAGCTATGCCCCCTGCTAGCGCACGAATAAATGCCATCGCAAAAATAGCCTCGAAAACATTGCGAAAGTCTTCCAATGTGTAACGACTAAACTGCCATTCACTAGGCAGAGAAAACATGGCGTCAAGTGTAGGTTTCATAGCCGTTATCGTATCAGCAACTATCTTTGGATTCAGTCTATAGCGCAACCTATCGCCATGTACCCTTAGAGAATGCCCAATCGCATCTATTGGAAAATTATCAAAATTTACTGAAAATAATGCCTCTAGTGATTTATGCGGTTTAATTAAGAGATTATATGCGTTGTACTCTACACCTTTGAAAAGATCTTCTGTTGGTTGAATCGTTGATTCCTGAAGCTCCAATCCAACCCACCCGTGACTGGCATATGTGTATGCTGAAACAAACCATCCATATTCCCTTCCTAACTCGAGTAAATCTTGAGATGCTTTATAAGTGGTATTATTATAAGCAAATGGAACTTGACCTCCAGCTCTGCAAGCACAGTATAGCCAGTACATGGGATGCTTAAGCTCATTAACAAAATTATCCCCTATTATTGCACGGTCCTGAAATTTTATCGGGGAAAATAACTCTCTCAACATCACTTTTTCAGTAAATGTCAACAAATACCAAGCAGCAGGCGCAAATGGAAGATTCACCAAAGGATTAGATTTGTAGTGCAGGTCTATTGCTTTTTCTATTTTTCGCAGTTCAGGTGTGAGTTTATCAGTGGGTTTCATAACACGATCCTATCCTTTTGTGACGGGCTCGTTTTGTATTTCAAAAACTTCTATGCCTGAACTTACCCCCATCCTTTAGACAGCGAAGTGCTATATTTAAGGTGGTAAATTAGGCTGTCTGTGTCAGGGTTAAAACGCCTGATATTATTGGAAATAGACCTCGTGGGGTGTTCGATAATTGAGCGATTGATGAAACCGCTGTTGATTGTAAAAGTTGAAATAGTCTCTCAACCGACACCAAGCAGTGTGCAGTGAGTCATAATCGTTGAGATATACCTCCTCATACTTAACACTTCGCCATAACCGCTCAATGAAGATGTTATCCAAATAGCTGCCTCTGCTGTCCCAACTGATGGCAACGTTAGCCGCGTGGAGTCGATTGGTAAAGGCATCCGAAGTAAATTGACTGCCTTGGTCATTATTGAATATCACCGGTCTTGATTGGCGAAGGGCCTTATCAAGCGCGGATAAACAAAAGTATACATCGAGTGAGTTTGACAGTTCCCAAGACAACACATACCGGGAGAACCAATCCATAACTGCTACCAGATAAGCAAACCCATTGTTCAAGCGAATGTAGGTTATATCCGTCGCCCAGACCTGGTTAGGTCTGATGATATTTAATCCCTTCAGTAAATAGGGATAGGTCTTGGACGGTTTGTTGATACCTGCGGGTTTGGACCGCGGATAAATCGCAGCCAATCCCATCTTTGTCATTAACCGAGCCACCCGCTTTCGATTGACCACATGTCCCTGAGAACGAAGCCATACCGTCAATCGAGGCACGCCGTAAAAAGGTGTCTGTGTGTACTGCTCATCTATCAGCCGCATATAGAGCAGATTTTGTGACGATTCACCCACCGGTTGGTAATAGAATGAGGCTCTTGACAGTCCCAGTAGCTCGCATTGCCTGACAACCGACAGTGAATCACACCCCTTTTCAATGAGGCGTCGTTTCTGCTCAACGGAGCAGTTGTGTTTTTTTTTGAAGCCAATCCAACTCCACCTTCAACTGACCGATTTGGCGATACAGTTCATCAACCAATTGGTCGCTGTCAGTGGTTGATTTTGAGCGTTGGTTTGTAAACAGGTCGGGTAATTGGTCGAGCACCTGCTTCTTCCATTGGCTCACTTGATTGGGGTGGACACCATATTCACTCGCTATCTGAGCGATGGTTCGTTGATTTTTTATCGCCTCAATCGCGACTTCTGCTTTGAAGCGACTATCGTATCGTTTTCTGCGGCGCATAGGGTGAAAACTCCTTTCTGTTGGCGGCGTTGCTAACCCATATTGTCCCACAGATAATCAACGATTTACCAGTC
Source organism: Candidatus Poribacteria bacterium (assembly GCA_022822785.1). Taxonomy (GTDB): domain Bacteria; phylum Poribacteria; class WGA-4E; order WGA-4E; family PCPOR2b; genus PCPOR2b. The sequence goes on from JAJEAL010000053.1 coordinate 4,291, forward strand.
CAAAATACACCTTAGTCTACTGTCTAAATTTTGGGGGTAATTACAGCCTGTGCTAGAATTTCTATATCTTCCTTGAAAAATTTCCCTCGCGGGCAACTTGAAAAACAGGGTGCATATTAAACTCATCGTCTCTATATACTTTATGTTTAAGGTTACTATAAAACAGGGGATTCTGTTCATAAAAATTTTTCATATGTTCATCGAAATAGGTGTGTAATGAGGGATCAATATCACTGCAAATACTGTTTCGTCCTTCTGCAATAGCTACGCGGGACGTCACTCCACTACCCGCAAAGAAATCAAGCACCATTGAGTTTGGATAAGACAATGCCCTAATAATCCTCTGAATGAGAACTATAGGCTTTTGAGTTGGATGCCCTACTCGCTCTTTAGAGTTACCATTAAGACGGTTTATCCGCCATACATTGGTTGGGTTCTTACCTTTCTCTATGCTTTCAGGTCTTAGACGTTTGTCTCTCAGATAAGCTTGCTTTGTCTTTTCATCAAATTTTTCGCGAACGGAATCTAGATCGAAATAATACTTTCTTGTCTTTCCATACCAAGCGATTTCCTCATGTCTATTTGAAAAAAAACGCTGTGCTCCCATTCCATTGGGATAATACCAAATAATGAGATTCGCAAGGAGAAGGTCGCCTGAACGAAGATATTGCATTAAACTCAAAAGGTCGCCTGAACCCGCCTCGCCTTGATACTGAAGCCCACCAAAAATGACCAAATTACCCGTCGAAGCTAGCACTCTTTTTGCTTCCACAAGCCACTTACTCGCCCACTCTACATAATCATGATGATTATCCCAATCAGACATAAGAATATTATAGGGCGGGTCACACACAATTAACTGGATTGACTCATCGGGGATTTGTCTTAATAATTCTAAGCAATCACAAGTGATAATGGCATGAGTCGTTTCATTTGTAGTCGAAACATCAATAGTCTCCAATGAAGAGTGAGACTTTCCCGCCTTCTTGAGTGAATTCATAGCAATATGTCGCGTGTTATTATGAGAACGGTTAGCCATAAATCTACCCCCAAAATATGATAAAATCCTGTAAATAATAATTCGGTGTCAAAAAATCTGTGCCGAAAAGTTCTCGAACAATGCTCAAATCTTCACCGGATAACTTTGAAGAGGGATCCTGGTATCCTGCTCCCGAATAATAATTCGGTGTCAAAAAATCTGTGCCGGAGCGTTCTCGAATAGTGCTCAAACCTTCATTAGATAACGTTGCAGAGGGATCTTGATATGCTTCTCCAACGACCCTAAGTCTTTCATAGGATTTTTTTTCTTCTTCCCTTTCGTGCGGCCGAACAAGCCAAGATGCGAGAACCAGTTTATGAACAGTAATGCTGTTCCTTGACGCCCTGATGATCCCACAAGCATCAAGAACATTTAGCAAAAAAGGACATCTACGCTTTGACGCTTCAAGAGTTGCTTCCTCTATGCCCTCTTGGTCACAAAATAACCTCACAAAGGGGGCTTCAAAAAACTGCTCATAAATCATATTACGTTGAATCTCTTTTGTGCGACAAACATGATACAAAAACGCAAGCATTTGTTGAACAGCAGGCATACTTAGAAATACGCGAAACACAATATCACGTACTTGCTCATTGGCTTCGATCAACTCTCTAAGAGCTTGATTATATTTCCTGTCGGTCAACCACATCCTTGTTGAAAAAAAGCTGCTACCATCCTGCTGAAAAGACAAGTCTAAGCTTTCAAGTATGGGTACAATTAGACTATAAAGTTCCTTGCCAAGTGGAGTCAATTCGGGGATATAATCCTCATTAGTCGAATAGTTCCGGTCATCTGTGAGAAGACCTAACTCCATTGCTGCAAGAAGTTTATATTTTACCTGCCGACGGTATGTTGCTATACGCCCCTCACCAAATCCGCCCCGCAAACGGATATATTCATTATCAAAATGTGTTCCGGCTCGGTTGTTTTGTCCAAAAAGCTTCAAAACAGACAGAATATGTCCTAAATGCACTCCTTGAGGATAGTGATAGCTAGCCTCCGTATACTCACCAACTTCACGCAGAAAAGCTACCCATGAACCGAAATGTGTAGCATAAAGAAACGATTTATATTCTCCATGAATATCTAAATCCGAACGGCTTGGTTTCCTTTCAAGTTGTTCAGCAAGAGAAAAATACTCTTCCTTAAGGTCTTCCTTTGAAACCCCTAAATCTTGTGCATCTTGGCGGTCTAAAATTTCCTCAACAGCTTGGTCAAAAACGACCTCACAACCGGTAGAGTAAACATATTCAATCTTCCGCCGTATTCTACCGTCTTGGGCAACTTGTGTAGCTCTGCTTGCTTTCGATAAGTATTTTCTTATTTGATTAGCACGTCTATAGTTGCCAATAAAATCAAGGATTTTCACTCTCTCTTTGCCAGCACACAAGCGGAGTCCCCTACCAAGCTGTTGAATAAAAACTGTCTTTGACTCGGTTGGCCGTAAAAAAAGTAGAACACGAACATTGGGAAAATCTACTCCCTCATTAAACAAGTCTACTGTGAAAGCAACTTGATATTTATTATCCCGAAAATCGGAGATGAGCTGGTCTCGATCGGAAGAACCTGAATGAATTGACACTGCAGAAATACCATGACTACAAAAAAATTCTGCCATCCTTTCAGCATGTATTATCGAAACACAAAAACCTATAGCCTTATCACCCTGTCCCTTTTCAAGGTACTCTTTAAGTATTGCCTCATTTCTTTTAGGAATGACCAAGTAACGTTCAAGGTCATCAACCCTATATTTTTGATTTTGATAGCGAATCCTTGAATAATCAATATTATCTGTAAGTCCATGATAGGTATAGGGAACGAGGTAACCACGTTCAATAACTTCAGAGAGAGGGATTTCATAGATTTTGTTATAGTTGAACAACTCAAAAATATCTTTTCGGTCCGTACGGTCAGGAGTCGCTGTCATACCGAGCATGAACGAAGGTTCAAAGTAATTTAGGACCTCACGATAAGTCGGACTTTGACCATGATGAACTTCGTCCACAACGATATAGGTAAACCAATTTCGTCCAAATTTCATTAACTCTGTGGGTTGTCGCAATGTGTCTTTTGAAGCGAATAAAACCTCGCAGTTTTTTTCATTTTCCCTCGTTTCTCCTGTCAGAATCCCTACTTCCATATCGGGCCAAACTTTCTTATAGGCATCTATGCTCTGCTTCAGAATATCTAGTCTATGTGCCAAAAAAAGAACTCGACCGCCGTACCTTTTCGCATCAATAGCTGAAAGGATTGTCTTACCTGTACCTGTAGGTAAGATGATCACACCTTTTTCCCAACTTCGCTGGTCGCGATAAAAATTAATAGCATTAAGAACTTCCTTCTGTAGCAGGGAGGGTTCCAAAGAATAGTCCGAAACTAATTCAGGCGCGTGTGTCCCTAAAAAATTTTTAAGTGTTTCCTGTACAATCGGTCTCCATTGTGGAGACTGAAGCTGATTGTAAGAAAACCGCAAGAGCCTATATCCAGAGCGAAGTATCTCATTTTGACGAAATAGGTTATCATCAAACATGTTGTTTGGGATAACGCCCTCTGCGTGATACGACTCGCCATTTACCTCAAAAGCTAAGCGATTGGTAGAACCTTGATATGCAAAATCAATATACCTGTGCTTGCCTGTGCTATCTATAAAGGGATACTGCGGTTCTATGGCCCCTATTTTAGAACCTAACAGTGGATATAGAAATTCCTCAATGAAAAGTTTCTCACTATCCTGTTTTATTTTATTTTGGTGTTTGTCAAAATACTCAATTAAATTCATAAACCATCCCAAAACTGCTTGCAAAACTTTTCTGCCAACCTTTGTTTCAAATGCGATGCCCTTTGATTGTCAATTCCATCGTCTCTTTGATCAAGACGCATGGCAGCCCGAAATGTATCTTCAGGAGGGGGTTGCATTCCGACTAGCAGGCGGCAACAGGCCCCATCTCCCCCTTCCCATTCCTCAATGTGGGAGCTGAGCCCCCTCCATCCCCGCAGATTAAAATAGCCGACGCAGAAATCGGCGTGATCGGCGGTTTTGAGGGTTTCTTGAAGTGCTGGCAGCAGCTGTTGATCGATGTTATCGAAGATGCGGGGCATTTGGAATTCCTTTATGGTACACCTTAGAGTTACTTGGAGACTCCTAACGCAGTGCCAACCCCCTAAATCCCCCTTGTCAGGGGGACTTTGGCAAAGATTATCCATACAAAAAGAGGGCACCCACGAGGAGTGCCCCTACTGTTCTGTCTAGTTTCCTATCGCTTTCCCTTGGTCAATTTCCCGAAGGAGAACCCTGCATCTAACTACGCAACAGGAGTGCCCCCAATCGGCTCGAAGCAGTCGCGGGACCGATTACAGTTCTCTGGGGAAACGAATCGGTCATCCGGTCCGACCACCGTCATCGTGCAGTTGCACCAGTAGTTCGAGAACGGATTGGTCTCGACCAGATTTTGTAGGTTCCCGCCGTGGGTATAGCGCGCCTTAGTACATAAGTTCTGACATATCGATTTATTCAAGAGGGACGGTCCTTTTTCTAATTGCATGTTCGTTCTCCTTATGATGGTATGTAGGCAGATTTTCTAAAACGGCTCATGCAAAGAAACCGAGTTTTGAAGAAAAAACTCGGTTTCTCTGTGCATTTTACACTAACTGATGCGGCTCTGATTAGGCGAGGCTCATCGCAGCACGGCTAATAACGTTCCGAGTTAACGGGACCTTATAGCCGTTGTCAGTCATCGGGTCTGCGTTTGCTACCGCTGCTTCACCCGCTTGTTTCGCCACCGCTGCTGTGATATGTTTACCGTTCAACGCTGCTTCCGCTTCCACCGAGCGCCACGGGATAGGAGCAACGCCACCGAGGACAACGTTAGCCTTGCTGCACGTCCCACCGTTCATCTCGAAATTAGCGGCGACGCTCACCAACGCAAAATCGAAAGAGCCACGTTCACGGACTTTGAGGTAGGTGCTCTTTGTACCCGCCTTCGGTTGAGGGACATGCACCTCGGTGAGTACCTCGTTCGGTTCAAGCACATTTTCGCGTTGCGGGTTGACGTCGGGCAGCACGAAGAAATCCGCTAACGGCATCGTTCGTTCTCCATTCGGTCCGACAATCTTGACGGTAGCGCCGAGTGCCATAAGTGCCGGTGCCGTGTCAGACGGATGGACGATATAGACCGGACCCCCGCCGAAAATGGCGTGATACTTGTTCATCCCCTCAATGGCGTAACAGGTATCGCCGCCCTTTTTCAGACAGATGATGTCCGGATGGCGATAATACCAGCAGCGGGGACGCTGACACAGGTTCCCGCCAAGCGTGCCAACGTTCCGAATCTGTGGCGACGCGACGGAGGCAGCAGCCTCTGCCAGAACAGTGTAATGGTGCTGAATGGTTGGGTGTGCAGCGATGTCAGCGAGCGTCACAAGCGCACCGATGGTTAAGCCCGACGAATCCGCTTTAATCTCATCCAGACCGGGGATGGATTTGAGGTTGACCACCTTCTTCGGCGTTTCAATGTACTCCTTGAGCTCGCCGAGAAGATCTGTCCCTCCTGCGATTACTTTTGTTTCGCTCCAATCGTCGCTCAATAGCGAAGAGGCCTGCTCGACATCCGCCGCGTTGACGTAAGCAAAATTTTCCATTTTTTCATCTCCTCCTACTCTTCTAACTGAGGGCGTTGAGGACTTTGTCCGGCGTAATCGGCAGCTCCCGGATACGGACACCGATTGCGTTATAGACAGCGTTAGCAACTGCTCCTGCCGTTGGGATTGTCGGCGGTTCACCGATTCCCGTTATTTTTCGGTCGGTATCGTAGGCGATCGACACAATCTCAGGAATCTCCATCGTGCCGGGCACTTTGTAATCCTCAAGATTTGCGTTAAGCATCTTGCCGGTTTGACCATCCATGATACGCTCCTCAAGCAACGCATAGCCCAATCCCATGATGACAGCGCCATTGATCTGGCTTTCGGTTGTCAGACGGTTGACCACCAAGCCGCAGTCTTGGATGGCGACCACCTTGATGACCTTGACAAGCCCCGTTTCCGTGTCAACTTCGACGTCGGCAAACTGTACGCCGGCGGTATCGCCGACCCGGAGGTTTTCGTCCCACTCGCCACCTTCCGAGATGGTTTCCATACCGAGATATCCGGTCGCCTCTTTCCACGGGACGCTCAGCCTTAAGTCAGCTGCACTGTAAATTCGACCACCGGCGGCGCGTAAATCCATCGGTTCTGCCTCTATCAGTGGCGCGATATGTCCAAAGAGCTTGCGCTTGGCTGCTATCGCTGCGGTCTTTATCACGGGTGCCACAGAGCCGATTGTCTGGCTGCCCCCACTCCCGCGGGAAGGCAATCCGGGCTCCGTGTCGCCAACCTTGACCGTAATGTCTGCGGGCTTCAACCCAAGTTCTTCCGCGACGATAATGGCGATGACCGTCCGGATACCTGTGCCGATATCTTGGGTGCCGGTGACCGCTTCGACCGCACCACTTGAGTGGATGGTTACCCGGGCTTGCGTTCCCGGCCCGCCACCGCCGCCCCACAAGCCGCAACCCATACCGATGCCACGTTTCTTAATACCTGTGCCGGAGCCAGGAACGCTGTTACGGCGATGCCAACCAATCTCCTGTGCGCCGAGGGTGTATTCCGCTTGACGAATCTTGTTTCGTCGCGGATCGCTGTCACTATTCATACGACGGAATGCTAGCGGATCCATGCCCAGTTTCTCTGCGAGTTCGTCCATTAACGAATCCATCGCAAAAGCGCCCTGCGGATGGCCGGGCGCACGCATCGCACGGGCGCTCCCCGCGTTGATTGCAACGGCGGACTTTTCCGTGCGATAATTCGGGACATGATAAACATAGGGACCGGTGAAACCCGCCCCCGCACCGATACCACCTGTGCCGTAGCCGCTCAGGTCATAAGCGATGAAACGACCATCTTGCGTTGCGCCGGCACGGACCTGCTGTGTCATTGACGGACGATTACCGCCGACAAGGTGCTCCGCCTTACGGGTCAGCATTAGCTTGACCGGTGCACCCGCTTTTCGAGCGAGTTTCGCAACGGCGATCCCCTCCACTCCGGGACCAAACTTACTGCCGAAACCACCACCCATATGTTCGGAGATGACCCGCACCTGATTTTCGGGCAGCTCAAAATGTTGTGCAAGATTTTGGCGTGTGCCAAAAACCGCCTGTGTCGAAGCCCAAACGGTCAGGTTATCCCCGTCCCATTCGGCAACATTTCCATGTGTCTCCAAACAGACATGCGTTTGAACCGGCGCGTGGTAGGTCGCTTCAACCTCAACAGCCGCTTCAGCGAACCCTGCCTCGATATCCCCACGTTCATCAACCCGTGGTTCACTCTGATTGCCCATCCAATCGTCACGGATTTGAGGTGCCCCGTCCGCTTTTGCACTTTCGACATCAACAACATAATCCAATTCATCATAATCGAATCGAATCAATCGGATCGCATCCTTTGCGATGTCGTTGGTGGTAGCGGCAATCGCAGCGATCTCCTGTCCTTCATAGCGCACCCGTTTGCCCGGCTCAATCAACAAGATAGCCGCTTTAACGCCGGGCAGCGCCTCCGCCTCACTGAGGTCTATGCTTGTGATGGTCGCATGGGCAACCGGTGACCGCAGAATGCGGCCGTAAAGCATTCCGGGACGATTGATGTCAAACGTATACTTTGCCCTTCCAGTAGCTTTTTCAGCGCCCGACAATCGCGTGACACGTTTGCCTATTAAGCGCGAATCCCTTGCTTCTCCCCATGATGCCATTTTCTAGCCTCCTATCTTACGCGAAGCCGTTTTGACCGCCTCAAAGATAAAGGGATAAGTCCCACAGCGACAGATGTTGCCCGCCAATCCTTCCTTAATTTCCTCATGGCTCGGACTCGGATTCTGATCTAACAACGATTTCGCAGCCACGACAAAGCCGGGTGTACAGAAACCGCACATCAGGGCATCGTGCTGAACGAACGCTTCTTGCACCGGGTGTAACTGCTCACCGTTGGCAAGCCCCTCGACTGTGGTAATTTCCTTCCCCTCCGCTTCGAGCGCGAGAGTCATACAGGAATAAACCGCTTTTCCGCCAACCTGCACTGTACATCCACCGCACTCACCGCGATCGCAGATAGATTTGGCGCCGGTCAGATCGACACGCTCGCCCCCTGTGTCAATGCCGTCCCGCAAGACGCTCAACAATGTGGTGCGCGATTCGACCTCAACTTCATAGGTCTTCCCATTAATATTGAGTTTGATTTCGGCACGGGTGATTTTATCACCCATCTGCGCTTCCGCCGCTGTTTCTGCGCCCACGAGAACAGTTGGTGCAACGCTTGCGGCGACCGCGCCGGTGCCCACGCCTTTGAGGAAATTCCGCCGCGATATGGGCGTTCCCTGAGTTTGTTCTTTCTCTTTTGACATGTTGTCCTCCTATATTAGCGGTCAAGCAGCGAGCAAAACTAAAAATCGGTTGCTAACGACCGGTGACCGATGAGGCACTCCAAAATTTTCCGCTGTTACGATTCAATGATGTTGAAAATCCTGAACACAATCTATCATATTTCACGGTTCCCGTCAAGCGAAAATTCTAGCTCACGCTTTGACCCAATGCTGCGATTGGTGGTATCCAGTTACATATCTTTACGCTTGGAAATTTTCTTTTCACTTGACGCCAAAACTTGGCTGTGATAAACTGCCTTGCAACTTGCACACACTTGCTGCAAATAGTAAATTTCACGTTCGATCTTTAGAAGGGAGTTCAAAAGATGAAGACCAAGATTTTCACCTTAGCCGCAATCGCGCTGTTACTGACCGTCGCCGGTGCGTTGGCTACGCAACCCGAAACCGTGCAGGGCGAGTATTTGGAAGCCCGTTCCGTCAGTGTTTATGTCGGAGCGTGTCACTACGGGGCTGAGTATGTCGAAGGGGGCCGGGAGGCAACTCTCGTTTGGAATATCCATCAAGGGACCTGGAAAGGTGTCTCATTGGAGGGATTGACTGTCGTCGCAGTGGTTACGGCACAGAACAACCTTGCGCTTGACACCACCACACGCCGCAGCGTCCTGTATATCGACGCGAAGGCGACATCGGAACAGCGAACCGCTTTAACTGATCTGATGACTGTGAAACGTAATGAGACCCTCGGTGAAGTTGTGAGTACAGCGCACGTACCAATCACGTTCACAAAACAAGACGTGAAATACGATCTGCGGGTTGGGGAGGTATTAACGCTATCCGTTTCGCGCTACCCGTGCCAAAACTGCACACAGCCGCACCAGATCTGGTACAAGCCGTTAGAGCAGCTCGATACTCCTATCGTCGGCAAATCGACCACCTATTGCTATCAAGACAAAATTCTCTCCGTCACCTGGAATTGCGGTGAAGACACAAATAACGTTTTCGTTGGCAGCTTTGCAATGTAGATTATTTAGGTGGAAGGTGGTATCTGCTGACCTTCCACCCTTCCTTCCCGCCCAACCCATTCCTATCCTCAATATGCATTATCTCTTTATCCTTGCATAACCGTTGTTTTAACAAATCAGAGGGAATATCAATGCTAGACAACAACGTATTTCTCGGTGAACTCACACGGAAAGAACTTGGAGAAGTCATCTCTAGTGGCACGATTAAAGGGGCGATTGTTCCAACGGGTGCTACCGAACAGCATCAAGACCATCTGGCGATGATCCACGATACCGCTAGCGTCACAGAAATTGCCAAACGGGCTGCGACCAACTTTTATCCCCACGTGCTGGTTACCCCCACTGTCTCTATGTCGGTGTCGGAACACCACATGAAGCAGGGCGGTGCGCTGACCATACGTCCGGAGATCCATCTCGAATATGTCCATGATGTGTGCGATAGCTTGAAACGGCTGGGTGTCCCAAAAGTCATGGTGCTCAACGGGCACGGCGGCAACAAGCGAGAGAATCTTGAGCCTGTCGCTCCCGATCAGATGAAGCGGCTTGATGACATGGGTGTCACGTATGTGACTTATTGGGAGACCGCCCCCCAATCTTTCTATGAGGCGAATTTGGAGCTGGAACGGAGCGCGGGGCACGCCGGCGAGTTTGAGACCTCATTTGCGATGGTCGTTTTTCCGGAGCGCATCCGGACGGGCGAAGTCAACTACGACAACGCAAAATTAGCGACCGTGCCCAAAGGTGGACAGATTCTCGACGCCGTTGTCGCAGGCGTTTCCGAACGTATCCAACAGATGCTTGATGAAACATAAATCGCTGATCAAATCGTAGGGAACGCAGGTTTGTGTTCCGCACAAGGAGGTTATAGTGGCGAAATATAGTTTAGCTTCGGGACTTTTCTTTCTTGACGCAGAGAGTACAGCGAGACATGATGTTGCCGCGGCGCTTGAATCGATCGCTGCCGCTGGTTTCAGTGAGACCGAGCTGATGGCTGAGGGCGATGAGTGGCAGGCACCGGGTTCACACGACGCGGGCCCGTGTCGCGAGGCGTTGGAGCGATTTAACATTTTTCCGCACACCATACACACACCCATGTCGGGCGTGAACTTGGCGAGCTCAATTGAGGAGATTCGGCGTGACAGTGTCGCCCGTATCGGGGATGCGATGCGGTATCTTGGAGAGCTTGGCGGACGGGCCGCAATTGTGCACCCAACGGGCGCCACCACCGCTGAAGAAGCGCCTTATGCGTTGGAAAATGTCGGTGCAGCGGCAGAACGTATCCACCGCTCTGTGAGTGAGTTGGTCGATGTTGCAGCGGAAACCGGGGTCCGTATCGCATTAGAGAATCTCCCGAATACGAGCATACCGTGTCGTCCGCTGAAGTCTATGGAGGAGTTACGCGCTTTCATCGCTGGTTTTCCGCCCGAACATGTAGGGCTGTGCTTGGATACGGGGCACGCCTGTATCAGTGGATTTGATCCGGCGCAGCAGGCACGGGTCGCGTCGGAGAGGCTTTGTGCGCTGCACATACAGGATGTTGATGGAAAGGACGATTGTCATTGGGTTCCGGGGCATGGGGTCATTGACTGGTCTGCTCTTGGGGAAGCACTGACGGACATCGGCTTTGACGGCGCATGGACGATAGAAGCGCTAGCGGGACGAACTGAGTCCACCGCGGAGCAGGTCGCTGCCGAGTGCACCGCATTATCCAAAGAGTGGGAAGCAGGTGGGATGTCGAATCCGGGATAGGTGTATAGTAGATCTTAGAATTAATGAGACACTCCAAATCGAACCGCATTGCACCCAGGGCCGGTAGGTGCGGTTAGAAACCGCACCTACCATACACGGGGAGCGATATATGATTACAATCACGGCGACAATACCGCTTACCGGACCGCCCGCATGGGCGGTATTGGAACGGCAGCTGTTCGATCTCATGGACCAATCGGTGCATCCGTTCTTGGAACGGTACACCCGTCCCGATGGCAGCCTGATCGGCGGCGAAGAGATCAATGGCAGCGAGGACGACTTCTACGAGAGCTTTTACAACTGGCCCCTGCTGTATCTCTTGGGCGGTGGAGACCATCTGCTAGAATTGGGGGCGCGTCAATGGAACGCTGTCACCCGGCAATTGACCCGGATGGGACGGGTTCACAAGGAGTACGTCCGGCGAGATGATCAGTTCCATCAAGCGGAAAGTGACATCTATTTCTACCTGCTCTGTTTGGCTGACCCAAACCGCTCGGAACACCTTGAACGGGCCCAACGATTTGCCGGACTGTACATGAACGAGGATTCCGACGCCTTAAACTACGATCCGGCACACAAAATCATCCGCTCCCCCTACAACGGCAGTGACGGTCCCGACATGTCGATGTCGGAAGGACGGTCCTACAGCTATTCCCCCGGTATGGCGCGATACGGCTTGCCTCATTACGACCTTCCCGGCATCACCCAAATTGAAGACCTGAAAGATTCGATGTTGGCACAGCGCATGGGCGCAGCGATGAATCAACGCATGAGTCGTGGGGATGTGGTTGCCAACCTTGCAGTCACCAGCTTGGTCACCAACGCTTACTTGCTCACCGGCGAAGATAAATATCGGGATTGGGTTTTAGAGTACACCGACGCTTGGATAGAACGCGCCCGTCAGAATGACGGACTGCTTCCGGACAATGTTGGACTGTCCGGTCAGGTCGGTGAATATATCGACGGGAATTGGTATGGTGGACTCTACGGCTGGACCTGGCCCCACGGGTTTTACAATATCCAGATGGCAGCCTTGGTTGCAGCGGCTAACGCTTATCTGCTAACCCAAGACGTTAGCTACCTAGACCTGCCCCGTATTCAGATGGATCGCATGGTGGCGCGTGGCGAGATTCGCGATGTCCGTCAGGAGCACATGAGCCTCGGCGAACACTGGCTCGGTCAGTTCTCAGCGTTGGGAGAACAGCACGACACCTTCCTCGTTCCGTATCGCTACGGAGATGCTGGCTGGTTCGACTACCAACCGATGTCGCCGATTTATCCGGTGTCGCTCTGGAATCTGTCGATGGCATCGGAGGATTGGGAACGGATTGAGGAGATTCGCCAGGCTAGTGGATACGATTGGAGGGCGGTGTTTTCCTTCCACAGCAAAGAAGATGCGGGGCACGAGCAGCCGTGGGTCCGTTTCCTAGCGGGTGATAACGCCACCTATCCCGAAGAAATCTTAGGGGCAAGTTACCATCAGGTCTGCCGCCGGTTGGACCTGATTCGCGGGGATGAAGAGGCAACCACCCATCGAGATCCTCACCGCTGGCAGCAAACCAACCCGGTGACAACCGAGGCGTTGATTCAACTGACGCTGGGTGCGCCGCAACTGATTTACAACGGAGGTCTCTTGATGTCCCGCCTCCGATACTTCGACTTCAATCGAAAACGCCCCGGTCTGCCCAAAGATGTGGCTGCCCTCGTCGAAACGCTTGAAGCGAATCGGACAGTCGTGCGGTTGGTCAATCTCAGCCCTTTGGAGACGAGAGAGGTGGTGGTTCAGGGCGGAGCGTTTGGTGAGCACCACTTTACGGACGTTCAGTATGCCCATCGTACAAGCGAGTATCCGGGAGGAATTGCGGCCTATGCCGCACCGCCCATAGCCGAAGAAACCCGGACCGCGTCCATAGACTCAAACCGTCTCCGGGTCGTGCTGCCTCCCGCGACTGAAATTACACTCGATTTGGGAACGGCCTGTTTTGTTAATCAGCCCTCCGCTGCCTTTCCTTGGTAAGCGAAGACTGTCGTTATGAATAGTTTTTCGGACTATGACCGTCACACTGTTCCAGTACAAACCCTAGAAATGGAGGTGTATCGCTATGCTAACACCATCGCAGATTGACGAATTCCATCGCAACGGCTTCCTCAACGGCGGTCCCGTCCTGACCGGTGAGGAACTGAAAGAACTGCGAGCGGATTTAGACAGCATCTTGGAGAAGGGCCCCGATGGCTTCTCCAACGAAGAGCCGCAGCCGGTGTTGTTCCGCAACATGTCCGGACGAGCGGATGGACCCGACGCGCTTGCTGTTTGGCAGATTGTCAATATCTGGGAAGCTGCCCCATCCTTTGAGCGACTGATTTATCATCCATCCATCGTTAAGGGGATAAGTCAGTTGACGGACGCCTCCGATCTGATGGTCTGGCACGACCAGATTCAGTACAAACCCGCTAACTACGGCGGGGCAACCCGCTGGCACCAAGATGCCCCACTGTGGCCCATCATCCTCCCAATGACTCCTGTATCGGCGTGGGTTGCCTTGGATGATGCCGATGAGGAGAACGGTTGTATGTGGATGGTTCCCGGTAGCTACAAATGGGGCGATCAGATGCCGTATCTTCGGACCCAACAACACCTTGAGGGGCGCGAAGAGTTCATGAACCTTCAAGGATTTTCGCCGCCCGCCGATTCTGAAATCAAGGTTGTCGAGCCACAACCCCGACCGGTCAAGAGTGGCGAGGTGTCGTTTCATCACTCACTGACATGGCATGGATCGCCGTTCAACCGATCGAATCGACCGCGCCGCGCTATTGCCATTCACTACATGACCGGAGAGTCACGTTTTGTCGCAAGTGGAGAGCATGTAATGAAGCAGTTCGTGGAACTCAAAGACGGTGCGCCTATGGCGGAAGCCGGCGAACATTTCCCTGCTGTCTGCCGAGGTGGTGAACCCGTTGGTGCCCCCGCGTAGTTGTGAACGTTGGAAAAACGTTAAGGACATAACCGGAGAATCGATATGAAAAGCAGACCGCGCATTGCCCTCGGATCCATCCTCACCGAGTGCAACGAGTTTGGGGGGGTGCCCATCGATATAGGGTGGTTTGAGCGTTATGAACTGTGTCGAGGTGATGAGGTCTTGCACGTTGACGCCGGTGTGGTGGGTGGCATGATGCAGGTGATGCGCGAATGTGAAGCGGATGTCGTCCCACTGATTTATGCGAGCACCTGCCCCGGCGGTCCCGTGACCGCGGCGTGCTATGCACAACTCAAGACGGAACTTCTTGACCGCCTACGCGCCTCCCTACCTGTTGATGGCGTGTTGTTGCCGCTGCACGGTGCCGCAACCGTCGAAGATCTCGGCGATCCGGAGGGCGATCTCATCAAAGCGGTGCGTGCAATCGTCGGGGATGCGATACCGATTGTCGTCACGCTCGACCTGCACGCGCATGTCACCGCCGACATGGTTCGCTTTGCCGATGGACTGATCGCGTGGGAGACCTATCCCCACCGCGATACCTTCACCACCGGTGTGCGTGGTGCACGGCTGCTCTGCGATACCTTAGCGGGAAAATGTCGTCCAACCATGGCGATGGCAAAGGTGCCCGTGATTACCAGCGCGATTCACGGCTCAACTGAGGGTGATGATCCTTTCGCCGATATTATGCGCGATGCCAAAGCACTTGAAAAGCGTGATGGTGTCCTATCCACGAGTGCTTTCCTTGTTCATCCCTACCTGGATCAGCCGGATATGGGCAGCGGTGCATTGGTGATTACAGATAGCGACATGAAGATGGCGGTATCGCTCGCAAATCGGCTTGCCGAGCAGTACTGGACGCGACGGTTTGACCTTGAACCCGATATCCACACCCCAAGCGAAGCTATTGCCAAAGGCGTAGAGATAGATGGGGGGCCGGTGCTCTTGGTTGAAGCGGCGGACTGTTGTGGCGGCGGTGCAGCGGGCGATAGCGTTGCCACATTGGCGGCGTTACTCGACGCAAAGGTGACAGGGCTTTCACTCGTGCCTGTGGCGGATCCAGAAGCCGCCGCTGCGTGCCATCGCGCCGGTGTCGGTCAGGCGGTCACCGTTCCGCTAGGGCATCAACTCGATCCGCGCTGGGGCGAACCGGTGACCGTGACAGGTACCGTCACCCGGCTGACCGACGGTCGTTTCCGTTATATCGGCGGAATTTGGGACGGTGTCGAGGGGAACATGGGTCCTTCAGCGGTGTTGACAATCGGTGCGATTCAGGTGCTCATCGCCACGCACGGCACCTACGATTGGGCGGATGAGCAGTTTCGTTCTATGGATATGCGTCCGCCCGATGCGAAGTTTATCGTCGTCAAAAACCCGATGAACTATCGTCTCGCTTACGGTGACATCGCCAAGGCAGCCTTCATCCTCGACACGCCCGGCGCGACACCGGCGACGTGCCGACATCTGCCTTACACACATCTCAAGCGTCCCTACTTTCCACTCGACCCGGAGATCCCTGGGCTTACACCGACCATCCTTCAATAGATGGTCGGTCAGATAGGAGAATGAAATGAACGACAGACGTTATCGCGCCGCTCTCATCGGTCTAGGGCGTATCGCGGACACTATCGACGACGAGGTAATCGGCGATGGCTGGCTTGTACCGTTCAGCCACATGGGCAGTTACATGGATGTGCCCGAAGTGCAGGTGGTCGGCGCCGCTGATCTATACACGGAACAACGTGACGCATTTGGTGAGCGCTGGACCATCGAAGATACACATCTTTATGAGAATTACGAGGAGATGCTTGAGCGCGAGAAGCCCGACATCGTGAGCATTTGCACATCTGCGGCGCCACGCGCAAAGATTACGTTGGATATTGTGCGGATGGTACGTGAGGGACGGACAGGCGTGAAGTGTATCTGGGTAGAAAAGCCGATGGCGACCTCTCTGGAGGAAGCGGATGCAATGGTCGAAGGCTGCCGGGAAGCTGGTATCATCCTCATGATGAACGCAATGCGCGCCTCCGATGTCTACTATCGCAGGGCCCGGGCACTTATCGACGAGGGTGTGCTGGGCAAGATGCTGCAAATAACCGCGCACGGTTCGGGAAATCTATCGCACATGGGTGTCCATTGGCTCGGTGCGATGTGTGTGTTGGCAGGTGAGAATGAGCGTGTCTCTTGGGTTGTGGGAGAGGTGGAGAGCGACGAAAAAGCCGCGGGCGATGCAGACCTTGCCGGTAACGCCTATCTGGCATTTGAAAACGGTGCACGTGGGTTCTGCCGTATGCTGCCAAGTGCTGCGTCAACATGGACGCTTGACGCAATCGGTGAGCGCGGCACAATTCACCTCCGCAACGCCAACGACGGCTATGAGTTTGAGTTGTGGAAAATGGGAAAGATCTCTGACGACGCGCCCTCCACACCGGTGCGGCATATCTTTCCACGTCCCCAACGCATCTGGAGTGCCGGTGTAGGACAGGTCAAGGATGCTATCAACTGTATTGAAACGGGCAAAACGCCCAACTGCTCTGGCGATATGGGACGCCATCTGTTGGAACTCGCCATCGCTATCCGTGAATCGCACCGCCGGGGCAATGTGCGGGTAAACCTTCCGCTCCCCGATCGTAGCCTATATATCCGTTCAGCAGAAACGCTGAGCGGCGACACGCCGCGGGCAATAGCAAATCCCAACCGCCGTCAGCCAACGCATTTCCTCTCTGAGATAGCCCGGCGTGAGGGAATTGGGCGACGCCGTCCTGTTTCTTAACATATAGTAGTAGGCATACTCCGTATGCCGTGACCTCAAAAGGTGAGTAATTGCACTAATGAATAGATGGCTCTTACGCTTCACGAATCACGTTTCACATTCTGCTGATGAGCCAATAAACGAAGAAAAAGTCCTGCTAGAGTGATAAATAGCAACCTACGTTGTGACTAATATAACTTGCGAGGAGGAATCATATGTCCGAATCCCAAACGGCGAAGCAGCCGAATCTTCTATTTATCATGCCCGATCAACTGCGGGCAGATTTCCTGAGTTGTTACGGCGCCACTTTCATCCATACACCCCATATTGACAGCCTCGCGGAGGAGGGGGTGCGCTATGAACGTGCCTACTCTGCCTCACCGATATGTGTGCCCGCTAGAGCGTCACTGCTGACAGGTCTGAACGCAATCAAAAACGGTGTAACCGACAACGGTCAGTGGTTAAGTCCTGATCTTGCTGCGTACGGGATAGAGACTTGGCCCCAAACCCTGTCCGAGCAGGGCTACTACACCGCTGCTATCGGCAAGATGCACTTCTATCCGTGGGACATCAATCTGGGATTCCAGTATCGAGTTGCCGCCGAAGACAAGCGATGGCTGGAAATCCGCGATGACTACTACCACTTTTTGAAGGAGGGCGGCTACCGAAAACTTCATGGGAACGAACATCCGGGCTACCACGAAAATAGAGGCGCAATCATCAACAAGATTCCGTGGGGCTATTCAGTCGATCACTTCGTGGGGCAGGAGGCGTGCCGCTTTATCCGCAATTACGGCGATGAGAGCCCCTTTGCAATGATGGTCGGTTTTCCGGGACCCCACTGCCCCTATGACCCCAACGCGGAGTTTCTGGACGGTTTTGACCCCGCCGACATGCCCGACGCTATCCCAGAAGTAGAGGGAGATACGCCAAGACTCCGGCAGCAAAATATCGCGGGCAACCGTGGTGCGTGGAACGGCGTCGATTACACCGAATTTACGGAAGCGCACAAGAAAAAAATTCGTGCACATTATGCGGGGCTGGTCAAACAGATTGACTACGAAATGGGACAAATCCTTGATACCCTGCGCGAAAAGGAATTGCTCGATAATACCATTATCATCTTCTCCAGTGATCACGGCGATTATCTCGGCGACCACAATTTCATCGGCAAAGGAACATTTTTTGAATCTAGCATCCATGTGCCGCTCTTGGTTCGCCTGCCTTGGACCGACCAATCGAAGACGTGTGAAGGTTTGGTCGAATTGGGCGATGTGACCGCAACAATGCTACATTTCGGCGGCTGCGAAGTCCCTGACTACATGGACTCCATACCGCTACCGGAACTCGACATCCCACGCAAAAACCGGAGGGAGCGCGTCATCGGCATGGTCGGGGGCGGCTGGATGATTTATGACGGGCGGTGGAAACTGTCTAAATACTCGACCGGCGAAGTGCTGCTCTTCGATATATCCAAGGATCCACATGAACAACATAACTTGATAAGGGATAGCCGGTATCAGGAGGAGTATACCCGACTGGACGCCGAGCTAACCCAAGAGATTATGAATTCAGTACGCCTCTCTCATGAGAGCAAACGGGTATATTCTAAAACAACGCTCGCTGGTGACCCGACGTTCGGTAAGGAAGGGTGGCAGCGAGCCTATCCGAAAAGTATCAACGATATCGACTAAGCAGTTTGGCTAGAGAGATGGAGAAACCGAGTTTTTGACAGAAACTCGGTTTCTGGTGTCTTGTCAATTTTGAATAATTCACCTACACATACTACAAGGAGACTTTCTATGAAATACAATGTTTTGTTTTGTGCTATGATCCTGATGGTCGGGATGATGTTATGGATGGGGTGCAGTGGAAAAACTGGCACAGAGGAAGGGATGGCAGAAGCCGAAAAGGCAGCTCCTGCAGAGATTGTGGGACAAATCACGGAGATTGACAACCACGCCAATGTGGTAACCGATATTAAACCCGACGCATTTGCTGCGCTCGGCTGGAATCTGAATGATACTATCACTGTCGAATTTGAAGATGGCAAAAAAATCGACTGTCTATATGTGAAAAACTATGGCGACGTGCCGGTCGGGGATTATTTGGTCCGTTTCGGTGTTGACGGGAGCCTGTTAAAAGTTGCCATCAACGAAGGCTACCTAGCGGAGATGTTGAAAATCAAGAGTCCCGGCAAGGTCGTTCTACGCAAAATGCAGGCACCGGCTAGTGATCAATAGCTAAAAGCGACGCAACCATGAATACAAATCGACCATTCGCCGCTGCACCTGCCGCAAGTCCGGGGACAGCGTTTCGGGACCCCGACGGCATCCCTAGCGAGGGGATACGGCGTATTCCCGCCAATGCCTATGAGCCAGATCCGTGGATTGAATTGGCTTGGAACTTGAATCAGGGATGGGCGTGGCTGACCCTATACGTGACGCCGGGCGATCTGCCGATTCAACAGTGGGATCAAAAATTCTCAATCCCCGATATGCCCTATGCGGATGGTGCTGCTGTGATTCGGGGCTTAACCCATCTAGCGAATCTGCTTCACGCTATGTATGTGGCTAACCCCGATATAGCTACATTCACCCCACAGCTAGCGAAGACCGTGCTCAATTTCCACGACTTCCTGACTAGGTAAAGCCTTCCGTTACCGAAGTCAGATTTACACTCTCGCTCAATGAAAGTGCGATGAAAACACGTATACTTGGTAAAACGGGACTCAATATCAGTGAAATCGGGCTCGGCTCTGCTTTCATGGCGGGGCAAGGGCAGGATGGTGTGAATCGTTGCGTGGATTATGCGATTGACCACGGCGTGAACTATTTCGATACGTCCGCAAACTATGGAGACGGTACGGATGAAACTATGCTGGGTGTCGCCTTGAAGAGAAAACGGGACAAGGTTATCCTTGCCACGAAGGTGGGGTTTATAAACCCCCAACGCTACCGCTTGGATGCACACCGCAGTGCTGACCAACTCATGGCGCAATTCGAGAGTTCCCTCAAGCGACTTCAGACTGATTGTGTGGACATTATTCAGATCCACGAGGCGGATTTTCTGAAGTGGTGGACTGACGATATTCCCGATGACTGGAGTGCGCTCATTGAAGATGATAAAGACTACGACTTCTCTGATGCGCCAGCGGTCAAATTCCTCGCAGACGCCAAGCGTAGTGGCAAAACGCGTTTTATAGGGTTGACGGCTAAAAATGCACGCTTGTTGGGCAGAATACTGAAAGTGGTTGCGGTTGATTCTGTTATGACCGCACATCAATATAACCCTGTTTTCAGGAATGCTGTCGAGTTCCTGTTCCCGACTGCTCAAGAGTTGGGTGTAGGGGTTGTAATTGGCGCGCCGCTGATGAAAGGCTGGCTTGCTGTTCCCCAAGATGCGTGGCGAGATAACCCGCCCGATTGGATGGATGAGACCTTTGAGACGTCCTATTTCAGATTCCTTGATATTCATACGGAGACGGGTATCCCCATGGCGGAGCTCTGCATCCGGTGGATGCTTTCGGAGACACGCCAACAATCTATCGTTGTCGGGTTCAGCAATCTCCACGAGGTAGAATTGAATCTGTCAGCTGCCCTTCGTGGAACACTCACCGACCACCTCAACGCTGCGATAGAAGAAATTGGGATTGTCCATCCCCTTATCTATCAGGGGCGGACGCAGCTCTGACCGGACGACAGAGAATGAGGAGAATCACACCATGGCAGTGGATATTCAGGAAAAGGCGGAACAGATTTTGGTAGATGGGTTCTGTATCTTGCCAGATCAGTTCCCTATATCCGCTATTGAGGCGTGCAGCGAAGCATTTGCCCCAATTCTGCGCGATTATGTCACTGAGCATGCGGATAATCCCAACCGTGGACCGGCGAGGCACTACATCCCACTCCCTTTCGAGCCACCGTTGTATAGTCCCTACTTCTTCGACGACGATACGGTTATCGCCATAGCGAGTCAGGTGCTGGGCGCAGATTTTGCCATTGATCAGTACGCGAGTGACACGCCGCTCAACGGTTCGGTGTATCAGGAAATCCATGGCGATGTCGGTCTTCTGTTTCCTGAAAGCCCAGGTTTACAGCATCCGCCTGCGATTCTTGCGGTGAACTTTCCATTTATCGATGTCACACCGGCGCACGGTCCCTTTGAAGTCGCACGCGGAACGCATCTGTTTCCGAAAGCGGAGGCGTTACGTCGGATTGAAGCTGGAGAGATTCCGCTGGAACCGCTGCTGATGAACGCCGGTGATGTCCTCATCCGAGACCCGCGCTGTCTCCACCGAGGGACCCCCAATCGCACGGATACCCCGCGTCCTGTTGCGGTGTTTGCCTGTCTCCGTGGCTGGATGCAGCGAGAGCACCGAGAACGGAACCCTATTCCTGAATATGTCTGGACGGGGCTTTCGGAACGTGAAAAACAATTGATGCGAAAACTGCCGAGATGTTTCCACGAATCATAGTTAGCGAAGATTCGCAGGGAGGCTCATCTATGGTAAAGTTTAGAATTAACTGGACACTCTGTACCGGCGCAGTTGAAAACAGCACCTACCAAACATGGGGATCGAAAGTGTCTACATATTTTGATAATTCACCATAAATAGAAGGGAAACAGTAGATGTCTAAAAAATATACCGCGGCGATTGTCGGCTGCGGATCTATCGGCAACGCCCACATGGATGGCTATAATTTGAATGACAATGTGGAGGTAGTGGCGGTCGCTGATCCGCTGTTGGTCGCCCGCGAGGAGTATATGGAAAAATACAGTATTCCGCAGGGCTACGCCACCGTTGAAGAGATGCTAGAAAAAGCGGAGCCAGATATCGTCAGCGTCTGCACATGGCATCCGCTGCACCCGGCACCGACGATTGCGGCGGCGCAAGCCGGTGTCAAAGCCGTAATCTGCGAAAAACCGATGGCGACCAGCTTGGGCGCAGCAAACAGTATGGTCGATGCCTGTGAAGCGAGCGGCACTAAGTTGATAATCAGCCATCAGCGACGGTTTACGCCCGGTTGGGAGAAGGCGCGTGAATTGATTCAGGAGAAAGCGATCGGCGATCCGGTCTGGGTAAACTGCAAGATCGTACAGGGATTGCTCAATTGTGGCACGCACGCGATCGACGGCTCACGTTTCGTTTTGGGGGACCCGCAAGCACTCTGGGTGATGGGTGCGGTAGAGCGGGATACGGATCGGTATGAGAGGGATACGCCGATCGAGGACAGCTGCATGGCGCTGGTGCAGATGGAAGGTAATCTGCAACTCTTTATACAGTCAGATTTGTGCACGGAAGGCGCAGCGGCGGGAGGTTTTCTCATCCGAGGCACCGACGGTATGCTCGATGTCAGCGAAGCGGGAGTCAAGCTGTTTAACGCTGACTCCAACGGTTGGAAACAGGTGCCCCTCCGTGTGGAAGCGGAGGAAATTCGCGCAATCGGTGGGGGCACCAACGCTGCACAGGTGCGTGAACTTATCGCGTGGATCGAGGGCGGTCCCGAACACCGTGGCACCGGCAAAAAAGCGCGTGCGACTGTGGAGATCATGATGGCGCTCTACGAATCCGCCCGACAGCACCGCGTGATCCACCTACCTCTACAGGAGGAGGGGCACCCCTTAGAGTTAATGGTGGAGGAGGGCAAGCTACCCGTCGAAAAGCCAGGTAGATACGATATTCGCGGCTTTCTCAAACGCGATGCGATTGACGAGAAAGCCTACGCCAAACTGCGAAGCCAAGGGATGGCCCACCACCAAATTATGAGGACGCTAAACGAGAATAAGCAAGAAGGATAGGAGGAGATGTAATGAACCGTCCACCCGAAGAATCCAAACGTATCTCAGAAGCACAGCTGCGTGATTTCGCTGGAGCATGTTTCAAAGCTGCAGGTTTATGTGGAGATCATGCGGAGCAACTCGCCCAACTGTTGACCAACTCCGACCTGCGTGGCGTGCATTCCCACGGACTCCGGCAGGTTCCCGGCTATTGTGAGAGCCTGCGAGACGGATTGATTAATCCCAACCCCAACTGCCAAGTTCTCAAAGAGACCGCTACCTCGATCCTGATTGATGGCGATGGAGGCTTGGGGTACGCACCGATGATGATGGCAACTGAAAGTGCTATCACCAAGGCAAAGGCAAACGGCGTGGCTGTCGGCGCGACCTGTCATATCGGTCACTACGGTTCAGCGGGGCATTATGTCCGTCGGGCAATGGAGGAGGGGTGTACCGCCTTTTCCGTTCAAGGTGGTTCAAGCGAATTTGGTCCGGCAGACTCCAACAACCGCCCTCAATCCGCCTATTGGGGCAATCCCCCGCTCTGCTTCGGGTTGCCCGGTGGGGACGAACCGCCGCTTATTCCGGACATGGCAACCTGCATCCTCGCCGACTATCAGCGCGGTAAAGAATTTGATGCTTTGCAGGAGATGATTCCCGCTGCGTTCTTCAAGTCTATGGGCTATACCGGCGTTGCTCGGGGGCTCGGTGGACCCTTCGTCGGGACGGACAGCGCACGGGCAAAAGCGGTAAGGGAGAAATGGTCCCGCGGACAGGCCGGCGGTATGATTGTGGTAATGGATATCGGACTGTTCACAGATCCGGGGGAATTCCGGACTGGGGTTGATAACTTGGTGCGTGGGGTACGGGAAACGATGGCACCGTTGCGGGGATACGATGAGGCCACACTTCCCGGCACCCCTGAGGCCCGAAGGGAACAGGAATACAGACGCGATGGTGCGCCTATCAGCCTCGCGGATATTGAGCGACTCAACCAAACCGCCGAAGAATTTGGCTTACCACTGACGATGCGGTTGTAGGCTAATGTATTTACTGACTGTGGAGAATAAACCAAGTCATGACCGCCAAAAACAGTGACCTCAAAAAAGTTATCGCATACACAGATGGAGCTTGTATCAATAATCCGGGACCTGGTGGCTACGGAGTCGTCCTGCTATACGGCAAACATAAAAAGGAACTATTTGAAGGGTTTCGGTTAACAACCAGTAATCGCATGGAAATCTGGGCTGCTATAGCTACACTGGAAGCCCTCAAAACCAAGTGTGCAGTAACAATATACTCGGATTCAAAATACTTGGTTGATAGTATGTCACAGGAATGGGTGTATCAATGGAAAGATAACGGGTGGAAACGGAACAAAAACCATGTTCCGAATGCCGACTTATGGAGGCAACTATTAAAATTGTGTGAGCAGCATGAGGTTGAGTTCGTTTGGGTGAAAGGTCATGATGGCAATCCCGGTAATGAGCGTGCCGATCAATTATCAAAGCGAGCAGCAGATCAAGAAAATTTAGTCATTGATACTATCTACGAAGAAGAGCAAGTTCAAGCGGCTTCTCCGACTTTGTTTGAATTTGAGGGAGGCGTAACTTCCGATCAAACATTAGAACCTGATACGAGCGGTACAGTTACGGTTGAATTGGAGGGGAAGAGCTATATGTGGAATGGCAGTGCATGGCATGAAACGACGACTTTCATGAGTCCGCCAAGCATGATTATCCCAAAACTCAACAACCGTTTATCTGATGCTCTTGAGGAAGAAGACGAAAACATAGCTGATATCCACCTTCTAATTAAACGTGCTGTCAACGCTAGAGATTGGTTACAATATAGCAGATCAGAGAAACTGGCTCGACGCATTCTTGAACTGGAACCTTCTAATCAACCAGCCTTAGCTATATTGTGTGCTACGTTACGCGCCAAAGGATTTCCCCAGAAAGCGCTCACCGAAACGGATGATTACAAAAATTTACCGTATCCGGCACTGTTAACCTCACGGGCGGCGGCGTTGTGTGACCTAGAAAGATGGGAGGAAGCAAAGAAAACAGTAGGTCGCTCACTCGCAATTAGTCAAAGCGTAGAAGCCTACAATGTCGTTAATCGGATAAAAGCTGCAAGACCTAATCTGTATTGATTCCTGTGCTCTGTGTGAAGACGAATTCGTATTATACCATTTGGACTTCCGTGTGCGGCTTTTTGTGAGCAGATTGAAATAGCTTATGTTGATTTTGGATAATCGACCGACATATGATACAAAAGAGGAGGGTTAGAACCATGTGGAAAAGCTTCAAAGTCAAAGTTGAGCCGTTGACCCCCGAAGCCTTCGCGCCGTTTGGGGAGGTCATCGAAACGTTTGAGGAAGCCAAGCCAGAAATAGCAAAAGGAGGTCTTACGACAGCTGCATATCCCGTGACCGCGGCCCTTTCTGAGGCATCAGCGGGCGCCGAACTCGAAAAAACGCCGCTCTCCGAAGGGCTGCAGCGGGCGCACTTCGCCTTTCACACCGACGCGGGCCAAGCGTTCTATCCGAGCCTGCACCAGCCAACCGTGTTTTTGGTCGGTCCTATCAAGGATACGCTAGAACCTGAAGATGTTCGCGCCTTCTATTCGGATGGGAGCACAGGGGTCTGTTTGGGGCTCAAGGTGTGGCATACCATGCCTATCTGCGTGGACGGGGACGATGTCTACCAAACAGTTCGTGGCGATCAGGATTATCATGCCCACTCGGTCGAAGTCGATTTTGACCTCGAACAAGGACTTGCTATCGAACCGGATTTAGAAAACTATACCCCGTAGTCAGCGGAGATGACATGGACAAAATCAGACTTGGATTGGTCGGTTGCGGCGGCATGGGAACTCGGCATCTGTACGGTTTGCGGGAGCTGGTGCAAACTCCCTTCTCCAACGTTGAACTCCGTGCCGTATGTGACATCCGCCGTGAAAATGCCGAACTTGCTGCGCTGGAAGCGGAGAAATTGATGGGCGTCCGTCCAGGGGTTTTCACCGACTTGGAGGAAATGACCCGCAGTGTGCCCGATCTCACAGCTGTAGATGTGGTGACAGATCCATCGGTGCACCACGATGTCGTATGTCAGGCATTAGATTTGGGGCTTCATGTGATGGTCGAAAAGCCGATGGCGATTACGGTAAAGGGGTGCCAGCAGATGATCGAAGCTGCAGAGCGAAACAACCGTTATCTATCGGTCGCGGAGAACTTCCGACGAGATCCCTCTGCTCGGCTAGTTCGTTACCTGTTAGAGACAGGCGCGATAGGGACACCCTATATGGCGCTATTCCATTCGTTGAGTCCAAGTGATACTATTTTCATCACGCCTTGGCGGCATCTGAAAGAGCGCGGTGGCGCACTCCTCGACATGGCGGTTCACTTCACCCACATGGTCCGGTATCAACTCGGTGATATAGCAGAAGTCTACGGGGATGTGCGGTTGGTTGAACCCGTGAGGAGAAAACCTGACAGTATCGGTGATACCTATACCTTCTACCAGAATCGGCATCGGGCGATGCAGGCGGAGGTTCCAGCGACCGCAGAGGACACATCGTTGGCGATGTTCAAGATGGAGAACGGGATGACCGTCAACTGGCTGGTCGGTCTTAGCGGGCACGGTGGTTGCGGCGGCGAGATTATTTTCGGCGATGGCGGCAGTATCAACGGCTTTGGAACACGCGGCGGCAGCATCAGCATGCAGCAGAGAGGTCAGGAAGAGCTGACCCAAGAGGAGATCCTCGCGTCCATAGATGGATTTGCCCTAGAGCCGCTTGCAGAACATCTCTTTCCATCGGGCGTTTCTGCTGGAGACCCGGCGGTTGATTGGAAACTCATTGCACTCGAATATTACGAACTAGGAGACGCGATTCTCAACGGGAGGGAGATTGAGGTCGATGGGATATGTGGGTTGAAGGATGTGGCAGCGCTCTACGCCATATTTGAGTCAGCCAGAGCCGGGCGTACCGTACAGATAGGCGAGGTGGAGAACTGCGACGTTTATGAATATCAGGCGGACATCGACGACATCCTCTCCTTGCAATAGTGATTGTATTCGAGCTTAACGGGCATTCAATGTACAGCCAACCCCCCTTTAGTTCCTCCCAAACTTCTTGAGCAAGCTGCCTTAACGGACATTCAGTGTACAGCCAACCCCCTAAATCCCCCTTATCAGGGGGACTTTTTGATGTGATATGATTGAACACATTCTTGAAGCAACAGTTCGCTACGCAACACCGCTTCTGCTGGTCGCCCTCGGCGAAATTATTGCTGAACGCGCTGGAGTCATCAATATCGGGTTGGAAGGCATGATGATTTTGGGAGCGTTTACCGGCTGGCTCGGTTCGTTTTACATCCAAGGGGTGAACCCTGGGCTTGCACCGTGGCTCGGCATCCTGTTCGGCGGCTTGAGCGGCGTGATCTTAGCCAGTATCTTTGCAACTCTAGTCCTATGGCTAAAGACGGATCAGGTGGTAACGGGCACCGGTATTAACCTTCTGGCTTTCGGACTCGTCGAGGTTTTGTACCGCCGCATCTTTGGCGCAACCGGAGACGCGCTGAAGGTGGCAATCTTTCAACCACTCCATATCCCACTGCTGTCCACGATTCCGTTTATCGGTCCTATCCTATTTCAGCAAAATCTGCTTGTTTACCTGACATTTCTCGCCGTTCCTGTTGTCTATTTTTATCTATTTCATACCCATCACGGGCTCGCCATCCAAGCCTGCGGCGAGCACCCAAAAGCGGCGGATACGGTTGGTGTCAGTGTGCTCCGGTTGCAGGCGAGATGTGTTCTCTTTGGCGGATTCATGGCGGGGCTTGCTGGTGGGTATCTCTCGTTGGTGGACGTGCCGTTCTTCAGCACCGAGATGACTGCGGGCCGGGGCTTTATTGCGCTCTCAATCGTGATCTTCGGAAAGTGGCATCCGGTCAAAGCGTGTGGCGCGGCGCTACTGTTTGGGCTTGCCAATGCCTTGCCTGACCGTTTGCAGGCGATTGCAGACCTCGGATTTATTCCCTACCAATTCTTCCTGATGCTGCCGTATGTCTTAACGCTGCTTGTGTTGGCTGGATTTGTCGGACAAGCTAGACCGCCCGCTGCGCTTGCCCTACCTTATCGCAGAGAGTGATGTGAGGCGTTCCCAGAATCGGCGGTCATATTACCATGTCTCCGGTCTTACCGCACAGGGCACAATAATCGAATCGACCATCCCGTGCAGCACCTTTTTATCTTCGGGGCATACGGTCGCTTGAATTCCAGCGAGGCGCACCTTGTCTCCAGTTGCGAAGTAATAGGGACGAAGTAGTGCCCGGCCCGGCATCGACAGAACTTCACTCCGATCGAAATCGTAATAGCTCATCGTCAGTCGTTCCGTTCTGTGGAATCTTTGTAGGACGTAGGGCGTTCGATCAAAGCTGGTCAGTGCGTTCTCGACGGCGCTTTCCCAATCTTCGGTAGGAAGGTCATGTCCGATTGAAACCCCACGGCTGCCCCATGCCAATTCGGAGAAGCCGGACGGTTTGAGAACCAGTTCACGCTGTCGTTGTGAGACCGGAATAATCTGCCGCCAGTTTGTAATCGGTTGTCCATCGACCTCAAGGTTTGGGATGACAGCGTGCGGCGGCAGCTCCCGCGGATCGAGCATCCATGTCTGTGGGATGACACTCGGTAGGAATCGATAGGTTTTCTTCCCGAGCTCTCTCTGCCAAAAAGGTTGGAGGGACGGGTGATGAAACAGGGCAAACAGCAGCTTTTCCTCAAGGTATGTCTTCGGTGGTGGGGTCATTACCACGGTTCGCCTTTTGGCGCCGTAGAGCATCAAGTCCACTTTGGGGATATTTTTCAAATCGAATAGTTCAAAGAAACGGTAGAGCACATCAATCTGGACCTGTCCCTTATCTGATTCAAGGAATAGTGCATCTTCTGTAAAGATTACGTCGCGAGGTTTGATGGTGTAGGCATCCAAACCTACCTCTTGCAGTGCCGATGCCAACCATTGCATCTCGTCCCAATAATCCGCAGATTCATCGGACACAACAATCGCCACTGTGGGATGGTCAACCTTTGCGAGTGACCTGACCATCTCCGCAAAAGCGAGTTGCATCCCGTTGCTGCCGCCAATAATATCGTAGCCAAGTTTGGCATACTGTGCTGATAGGCTGCCCGTAAATCCCATGCCCCCGGGGACAGAATCCAGCTCGGTGATGGTAAAGCCGTCGGGGGTCTGCAAGATGTCGGGACGAATCACTCCTGGTAGCTGACTCTTAAACCGATTCATCCGTCCGAGCTCTATCACTGACTCAGGCTTCCCTTGATTAAAATACTCGGCAACCCAATCCGGTTGGATACCGCGTACACTCTGCGAATATAGCAGATTAGAGGCTCTGTAGAACCGCAATAAATGCTGTCCAAGTTCCTCAAGCCAGTCTAAGTGCTCTTGAAGAATCCAAAATGGCTCCGGCGCAATCCGCCACGTTACGTTGCTATCGGGATGAACGGTTTTCTGTTCGCCGGTGAAGAGCCCCCCTTTGGGAATCTGACTGTTAATGAACTGACATTTTTCTTCAGCGTTCAAACTCCTGCTCCTTTACGGGATTGTCGGAAGCTTCTGATTCGCTTATCCCCTTGAATCCCAATTAAATTTGTGTTCTCTACGCTCCAAAATGTTACTATAACACTCAGAAAATGGGTTGTCAACAGAAAATTGTCTTGACATCCTGTCGATGAGTTTGTTAAAATTAGACGTCTTTTTCAAAAGGTTGCAGAAATCTCCAGCAACTGATAAGCGTATAGGCTAAGTATCGAATACTATATAGGACTTACGCAGTTGAACGGTCAAAACCAACCCCCCTGCCCCCTTATCAAGGGGGTAGTTTGGCGATTCATCACCACTAGACACCGTTGCTAACGCCTGATAAATCAGGCAACTACAATCTGAAGTGCGTAACTCCTAACTATATTAGGAACCACAAGAGGATTATGAAGAATTTCTGTCCATCTGCCCACATCGCACGCCAAACAACGCTGTACTTCCTTTATCTATTTTTGTTGTATTTGTGCTGCGATGGTGGGCGGGTAGGTCTCACATCTAAGATGTAGAGATTTTCCCTTATTCGTTTTTTCTTTATGCCCATCATCGAAAATAGACTCGATGATGGGCGTTTTTTTTGTCTATAGGAGGCGGCGTAATAATGCAGACTAACGGTACGATCGACAGAAATGTCAAAGGCTATCAAACCCTAATGAGTCCAAGGCAGTTGCTAACGGATTTGCCGAGAACAGATGCGATGACGCAGACAGTCCAACACGGCAGAACAAGTATCAGAAATATCTTGGACGGCACCGACTCACGAAAATTTGTCATTGTTGGGCCGTGTTCCATCCATGATACGGAGGCTGCCCACGACTATGCAGCAAGACTGAAAGCGATTTCGGATGCTGTTTCAGATCGTGTAGCTGTTATCGTCAGGTCCTACTTTGAAAAACCGCGCACCAATTTGGGTTGGAAAGGCTTAATCTATGACCCGCATCTAAACGGGGCAGGCAATATCAAGGATGGATTATATATCTCGAGAAGAATATTAATGGATAATCTTGAAATCGGATTGCCGTGTGCCACTGAATACCTTGAAACTTTCACGCCTCAATATAACTCCGATCTGGTTTCATGGGCAGCAATCGGTGCCCGAACTACTGAATCTCCACAACATAGGCAACTCGCTTCCGGGCTCTCAATGCCGGTTGGTTTCAAAAACAGCACACAGGGCGACATCTCCGTTGCGGTCAATGCCATCCTATCTGCAAACGGTGAGCACTCTTTTCTGGGGATTGATGGGTACGGTGCCCCGTCTGTTGTGCGAACGACAGGCAATCCATATACGCACATTGTAATAAGGGGGAGCAATACAGGTACAAATTATGATTCACAAAGCGTTCAAGAGATTCAAGTGATGCTAACGGAAGCGGATCTGCCTCCAAATGTTGTGATAGATTGCAGCCACGGAAATTCAGAGAAAGATTACAGTAGACAGCCGGCTGTTTTTGAGGACATCTTGAAGCAGATTCGTGATGGAAATGATAGGATTGTTGGAATTATGCTCGAATCGAATATTAATGCTGGGAGCCAGAAAATACCTTCTGACTTAACGGGGTTCGATCGATCCACGCTTGAATACGGTGTTTCCGTCACCGATAGTTGTATCGATTTGGAGACAACCGCGTCCTTGCTCAAGGAGGCATATAAAAATCTCGTTTGAGCAGTATGAAAGACCATTCGGTTGAGGGAATCTTCCTATGGCATGGTATGAAACCTTTTTTGATGAAAATTACCTCAAGGAGTATGAGAAAGGGCTTACGCTTGAGCGAGCCCAGAAAGAGGCGGATTTCATCAACAGTACGTTGAACCTTCCGCAGCCTGCTGAAGGGGCGCGAATCTTGGATCTTTGTTGCGGACACGGCAGGCATACCGTCGAACTCGCAGCAGCGGGCTACTCGATGATTGGGCAGGATCTCTCAGCCACCTTCCTCGATCTTGCGAAAGATGCCGCTGCAGCGCGCAATCTTCAGATTCGGTTCATCCAGGCCGATATGAGGCAGATTCCATTTGAGCGCGAGTTAGATGCCGTCATCAATCTGTTCTCGGCGTTTGGATATTTTGACGACGATGCGGAGAATCAGAAAGTCCTCGACGCCGTTGGGAGGGCGTTAAAGCCGGGGGGTAAGTTCCTCATTGATCTTCTCAATACTCTGCGGATAATACGCGATTTTCTCCCTCAAAGCTGGGATGAACTTTCAGATGGTACAGTTGTCCTTACTAAACGAAATTACAATATCCTGACAGGGTATAATGAAGAATGTCGCACCTATATCGCTCCTGACGGTAGCAAGCGGGAAATTCACCTAGCTTTGCGGTTGTACTTCTATCCTGAGTTTACAGAGATGCTTAACCGTGTAGGTCTTGCGCCGATTCAAGTATTCGGCGATTATGATGGCAGCGAGTACACATGGGATTCAAAGCGGATGATTGTTTTGGCTGAAAAGCAGCGTGAAACATAAGTACGCGTAAAAGGAGCAGGTCAAAGAATCAAAAGGCAATCTTCTTTCACATTTTACGTTTCACGGAAGGAGGTGATGAAGGTGGGGTTGACAGCTACCGACGAACCGGGTTTACGTGATACTGAAGACAATTTGACATCGTTAGAACAACGGACGGAACCTAGCACTATTACAAAAAAGGAGAATTACACAGTGTCTGAGAAAGTTTACATTTTTGATACTACCCTGCGGGATGCCGAACAAACACCCGGTGCCGCGCTAAATCTTGCAGAAAAGCTGGAAATCGCAAAGCATCTCGCAAAACTGAAGGTCGATATTATCGAAGCCGGGTTCCCCGTCTCATCACCCGGCGATTTTGATGCGGTGACGCGGATCGCCAATGAGGTCGAGGGTCCCGAAATCTGTGCGCTTTCACGCGTGGTTGAGAAGGATATCACCGCGGCGTGGGGCGCGATTAAAGATGCACAGAAACCCCGTATTCACACATTCGTTGGTACATCACCCATTCACCGGGAACGGATCACACGCACCTCTCCCGAAGAGACGCTGAAAATGGCGATTGACGCTGTCACCTACGCGAAGAGTCTATCCGCCGGGCACCCCGATGCAGTTATCGAATTTTCGCCAATGGACGCCGGACGCACGGAGCCAAGCTATCTCTATGAAGTGGTCGAGGCGACAATTGCGGCGGGGGCAACAGTTGTGAATATCCCCGAAACAGTGGGTTGGACTGTGCCGGCTGAATTTGGGAAACTGATTGCGGACATCAAAACGAATGTTCCAAACGTTGATCAAGCAATTATCAGCGTCCACTGTCATAATGACCTTGGATTCGCTGTTGCCAACAGCCTTCAAGCGATTGAGAACGGGGCGAGGCAGGTTGAGTGCACAATCAATGGACTCGGTGAACGCGCTGGTAACACATCGCTCGAAGAGGTCGTGATGGCAATCCGAACCCGTCGAGATTATTACGGCGCCTACTATACCGACATCAATACGAAAGAAATCGTTCCGATTAGTCGTCGTGTTAGTCGGACAATGGGAATACCTGTCCAACCGAACAAAGCCATCGTTGGTGAGAATGCTTTTGCACACAGCTCTGGCATCCATCAAGATGGCGTTATCAAGCAGCGGAATACTTTCGAGATTATCGATCCGGCGGATGTGGGTTGGCAGGAGAGTCAGATTATCCTCAGTCCGCGATCCGGGCGCAACGCACTGAGGCACCGTCTGAATGCGCTCGGTTATGAGGTGGATCAAGAACAGCTCGAAAAAATCTATGAACGATTTCTCAGTGTCGCCGATAAGAAGAAAGAGGTTCACGACGCCGACCTTGAGGCAATTATGAGGGATGAGGTCCGATCTATTCCCGAAACCTTCCAATTGGAGTACATTCAGGTGGTCAGCGGCACGAAAATTTCTCCAACGACGACGGTCGGCGTCCGCACCGAAGCGGGTGTCGTTGAGGAAGCATCCACCGGCGATGGTCCCGTCGATGCCTCCTACAAGGCGATCGATCGGGTCGCCAAGATTCCTCTCTTACTCACGGACTATAACATCAGGGCTGTGACCGAGGGGAAGGATGCCATCGGTGAGGTCACAATCAGGGTGCAGGACAACGGGAATGTGATTATTGGGCACGGTGCGAGCACGGACATTATTGAAGCGAGCGCGAAAGCCTATATTGATGCCATTAACAAGGTTGTCCACCTGCGCTACGACGAATAAGGTCGGAAACCCCTAAACAAAAAAGCCGTAGGGGCACAATATACTGCGTCTCTACGGCTTGTTATGGAATAAGTAGATATTACGAAGCCAACCTGTGCGAGTAGTCCACAATCCCCCTGATAAGGGGGATTTAGGGGATTGGGGTGTCTAAGTAATTCTAAAATCTGCAGTAATTTCGCTCATATTATAAATCGTGTAAAGAAACCGAGTTTTTGCCAAAAACTCGGTTTCTCTTTGCGTTTTACTCTGTTCTATTCCATAGTCTTCCCAAAGTCGGGTGTCCTAGCTCGATAGCGTTAATGGACCAATCACGTTTCACGCTAGATATTTTACCTCAGCTACCCAACCGTGCCAATGGTGTTTGAACAAAGAACACACCCGGCCCCCCCGGCTGATTTTCGTCAAGGTCGTAAAAAAGTGTGCCAAGCGTCTCCGCGTCAATCTGCACAGTACGGGGCCAACCGCGCCCCATGATGCGTCTGCCCGGATTATGGACTTCAATTGCGCCCTCAATATCCCACGTTGCTCCATCATCGCGCGACACGATTAGTTCATAGCTAAACTCCCCATCGACACCAACGCCGTGGACGATGTAGGTTAAGGCGATCCAACCGTTCGTCAACACGGTCAGGTCATATCCAGCGACACCGAAATGTGGAAAGACGTTCAACGCGTGCCAACTGTTGCCGTCGTCCGTTGAACGAAGGCCCCTGACCATGTTCCCCGGTACACCCACAGGCACGGGTGCGACTGTTTGCGGCGCACCGCTAATTAGCGTTCCTGTCGTGGTACGCACAATCGGCACCATACCGTGATTGCGTCCATCTCCAAAAGTCTTAATCTGATCTGCCCCCATATCATATAGCACAGTGCGGTCATAGAATGGACACACCCACGCATCGGTTGACCATTCCACGGGTGCATGGCGCATACAGGTGTAGTTGGTGTGATCGGTGATGGGATAATCCCGCGATTCGGACCACGTTTCGCCCTCGTCCGCACTGATCGAAAACTGGGGCACCCGCCAGAGTCGTTCTCCCTCTTTGTGATAGCAGGACCAGTTGAGCAGAATCCGTCCATCGCTCAATGTTGCCAACGAGCCGGGATAGATTGAACAGTTACGGATCGCGGGGATGGAGGCTGCACTGCTCCACGTCACACCGCCGTCGTTAGATCGGCTTAACAGGAGTTCCTTCCCGCCGCCGCCCTCTTTATTGTAGACGACAAGCAGGGCCCCGCTCTGCGTGACACAGATTGCCGGATGAATGTGCCCGCCGATCACATCGGCGATGCGCGTCGGTTTATCGCTGTTCATTGACTCTTCTCACCTCACGAAAGGGGTTCGGACGGAGATCTATCAACCTCATCCGTCGTTTCACTCTGTAACAGTACCACACTACACAAAATCAGATTCTTGTAAGCGCATTGCAGTTTCATCCCTGAACTGCGTCGTCACCCAAAGTTCGCCGGGGTTGGGTTCAAAAATATGCGGATACGATGGGCCTCTGTCTTTCATGCGAAGAATGACGACCGGTTCAGACCAAGTCTCGCCATCATCCTCCGAAAACGCGAGCGATACCTCTTCGCGATGCCAACTCGTCGCTACCGATGAAAAATTGTTATCACCGCCACGGAGCGGATAACTTGCCGTGCCTTCAGGGTAAAAGCGATTCCACGCCAACGCCAATCGGCCACTGGCAAGACGGATCATCGCTGCCGGTGCGCTGCTGGCGTCAATATCGGTCGGTTTCAACACGCGCCACGACAAACCCTTGTCCGATGAATATGCCGACCAAAATTTACCGAGATTCGTGCGTATCAGTAACCACAATTGCCCATCAGACAGTTCGACCAGCGTCGGCTCCATTGCACCATCGTGGTGACCGTGTCCACCGAGATCGATGATATTGCTGTGTTGCCAGGTCTCGCCGCTATCGGCGGAAACGTAGACACAGATGCCGTGCCGGTCCGGATCGTGTAACAGCCGCTGAATCGGCACAACGATCTCACCCGTGGAGGTTTGAATCATGTGAATCAGCGCCCCGCAGTAACCGTCAAAAATCTGCTGTCGTCCGGACCAGGTCAGTCCCTCATCTTCGCTACGAATC
Source organism: Candidatus Poribacteria bacterium (assembly GCA_022822785.1). Lineage (GTDB taxonomy): Bacteria > Poribacteria > WGA-4E > WGA-4E > PCPOR2b > PCPOR2b. Next base: position 39,933 of record JAJEAL010000053.1, read on the forward strand.
GTCCACACATTGAGGCTGACATCTTCGGCGGCTTGGTGGAGATTGTCATCCCAAGCCCACTTGAAACCCTCTATATCCATGTAAACGAAAACGACAATGCCCTCACGGGTCCGAACTATCACACCGCTACTGCTGGGTTTGCCGGGACCTGGTCCATCATATATCGGGCGCGGTGCCGACCAAGTCTCGCCGTTATCCGCGCTGATAACGGTTGCATTGTTTTCGGTTGTTAAGATCTTGCCATCGGCGAGTTTAATAAACGGTCCGAACCTTTCGATCGAAAGCAGGGTACAACGCGGATCGGTCCACAGATCTTGATTTGTCTCACTCATTGGATTGACTCCTTAAAAGTTGAGGCTTGGAAGCTGGCAGCGACAGCATTTTCTGTCAACGAGGCGCGTTATCGACCAAAGACCTCCCGAATTACCTTGAGGTTCTCGTCTCCCTCCGGGTTCAGCGTAAACAGGGCACCATCGCATTCATGGTCAACAACAGCGGTGCAGAGCTGTCGCGCCAACTCTGGATCCCCAGAAGCAGACACCGGTGGATAGAGAGGTATCCTACCACTGGTCAATGCCTTCAGCTTTGTCACCTCGCGGCGGTACATCTCCGACAGCGGTAGAGATTCCCCCTGAATCCCCGCCACCGAAAGCGGTAGTGCGAGATCCCCATAGCCAAACAGCTGATAAATCGTTTGGAGTGCTATTCCCTCGTTTAAGCCGGGCACGATTTGACACAACGCTGGTGCCCATTCGGTTGCTAGGTTGGTCACCGTTGTTGCCCAACCAACGACGCCGCCAAAGGAACTTCCGCCGGTAAGATAATCTGTCGCAGCTTCCCATTCGGCGTAGAGGTGCCCGCCCAAGAGCGCGATAGAGGGAGGAAATACATCACTACCGAACACCTTCTCCGGTCCGGCAGCACGCTGCACCGCATCTCGAAACTCACGCATCCGTTCCGCCAGAACAACCGCACGGAATTTTAGCCACTCCAGCACCCCGTAATTGTCGCCAAGATAGGAAAGAAAATCCCAGAAATTCAGATTGACTTCCAAACCCGCGAGCAACTGCTCCTGTGTCAGATGATTCAAAGCGCGGTGAAATTGGAACAAACCCTCCTTCATTGAGTGGAAATCGTAGCCGAGTCGGAGCGCTTCGTCTTGGCATGACTCGCACGCACACGCGAAAAGTCCGGATAGATTGGCTGGCGCAGGATAGCGCGCATGGTCTACATCAAACCCATCTATGTCATAGCGTTTGATTACGTCCACCAAACAATCGCGAGTCCACTCGTTGATCCGCTTGCGGCTTGGGCACAGGCCGATCCCCCACTGCTTGTAGCGCATGTCGAGGGGCTTGCCGAAGATGTCCACCATAGCGTATTCTGGGTAGACATCACCCCCGTAGCTCCACAAGCCGAGGTGTCCCCAGATCTCAATGCCGATCTCACGACATGCGTCAATGACACGCAACAACGGCGTATCATCAAAACCGCCTACTGTGCCCGCCACCGGTGGATAGATACCGTCTTTTGCCTTCGGCCACAACGCCTCGCGGGATCTCCAATCCTCAAACGGTCCCCGTTGGGCAATCTCGTCCGACGCCCGGAATCCTGATGTGTGGCAAACCGAGCTTTCCGGCATAATGGTAGTCAGCCCAATTTCATCCCTGAGTTTCTTCAGTGAATCAGGGTATTGGGCAACATATTCTGTGCTACAAAACCAGATGAAACGTTGTGGATGTTCGCTCATAGTAACCCCGTTTGTTGAGTGTATTGCGGCTACAATTATTATCGCTTCTTAGCTTTCCATGAAGCCTGCCAGTACTCTCCTAAATCGAGGCTCCCCTGAATTTCATTCCCATTGATGACGCCTTCAAAACGATACCCCACATTCTGACCGTCAAACCGAACGTTTGTCTGCAGTTCCACCACATTTCCCCGCACATTTCCGCTTAACGGTTCTGTAGCGTACTGAGAGGAGTAAGTTCCGCTTAACGCCTCACCATCTTGCTCGAATCGGAGATTGTGCTGTGCCCCTCCGCAGAGGAACTGAATCTGTACATCCCATTCACCATTCAAATCATACATAGTCCTACTCCTTATTGCTGCGACGAATCGAATATCGCACCCAACCGGTCTGCTACAATCTCATCTTCGCCGTCTTCCATCATGTAGGGCATGACCGAAATGCCACCTTCATTGCTGTGGAGCTCAATACGCGGATCTCCCGCCGACAACCGGTTTGCGACCTCGGTGCCGTTCATTCCCACTGTCTCGGCGTCCCAATTAATCTGAAGCACTGGCGCGACATTCGATCTTCCGGGTTCGCGGATTGAAGTGGTTACGGAGTCAACATCTTTTACAGCTTCCGTTATAACATCTAATCGCCGTTCCCATTCCTTCCATTCCGCTTTATGGTTTCTACTCACCCACTGTTCCACCGCCGCCAAGAGTCCCATAATTTCCTCTTTACCGGCTTTCATTGGACGCGCCAGCGCATGATGCGGTGCACCATTGAGGAAAGCCGCCTGAAGTAAATCCTTGCGCCCCAAAACCAAGCCGGAGGCTTGCGGTCCGCGAAGACATTTACCACCGCTATAGGCAACGGCATCGGCGCCCTGTTCGAGATACCAGTTTGGCGCATCGGGACGTTCTGCTGCCGCGTCAACAAAGGTCGGAACGCCGTGGGCGTGACCAATTTCTGCCATCTCCTTTGTCGTTATTTGACCCCGTTCTTCGGCATCTCCGAAAACAAAGAGCATCGCTGTCTGATCGTTGATGGCGGCTTCGAGTTCGGCTTTCGTATCAACCTCAATCATCTTGACGCCAACCATACGGATTGCATGGTCGTAAACATTTCGATGGCAGGTTTGGACGATAACCTCGTTTTTCATGCCGGTCGTGTCGGGGAGCCGGATCATTTTCTCAGGGTCGCTTCCGGCCACACACGCTGCTGTCACCTGACAGAGTGCCGCAGCACATCCATCAGTGACCAATCCCCATTCGCATTCCATCAATTCAGCAATTCGCGCCCCAACACATTCCATCAGTTCGTCGAGATTGACGTAGCGTTGTGAAGCGAGGACCATTGCTTCGCGGACTTCCGGAAGAATAACCGAACCGCTTATTATGGTATAAGTGCCGCGACAATTGATCAGTGGTCGCACCCCGATCGATTCATAAGTAGGACAGTTCATAAATTTTCTCCTATGTGTATAACTTCTACTCTTTGATGTGTGCCATTTATGGGTTCAACCTATCTTCCAAAAAGCGATTTGGAAAATGGATTTCACCCGCCTCGGCTCAAACGATGAACCTATTTTAGCACAAGTTGTGCTCAAAATCGACATCAAAACTTGCGCTGTCAACGCAGGGATTGGGGTGTTTTTTTCATAGACAAGGTTATGGATGTGTGCTAATATAGCCAGCACCGTTTTTTTCAAATTCCCAAAGGCAAATCGCCTCTGCATAATCAGAGTGGGCGGTGGGAAACTTGCCTTTGTAATGGAAGGAAGGATATGGATAATAGAGAAACAGTTCAGGAGCCGGAAGCAGATATCGGCAAAGTTGAGGTGCCCCCTGTCAGCGGTGTGTTTGCCCAACCGTGGTCGATAAACAAAGTGTTTGGGTTGTTCGCCGTTTTCGGTCCCGCCGCGATTGTGGCATCGGTCAGCATCGGTGCCGGCGAAACGATTGTCGTCGTCAGAGCCGGCGCGTGGGCACAGTATGGACTGCTATGGCTTGTGCTTTTGAGCTGCGTCGTCAAGGGCGTCTTCGTCACCTACCTGCTCGGACGATACACAGCGGTCAGCGGAGAGTATATCGGGCATCGGCTTGTACGGCTGCCGGGACCGCGCGGCTGGCTACTGATTGCAATCGTATTAATGGAGATGATCGGGGCACCGTTGGCGTGGGTGCCGATTGCGAAGCCGTGTGGGGATCTGTTCCACTTCTTTCTCAGCGGCATGTTGCCACCCTCCATCTCGGAAGTGAACTATGAAAACATCATCACGTGCTGCTTCATCGGCTTTGCCCTTGCGTTTGGCTTACGGCTCTCGTTTGAACGGTTAGAGAAACAGCAGCTTATCATCTGCACCATTCTCGTTGTGGGCACCATCATTGGAACCTTGATGGTGCGTCCGGATCTGGGGAAAGCATTTATCGGCAGCCTCGGCTTCGGAAAGTTACCGGAGTTTCCCGAATGGGCGCCTCAAGATGCTGTTCAAAACCCACTCCTAACGATGGCGACGGCATTCGCTTACGTCGGTGGTTCGGTGATGGGATACATTGTCTATGCCAACTGGGTAGGAATCCACCGTTGGGGGATGACTGGTCACCAAAACATTGAAGCGATTCAACAGCACGCTTTCACACACGATAAAATTGACTACCTACCTGATGACCCGGAGCAGGTCAGTCGGTTACGGAAAATTGTCGCGCCGTTGCGATGGGATGTCGGCATGGGTGCGATTGTGCTGTTCATTGTAACGGGAGCTTTCATGTTATCTGGTGCCGCTGTTCTGTATCCGCTTGAAAGTGAGTTTAAGGGATGGAGCCTGCTCACTGAACAACGCCATGTCTGGAGTAATATTCACGGCTCGCTGATCTGGGTCTATTATATCTGTATCATCGCGGCACTTTGGGGAACTTTGCAGGCATTGCCCGAAATTTACGCACGTGTATCGCAGGAATTCTTCCAAGCGATTTGGCCCCACCGGGAGTGGAATTATGATAAAATTCGACGCTGGGTTTGTGTCTATATCTTCATAACCACGTTTGTCATCGTTTGGCTTAATATTCCGTTCGACATACTCACACAGATTGCCGGATTTGTCTTGGCAAACCTATCAATCGCCCTGATGATGCTTGGCGCGTTATATTTGAACTTCAAGCTGCCCGCCGCTTATCGGACGCGGTGGCCGATGTTGTTAGGCGCAATTGTGTCGGCTGCGATTCTGATAGTTTTCGCCGGAATCAGTGGATGGGGATTGATCGGGAAGTTGTTTGGGGCTGGGTAGTTACTCGCCCTGCCGGTGGGCTCTGGTATCACTAGAGACCTAGCTCACGCTAATAGGAAGGAAGTATGGAAGGATGGGCGCAGGCAATTTTCCAACCTTCCATGCTTCCAGTTGTTTCACGTTTCATTCTGACGGTAAATGGTAACCATCTTTCATTACCTTGATGCGGTAGAGGCTATTCCCCGATGTGACATACAGCGTTTTGCTCGCATCTCCACGACCAAACGCAACGTTGGTCGGAAGTTCCGGCGTCGTTGGGATATACGCTAGTTCCTCTCCTTCAGGCGAGTACACACAGATACCGGGTCGAGTGGTATCACGTACGGCGACATAAAGGTTTCCGTCCACGTCAACGACCAGTCCGTCTGGTCCATCCTGTGGTGCGTAGTCAACCAATACTTTCCGAAACGTGGCAGTTCCGTCTTCCGCTAAATCGTACGCCAGTAACGCCATTCGCCCTCTATGAAGCGGTGTCTCTTCGGGGATCCGACCGATGCCGGTCATACCGTTGTCGTTACTGACCACGTATATTGACTTTTGGTCGGGCGAGACCGCCACACCGTTCGGTTTCCCTGCATCGGTGATAATGCGGTGGATCGAGCCATCGGGATCGATACGGTATACTGCCATAATCGGTTGATCTATCGGTTCATGTCCCAGATACCGGGGATCGCTGAAATAGATTCGCCCTTTTTCATCGATCGTGATGTCATTGGGTGCGTTAAAAGGTTGTCCCTCATACAGACCGGCGATGATCTCACTTTTACCTGTGGTCATGTCCGTCCGGGTGACTCGGCGTCCCCCAAAGTCGGCGCCTTCGGCGGCGATCATCCGCCCTTGGGCATCAAACTTGATGCCGTTGGACATCCCACTCGGCGAGCGGAAAACGGAAGCGGTTCCGGTCTTTGGGTCATATCTCCAGATGTGTCCCGCCTGCATATCTGATGCATGCGTAAAGGTAATGTCACTGAAATAGACACTACCATCCGGCGCCACAGCGGCTCCCTCTGTGAAGAACGCATCGCTGAACAATAGTTCTAGCTTTGCATCTGGGGAAATGATGCTTGCATCGCCACTCGGCATTGAAGAGTGTACATCAGCCATTACCGCGATAGTGATAGCGAAACTAACGAGTAGAACAAACGCAAAACAGAAACATTTGGGTTGAAGCGATTGGTGACTCAACATATTTCATTCCTTTCTTTGATGTAATATTACTATTCGGTAGCGAAAAAATTTTAGCAAATCTGCCTAACTAGGGCAACCTAAAAAATCATGGTTTCACAAAAGCGGTTCGCTACTATATGTTTACCCCAAGTGGGGAGAAAGGGCTTAAATGGCTACAGTAACAATCAAAGATGTTCAGACAATCACAACACAACCGGCTGGTTCACGGCTGATTATCGTCAAAATTATCACCTCAGAGCCGGGGTTGTACGGCTTGGGGTGTGCGACCTTTACCCAGCGATACAATGCCGTTGTAACCGCGATGGAAAAACACTTGAAACCGTTCCTGATCGGGCGCGATGTATCCCGCATCGAAGAGATCTGGCAGATGGGGATGGTGCATAGTTATTGGCGTAACGGACCTGTTTTGAGCAACGCGATTTCTGGTGCAGATCAGGCACTATGGGACATCAAAGGGAAACAGGCGGGAATGCCGGTCTACGAGCTTCTGGGCGGAAAATGCCGTGAAGCGGCTGCGGTCTACGGACATGCAGGCGGCAACTCACCCGAAGCGGTCGCTGATAGCGTCCGACAATTTATGGAAAACGGCTACCGCTATATTCGGATTCAGATGGGCGGCTACGGTGGCGAAGCGAGTCGAATTGTTAAACCGGAAGGCGCGCCGGACGGGGCATACTTCGATCCACGGGAATACACGCAGAATATGTTGCGGATGATTGAGCATGTCCGATCCGCAGTGGGAGATGAGGCTGAACTGCTGCACGATATCCATGAGCGGCTGCACCCTATTGATGCGGTGAAATTCGCCAAGGATGTGGAACCGTTCAACCTTTTCTTTCTGGAAGATCCACTTGCCCCAGAGGACCTGGAATGGTTCGAGAACATGCGCCAGCAGTGTTGTACCCCAATCGCAATGGGTGAACTGTTCAACAATCCCCGCGAATGGCAACCGTTAATCGCCGGTCGCCTGATTGACTTTATCCGGATGCATGTCAGCCAGATGGGTGGAATAACACCCGCGCGTCATGTGGCGGCATTCGCCAACATGTACGGCGTCCGCACCGCGTGGCACGGTCCCGGTGACACATCGCCGGTTGGACACGCCACAAATCTACATCTCGACCTATGGGCACCAAACTTCGGGATTCAGGAATGGTGTAACTTCCCGGAACATGTGTATGAAATTTTTCCCGGTCTGCCAGAAGTCCGTAATGGGTATATGTATCCCAGCGACAAACCGGGGTTGGGCATCGACATCAACGAGGATTTGGCGGCGAAATATCCGTGTCAGGACGAGGTTGAGTGGTGGACGCAGACCCGCTTGCCCGATGGCAGCCCGACACGTCCTTAAAATAGTTTTCACGTTTCACGAATCACGTTTCACGCACTAATCAAAGGAGTTTCAAAATGCACGTTGGCACACAGAACATTTCAGGAGATAACTGGGACGCTTACAAGGTATTGCCCCAGTTAGGTGTAAATCATGTTTCATCCAACCCGCCCGGTAACTGGCTGGACTGGGATGCAGACTCTCTATCGCAGTTTAAGGAGAAATTAGCCTCCTTAGACATTTCGCTTGATATGATGATTTTGCCGTTGGCATCAGGACCTGCGAGGACCCAAGGTGCACCGCACGTTTTTCTCGGTCCTAGCCCAGAGCGAGATCGGGAACTCGACCAAATCTGCGACCTGATCCGCAATATGTCGCGGGCGGGAATTCCTGCAGGCCGGTACAATATCACGATCCTTGGGCATCTACGCACGGAAAGACGGTTTGGACGGGGCGGCGCGAGTTTGTCATCGTTTGAGTACCATAAACTTGACCAGACGCTGGGCGATTTTGAAGACGGTCCTGCCGACGCGGACGAGATGTGGGAGCGAATCGACTACTTCCTTTCGCGGGTTGTCCCTGTAGCTGAGGAGTACAAGGTACGGTTGGCTTGCCACCCACAGGATCCGAGTATCGGTGATCGGTTATATCGGGGCGTCGCCAGAGTCATGGGCACGGTTTGAAGGCTTCAAGAAATTCATCGAAATGCACGAGAGCCCCTACCACGGTCTGAACTTCTGTATCGGAACGATGTCGGAATCGCTGGAGAATCCGGGTGAGGAGATCTACGACGTTATCCGCTATTTCGGCGAGCGGAAGAAGTTGTTTAACATCCACTTCCGCAATATCAAGGGCGGTCTCCTCGATTTTGTTGAGGTGTTCCCAGACGAAGGCGACGTGAATATGCTCAAGGCGTTGCGTACGCTCAAAGAGGTTGACTATCCATATATGGTGATGCCAGACCATGTGCCGGGGATTACGGGCGACAATCCCAGTGGTGTTGGGTTCGGATATTGTTTCGGTTATATCCACGCGTTGATGCAGGCGATTAACGAACCTTCGTCATAAGCATATTCACTGTAAGGGCGAGTGCACCGCCCCATAGACATCAAAAAGTTGCAAGGCAATTTCTGGATTTTTACAGAGAGGCACTATTGTGACAACCCAACGGAACTCAGATGAAATTAGAACCCGCGTTCTTACAGAAAACACCGCACAAGGAGTGCTTAATCAGCTCAAGGCACTAGAATCGAACCGTGCTCATATGCGTACGCGGTGGATTTGGGAACTCTTGCAGAACGCACGCGACACCTCGGTTGATACTGATACAGACCTTGTTGCTTCCATTGAGCACAAACCGGGAGAACTAGTTTTTCAGCATAATGGACCTCGATTCAAAATTGACGAAATAGCTCACCTCATCTATCACGGTTCTACGAAAGTCGAAGATCCTGAAACAATTGGACAATACGGTAGCGGTTTCCTCACGACACATCTTTTGTCACCAGAAATCAATATATCGGGGCAACTCGACGACGGTCAGTCTTTCGCATTTCGCTTGAAGCGCGAAATTGGTTCCGTTCAAGAACTCAGTGAATCAATGGACAGGGCATGGGATGAATTTAACGCTTCATCTGCAGCACCATCGTTAGGCGATTTTACTACCCGATTTAGATACCCTATCAAGGACGATGCGACTGATGCAGTCAATGATGGACTTGCAATGCTAAAACGATGTGCTCCTTTTGTTGTCGTCTTTAATGAAAATTTTTCACGCATTGACATCGAAACTCCTGACGGGACGACAAGTTTTGAAGTAACCAAGCGCACCCTATTGTCGCAAGTTGGATTGCAGGAAATTAAGGTGTCAGAAAATGAGAATGGTAACGAGAATAGTATGGTGTATCTTATGGCAAAAAGTGAAAAGACTTCTGTTGCTATTCCTCTGGAATTAGTGGATGGTACTCAGGTATGTTTGTCAGTCAATCGCATACCTAAAATCTTCTTGGGTTTTCCAATCGTGGGCACCGAAAACTTCAGCTTCCCCGCCGTTATCAATAGTTTCAAATTTACACCAACGGAAGAACGCGATGGGATATTTCTTGGACGCAACGAAACTGACAAAGCGAACATTGACAATCAGGTAATTATTGAAGAGGCTTGTAAATTACTTATTTGTTTGCTCCGTTTCGTGGCATCGTCTGGTTGGCACAATACATACACACTGATAAACATTCCGCCCCTCCTTGAAACTTACTGGTTAAATCCGATATGGCTTCAAGATACCCTTAAAGAGCATCTCATTAAAAAAATCCGCCAAACTCCCGCTGTTATTACTGAGGATGGCGATGCTAGAGCACCGGAAGAGGCTAGGCTGCCGCTGGCAGATACTGATGCAGGCGTAAAAGCCCTTTGGGACTTATTGGATGGATGGCAGGGTGGCCGCGCGGTATTACCGAGGAGAAATGAAGCTATCGGATGGTGCAACGCTATCAAGAACTGGGCGATGATATCAGAATGCGAAGTTTCATCTTTTTATGAAGTGATCGATGGCTGCAAACTGGCATCACGCGTCGAGGAAATATCATATGATTCATCAGCTAAGTCGAGAACCCATCGTTTAAGTCTTCTCGACTTAAAAAAAGACATATCTGCGATCAATTGGTTAGACCAGTTGATCGCCTTTCTCAAAGTTAATGGATTGAGTGAAGTAATCAACCAATATCGTATTGTTCCAAGTCAGGAGGGTTTCCTTCGCACATTTCCTAACCTCCGCTGCGATCAAGACATAGCCGAAGAATTAAAAGATATTGCCGAGTTGCTGGAGTGGCGTGTCAGGCCTCAACTACGCGATAAACTGCTCACTGCCTTAGACGACGAAGTTGGTGCAGAAAGATGGGATAACGACTATATTTTTGGGCAGCTCATCAAAAGACTCCAAGAACGTGCCGAAAAGAATCCGGATGATAACTTCACGCAAGCAAGTGCGCGTCTATTCGCTTGGATTGTGGAAGAAAAAAATTGGGATCTCTTAGGCGGCTTTCCAATGTTCGCAGAGGAAATTGATTCTGACAAGCCAACAGTTATCTATCTGCCCAGAACCGCTGATGATGGTGAACGTCCGCTGGCCCCTGTTCGGGCATGGTCGGAAGATCTCCAGCGATTTTCCGACCTTTTCCCATTGACCCGTATCTTGGGGGATGATTTTTTTGAGAAAGTACCCGATTCAAAGACGTGGCGAGTGCTAGCTGAACAAGGTTTCGTCAGAACTAATATAGTGATCACCAATGAGGTAAACTTCAACAAATTTTATCCAGACCATCCTCTGCGTGAAGAAGTATCCCACAAAACAGACGTCCCTGTCACTGTAACAGATATTGTAGGTCGTGTAGAAATCATAGAAGACGTACGTGATAGCCAATCTCGAGCTCGGCGGTTCTGGTACTTTCTTACTGAGTGGCTAGTTCAAAAGGATCGTCAGGCTCTTGAAATTAAGGAAGCTAAATGTCAGTGTGGAGAAACACACCGTTATTTTCCAGCTGAATGGATAGAGCCATTGCGAGAACGCAATTGGGTTCGACTGGGGGACAAACGCCACCACGCTACAGCGCAGTCGCTTGCGAGTCTGCTGCGGGGTAGCGGATGGGAACTTAGCTCTCTAAATAAAAATCCCGATGCTGTCAAACTACTGGAAGCAATTGATGTGAATTTGTCTGACTTGAGACTAGAGTTTATCACAGAGAACGATGAGGAACGTAACGAGTTAGTTAACAGTATGACAGAGTTACATCATGCGACCCAAGGTAACTTGAATCAGATCCGCGCGTTGGTGCAGCATCTGAAGGAGGACCAGGAACGAAAGCACATCGTAGATGAGAATCGACGCTTGGGACAAAAGGTGGAAAAATTGGTGAAGGCGATCTTGGAAAAGGAAGGTTTCTCAGTAAAGCGCACAGGCATCGGCTCGGATTTTGAGATTTCGGAGGATATCGACGATATAACAACACTGGATATAGCTCAGGAGGGCCAAAGTTGGCTGATTGAGGTGAAATCTACGCAAACCGAGAACGACAATCAGAGTGTCCGTATGAGTTCCAAGCAGGCCCAAACTGCCGTAGAAAAAAGGGGAGAATTCCTGCTCTGCGTCGTCCCAATAGGATCTGAAAATACCGAACCAGATTTAGAAACCGTCAAGGGGCATATGCGTTTCATAAAAAATATCCATCAAAAGCTCGGATCCCGCGTAGCTACATTGTGCGAATCCATCGAAGAGCAAGAGGAAGTGCTATCTAACACTCCTGACGATACCTCCTCCGGTGTTGATTTGGATTTTGAGGCAGGCAAAGCTGGGATTCGTGTTGCCAATTTCGTATGGGAAGATGAGGGATTTCAACTCAAAAACCTCGCCGAGCAGCTCAAGCAAGTCAAGACCACCTAGATTATCTGTGTCGTACTCTCAACAGACGGGAGCCTTTATATGAATAACACGATGGACTTTAGTGTCCCGTGTGGTCAGCGGCAGCTATTTCTCGACGATGTCGGGATTGAACACCTTGAGAACCTCACCCGGACGCTGCACCAACCTACTAAAAAAGGTGCGGTGGTTCGGAGTGCGAATCCGACCCAGACAATCCAAACGCGCGCGACACCGGCATGGGATCCGGAGGAAGAGGTCTATAAATTCTGGGTTATCGGGACGGACGAGAGTTACCGTATCAGCGCGGATGGCCTTCACTGGACGCCGGGACCCGAACCGAACATTGGGGGACCGATGGCGGTTCGTGACCCAAACGATCCAGATCCGAACAGGCGATACAAAGCCGCGCTCCTCAACGCTGGCTTTGCGGTTTCGCCGGACGGTGTGAACTGGACGAAGTTAGATGTCCCCGCTGTGCAAAGTTCAGACGAAGGCAACTTCTCCTACAACGAAGCGGAGGGTCTGTTCATCCACACGGTGAAGCGTTCGGGTCCCTACGGCAGATCGGTCGCCATGGCAACCAGCACGGACTTTGAAAGCTGGGACGATTATGGAGTCGTTTTCCACGCCGACGACGTGGATCAGGAAATGGGCAGGGATGCCATCGAAGCACGGCTCGCCAATTCGAACCTCCGGCAGACGGAATACAACACGCCCGAACACTACAGCGTGCAAATCTACAATATGGGTGTATTTCGTTACGAAGGGATATATATCGGGTTGCCGTCCATGTACCATCACACCGGCAAAGTTCCTACCGATTGGCCCGGTTTTGACAGGCTGCGTCTGTCGCCATATATCTTGGAGTGTGTCAGACAGTACGGGGACTATACCGGCTTCTACAACATTCAGGTGACCTGTAGCCGTGATTTGAAAAACTGGAGACGCGTTGGTGAACGCAAGCCGTTCATTGAAACCTCAACGTTGGGTGGCGGTGCTTACGATTTGCAGGGATTACTCGGTCCATCAAACGCTGTCGTGCGAGGTGACGAGCTATGGTTCTACTACACAGGCACTAAGCAGTACGCGTTCATCACCTCCGGCGAAGTACCGGGGTATGACGACTACCATCCCGACAGCGGCGCGGTCTGTTTAGCTGTGCTGCGCCGTGATGGGTTCATCTCCCTTGGTGCTGGGAAAGAGGTTGGGGTCATTTGTACGGAGCCTTTCACCTTGAACGGCGACTCACTCTTCGTTAATGTGGATGTGCCCAACGGCGAATTGGGTGTTGAAATGCTTTCTATTGATGGCGATGCGCTTGCCACCTCCGTCCGGCTTCACGGTGATTATCCTGCTGCGCGAATTGCGTGGACTGAGGGGGATATCGCTCAATTTCTAGGACAAACTATCCGCCTCCGCTTTGCTCTGCAAAATGGACAGTTTTACTCCTACTGGTTCGGTTCAACCTCGACTTATAGTGAATCTTAGAATTAGCGAGACACCCCAACCGGTGCGGTTAGAAACCGTACCTACCAGATGGACAGTTTTACTCCTACTGGTTCGGTTCGACCTCGACTTATAGTGAATCTTAGAATTAACGGGACACTCCCAACCGGTGCGGTTAGAAACCGCACCTACCGGGTGGCGAAAGTGTTTATTTATTTTTAGAATTCACCATAATCTTGAAAGGGGTACAAATATGAAAGGTATTGTTTTTTTAGGTAACCGCCAATGCGCTGTCAAAGAGGTTCCCACTCCAGAGCCGGGGAATGGAGAAGTTCGGATTAAGATGAAGGTATCGGGGATCTGTGGCAGTGATCTCCACGTGTATCGACCCCCGGAACCGAGAGATTGGGTCCAGGGGCACGAATCGTCCGGGGTGGTTGAGAAATTGGGACCGAATGTAACCAACCTCAAAGTAGGCGATCGGGTGACCGTCCATCACCATCAAGGGTGTGGGCAGTGCTACTACTGTTCGCTGGGAGATTTCGTCTGGTGTCCGGATGATAAGGTGGTCAGCGGTGCGTTTGGCGAGTATGTCGTTGCCAATGAACGGAACTGCGTGGTCATGCCAGATGAGATTGACTTTATCAATGGTCCGTTTTTCGCCTGTGTCGGCACTACAGCGTATGCCGCCTTGAGGCGACTTGGGGTGGAGCAGTATTTCCCGCAGACAATCGCCGTATACGGTCTGGGACCCGTGGGGTTGAGCACGGTGTGCATCGCGAAGTCGATGGGGGCGCGGGTGATAGGGGTTGATATCATGGAGGAGCGGATTGAGGTCGCCAAGCGGTGCGGTGCAGATGCTACCGTCAATGCCGCAATGGAAGATCCGGTTGAAGCGGTGGTTGCGTTCAGCGGCACGGAAGGGGTCGATTACGTTGTCGAAACCTCCGGTAGTGCCGGTGGACGCAGCAGCATCATCCCGTCGCTACGCCGTGAAGGGAAAGCCGCGCTCGTCGGTGTCGGTAGCGATGACAAGGTCATCAATCCTGGTGATATGGTGTATCGCCGAATCACCCTAATGGGATCTGTCGTATTTCCGATTGGATGGCTGCGGGATTTTGTGCGGTACTGTGCACAAACCGGATTGACGTTTGCGCCTGCTGTGACGCACCATTTCGGCGTTGATGATGGTGTCGAGGCGCTCCGCGTCGCGGATGGATCGCGATGTGGCAAAGTGATATTTGATTGGGATTAGTGTTTAAGGAACAAGGATAAATACAATGGAAATGACAGTCAAAGAATGGCTAGACGAAAGCCGAAAGAAACTTCAAGCGGGAAACTTCACGGAAGCTGACCTGCAACGATTAGAAGGGCTGCTGACTAAGCCAAGACAGATGGTGTTGTATCTCTATTCAAAGTCGACAAATATGCGTTCGGCGATTGCCGGTTGGACATGGTACGATCCTACAGTGTCTTATGAGCCCACGCTGCCATCACAGGACGCTCCGTACGATTCGGTTATCGAAGCCGTCAACGACGGATGGCGGATTGTGCAATTTCCAAGAGCGGAACTTTACCAATTTTCGGATGTTGATAACACTTATCTGGGCTATGAATTCATCTTGGAAAAATCGATTTCAGACCGATGACAGGAGGAAACGATGATCGATGTTCAACCTACCATGGATGACAATCAAGTCATGGATTTTGTCTCGAGAGGGTCCGTTGTTCTGGAGGGAGTTGTCTCCGGCGAGTTTAACGGTCAATGCGAAGCTTTGGCGGGGGGTAGAATCAACGAATTCGCGTGCACACCCGGATTTCGCAACGAGGTGCTTTTACACCCGAAGGTCGCTGGTGTTGCTCGTTCGCTGCTCGGACGAAATTTTTTTATCCCTGTAACCGCACACCACCATCTGTATGAAGAAGCACACCCTGGACAGACATGGCATTCCGATGGTCTCTCCGAATACGGTTACGGCGTCAATCATTTGCAGTGCTATTACTACCCGCAGGACGTTACGCTTGAGGACGGTCCCACAATGGTGCTGCCCGGCTCCCATCATCGATTGGTTGACCGAGAGGCGATTGCCCATTACGGCGATATTTTAGGTCAAGTCTCCCTGACTGTTCCCGCTGGAACAGTCGTTTTGACCCACTACGGCATCTGGCACAAAGCGGGACCAAAGTTGAATGCGAAACGTCGTGGGATGATTAAATTTTCGTATTTTCGAAATTCGCCGCCGAAGCGGGATTGGCTGATAGAATCGGAGGAGATACCGCCTTACGCCAATCGAGAGCGACACCCTTATGTCACCGAGGTCGAGTCTTATCGAGATCTCGCGTGTCGGCAGCGCACATGGAACTGGTTATGTGGGGTGGATATAACTCCAGAAGTCAGCCACGGTGCCAAACTCTTCATCAACGCTCGTCCGCTCAGCGAAATTGCGAATATATAAAAGGAGAACTTACCATGAAAGTACTAATCGTCGGCGGGGCAGGGCATGTCGGAACGATGACGCTGCCCTACATGAAATCACATCATCAGTTTCGCATCCTCGATCTTTCTCCACCCCAAGATTCAACGGTCGAATATATCGAAGGTTCCGTGACCGACCCGGAGGTTGTCCAACAGGCGGTCAAGGGCATGGATGCGTTCATCTATATGGTCATGCAGCGTCCCACCAGTGATTCATCATCAGCAGCGGATTTTGATGATGTCATTGCCAACTATCAAGTGAACGCAATGGGCCTCCATATTCTGCTGCACGCCGCGAAAGAAGAGGGCATCAAGCACGGTATTTACACCAGCACCTTCACCGTCCATGAACGGACACGCAGGAAGTTCCCATCTGAGGAAGATGTGCCACTTGATAACCCCGGTGTGTACGGCTTGACCAAAGGATTTGGGGAACGGATCTGTCGATACTTCTGCCGTGAACACGGTATGTCGATCATTGCCCTGCGAATCACGGGTCCCAGGACCCGTCAGCAGTGGATCGAGCAACGCGGGCAACCCAAGTCCGATCATGTCCATCTCTGGGTGACAGATGAGGAAGACCTTGCACGGGCTTACCTTGGTGGTCTTTCCGTCGAACATACCGGCTTCGATGCCGTATTCATCGCCGGCGATGAGGAACAGCAAGAGATTAATCTGTCGAAAGCCAAGCGATTGCTCGGTTGGGAACCGTTGACACATACTTATGTAAAAGTTGCTGAATCCGCCTCATAATAACTAGCGATACAAGTTTGCAACTATTGACACGGGGAGTGAAACGTGAAACGTAATGCCTTACAGTTCACTGGTTCATTGGTTCATTCATTCCTCTTAGGTTTCAGTGGTTTACCTTCGTACTATGCTCCCTCTTTTGACATGAGTTTTCTTCTTATATGCTTCCTACCCCTTCTCATCAGCAGCTCTTCCACCGCAGCCCCACCTCAGTTTACATCGGTCACAAAGAACGCGGGAATCCACTT
This sequence comes from Candidatus Poribacteria bacterium, assembly GCA_022822785.1. Taxonomy (GTDB): domain Bacteria; phylum Poribacteria; class WGA-4E; order WGA-4E; family PCPOR2b; genus PCPOR2b. Next base: position 56,806 of record JAJEAL010000053.1, read on the forward strand.
CAAACATCACGACGGTGGGCGTGGACAACGATACTTCGTCGAACCCCTCGGTGCCGGCGCAGCATTTCTGGACTATAACAACGATGGCTTTCAAGACATCTACCTTGTCAACGGGGCTGATCTTCCCCCTTTTACGGAGAAGCAATTTGAGGACATTGAACCACCGCGAAACGCACTCTATCGCAACAACGGGGATGGCACGTTTACCGATGTCGCAATGGAAGCCAGGGTCGCCGATACAGGCTACGGTATGGGGTGTGCGGTTGGAGATTACGATAATGATGGGTTTCCCGACCTGTACGTGACCAACTTTGGGGCAAACGTCTTCTTCCGCAACAACGGGGACGATACTTTTACCGATGTCACGATGCAAACAGGCACCGGGGACCCGCGTTGGGGGGCAAGCTGCGCCTTTGTGGATTACGACAACGACGGTTTTTTAGACCTCTATGTGACAAACTATGTGAAGTACACAGTCGATTCCGATCAGGTTTGCATGGATAAAGGGGTGCGCGTCTACTGTGACCCACGCCTTTATGAGGGGGAGTTGGATATCCTCTATCACAACAACCGTGATGGCACTTTCACCGATGTGACGGAATCCGCAGGTTTTGCTGAGGCAATGGGACGCGGACTCGCCCTCGCTTGGGGGGATTACAATGATGACGGTGATATGGATGTTTATATCGCCAACGATGCTGACCAAAACTACCTTTACCGCAACAATAGTGACGGCACCTTTACCGATGTCAGTTTGACCGCAGGCGTTGGACTCAGCGAAGATGGAGAAGCGGAGAACGGCATGGGCGCCGACTTCGGGGATTACGATAACGATGGTCGCTTAGATCTCGTCGTAACCAACTTTCAGGATCAGACAAACACGCTCTACCGCAACGAGGGCGATACACTGTTTACGGATGTGAGCTATGCGTCAGGAATTGGGACGATTAGCTTGCCTTACTTGGCATGGGGGGTTAGCTTTTGCGACTACGATAACGATGGCTATCAAGATCTGTTCGTTGCCAACGGGCATCTGCATGAGAACGTGCAGGTGTTCAACCCCACCGGCTTTTATGAGCAACCCAATCTGCTTTTCCGCAACAATCGGGACGGCACCTTTGATGTGGTTGAGGATAGCTCAGGTTCCGGTATACGCTTGGAGAAGGTCAGCCGTGGCTTCGCGTACGCTGACTACGACAACGATGGCGATCTTGACCTGCTTGTGACAAACCTGAAGGGCTCTCCGGACCTATTGGAGAATAGGGGTGGACAGAATAGGTGGTTGACCCTCAAACTGATTGGGACGCGCAGCAATCGGGACGCGATTGGGGCACGGGTCACGGTAACAACAGGAAACCTAACACAGGTTCGGGAAGTTCGGAGTGGATCAAGCTACCTATCGCAGAACGATATGCGGTTGCATTTTGGATTGGGGAAATATCGCCAAGTTGATCGGGTGGAGATCCGCTGGCCCAGCGGTCTGCAGGAATACCTTGAAGGAGTTAAAGTGAATCAAGCCCTCACATTGGTTGAGGGAAATGTAAGATCGAGCCGGTAGGGGCGGGGTGCCCCCCCCCCTACAACGCCTGAAAATCAGATTCAATACCTTTCCCCCAATACGATTAATATAGAAAATTGCTTTGATTTTATTGAGGGAATTTGCTACACACAACTTTTTGAAGGGATTGACTTACCTATCATCTGCGGTCAGGTTCGACACTATTTCTCAACTGGCTTGTCACCCTGTAATTTTGCGTTGTTCTCTTGGACTAGTTCAGCGATTGCCGGTTCAAGGGCGCGTCCCCGCACATTTGCCATGCGAATTACGCCTTCGCTGTCAATGAGATAGGTGTGCGGAATCGCATTGATCCCGTACATCATCGCCACCTGATTCCGCCAACCGTTTCCATCAAAAAACTGGGGCCAGGTAATCTTCTCTTTTTCTAGGTAACCGACTAGTGTATTCCGATTCTGATCGAGGCTGATGCCAATGATTTGGAAGTTTGCGTCCTTATATTTCTCGTAGACCCGCTGCACGTTGGGCATTTCAACGATGCACGGTCCGCACCAAACCGCCCAGAAGTCTAGCAAAACCACCTTGCCGCGATACTGTTCTATCGACAGGTCGTTGCCGTTGAGGTCTTTCACGTTGAAATCAATTGCTTTTTTGCCAACCAGTGCATCCGGTCGATTTCTAGGTGAGGATCTTGAAGGAATTTCGCCGGTCCGATCTGCCTTATTTAGTTCTAGTAACCGTTTCGCGGTCTTTGCAGACTCGCGTGAACTGTGTTTTGGGTGTTCAACTAGTTGACGATATGCCGCATCCGCTTTGTCGTGCTGACCGAGCCGATCGTAGGCTAATCCCATCTCCAGCAGAGCGGGTGCGAAATAGGTGGCTTTCGGATAATTCTCCACAAGTTGTTGGTAAGCCTTAACTGCTTTCTCGGTATCCCCTGCTTTAGTCAGTGCGTTGCCGAAGATGTAATAGACCTGATCGACCCGCTTGTATTTCGGATGCTCCTCAATAAATGCACGTGATTTCTGAATCAACATCTTAATACCCGCTGGCTCGCTGTTTCGGGCAACCATTTTATGGAGCCGCTTAATCTCTTGATACCTATAGCTGGTCTTGATTGAACTCGCGTAGACAGCAGAGATGCAAAGCGTTGTGAGTATACAACCAACTGCGATGAATAAGGGATAGCGGCTGAAGCCATTGTGAGAGCGCATGTTAATACCTCCTGTTCGGTTTGATTGGAATTGATCCGTCCATTCCGATGGTATAGCGTAACTGCTTCACTTCTACTGATCGAGTGCGTGCTGATAGGAGTAATTCAGCAATAGTTTAATCTCTTCAACCTGCACGGCTTGTAAAAACGCTTTTACTGCTTCCGGGGTTGACCTATCCCCATCTGCAGCCTGACACCAGTCAACGAACCGAAAAGCATCCCAATCCTCCGTTTTTTCGATTACTTCGGCATAGTGTGCAAGTGAATCCGATTCAGTTGAAGCTGCTTGGAGTACTGTTAACGCTCGTCCACGGAGTTCGGGGAAGGTGGGATGCACGCCAACGCGTCCAAACCAGTACTTGGCGTTACTATAGTCAGGCTCGCGGCGGTGCATAATGCCGTGCCAATAACTACCTGTCTTAGTTTCAATCCCCTGTGAGATTGTGTGTGACGCATCAAGTGCATCGTTCCAGAGCAGCAAGCCACTCTGTGTCGCGTGCCCCATCGTCGAATCATCAATAGATTGCCCATCGAAGAGTGCCTCAAGTGAAATAGTTTTAATCCGATGGGTGAGTTCGCGGTTCCACTCTCCCGCTGGAGCGAGGGCCGGCAGGGGGTCGCGGGTTTCTAGTTCCTCTACAATGCTTGCAATTGTTGATGAATACGCAAAACTCATAAATCTCTCCTTTCTATAGTCCTGCTAGGACTGTCTGCCCCCTTCCGCGATAGCGAGTAACTCCGCGTCTGACAGTTCCAAATCAACCGGCTCAGAGAGCGGTTGTGCTATCTTGTAAGGTGTCTTGGCATAAATCTCAACAACGTTATCGTCAGGATCGTAGCAGTAGATAGCGAGGGCGATGCCATGGCTGACAGTGCTGCGGAAACGTACCCCCTCTTCTTTCAGTCGATGATAAAACTGCTTTAGGGTTGGTAAATCTTCCACGATGAAGGACACCTGCTGAATAACCTTTGCCCCCGCGGGTACGTCCCTGCCGGGACAGAGGGCGACCTCATGGTGCTCCTCATCTGGCTGTGCGCTGAGGAACGTGATATTACCGTCAGGGTCTTCGTCGGTAACTGTGAGTCCCAAGATACGGGTGTAAAAATCTTTGGATCGTTGTAGGTCGGTACAGTAGATGCCCACATGCCCTAGTTCTTTAACGGCTAACATATCTCTCCTCCTGTTCCTAAGACAACGAATTAATGAAAGGTCATCCCGATTAGACCGGGGTTCCGTAGATAGCAACGCTTGTTATTCCCTGCGGGTGGATGGGATTTACGACTGTTCACCCCCGAATAGAGTCATCCAAAATAGGCACCCTTAATTTAGCACACTATCCCTCGCTAAGTCAACCTGTATGATGTCTGTCGTTAGGTTCTCAGTTTTTCACTGGATCAACCACACAAAAACTGATATAATCGTGACTATAGTCTTTCAATTCAACCAACGAGGAGTTGCAAAAACAATATATGGAAAATCTTTGGGAAATCCCGTTAATTCTTGTTACCGGTGTCTGCGCCGGTTTCCTCAACACCGTTGCCGGTGGCGGTTCACTACTCACCCTTCCTATTCTCATCTTTCTCGGCTTACCGCCCGCAACCGCAAATGGGACAAACAGGGTCGCGGTTTTCGTCCAGAATGCTAGTGGCATCATGGGGTTCCGCCGCAAGGGCGTTTCTGACTTTGGTTATAGTACACTTCTTACCCTACCTGCACTCGTTGGGGCATGGCTCGGCGCGAAAATTGCCGTTGATATGAATGAAATGATTTTCAACCGCGTTCTCGCCGGCATCATGATTGCGGTGCTCTTTCTCACCCTCTTTAATCCAACTAAGAAGTTACAAAGTGACACGGCAAATTTGAGCATAGTCCGCAAAATTATCGGGATGCTCGTCTTCTTTTTTGTGGGTATTTACGGTGGTTTTATTCAGGCAGGAGCCGGCTTCATCATCATTGCGGCGCTGACGCTGACAAACGGTTTCGATCTAGTACGTACTAATGCGATCAAGTTGTTTGTGGTCTTTTTTTATACCGTCAGTGCATTGTTTGTCTTCGTTCAGAGCGGAAATGTCAATTGGTCACTTGGGTTGACGCTTGCCGTTGGGAATGCGACAGGTGCTTGGATCGGTAGTCACTGGGCAGTAGACAAGGGCGATAAGTGGATTCGGGTTGTTCTTGTTGTCGCCGTTCTCGCATTTGCAATTCGGCTCTTTTGGCAAACCCTTGGGTAAGAAAAGAGGGGACAACATTGAAGCGTACCCCTATGTACTCTGACGATCTTCCTCAATTTGCGTTAGCAACTGCTCGACAGCAATATCAAGTTGACTATCTATTCCCTGTGCTGCTTCACCGAGCGGGCGATCGACCTCAACGTCAACCGGACGGGCGGTGCCCTCCGTATTCTCACCGTCCAAGGTGGAAACCTTTAGTCGGGGCAGCCGGAAGACTGTGCCGTCTAGCAAGCTCCAACCCCAGGTCCAAATGACCGCTCCGGCTGTGGGCATTCCGACCACTTTACCCAGTCCCAATCTTTGGAATCCCTCGCTGAACATCTCCGCATTGCTTCCGGAATGTTCATTGGTAATTAAAATAACAGGCTGCTCTAAGATGCGATTGCCTGCGAGATTCGTGTCGGTCGTGCTGACTAAACCGCGATAATTCGATTGGGTATAGGCTCTCCGGTTCAAAACATCAAGGATAAAAGGCGCGATATGTCCACCGGGGTTAAATCGGACATCGATCACTACCCCTTCTTTATCGTGTGTCTCGGTGTCAAGGTCAGCGATAAAGCGGAGATACGCTTCGTAGGACATCTCACGGATGTGAACGTATCCCAGCCGTCGATTGCTCTTGTCGTGGACGTAGGCCTCATTCCACCGCACCCATTCCTTGTAACGGAGGTGTCGGTGCTGGCCGCTGTCAATCGGCTGGACGATGATTTCACGGGCGCCTTCAAGCTGGGGCGTATTGTTGAGCTTCAGGGTTACCCGTTTCCCTCTTTTGCGCTGCAGCTGCTCAGGAAGGTTGATCTCTCGGTTGAGGGCAATCCCATCAACTGCAACCAGATACTCTCCAGTTTGTGCGGGCTCTTCTGGAAGCGTTAGTGGAGATTCAGGGGTGATTGCGGAAATTTTGAAGTGTCCATTCCTCTCCAGCGTCTCTCGATCGAAATCTGCTCCGAGAAAACTATCCGGCGCACTGTCAGCCCAACCACCGGCGCCGAGATGGGACGCATTCAATTCCCCAACCATAAGATTCAAAAGTTCTCGGAACTCCGCCTGTGTTTGCACCCCTTGCACCATCGGGCGAAACGTCCGATGTACCTGTTCCCAATCACAACCGTGGAATTGTGGGTCGTAAAATCCATCCCGAATCAACCGCCACGCTTCATCGAAGGCTTGCATCTTTTCGAGGTGGAAGTTGACCTGCACCTCTGCTCTCGTATCTAACGCTTTTGCCTCCCCCTCCTTCGCGCCATCTTCACCCATCCCCAGGGAGTGAATGCGGCCACCATCGGTGTAATAGAACTTTTTGCCGTTCGGTATGAAATGTACGCTGCCCTTTCCGCTAGCTGTTGCTGTCAACTGTTTGGGTAATTCATCTCGCTTATCCTCCTCAAGAGACATGCTCCATAGATTTGGCTGGCCCGTCATGGCAACGCGAAAGACGAGCGTTTTGCTGTTAGGTCGAATACTTTCAACGCGGGCGTTGAGCTTGAAATCAGTGAGAAAGCGTAACCGATGTTTAATCCCTTCAAATTCAATCTCAATAGGCTCAATCTTCTTTTTAGGTTTTTTGTCTGCTGCTTTTCTGTTCTCGGTATCCTGTTCGTTTTCTGATTCGTCCGGGCTTTCCGTTCCTGAATCGGCTTGCTCTTTTTCACTGGATTCTGCTTCCGGTGGCAGTGGTTCGTCCGGCTGCTCCTCCTGAAATAGTCGATCGAAATCATCCTCCTTGAAAACCGGTCGAATCGGCTTTAGATCTACCCGCGCAATCTGTGATTCAGCGCGATACTGTCCTGTATTAAATGTAATAAATTTTCCGTTGGGGGACCAGATGATACTATCCATGCCGATGTTACTCAAGAAGGTCAGCTGAGTGGGGGTATCCGCTTCGATATGTTGGACATAAAGGTTGTTGAAGAAGTTGGTATCCGTTGCGATAAAGGTTAACCACTGACTATCCGGCGACCATTCAAACTCTGTTGGCTCTGGTGCGCTTATAAACGCCTGATTAGTAATAAAAGGTCGTTTCTCCTCCGTTTCTACATTCATCAGCCAGATGTCGCCCGTGCTTCCAGCTGTATCAGAATGCAGCGGGACCTGAATATATGCAAGCCACTTCCCATCTGGTGAATACTTCGGTGCGTATTTCTGCTCCGGCGAGTCCGTCAGTTGCGTCTCCCCCCGTTCTTTGAAGTGATAATGAAAAACTTCGTTGTGCCCCGTCCGATCCGAAATGTACACAATACGGTCGCTTTCAGGATGCCACTGAAGCTGGCTCTCGCGGAAAGACGTGTCCGTAACCTTGAACGAATCTCCTCCCTTTTTAATTTTATCCCCTTTGTCCGCCAAATCTGCGAAAATCTCGCCGTGGACAATAAAAGCGACCTTCTTGCCGTCAGGAGCAAGTGCAAATTCGTTGATACCGGAGGTATAGCTCTGGTGACGGATAGGGTTCGATTTTTCGTCGGTCTGAAGAGTAATCTCCACCGGCTCAGCTGCTCGATTTTCGAGATTCAGTCGCCAAATCTGAAAATCACGTTCAAAAACGATCCTCCTCCCATCGGAGGAGATTGATGGGCGCAACACACGTCCGTCCGTGAAATGCGTGAGCTGTTCAGTTTCCGCATCGCCTTCCAGGGTCATATACCAGATGTTCTCCTCACCGTCGCGATCACTCAGATAATAAAGCCCGGTACCATCGCTGTTCCACATCGGTCTCAGATTTCTACCGAGATATTGCGTCAATCGACGGTGATCATCCGCCCCAACCGCCTCGCGGACTATCCAGATATCAGAATGCCCGGAAGCGTGCTGTCCATGCCGCCACCATGGGGTCCCATTATTGTTAAACGCCAGTGTCTGTCCATCGGGCGAAATCGCTAAATTGTAGTGTGTTTCGCGTGGGTCGCCGGCGACCTGAATCGGTGTGCCTCCATCAATATGAATCTTGTAGCTTGCGCCGCGAAGTCCGTCGTAATCCGATGAGAAGTAGAGCCATTGCCCGTCCCGAGACCAGCAATCTGGTGGAACAGATTCGTTGTGATAGGTCAAGCGTTTGGGCGGTTGGTGGGATTGGAGGGAGATGGTGTAGATATTTCCGCTACCTGTGCGTTCAGATGCAAATGCCAACTGTGTGCCGTCGGGAGAGAAGATTGGGTGTGAATCGTTGTTTGCATGAGAGGTTACACGGCTTGCCTGCCCACCGTCTGCTGGAACAATCCAGACATCCCCCGCATAACAGAAAGCAATGGTGCTCCCATCCGGCGAAAGGGAAGGCTGCCGCAAATACGGGAGGTCCCCACTTTGATTGTTTTTATCCGATTTCATTAGTATGCCTTTGCCTGTTTCTGTTTAGGGTGATATTATCTTTTCAGTGACGGTAATCTATAGATATCATTTATTCAAAATCTTGTTCCGTAACCAGATACCTTTTAACCGCATCGTGATTCAGAGTATATCCTAAACCAGGACGATCCGGCACCAGAAAACACCCATCTTCAAACGGGAAATCCTCGTTGACTAAGGTATCCTCCCACGCCATGGGCCCAACCATATCATAAGGTTGAGTCAAGTGGGGCATGCAGGCAGCCACATGCAATCCCATCGCCGCCCCCGGTCCGTACGCCACCGTTTGTGACCAACCGTCCATACCCAATTCATGGGCGAGACGTGAGTGGTTAATCGTTTCAAATGCGGTCTGACCGCCAACTATCGCATAATCAAGTGCCTCTGCTTGAAAGCGCTGGATAAGGTCTTCGTTGTTGTAGACATGATCGCCCACAGGTAGGTGGATGGTCTGTCGTAGACGACGCCACTCAGAAAAGGTGCCGCCTGCTGCGCGTTTGGTTATCGGGCTCTCTAGACTCTCCACCCGGTGGCCCTGCAAACGGCGGGCAAGTTCTTGCGCCACCCAAACCTCCTCAAGCCGCCAACGAATATCAGGGCGCACTGCCATCTCTGGTAAGACTTTGTGGATGGCTTCGATGCGGTCAGTGACATACCGGATGCGTTCCTCCGGTGTGGCTTCTCTACTAGTGATGCACTTCATCTTGTAGGCGCGAAAGCCATGTTCCCAGCCCCACTGGGCGTCCTCTGCCGTATGCTCCGGGGTCTTGTAACCGGTGCACTGAGTGACAAAAATGCGATCCCGGAGTCTACCGCCGAGTAAACTCCAGATCGGCACACCAAGTGCTTGACCGCGCAAATCGAGTATCGCTTGTTCAAAAGCACTTGCCATTGGCGACATCAACGTTGCGAGATTAATCCCTAGTACATCCTGACCTAACCACTCCTTTAACGTTACCTCGATGGTTGGTATCGGCGTCCCCCGGCCTATCTGGGTGAGGCCTATCAAGCCTTCACTGGTTTCGACTTCTGCAATGCCGTGTTCCGATCGCTGATGTGCCGGTTGACCATAAAAGTCGTCAGACCACCACCACTTTCGTTCCGGTACGTTGACGATATAGAGTTTGATGCGGGTGATTTTCATAAGCGGTGGTACCCTCCATTTCAAAGATTGATTGTCAGTGGTGTTGCCGGGTAATCGGTTTCAAGCCGTGTTCCCAATCGCAGTCGAGGCAAAAACTCACTCCCTGTCCCAAATGCTGAATCTTGCCGCCACAGGCGGGGCAGTCTGTACAGTCGGAAACCAGAGGCGGTAAGGAAGGCGGTTCAGGAGGCGGATGGTTGCCGATTCGGAGATGTGTGCATTCGTAGATATGTCCATTGCATTCGGGACAACGGTAGAAGAAATTGGAGTGCAAACCAGTAATGTCTGGCGGGATGGTATAGTCCAGCTCATAAATGACCGCATTATCACGGATAAGCCGTGCTTTTCCTGAATCTTCAATGGCAATTGCGTCCACTTCATCCAGATTGGGTTCTAGCTGTACGATGAGCCCGTCTATCCGATAAGCGGCGACAGCCCACGGTAGTTCGGTTACCCCAAAGATGATACTCGTCCGCTGCGGTGCGAGCCCCTCAAAAATATGGTGGCCGGCAAGTATCTTCACCGGAACAAAATCGTCCTGAAAAGTAAGATAGGAATTTGCCGAATTCAGGTCGTTCATAATTGCTTACACTCAATCCCTGAAGCGAGGTTGGCTAATCCGTTGAGATTACGGGAATATGCGCCTTGGGCTCGCTTCTCTTTCTCGGTTGTCCCGATGTTTTCTAGTGGTCTGATGTACGCGTTAGCTTAGGCATCAACAACGCTATTTTTTAGTAGACCGATTCCCTCAAGCTCCACTTCGACTACATCGCCAGCTTTCAAAGCTGACGTAGTTCCGGGGGTTCCGGTAAAGATAATATCTCCCGGTTCGAGTGTCATCGCCTGCGAAACGAAGCTGACGATTGCCTCTACAGGAAAAATCAGGTCAGCGGTGGTCTGTGACTGCACGACCTCACCATTAATCCGTGTTTCTAATTGGAGCGCATTGTAGTCGAGGCCCGTCACAACAGCGGGACCAACGGGTCCGAATGTATCAGAAGCTTTTGCACGCCACCACTGCAAGTCGTTGCTCTGCCACGTTCTCGCACTAACATCGTTGCCGCAGGTCACCCCCAATATGTTCGCCGCTGCTTCTTCAGGGGTCGCTCCTTTCGTGCGGTTCTTGATGACGACGACCAATTCCCCCTCCGCGTGAACGTTATCATCCCCTGCGGGCAGCACAATGTCTCCCTCCGGATCGTTCAGACAAGTCGGTGTCTTGATGAAAATCTCCGGGTTCGCAGGTTCCGGCGCACCGTTGAGATGGCTCCTATAGTTCAGTCCAACCGCTAAGACTTTCCCCGGCGTGACCGGCGCAAGCAATTTTACATCCCCCAAGGCAACTGTATTCCCGGTTTCACTATAGCCGCTAATCGGATCGCCATTTAATTCATTAACGGTATCGTCCGAAAGCGTCCCGTAACTTACATGCCCATCAGATAGATATCGAACAAATTTCATAAAGGTCTCCAGTAATTTTTCCGCAGATGGTCGCGGTTTTTTGAATTGTAAGGATGATGTTCGGTATAAACCGCGAACAATTTATCTTAATTCGGCGATATTGTCAAGGGATAATTCGTAAGCAGCTGTGATAAAGTATGCTAAAGTGTTGCGAAAGCCAGTGAAAGTGTGCTAAAGTTAGAGACCGTAATTTTAAGGCTCACTAGGCATTTTAGACATATTGATCATAAAGGGAGAACTCATGCCATACGAACAATTGCTTCCGACTACGGTAATCGGTTCCCATGCGATGCCAGGTTGGTTGTGGACCGCCATGGAGGCACAAAAGCGCGGCGATTATGGACCTACCGACGAGAGAGAGGTCTACGATGATGCCGTCCGTCTAGCAATCTGGGATCAGAAGGAAGCGGGCATTGATACCATCACGGATGGCGAAATGCGTCGCTGGTACTTTGTGCAAAACTTCTACGGACGGATGGAAGGATTGCGCGAACGACCCGCCCTCCGCCAAACCGGACTGTACGCCTACGATAGCGTCCCGCGTTACAATCTTGATGGTCGGGTGCGTATCCCGGCAGGTTTGGGGATTGTAGAAGAATTTCAGTTCCTGAAAGCAAACGCTGGTGAAGGACAGCTAATCAAGGCGTGTTGCCCAGGGCCCCTGACGCTGACCATGCACATCCAAGTTCGTGAGGGCGATCCATACGAAGACCGCGTCGAGCTTGGCTGGGAATTCGCTGAAGTCATCAATCGAGAATTGAAAGCCCTTGAAGCGGAGGGGTGTACCGAAATTCAACTTGACGAGCCAAGTTTCGGCATCATCCCCGGCAAGCTCGAAGATTGGGTAGCACTGCTCAACCGGGCACTTGAGGGAATCTCAGCGCGAAAGAACCTACATATCTGTTTCGGCAATTTGGGGTCTCGCCCCCGTGGCAAACGTCGGTACGACTGGATGTTCCCGGTGCTGTTAGATATGAACGTAGACTGTCTGTCAATGGAATTTGCTAACCGTGAAATGGTTGAACATGACATCTACAGCAGATTTGAAGGCAAGTTCGACTTTATGGCGGGGGTCGTGGACATTAAGAGTTTTTGGAACGAGCCACCTGAAGAGGTCGCTGACCGCATCCGCCAAGTTTTACAGCACTGTCCCCCCGAACGATTGAGCATTTCACCTGACTGTGGGTTCTTCCAACTCCCGCGTTGGCTGTGCTGTTTGAAGCTACAAAATCTCGTCGCCGGGACGCGAATCGTCCGCGCCGAGCTGGAAGGCAAATAGGAGAACTTATTCCACAAGAAATAGTCTTTTGTACCACAATCTGTATGAAGATTAATTTATTAATTCGGTAATTTCCGAGCGATGCGTGGTGCGGTTGGAAACCGCACCTACCGGGCCTGGGGAAAATATAGAATTGCTGAATTAGCAACATCAAAATGGCAACACGCCCTAGTTTTATCAGTGAGAGCTGCGTCCCCTTCAGACAATAGAGATATGAACTTCCGCACCCCTAAACTCATGAAATCTCTCTTATCATGTTTCACGCTTCACGTTTTACTGTTTGTCTCTATCTCAGGTGCCAATGCCCAAGAGACTGCCGACGAGACCATTTCGGCTGCCATACGTCACCAAAACCTCGGATTAGCGTATCTGGAAGAGTCTCAACCGTATCAAGCGATTGAACAGTTTCAGGAGCTTGTCAACCTAGCCCCTGATGAGTCGATCGGTTACGGTAACCTTGCCGTCGCGCATCTACGCCTCAAGCAGCGTGAGGAAGCTGAAGCGTGGGTCAAACGCGGACTTGAGGTCGAGCCGATGGACAGTCAGTTACATTTTATATCGGCGGAAATCTATCAATCACAAGGGAAAACTGCTGAAGCGATTGCAGCCATTCAGGAGGCGATAAGACTTGCCCCCGACGACCTCGAAGTGCGGTATGAACTAGTGCGCCACTATCTGGGACAGCGGAATAACCCGGAGGCGACGGATGAGGCGATTTTCCACCTGCGAGCGTTGCGTGAGAGGACTCCAGCGAATGTGGTGGTGCTACTCAAGTTGGCGAACTCATTTTTACGGCGAGAACAACTGAACGAAGCGAAACGAATCTGTATGGAGTTAAATGCCTTGCTATGGGATGCCGATGAAGAATTCCTCAAGTATCTTCAACAGGCGTTGCTTCTGATAGGCCAAGGTGATGCCAATGGGGCAGCCCGATATATTCAAATTTTTGAGAACGTGCAAAAGCGAAGTCCTCGCTACCAACAAGGGATTGGTGAGTTGGTGACAAATATCTTAGGGCACCCGATCGAGGAATTCAGCGGTGGGTTCAAGGCGCGGGTGAAAGCGAAGCGTACACCATCAATCGAGGTCCGCTTTGTTGATGTGACTCAGGAGATTGGGCTTGGCGTTCTGAACGGGGGGTGCTCCAGCATTCTGCTGATGGACTACGATAATGACAGCGATCTCGATCTATATGTCTCCTCCGCCGAACCGAATTTCTTTCGGAATGAGGATGGAAAATTTGTCCTCGCCGCAAAAATCGGACGTCCCGGAGATGTCGCTACCTTTGCTGATATTGATAAGGATGGCGACCCCGATCTGTACCTGATCGGAGCCGAGAGAAGTGTTCTGCTTCGTAATGATGGAACGGGGGATTTCACTGAGATGGCAGATTTCAGTAATTTCCAATCGAATCAGGGCTCACAGAGCAGAGGAGTAAACCTATTCGTCGATTATGACCATGACGGCGATCTGGATCTGTTTAGGGCAGACCACCGGCTGAAGATGTACCGCAGCAATGCCGAGGGGGTCTTCAGCGATGTTAGCGATCAGACCTTTATTCCGCCCAAACGCCCCGGTGCACGGGATGCAGCGCTCGGTGATTTTGACGATGATGGCGATACCGACCTATTAATTGCAAATGATGATAATGGTTGTACGCTCTACACAAACCTGCGTCAGGGAAAACTTGCAGCGTTGACCGATGAAATAGGGTTGCCCCAAAACGGTGCTTTTACAGCGGTTGCAGTTGGTGACTATGACAACGATGGCGATATTGACCTGTTTCTGACAACTGATGGTGGAACCCCGCATCAGCTCTATCGAAATCGCGGCGATGGCACCTATGCCCTTGATGCGCGTTCGGGTGAGAAAGCGATTGACGCTGCACACGGTGTCTCCAGCTCAGCCACTCATTTCCTTGATTATGACAACGACGGCTTTTTGGATCTATGGCTTATCGGTGAGTCGCAAGCTGTAGATGGACGTGGCGTTTTTCTGTTTCGGAACGATGGTACAGGCCGTTTCACCAATGCCTCAAATTTCCTGTCCGATACAGTTCGGAGTGGACGCGATGGTGTTGTCGGTGATTATGACAACGACGGAGATCTTGACCTTTTCCTAATTAATTCCAATGGCGGAGTCGTTGCGCTGCGAAACGAAGGCGGGGACCAAAACAGTTGGCTGCAAGTGAAGCTAGAGGGCGTCAACGCCGGCAACAACAAGAACAATATCGACGGCATCGGTGCCAAGGTGGAACTCAAGACTGGCGAGCTCTACCAGATAAAGTACGTTACCGAACCGATAACGCATTTCGGCTTGGGACAAGAGAAACAGGGGGATGTGCTGCGGGTTGTCTGGACAAACGGCGTTCCACAAAATGTTATCACCCCCAAGTCCAACCAGCGCATCCTCGAAAAGCAGGTATTAAAGGGGTCCTGTCCATTCCTCTATGTTTATGACGGTCAAACCTATCAGTTCGTAACGGATCTCCTGTGGCGCAGTCCGCTTGGGATGGTCACGCCGATGGGATTTCTTGCATCCGCGGAAACCACAGATTACGTCAAAATTCCCAGCCAACTCATGAAGCCGAAAGCGGATGCCTATTCGATTCAGATTACGGAGGAGCTCTGGGAAACCGCCTATTTTGATTTGGTTAAGCTACTTGTTGTAGACCATCCCACTGGAACGCAAATTTTTGTTGATGAGAGATATACCCCACCGCCGTTTCCAGAGTTCAAGATTTACACGGCTAAAGAGGTTCATCGTCCGGTTACCGCACTTGACCACCGTGGATACGATGTTTCCGACGCGCTCAAAGCCGTCGATTATCGCTATGCGATTGAACACGAGCCGGGGGCGTTCCAAGGCGTGGTTGACCCTCACTCCATTGTTCTCGATTTAGGGGTCGTGCCCGATGACCAGCAACTGACTTTATTCCTCACCGGCTGGATCTTTCCAACAGATACCAGTATCAATGTAGCGCTCTCACAGAGTCCGTCGATTAACCCTGCTTTCCCTTATCTTCAAGTGCGTGATGAAGATGGGAGGTGGCAGACCGTCATCAATCCCATTGGCATTCCGGCAGGCAAGAACAAAACCATTTGCATCGATCTAACCGGCAAATTCCTCTCGGACGATCGGCGGATAAGGATTACGACCGATATGCAGATTTACTGGGATGCAGCGTCTTTCACAGTCGGCGGGGATGACGTGCCGACCCGTATCACGGAACTGTCTCCAAATCACGCGGATCTGCACTACCGCGGCTTTTCCAAGATGTATCGCCCGACCCCCCACGCGCCACACCTGTTTGATTACAGTGAAGTTGAAACGGCGAAGCAGTGGCGGGATTTGGCGGGTAACTATACCCGATATGGAGAAGTAACACCCTTGATAGAAGATATTGACGATATGTATGTCATCTTGAATGCCGGGGACGAAATGACTGTCGAGTTCGATACGAAGGGATTGCCGCCTCTAGAAGCGGGGTGGAAGCGAGATTTTATCCTCTATAGCGACGGGTGGGACAAGGATGGTGACATCAATACGCTATCTTCACAGACGGTTACGCCGCTGCCTTTTCATGACATGTCCACCTATCCGTATCCGGATACAGAAAAGTACCCGGAGACCTCAGAGCACCGGCGCTATCAACTGGAATACAATACACGCCGCGTGACACATGAGCTGCCGCGCTTTTAAGAAAATCGACCTATAAGAGGGCAACCACAAGTGCTTGCCTCCCGATTTATCGGGGGGGTTGCCCCTACAAGAATCAACAAATGTAGGGTCAGGCTTCTTAGTCCCGATGCCTCGTCGGGGACTTGTGTCTGCCCAAAATACTTGCACGAGGTATGAAAAATGCACGCCAAAGCACTTGTCAGTGACGAAAATCAGAACTTTAGCTATGCGGATGTCACCCTACCCGATCCGGGACCGGAACACCTCCTGATACGAACATTGTACAGCGGGGTTAGTATTGGAACGGAGTTTGCGCTGATCCGTAACAAGATATCTACTTGGGGACAGTATCCAATATGCACCGGCTATCAAGGAATCGGTGTTATCGAGTATGTTGGTGACAAGGTCGATGCGTTCAAGGTTGGCGATAAGGTGTATTACCGCGATAACCGGGAGGGGATGCAGTTGTCCGGTGGCGTGGCGGTTTCAGCCGCATCCGGTGTTCATTGCTCTGCCGCTGTCGTTAATCCGCAAACGACGCACGGCTTAGAACTGCTGCCCGAAGGGGTTCCCGAAGATGCTGCGAGCCTGTTTGTCATGCCAGCAGTTGGCTTGAACGGCGTTGATACAGCAAACCCACGGATGGGGGATGTCGTCGCGGTTTACGGTGCCGGATTGGTTGGGTTGGGGGTTATGGCTGCCTGTAGCCATCGGGGCTGTATCGTCGTTGCCGTTGACCTTGAGCAGAACAGACTGGAGGTCGCCCGAAAACTCGGTGCGGATTACTTAATCAACGGTGTCACCCAGAATGTGGTCGAGGAGTTACAAAAAATTGCGCCTGAAGGTGCTGATGTCGTCTTTGAATCCACCGGCGTTCCTGCATGTGTTGATCCGGCAATTGAACTGTGTAAGCGGCACGGTAAGTTTGTGTATCAGGGGCATTACGGTACAGAACCGCTCTCCTATCAATTTGCCCTGCCCCACGGCAAGCGCCTGACGATGTTCTATCCGTGTGACGACGGTTTCGCACCGTGCCGACGTGCTGTGCTCAAAAATATGGCGACGGGTGTCCTCCCGTGGCATCATGTCATTACACATCGGGTCGAATCGGAGGAGTCACCAGTCCTATACGATGCTATCAACAGAAACGAAACCAGGAATGTGGTCGGTGCGGTCATACGATGGTCGAAAGATTGATTATTGTGCCGTCCGAATATGTGCGGAAGAAGGAGCGTAAGATGAGCGGAATACTAATCACCGGAACCAGTGGGTTTATCGGGAGTGCACTCGCTGAAGCGATAGCGCAAGACCATGACGTTTTCTGTATATCTAGGCAAAAAACAGAGGTAGAAGGCGTGACAGCGATTCAGGGGGATTTTACATCGCTTGACGACCTGCGGAAGTTAGACCCGCACCGGGTCGATGTTGTGATTCATCTCGCCGCGGTAACAGGCGGAGGGACCGAAGCCGAACAACTGCGGGTCAACGTGTTGGGAACCCACCAGCTTGTGCGATACTTTCTGGCTGGCGGCTGCAAGAAATTCGTTCTTGCAAGTTCGATTGCCGCGGTCGGGTTCCAGTCTCCACTGTTCAGACCGTTGCAGCTGCCGATGCCCGATGAACACCCATGCCTGGATCGGATGGGGTACGGCTTCTCGAAGTATATGATGGAGGAGGTCTCGCGTTATCTGGCGCGTCAGAATGAAGACCTCGACTTTGTTAATATCCGCCTAGCGAGTATCGCTCCAGATGACCGTGGGTTGACACCTAGGAAAGTGGGACCGGTAGGACAGTGGGCGATGGGATCGATTTCGTACATGTATCTCAGTGACACGGTGCGCTGTCTGACGCTTGCCGCCGAAGCCGCACATAAGCCGGGGGTTCGCATCCTAAATGCGGTGGGGACACAAGCTTGCGCCGAGGATACTGTCCCCGAAATTATCCGTGGGTGGTACGGGGCGGATGCTGATCGGATAGATCTCTCCCACTATACGCGCCCCGGACATGAAAGAGATCCTGTATACGAAATCCACCGTATCGAAGAAGAGTTAGGCTTTGTACCTGAACGGAGTGTACTCGGAAATGAGGAATAATACTTAATTTGTGATGCGTAAAAAAAGCCGTTTTGAATCCGTTGAATGCGTAGGGGTTGGGTCTCCCAACCCGTTGGGCGAGGAGACCTCATACCTACGATTGAGTGCTAATCAGCAAGTTACGGACACGCCTCACATAAAAGTTAACAAAAGGCTAGCAACTTGGCTGCTGTCGCTAGCGTTTCCAGCGATAACGCACAGCGTCTTTCCCTGCCATCAACGCAAACTCCCACCGCTCACACCACGTCTTATAATCCGTCTGCAAGGCATCTGGGCGGAATTTGCTGCGCATGAGGAACGTCGGATAGAAGGGGCGTCCCGACGGTTGATAGGCGTCATGATAGCGCAGATCAAAGCTCCAGCGAACTTCGTCCGACTCGTTGGCGAGTGCATGATGTAGCGTGTAGTTGTGGAATAGGATAAGCCCACCTGCGGGTACGGGCAACGGCTTAGAGTGGATCGGCGGACGTTCTTCCGGAGGGATGTCCAATCCGGGCATATACGCATGTTGCCGTAGACCGTACTTGTGACTGCCGGGCAGCACCGCCAAACAACCGTTCTCCAACGTCGCATCTACGATAGGCACCCAGACGGTCAGCATAAAGTATTGATCTGTATCGGGCCAACACACGCCGACGTCTTGATGGAAATGGGTCGGGGACCCGCCGGTCGCACGATGCGGCAGAACCGCTCGAATATGCTGGATGGGATTGCACACAATCTCCGAACCGCAGAGCGATTCCGCCACGTCCAGAATCTTCGGGTTTTTTAGAAAGTTGAAAGTTGCCTCGCCGCGTTCCTGCATAATGTCCAGATTACCCGCGACTTCCGGTACTTCCTTCGCTAGCAGCAGCAACCGCCGCGTAAATGGTTCGTCCTCATGCAGCGAACTCACCTTTCCCTCGGTGTACAACTTCTGTGCACGTTTGTCAATAATATCGGAGTACTCGTCAATGACTGGCTGTAGGTCGTCTGTATCCAGCACATTTTCCAACCGTAAGTAACCGTCCTCATGGAACGAAGAAATCTGAGCCTCTGTCAAGTGCATAATGTATCTCCTTGTTATTTGATATGCGGGACTGGTGCTTGCATAAGCACCCTCACCCATTCTGGACTCGTCACTGAAAACCCCTGAACAATGACTACGCCTGTGAAGCAGACAACAACGCCTTTTCAACGGCGGTAGGCAGTTGCATCAGGTGAAAGCGACTCGCTGTATAAGCATAATCTTTGCCACTTTCATCTATAACGCGAATATAGCCGTGCGCCGTAGCGTCATCATCAGGAATCACACGATACAATTTCCCTACCTCCAGAGAAGCGGGGTATCCTTCACTGTTGAGACATAGGCCAAATTGTGGCAACTGGTTTCCTTTTTTATTTATGGTTAATCAAGAAACCGAAACTTAATTTGAATTCTCTCTCAACCAAGCCCATGGCTTCATACAGCCATAAAATTACGGACTCTGCCGTCGACAGCAACGGCGATTTAGGATCGTTTTTTCAGTCGTTACCGTTCGCACCCCTGAATGTAGATTTATGTTCTTGAGTGATTCGGATTAAAAATCGCAGCGCCTCATTTACCGATTCAGAATCCGGAAATACGGCAGCGACATCCGGCTCCAATTGGATAGATCGTTCCTTGAAACTCTGCCGCTTAGGACCAACCTTTCTTACTCGTAAGCTTTTCAAATCATACTCCGGACGGAGTTCATCGTCCATCTCAATATCAACTTTCTTCATAATCTTCTCTTTCCCTTTTGGTTGCTTCTCTGGCACTAATTAAACGAATTTTATCCTCGCGCTCTGTATATGACACAATCAATAAACGACGCTGCTGCGACTCGCCAATAATAATATACCGGTCTTCATCATCAGAGCAGTCAGGATCGTAAAAGTCAATATAGAACAGATCATCAAAAACGGTCTTCGCTTCGTCAAACGAAACCCTATGCTTCGACAGATTGGTTTTTGCTTTGTTTTCATCCTACTCGAATTCCATAGTCGTAACACTACTGTCTTACGCAGACGATTCAATCCTCCGTTTCTTCCTCGGTCAACTCGACAGCAGATATTGGCTAGGCCTTTATCGATTCATAGCGAAGTCATAATCTGATCACGGCGTAAACCAACTGACTCACAGGTACGGCCGTCACGATCACTAAATTCAACTTCAAACGCTTTGCCATCTGCAAGAATTTCAACCACAGTACCGACTTGCCCACGTCTAAGATTATATTCGGGTAAATCACTAAGGACAACGCTATCGAATAGCTTGATGCAGTATCTCTGGACGTATTTGCCCTGAACCCCTTTACTGAAATCGTATTCATCAAGTAAATCCGGATCTTGCTGATTGAACACCGCTTTCTCCATAGCTTATCCCTTCGCAAATACTTTCCGGTTGAAACCGCCGGGAAAACCTGATAGAATTAGAAACAATTATACAACCCCTTCCAAACCCTTGTCAAACCCAAAACTGTGGTTAGGAGAAAGCCCCAGCCATGCGATTTCGGACAAAACTCCTACTTCTCGGTTTCCTCGTTCTACTGATTAACAGCGCGTACCTGATCAGCTTCGGGGAACCGACCCTATTTTATATCGGGAACGTCTTGTTTCACATCGTCCTCGGCGTTGCGCTAATTGTCCCGTTTATTGTCTATGTGTGCAAGCGTTTCGCCGGCATGTCGATTATCGGTAGAGGTGGGATGATCTTTCTGGGAATCGGGATAATTTCGGGCGTGTACCTGATGTTTGTCGGTGCCACGACGCCCAACCGCTGGCTGCTTGTCCTCCACATCGTGGCGGTGACACTCGGCGCGATCCTATTTGTCGGACATCTATTGATTTTGGGGAGACACGTGGAGAACGAGTTTTCACGCAAGGCCTCACAAGTTACTGGGATTGTTCTGCTCGTTAGCCTGCTGTTTCCCGGTGGGGCAAGGCTGATCCAACACTATCGCCCCAACCCGGACTATCTGGTGACAAACCCGCTCTCCCCACCGACCAGTATGTATGAGGAGGGAGGCGGCACTGATGGACCGTTCTTCCCTGCCTCCGTCGAGACCTATACCGGCGACCTGATCCCCACCGACTTCTTTCTGACCTCCCAAACCTGCGCCGAAAGCGGCTGTCACCCGGACATCTACAAACAGTGGAACGAATCAGCACATCACTTCGCCTCCTTCAACAATCAGTGGTATCGTAAATCGATTATGTATATGCAGGATGTCAACGGGATCCAGTCCTCCAAATGGTGCGGTGGCTGTCACGACCCCGCAATCCTGCTGAACGGCGCGATGGATCGACCGATCCGGGAGAATTTGCACACACCCGCCGCCCAAGCCGGGCTCGCGTGTACGGCGTGCCACTCGATGGAAAAGGTCAAAGATACGATGGGCAACAGCGGATATGTCATCAAGTATCCGCCCCTGCACGAAATGGCTGCCAGCGAAAATACTGCAATCCGCAAACTCCACAATTATCTTATCCGCCTCGATCCCGAACCCCATAAAAAGAGCTTCCTCAAGCCGTTCCATCGTCAGAATACCGCAGAGTTCTGTTCCACCTGTCACAAGGTGCATCTCGATGTGCCGGTCAACAATTTCCGCTGGTTCCGCGGATTTAACGACTACGATCAGTGGCAGATGAGTGGTGTCTCGCATCAGGGGGCGTTGTCTTTCTACTATCCCGAAGAACCGAAGAGGTGTGTCGATTGCCACATGCCGCTGGTTCCCTCCAAAGATGCGGGGAATCTCGACGGGAAGGTGCACAGCCACCGTTTTCCTGCAGCGAATACGGCGCTCCCTTTCGTGAACAAACACGACGACCAACTCAAGGTGACGGTCGAATTCCTCCAGAGCAATCAGGTGAGCGTGGATATCTTCGCGCTAAGTCCTGCGACACCGATCCAACCCCAATCCCATGGTGCAGCGGGTATCAGCACGTCCCCCGCCAGATCGCAATTGCGTACCTTCAGCATGATGGATGGCGGGAATCAAGGGCACGCTGTCGGCACAGTAACGGATATAACGAAGCTTGTCGCACCCATTGACGAAGGCAACGCAACGGTCCGGCGTGGCGAGGAGGTTCGGGTTGATGTGGTCGTTCGGACAAGGAACGTGGGGCACCGATTCCCCGCTGGCACCATTGACGCCTTCGATCTCTGGCTGGAACTGAAAGCAACGGACGAAAACGGAAAGGTCATTTTCTGGAGTGGACGGATTGAAGCGGAAGATGGAAATGGACCTGTTGATCCGGGGGCACACTTCTATCGAGCGTATCTGCTAGACGAACACGGAAACCTTATCAATAAACGTAACGCGTGGGCGGCGCGGACTGTCCTCTATGCGAACACCATTCCCCCCGGCGCTGCGGATACTGTCCACTATCGCCTCTTCATTCCACCGGATTGTGGGGAGGAAATCCATCTACACGCAAAGTTGAATTACCGCAAATTTAACTGGTGGCATACGCAGTGGGCCTATGCGGGGGTGCGCGATCCGGAGGATACCGATTTTCAGGTCGGTAAAGGCTATGACAATGGCCGTTGGGTCTTCACAGGGGATACATCGAATGTCGCCGGGAAAATCAAAGCGATTCCCAACCTCCCAATCGTCCCGATGGCGGAGGATACGGCAACGCTACGGGTGGTTGACCGGGGTGAACCGAGCGAACCGGTAACCGGGGGTTCAGCCGCGAATCCGAAATCGAACGAGCGTGAACGTTGGAATGACTACGGGATAGGGCTACTCCTTCAAGGCGATCTCAAAGGTGCGGAAGCGGTATTCTTGAAGGTCACGGAGATTGAGCCGAGCTATATGGATGGCTGGGTCAACGTCGCACGGTGTCGGGTTCAGGAGGGCGATATGAGAGGGGCAGAAGATATGCTTGACAAAGCGATGGCGCTCCAGAAGGAACTTCCTCCCGACAACCCGCATCGAGCGAAGGTGCACTATTTCTATGCCTTGGTCCAGAAGGCGTACGGAAAATATGACGATGCTCTCGAACACCTACGGGCAGCTGCCCTCCAATTTCCGCGGGATCGGCGGGTTCTGAATGAGATGGGCAGGCTGCTTTACCTCCAACGGAAGTATGAAGCAGCGTTGGCAGAGTTTCAGAAGACGTTGGCGGTCGATCCAGAAGATCTGGATGCCCACTACAACATGATGCTGTGTTACCGGGCGCTCAAGAATGAGGTGATGGCAGCGAAGGCGCAGAAACTTTATCTGCGGTTCAAGGCAGATGAATCGGTTGACGCTATCACCGGGATCACCCGTCGCGCTGACCCGTATGCGAATATCGAGCGTCAACGCATCCATGAGCACACTTCTGGATTGATCGAACCGAAATGAGTAAAAGGTAGTTCAGAGAAACCGAGTTTTTTCGGAAAAACTCGGTTTCTTTGGTTCTTTATTTGATTCCCAACACCCCGCTCGGCTTGGATAGACATATCCAAGCCATACCCGCAGAGGTGCAGTGGATTTGTCAATCCACTGTGAGCGGTGATCGACTCAATTCAATTCTCAAACAAAGGAGCACATCAACAATGGCTTACACACTCGAAGACGAATTTGGAGACATCATCGGCAAAGCAAGGCGTGGAAACGGTCTGAGCGTGAGTGACGTTGCCGCCCAATCAGGACTTACAGAGGCACAACTATCCCAGATGGAAGACTACACGCTGAAACCGACAGAGGAGCAGGTCCACAGCATCGCAGAATGCCTCAACCTCAACGGTGACAGGTTGGCAGACATTGCGATGGAACGCTGGGCACCGGAACCGATCCCATCGGGATACGATGACGCGTTGGAGGTTGTTACTATCACAGCGGATGTGGGTGGATGGCCCGTTCATGCGTACCTGTTGGTGTGCAAAGCGACCAATAAAGCTGCGATTATCGACACAGCGGCGCACCCGGACGATGTGCTGCAAAAGGTGTCAGAGACCGGCGTCGAGCCGACCCTGATTCTGCTGACGCACGCACACGGCGATCATGCGAACGGTTTGATGGAGATTGAACGGGCGACGGGCTGCCCGACATACATCCACGCACAGGAGCCACAGCCGCGTAGCACCCGACAACTTCGGCTCCTCAACCATGGGGATGAAGTGGCGGTCGGCAACCTCTCCGTGAAAACGCTCGACACACCGGGCCACACGCCCGGCGGTTGCAGCTTCCACACCCGTTCCACAGTGATTGTCGGTGACGCGCTATTTGCGGGGTCGGTCGGCGGTGCGAACATTTCCTATACCGATCTGCTGTCTGGGGTCAGGAATTACCTGCTTTCGCTGCCCGACGATACAAAACTCTTCCCCGGACACGGTCCCGCCACAACCGTCGGCGAAGAGAAAGCGCATAATCCTTTCTTCTAGGGTTGACAAACACACTTAATGAATGTTATCGCCGCTCGTGCCTTGCCCCCGGCATATCAGTGGTTACTCTAGGGGGCAATGGGAGAAAAGCATGAATCATAAACAGAAGTTGGGCTATACAGTTTTGGGCGCGGTTATCATGCTGATTGGGATTGGTGTGGGATCTATCGTTTCACCCCCTTTGATTGCACAAAGGAATGGTGTGTTTGATGAAATTCAGTGTACCACGCTAACGATGGTGGACAAAGCGGGTAATCCTGCGATTGATTTATTCGCCCGCG
Organism: Candidatus Poribacteria bacterium; assembly: GCA_022822785.1. Classification (GTDB taxonomy): domain Bacteria; phylum Poribacteria; class WGA-4E; order WGA-4E; family PCPOR2b; genus PCPOR2b. Next base: position 81,421 of record JAJEAL010000053.1, read on the forward strand.
ATGAGGTGAATGGCATAATCGCATTCGATAAGTCAGGCAAACCTGCGATTAGCTTACTTTCCGCTGAAGAAGGCGTGAATGGGATAGCCATCTATAGCCCAGCTGGGGAAGAGGCAGTTATTTTAGTTGCCACTGAACAGCAGAGTGAGATAGACATTTACAATCCGGCAGGGGTAAAAGCAATAAAATTGTTCAGTGACAGCGAGATATTAGCTAATGGTGTAACTGTCTACAATCAGACAGGAGTAAATGCGGTTAACTTAGCCTCCCATAAAGAATTGGGCAATAGAGTAATTCTCTGTGATAAAACGGGTAATGCTAAGTGGACAAGACCTTAACAGGAAGGTTTCACATGAATAACTTAGTGACTCAAAGCCAAGAAAATGGGCTAGGTTCTGTTGACATTTCATCGTAACCAGATAATAGAAAGACATAAATCGGTTCACTAACGTAGAACCCCCAGAAAAGAAACTGAGTTTTGAAGAAAAAACTCGGTTTCTGGCAGCTTTTCCAGTGACTTGAGCGTTTCTCGCGGCAGCAAAAGCAAAATGTCAACACGCCCTAGCTATAAGCACCGAGACAGTTTCGTTAATCTAGTCCCCTGTTGCACCGCTTGACGATGTCTAGTTATTGGATGATGGAGGAGCGTAAACTTGTGCAATCCAAACCCCTTCAAAAATGGACAGATCGAATTGTTACTGACGAAACTATTTTGATCGGAAAGCCTGTTATTAAAGGTACCCGTTTAGCCGTCGAGTTCATCATTGATCTACTAGCACACGGGTGGAGTGAGGCAGAGATTCTTGAAAATTATCCTGGTATCGTGATCGAGGACATTCGCGCATGTCTCGCTTATGCCAGTACATGGAAAAAACAAGGATATGAGAACAGTAAATAACCTAGTTGATGAATATAAACATTTTCTGGATGCTAATCAACATGAACACGCTAACTCTTTCCATCAAAGGTGTAATAACCAGCCTGAATCCGCCCGAGCTGAAGCAGTAGTATTCTCTTTTTTTCAGCAGAATGGCTATGATATTCAGGTAGAGGAAACTCCGAGTAGAGGTGGGGTAGACTTTCGGGTACAAAAAGAAAACATGGATTTTGTAGTTGAAGTCACCTCTATTCTTCGAGAAACTTTTGCTAAACGCTATGGAGCACCAGAGAGACCGGTATCAGGTCAAGGTTACAGTGTGAATTTGTATAGAGTAGCTCGCCAAATACGACATGAAGCATTTGACAAAGCAAAACAAATGTCAGGATATGACTGTCCTACGATTCTGGTGATTGCCTGTGAACACCCGGAGTATGCCGAGATTCTCGATGATAAAGGGGTATTTGGACCAAAAATGTTACTCACAAGCCCACCAAAGATAGCGGTTCCAAGCGGCAATAGCATAACACACTTGGAAGACTCCTTATTTTTTAAATTTCAAAATGACAGAATAGTTTTTTGTAGGCAAAGTATTTCAGCGGTGCTGCTATTTTATATAAATAAAAGAATCGGATCTGAAATTGTGGGGCTTTTACACCCAAAGCCTGCTTATAATTTTTCGACCGAACTTCTACCATCAGTACCTTTTGTGGAAGCATTAGTGCCCGAAATAGAAAATTATTCAGTAGGGGACTTTTATAACATAGAAGCTAGATGGATACCTGACAATTTACCTGATGGATTGTTTTGGTATAACTGACAGGGCCAGTTTAATCTAAGTGGATTTAACCGCTCAAAATGAGACTCTCGTGAGCGAAAAAAAATCATGGGAGAAGAGAGGATTCGATGAAACATCAAAACAAATTGTTGTGGCAGCTGTCTCTATTTACACTTGTAAGTGCACTGTTATTCTACACCTTGGGCAATACGCCTGCCCAGACTGTGCCACAGATTGCCGAGAAAGCGTTAGCCGCTACCGTATCTTTGGAGATGCAGGACAGCAACGGTGTGATACTCGGACAAGGCAGCGGCTTTTTCGTTCGTCCCAACCTGATTGCAACGAACTACCACGTCATCGAAGGTGCAGCAAGGGGTACTGCGAAGTTGGTCGGTAAAAACACCACATACGTTCTTGAAGGTATCACAGCAACGGATAAAACAAACGACCTCACACTCTTAAAGATCAGGACACCCATTATTCTTGTCAAGTTAGCTGGCATCCAACCCCTGCCACTTGGTAATAGCGACACGGTTCGGATTGGCGAAACAGTTTATGTGGTAGGCAACCCACGTGGGTTAGAGGGCACGTTCTCGGACGGGATTATCAGCGGTCGCCGCGATAGAAGCGCAAAAGAACGCCTCCAGATGACTGCTCCTATCTCCCCGGGAAGCAGTGGGGGACCAGTGTTGAACGGCAAGGGTGAAGTAATAGGGGTATCAGTTTCTATCTATCGGGGGCTAGACTCACAGAATCTTAATTTTGCGATTCCCTCAAATACACTCAAGGCACTACTTGTGCAATCAGGAAGTGCCAAACCTCTGTCTGAAGAAAAGTCTATATCTGCTGAAACCTACTTGTTTAGGGGCTATGAAAAGTTCATGTCAGGAGATTGTAAGGGGGCTATTGCGGACTACACACATGCTGTTCGTCTCAAACCCAATTATGCTGATGCCTACGCTTTTCGAGGGCTTGCCAAGTCAGTCTTAGGACAAAACAGATCTGCTATTGCTGATTTCGATACCGCTATTCACCTTGAACCCGATGATGCCTACACCTACCACAGTCGAGGACATGTCAAGTTAGACTTAGGGCAAAATATGTTTGCTATTACAGACTTTAATGCAGCTATCCGCCTTCAACCCAATAATGCTGACTTCTACCATAGTCGTGGAAAGGCGAAAGCTCGCTTAGGGCAAAATAGATCTGCTATTGCTGATTATAATGCTGCCATCCGCCTTCAACCCAATAATGCCCTTACCTACGAATATCGGGGAATCGCAAAGTCAGACTTAGGGCAACATGAGGCTGCTATTACCGACTATGACGTGGTTATCCATCTCAAACCCGATTATGCTAGTGCTTACTCCTTGCGGGGAGATGCGAAGTCAGACTCAGGGCAATATGAAGCCGCTATCACCGACTATGACACCGCCCTTCGCCTCAAACCTGATGATGCTAGTACCTATATCAGTCGAGGAAGTGCAAAGGCTCACTTAGGAGAATATTTCTCTGCTATTACAGATTATGACACAGCTATCCAACTCAAACCCGATAATGCTGACAGTTACTCCTTTCGGGGAAGGTCAAAGCTTTTGTTAGGGCAACACGAAGCCACCATTGCCGATTTTGACACGGCTATTCGCCTTCAACCCAATTATGCTCTTGCCTACACTAGCCGGGGACTTACGAAGTCAGACTTAGGGCAACACGAAGCCGCCATTGCCGATTTTGACACGGCTATCGGTCTCAAACCCGATAATACCTATGCTTACTTCGGCCGAGGAAGTGCAAAAGCAAGCTTAAGGCAATATGGAGCCGCTGTTGCTGATTATGACACAGCTATCCGTCTCAAGTCTGATTATATCGCTGCCTACATCAGTCGCGGAAATGCAAAAGCAAACTTAGGAGAATATTTCTCTGCTATTACAGATTTTGACACGGCTATCCGTCTCAAGCCCGATTATGCCCATGCTTACTTCAAGCGGGGAAATGCGAAGTCAGACTTAGGGCAACATGAAGCCGCTGTTGTTGATTATGACACGGCTATCCATCTCCAACCCGATTATACCATCGCCTTTTACAATCGGGGAAATGTGAAGTCAGACTTAGAGCAATATGAAGCCGCCGTTGCTGACTATGACATAGCTATCCAACTAAGACCCGATTACGTCGAAGCTTACCTGAATCGAGGAATTGCAAAATCTCGATTAAATCAGTACACTGCCGCCATCACTGACTTTGACTCTGCCCTCCGCCTCAATCCCAACTTTGCTAATGCTCACTACGCGCGAGGACTTATGAAAAAGATTCTAGGGAAACCTTCGGAGGCAAAGGAAGATCTGAGAATCGCCCTGAAACTTGCGGAACAGAATGGCGATGAAAGTCTCAAAGCCAAGATTAGGGAGTTTCTTCAAAAATGGAATTGAGGCCTATCGTGAGAGAAGCTTCTTCAATCAAATCCGAAGTTGAACCATTGTGGTTGGTCAAGATGAGTTTCTCCCGATCAGAGAAGTGGGCGATTGGTTTCGGATCTAGACATCCACAATCGCCTCAAGCAAGAAACAATTACAAAGCCGGGAGTACGCGCGATTTTTGTAAAAGTGTCAAATATTGTCAAATATTGTAAAGTTGTAGGGAACAACGATCCTCCGGGCCACGACTGAGAGTCCGAGAGTTGTTCCCTATTTTTATTCCTACTTTACCAAACTGGCAATTTCGGTTATAATAAATTCGATGACACAAAAACCCGAAATAGACCCCATCGAATCCCGAAAAGGCAAAATCTATCTGTGGTTCGCGATCTTGATATTCGGTGCCGCCTCCGCGGTGGTCGCCAAGCTGGTAATGATCGGGGAAAACGCGCTGCTAGACGGACGGAACCCGATAGCGTTCTGCAACCTGCTTTTCGCCGGGAACGTCGTCGCTGGACTCACGTTGTTGGCTATCTTCCACAGGGACTGGAAGCCGTCTAGACTCAAAGAGCTCACCCCCAAACAGTGGCTTATACAGCTTGTCTTGGCGGCGACCTCCGGCGCGTTGGCACCGTCGCTGATGTTCCGCGCCATTGAGCAGACTTCAGTCACAAACATTGTCCTGATCGAAACAGTTGAGATCCCACTGGGACTGTTCCTTGCGTGGCTGCTCTACCGTGAGAAATCGAGTTGGAGCGCGGTCATTGGTGCGTTGCTGGCGTTAGTTGGTGTTGCGACCACCATTTGGTTAGAGATGGGTCAACCCAGCGAAATGATGCAGCAAGGCCAGATGCAGGGCGGTATCGGGCTCGGTGAAATCTACGCGACGTGTGGCACGTTTTTGCTGGTACTCGGTGCGGAACTTGGTCGCAAGCAGCTGCAATCAATTCCTTTGGGTGTCTTCAGCGTCTTCCGCAATGTCGTAGGCTCGATTATCTTTTTCGTGGTCGTGCTCATCATGCTCGGACCGGAACACTTCATAGATCTTTTCCGGCCTGTACTCTGGGGGTGGATGGCGCTGTATGGGAGCGTCATTGTCGTCGGGGGGCAGCTCTGCTGGTTTTCAGGGATTAAGCGGGTAACACCGGCTGACATTTCGCTAGCCTCCGCATTTTCACCGATTGCCGGTGTCATCTTCGCATTCCTGATACTCGGCGAAATCCCGATGACCGCGCAGATTATCGGCGGTGCCGTGATACTCTGCGGCATCGGGGTCGGACTTGCCGGCGACCTAAAATTCCCACATAGGGAAGCAAAGCGGACGCGATCCGTCAAATCAGAAGACAAGCCCAAGGCATTTACAGGCGTTTAGAACCGAGTTCACCGAGGAGGCGCAAACGACTATGACCATTTCCAAAACGCCCAAATATCGTGTCGGCGTCATCGGTTGTGGGAGGGCAGGGACAAGCCGTGCCCGTGCCTTCGACATGCATCCGTTGTGCGAGGTCGTCGCCATAGCCGACACCGATCCCGAAAATCTGGAACTAGGTTGCCAGCGCTTCAATGTGCCGGGATACAACAGTTTCGACGAGATGTTCAGGCACGAACAGATTGATATTGCAATGCCGGTCTTGCCGGTCCGACCCAACGCTGATGCCGTTGTTGCTTCAGCGGAGGCGGGTGTCAAGGCGATTTTCTGTGAGAAGCCACTCACCGCTAGTCTCGAAGATGCTGACCGCATGGTCGAGGCATGTCGCTCACGGGGTATTTACTTCGCCGCAGGGGTTGTCATCTCCAGCCATCCAGACTACCAAAAAGCCTACGAATTGGTTGCGGCGGGTGAGATCGGCGAAATCCAGCGGATTGACCTGTACAGCCCTAACAATCAGGGCGGGTGCCACGGGCTGAACCTCGTCCGTAAGTTCACAGGAAAAGCTCCGGTCGATTGGGTGGTCGGTTGGGTGGATGGCGATCCCTTCAGCGACTACGAACATCCGTACGATGACGCCAAGACCGGATTTGGGAATATTGGCGGCTATATCCGTTTCGCCAATGGGGTTGAGTGTTTCAGCAACTATAAGGACATCGGGTGGAAAGGGATCGAGATAGTAGGCACTCAAGGAGTGATATATAACTGGAACAACACCGGGTTGGGATTACATCTCTTGAAGAACGATAACACGGAACGGGGACCCGCCAAGCTTAGGGAAGTCGAAGGGGTGTTTGAGGCATACGACGCGACGGAACGGGGTTATGATGACGAGGGGTGGCTTGACCCAGGGGCGCCGATGATTGGGATTGTTCAGGCTGTTGTTGATTCGCTGGAAACGGATGCCCCGCTCAAAGTAACGACTGGGGATGATCTGCGCCACGCGTTAGAGATAGCCATCGGCTTGCGGGAATCTCATCGACGGGGACACACGCCGGTGAAGTTTCCCATCGAAGATCGGAGTTTTGTCATGCAGCCACAGCAGTCGCGCTGGCACTATAAGAAAGATATTTTGGGTAAGGAGTGGTATATGGAACAGATGCGACAGCAGAGGAGGGATTCATGAAAGTTGATGAAATCCAACGTTTTCTCACCGAGTACCGGGGCGGATCCCGTTGGCATCCAAAACGCCTCGATGGTTGGTTGATGTACGATTTTCGGGGATCAAACCCAATCGCACGAAGTGTTACCGGCATCAATGACCCCGGGATCACCCGGCGTTGGTTCTGTTATATTCCATCGGCGGGAACACCGATATGGCTTGTCCACCGGATTGAATCTTCCCGCTTTGTTGATGTCCTTGGTGAAGTTAGGACCTACACCGATTGGGATGAACTGCACCGTGAGATGGGAACCATCCTCGCCCGCAGTCATCGGGTTGCGATGGAGTATTCTCCCTTTGCCGCTATCCCTTATGTTTCAAGAGTAGATGCCGGCACAGTTGAGAGTATTCGTTCTTTGGGGGTTGAGGTGGTCTCTTCCGCGGATTTGGTACAGCAGTCCGAGGCGCGTTGGACCGCCGATCAGCTCGCCGGACATCAGGAATCGGCACGTTTAATCTTGGAGATCAAAGACGAAGCGTTTGCGTGGTTGGGTGAGCGGTTGAGCACTGGATTGTCAGTAACAGAGTATGATGTACAAAGTCTCATCATGGAACGTTTTGATGCTATGGATTTGATACCGGGGCATCCGCCAATTGTAGCGGTCAATGCGAAAGCGAGCGATCCTCATTATGCACCGACAGCGGACCGGTATCAGTCTATCCGGCTGGGGGATTTCGTCCTGATTGACCTCTGGGCAAAGGGGGAGTCACCGGACGCGGTCTATGCAGATACAACGTGGGTTGCATATGCCGGGCGGGTCGTCCCTAAACGCTATGTCGACATATTCGAGATTGTTCGCGATGCACGAGATCTCGCGGTCTCGTTTATCCGTGAATCCTTCGCATCGGACAAAACCGTTTATGGCTACGCTGTGGATGATGTGGTACGGAATTATATAACGGGGAAGGGATATGGCGAGTTTTTCATCCACCGGACCGGACATAGCCTCGGGACGGAGATACACGGCAACGGCGTTAATATCGACAATCTAGAGACGAAAGATGAGCGTGCTTTAGTCCCCGGTGTCTGTTTCTCAATTGAGCCGGGGATTTATCTGCCTGAGTTCGGTGTTAGGAGCGAGATAGATGTCTTTATAGCACACCTTGCACCCGATGGCGTCATTGTAACGACCCTTCCCGCCCAAGATGAGGTCCTCACGCTGTTGTAGATTTAACGCAGCTAGTAGGAGGTATGCTGTTTGAGCCTCCTGACAAATCGGGATTCCTCCGATTTATCGGGGTTTCACCCACTATAACTCGCATCCCTCGTTATGGGGTCCCAGATCCGCGTTCCATTTCCTTCTAGCATTAGGCTTCATTAATGTCGTAGGTTGAGTTGAACGGGCCCCGTGATACCTACTGTTCACGTTTCATATGCTATCGGTTTCTGCTTATTCCCCGTCCAACGTCACGGAAGCACTGTCGCTATCAGATACTGGGCCGGGGGATTCAGGTTTCAAATCCGCTGATTTTCTGATAAGTTTGTCTACATTTGCTTTGGTCAGTTCAAAGATTTGCGCTTTGTCCGGCCGTTTTACGTAATGCGATCCGCTCTCCTCCGACCCAATTAGAAGTGTTCTCGCTGTCCCATCCTTGAGCGTGGCGGTAATCGATGCCTGTGGCGTATCAAGCCCATACTCTGAAAGATCCTTGGATTCTGCAAAATCGTCGGTCTCCAACGCACTCATCAACTCCGTGATTGCCTCGACCTCCGCTTTCTCAGTGGCAGAAACAGGTGGTTTGAGCATCTGCCATTCGCCAGCGGCGTCGATTTGAAGTTCAATCTCTTCCTCCCCTGATTGGATTGCCAGATGGGTCACATCCTCCTTCAGGAAGGCAAAGATCGTCCGATCCCTCCACGAGCGATAACCTTTATCGAAGGTCGCTTTGAGATATCCTTTGACGACATAAACGTCGTTGGAATCTGCGGCGCGGATATAGCTATTAAAAATTTCTGGGGTGGTTTTTCCAGCGAAGAGGTGCGCTAGCAGGTTGCCACTTGCATCGGTAAGTTTGGCTTCGACGCCGGAGCTATCAACCTGAAAGACCGCTTGCTTTTCTGGATTGCTAGAAACGCGTTGGATCGCTTTCATTTCAGCAACCTGATCAAGTAATTCTTCAACGGCCTTCTGATCCGCAGGATAGTTATCCATCGATTCCACAAGCCACTGATCGTTCTGTTTAACGAGCGTTGTGGTTGTCGTTCCCAATGCAGCGATAATCTCTATTTTCGCTACCTCCGCCTGATTAACGGATGGAAACAGCAGTTGTGCCTCATCAACCCTCCGCTGCTCTTCGCTCTTACCGAACGGATTCTCAAGCATAAGGACGAGCAAACCTAAGACGACAAGCACACCAACTAAGATTAAAAGTTGTTTTATTTTCATAATTCACTCGGCTGATGATGGAACGGGACCTTACGACATAGATCCGTACGCTTCAACCAACCGTTTAGCCCTCCTTCTCAAGAAAAATCGAACCAATCCAAAGGCTACGACGAGCAGGGGCACGCCGGCAATGCTTATAAACTTAAGGAAGAATTTCTCACTTTCGGAGACCTCTTTTAACGGACGGTCTGTAGCACCGTGCGATCGGATGTTAATCAGCTCTTCGCCAAGTGTAAGCCAGTCCACCGTGTTCAGAAAAAAGAGTTGACCATCCCGCCGTCCCTGCTGTAAAAATTGAGAGTTTCCGACCACCACGATCTGAGTCGCTTCACTCTCAGTCTTTGTGATTCGTTCTGTTTCCGACAGTTCGGCCACCATCGTTTCGTCGGATTCACTAGATTCAGCGGGCGGGATAGCCTTATCTGCGTAAAAGCTCTTGAACACTCCCGAAAGCGACACCGCAACGGTATGTGCCTGCTGCACATCAGCTGGGGGTTGAAATTGACGATTCATTGGGCTAATACTGTAAGGACTTTGAACTGTCCAACCTCCCCTGCTGGTCTTGGCGAGTGCAATCGCTTCAACGGGAGCATCCGATTGCGGAATCAGTTCAAGCGAGCGCGCCCAGGGGAATGTCAAGCTCTCCAACTGGTTTGTAATAATACTGTCTGTCGAGAGCCCTTCTGAAGTCTCCCCTGTGCGGTATTGGTACTGCTTCAGCACCTTAATGAAGTACGCATAACCTGTCGTTACCGTCATGAAGCCCTGCGAATAGGTGAGCTGATCCATAGAGACATCAAGCACAAGGTTATCGTTGAGTTTCACGCCGTAGTGCTCCAACATATCGTTCAATCCTGTTGTCAGAGGGCTTACGTTTAGTCCTTCGTATTGAATAACGACCGGATCGACTAGAAAAAGGGCGCGTCCCCCTCGCATGATGAACTGATCAATCTCATATTTTTCACGCTCAGTCAGCTCTGTTTTAGGTCCCGCGATAACCAGTGTAGCAACATCGGCATCAATCGCTTGACCAGGCTCCGTTGGCACCTTTCTCACATCATACTGCTTGCTCAACTCCTGGCGCAGCTGCCCGAACGCCTGACCAAAGACATCTATCTCATCGTGTCCGGTGAGGAAGCCAATCGTTTTGACCTCTTTGCTTGTGACTTTGAGAATGGCAGAGGTCAGGTCATATTCAAGGTTAGCAGTCGTTTGGACGACAGGAAGCACCTCTTTTTTATCCGCATAGAGGATTGCGATGCCCATGTAAACGTTGGCAACTTCCGCTTTGTCTTTTTCAATAACGTTCACCTGCACTTCAGGAATCCCCATAAACCGGAGTTGCTGTTTTTGGGCGTCGTCCCCTGTGGCAGGGTCAATAACGTTGATCTGCAAATTTTTAGAAAACGCGCGATATTCCTCAAGCATATCGCGGACAGCTTGACGAATCTGTGCAACGCGTGCCGGCTGTCGCGAAAAATAGGCATCAATAGTCACGATGTCGTCCAGCCGCTTAAGGACATTTTTGGTTGATTGCGAAATTGTGTATCGTTTGTCCGCTGTCAGGTCCGCACGAATAAAACGACGACTCGATAAAAAATTAATTAACGCGACAATACCGAATACGACTAGAATAAAGGCAAGTGTATTGCCGCCATATTTTAGTGTTTTTGCAGCCATAGGTCTATCTCCATTTCTGAACTGTAATCATCAAGACGCTCAAATAGAGGAAAAAACCGATAACCGAAAAGTAATAGATGAGGTCCCGTGAATCGATTACTCCCCTGAGAATGCTGCTAAAATGGGCGCCCAAGCCGAGATAGCTGAAAATCGGGACAATCCAGTCCGGTGCGTTGAAAAGCACGATGTCTTCGCCGATGATGAGCAGTGCAAAGCACATCACAATACCAAGGATGAAAGCGATAATTTGGTTTTCCGTAATGGTGGAAGCAAACACCCCGATAGCAAGGTAAGCGCCGCCCATCAGGAAAAGACCAATGTAGCCGCCGAGGATAGGACCGCCATCCGGCTCCCCAAGGTAGGCGACAGTAATCGGTATAGAGAGTGAGAGCAGAATAGTCACCCCAAGCAAACTAAAACTAGCGAGGTATTTTCCGATTACCACCTCGTAATCCTTAATGGGAAGGGTCATCAGGATTTCAACAGTGCCTATCTTCTTTTCCTCCGCCCATAGTTTCATAGTGACCGCCGGAATGAACAGAAGGAATATCCAAGGCACCCAAGTAAAAAAACCTCTCATTACCGCTTGGCCCACAAAGAAAAAGCCTCGAAAGAAAAACCAAGCCGAGAGAGCTAAAAAAAATGTGATAAAGATATAGGCGATAGGTGAATTAAAGTAGCTTCTAAACTCTTTCTTGAAAATTGCTGCGATGTTATTCATTTTCTTTTTGCGGTGTTACCTCCTTGAAAATCGCTAACAACTTGCGTGAAAAGTCGCTTTGGATAAAGTAATTTGCCCGGAAGCCGGGCTTTTTCTTACAAACTTAGTTTTGCTTAGCGTTTCGCGCTTTCTTTTATCGTGAATTTTAGAATTACTTGGACACTCTATACCGGCGCAGTTGGAAACAGCGCCTACCAAATGGGAGACTGGACGGCGCAGTTGGAGACAGCGCCTACCAGACATGGGGATCGAAAGTGTCTACATATTTATATTGTTCACCGTAATTTAACTTCCGTAGGTTGTGATCCAATGAACCTACAGGTTCTGTTTAATCCTTTATTTTTGCTCGTTTCCATTTAATAGTCCCCTTGCATTTCCGACATCTTGATGTTCTTAAGCGCTGACTCAGACGTTGTCGTTCCCACTGTTGACCGCAGCCACACTGCCCCTGCCAACGCGGGGGTGTATGTTGGACCTGGTGACACCGTTCCGCTGTGCAACCAATCCGTTGTGCAGCTGCCTTCCATGTCGCATCGTGCCCGTGATTGGGGCCGACTAGCGCGTGTGCAATCTCGTGTAGGATTGTATCAATAATCTGTTCCTTAGATGCTTTCAAACAGTAGGTAACCGAGAGTGTAATCAGTTTCTCTCGGTAGTTGCATGAACCCCCGCGCGCGGGGGCAAGATCAAATGCAAACTGCCAACCCGGTTTGAGTCCACTTGTAGCTTCATGTGCTTGGATTAGATACTTTCCTATCCCTGCGACCTCCGTGAGCGACATCGCAGATTCCTGTATAGGCGTTGTCACCGTTAAGAGGCCGTATGAAACGTTCCACTGCTCTCCTTGTTGCGTTACCACCCGTGCGTGCCGGGGCAAGAGTCGCTGTACAGTGCCATGCAGCGTGCTCCCCGTCTTGCTTATGAATGATACTTGGGTCCCCGGCGGGTACGCCGCTCCTGCAAAATCAGCTGTTACAATTCTCATGCTCATGATCCACTTGCGGGAACTGTGGGTTGTGTTGGAGGCAAAACGGAGACTGATTGACTTTAGGGGGTAGGTGGCTGTGCGGATTCGTTGCCGGTCAGTTGTAGGAAGACATCTTCAAGGCTGATCGCTTCTTGACGCAATTCCGTCAAACTCCAACGGTTCTGCACTACAAAATGGAAGAGCTCTTCTGCCGCATTCTTCCCTTTTTGGGAGGCAATCTGATAGCCACACACACCATCATCCGATTTCACCCGTCTGAAGTCTGAGATAAAACTGAGTGTTTCAAGCTTGGCTTCAATCTCTTCGCGTGGGCCTCGGATGGAGAGATGCACGACCTCTTCCCCTCGTGCCCGACCCGCTAGCTCGTCCGGCGTACCGTTTGCAACAATCTGTCCATCATTAATAATCAAAATTCGGCTACAGGTCGCAGAGACTTCGGACAAGATATGCGTGCTGAAGATAATCATCTTCTCCTTGCCAATCTCTCGAATCAGATTGCGAATTTCAATGATTTGGTTGGGGTCAAGCCCGGAGGTGGGTTCATCAAGCACAAGGATTGGGGGGTCATGAATCAAACTTTGTGCGAGACCGAGGCGCTGACGATAGCCCTTGGAGAGCTCACCGACGTCCTTTTGGATCATCGTCTCAAGTCCACATATGTCGACGACAGCCTTAATTCGTTGGGAGCATTGACTTCTTGGAATATCCCGGATTTGGGCGATAAATTTAAGATAGTCGATAACTCCCATATCTGTATAAAGGGGTGCGCTTTCGGGTAGGTAGCCAATCCGTTTACGGACCTCAATAGACTCTTCAAAAACATCATATCCAGCGACTTTGGCGGTTCCCTCGTCTGCTGAGAGGTAGCAGGTCAAGATACGCATCGTTGTGGTTTTGCCCGCTCCGTTTGGGCCTAGAAAACCGAGGACCTCTCCTGCTTTTGCCTCAAAGGAGACATCATCTACCGCAACAGTTGGGCCATACCGTTTCGTCAAATTTATCACTTCAATCATGCCTGATAATCACCTCTATTCCTTTGAGTTTCTAGGGTTGAATAATGGCAAAACAAACATAAATGATAGCATGTTAATCGAAAAATCGTCAAGCAAAAATTAGGGGATTGTCAGGGCAACTACATGCCCATCCATATTGTGTAAGATTTACACACCTTTCGTGGACATAGGTTTCCTAAATTGCGATTATCTCTATTTCGTTGAGTGCACTTTCTACGCCACAGCAGTGGCTACCACCAGTCAAGTATTGCTCTATGTTTCGGCCGTAGTCGCGCAATTCATTACGCGTTGGAATGTGGGGCAAGTCGCACGACTACAAACCGATTTTACGAACTATAAATTGTGGTGCAGTAAACAGGAGAGTGATGGATAAGGCAGGAAGGTGACAATTTTTTAGTAAAACGATGGGGAGTCAGACTTAGCATTTACACGCTTCAGTAAAGCGTAACAATCGGTGTAACCTGCGGATTAGGGGAGGTGGGTGAGATGTGGCGATGAATCGCTTCAAGGGCACAAATATAGGGGGCGCCTCCCTCCAATAAAGGGATTGCCCCCTATATTTGTGTTGTTGTATGAATTGGGGTTTGTGTTAGATTGCCGCGGGACCCTTTTCGCCGGTACGGATGCGAATTGTTTCCTCAATTGGGAGGACAAAGATTTTTCCATCACCAATTTTTCCAGTAGAAGCGGATTGCTGCACAGCGTCTACAACTTGATCCACGCTTTCTTCGGCAACGACGATTTCGAGCTTTAACTTAGGTACAAATTCAATAGTATACTCACTCCCTCGATAAAGCTCCGTGTGACCTCGGCTTCGTCCAAATCCCCGTACTTCGGTGACGGTCATTCCACGGACACCCACATTGTTCAAAGCCTCTTTGACATCCTCAAGCTTAAAGGGACGGATAATGCACTCTAGTTTTTTCATGAGTTATCTCTCCTTTGTTCAGACGGTGACGCTCACAACCCCTCAACCCTGTGAATCTAGTAAAGCGTAAAAACGTAAGCACCCCGCTTAACGGTTTACGCTTTACCCTCTTTGTAATATACAACTCCGAGAAGAATCCAACCAATTAAATATCATAGTAGAGGTGAAATTCGTGTGGATGCGGACGGAGGTTGACTGCATCGACCTCGTTTTCACGTTTATACTCTATCCATGTATCAATCACGTCCTGTGTGATTACATCACCTTCGAGCAGGTAGTCATGGTCGTCCTCCAAGGCATCAAGCGCCTCAGCTAAGGAGCCTGGCGTTGATTCAATTTCTGCCAGTTCCTCCGGCTCCAGATCATACAGGTCTTTATCAAGCGGCTCACCGGGGTGAATCTGATTCCGGATACCATCAAGACCCGCCATCAGCATTGCGCTAAAGGCAAGATATGCGTTACAGGAGGGATCTGGTGTACGGAGCTCTAGTCGCTTTCCCCTCTCGCTCCGAGAATAGACAGGAATGCGAATACACGCACTCCGGTTTCTTTGCGAGTATGCCAGATTCACCGGTGCCTCATAACCCGGGACCAACCGCTTGTACGAATTGGTTGTCGGTGCAATGATAGCACACAGCGACGGTAAGTGTTTAAGAAGTCCGCCAGCGTAATATAATGCGGTCTCGCTTAACCCAGCATATCCCTGCGAATCATAGAAGATATTTTGCCCATCTTTCCATAAACTCTGATGGGTGTGCATACCCGAACCGTTGTCTTCAAAAAGCGGCTTTGGCATAAAGGTCGCCGTCATGTTGTGGGCGCGGGCTGTATTCTTGATGATGTACTTGTACAGTGCCATCTTATCGCCCATCCGGGTCATGGTGTCAAATCGCACATCAATCTCACCCTGACCGCCGGTGCCAACCTCATGGTGGTGAAGCTCTACATCAATTCCACAATCGATCATCTTCAGAATCATCTCAGACCGAATATCTTGCAGCGTATCCGATGGCGGAACAGGGAAATACCCCTCCTTGTAGCGCGGTTTATACCCGAGGTTTGGACCTTCATCGGTACCAGTATTCCAACTCCCTTCAACCGAATCAACAGAATAGAAGCCTGAATGCTGATTTTGACCATAGCGAATATCATTGAATACAAAAAATTCAGCTTCAGGTCCCCAATAGCTGGTATCCGCGATGCCGGTGCTAATGAGATAAGCTTCCGCTTTTTGAGCGATATGCCGCACATCTCGGCTGTAGCTTTCGAGGGTAACTGGATCCTTAATGTTGCAAATGAGACTGAGTGTCGGAATTTTGCAAACCGGATCTACAAGGGCTGTATCCGGATCTGGGAAAACAAGCATATCGCTTTCGTTAATCGCTTGGAAACCGCGGATACTTGAACCATCAAAACCGACTCCATCTTCAAACAGATCCTCCTCTAACTCCGTCGCTGGAATCGAAAAGTGGTGCCACATGCCAGGTAAATCCGTGAATTTAAAGTCAACAATTTTGACCTCTTTTTCCTTTGCAAACGCTACAACTTCACTTGGTGTCATCTACACTCTCCTTAAAATTTGAAATGTTGAACCGAGCAATGACAGTTAAATTAAGCAGGGCTAAACTGTCTAGCAATCCCATGTAGAACGCATATAGAGGCAATTTGCTACTTTTCATACACCCTACTCAATAGATTACGAGAACCAATGAAATTTAAAAACAGGACACCCTAAAAATATAGAGCAAGCGATATGCCAATAATCACATCACTGCTGAAATAAAAAAACCGTCGCCGAGTTTTTCCCGCCTCGTTTTGTCTTATTTATAAAGGAAATTTAGTTCTGATAGGTAGCTCGACCCTGATTAGGTCGTTGTGTGAGGCGTCTTTCCCATAAAGAAATTAGTGCGGTCAAGCAAAGTCCTTAATTCAGAGTTGCTGAATTATTGGGCAAATCACTGCCAAAGTTTTTAGCAATGCAAATCTCTATTGGTTTAAATCCTTCACAAAGCGGCTGGCTTCTGGTTCAACCTGTCCCGCATATTTGTTCCCTGGTTTTTGACGATAGGGCACTTTTGCAGGAGAGGATAACTCTTCAAATGTAAACGCACAAATCCGCATCCCGGGGTAGAGCTTAACAGGCATGCGCCCAAGGTTTCCCAACTCCAATGTAGCGGTTCCAACCCAACCCGGATCAAAAAGCCCCGCCGTGCTGTGGACAATAATGCCAAGCCTGCCAAGGCTGCTGCGTCCTTCGAGTCGTGCCATCACATCGTCAGCGAGTTCAAGCGTTTCGAGGGTCGCAGCGAGGACAAATTCTCCCGGCTGCATGGTGAACGCCTCACCATTAGGAACTTCCACTTTGTGCATCAGCTCGTTGAGATTAATGTCTTCACGAAGATCTATATAAGCGTATTTACTGTGCTCAAACAACCGAAAGGTATTCCCCAACCGAAAATCGATGGAGCAGGAACCGAGCTGTTTGGTCAGGTCTGGGGGAGGCGTGATTTTGATTTTCCCCACTTCCTGATAACGCATAATATCCCGATCTGATAGAACCATCCGCTTTCCCTTTTGATTGTTACGCTATCCTGTGCAAATTCGCCATTCATTATATACTAAAATTACCAAAAATGTAAAGATTTATTTCCTTGTAATAACCGCAGTTGTTACTAATGCATGGATTGCTCTGAATTTTGATAAAATTAGCACCAAAGGTTAAGCAGCTTGGGTCACTTTGTAAATACTAGGTCTTCGGCATTTGCTCCCGCATCAGAAGCGAGGTCTGTCAGTGCCTTAGCGACCACTTCCGGACTGAATAGAGAAGACCGTGCGGCAGCCACAGCCGCTTCGGGTGATTCTCCACCCCTTTCTGCAATTTCGGCGATTGCCCTGAGTTTCAAGGGCGTATTAAGGTTACCGGGACAAACGACGTGCACCCGGATATTTAACGGGTCGACTTGATGCTTCAAAGTAAATCCCAACCCCCGTACGCCACCTTTGCTGGCTCCGTAGGCGACGGATGCGCTAGGACCTGTCACCCCGGCGCCCGATGCAATCAGCACAATTACCCCGCCGCCACTCTTTTCCATCAACGGAACAGCATGTTTAGTGCACAGGAAAGTCCCCCGTAAGTTGACCCTGATGACTTTATCCCATGCGTCCGCCTCAAACTGATCTATACGAATAGCTGCGCCTAGCAAGATACCGGCGCAAGTCACGAGCACATCAAGGCGCCCAAAGCTTTCCTGTACCGCTTCTACTAGGGCAGCAACGTCCGGCTCTTGAGACACGTCCGTCCGCACAAACTTGGCAGTGCCGCCTTTTTCTTCAATAGATTGGACAGTTGCGGTGCCATCTGATTCATTTACATCAGCGATGACGACTTTTGCTCCTTCTCGTGCATACATCATCGCTGTAGCAGCACCGATGCCTGTTGCCCCACCGGTGACGACAGCAATTTTATTCTGTAATCGCATGGTTTTCCTCTTATGGAAAATATAAAATAACCCGAGGCGCGAGTAGTAGACATATTACTTTGAATTCCGAACCTATTGAGCGTCAATAAACTAATTATTTCGACGTTTCCGCTGCTAGTCTGCCGTACTTTTGATATGAATCTCACTGTTTTTTGCTTGTCCCGTCTCTCACTAGCGCAATTTGAGGGTACTCAGTGCGATGAGCATCAAAACTAACCCGATAATCCAGAAACGGAGAACGACCTTCGGCTCGGGCCAACCGAGTTGCTCGAAATGGTGATGCAGCGGTGACATTCTAAACACCCGCTTTTTGCGCGTCTTATAGGAGGCGACTTGGATAATGACCGACAGCGCCTCCGCCACGAAAATCCCGCCGACAATCACAAGCAAAATCTCTTCCTTGATTAGGATGGAAATGGTTCCTAGTGCCGCGCCTAAGGCTAACGAACCTGTATCTCCCATGAAGACCTGCGCCGGGTGACAATTATACCACAAAAAGCCCACACCGGCACCGATCAACGCAGCGCAAAAGATAGTTGCGGCCTCTCCACTAGCTGGAAGATGTGCAATGTCGAGATAATCCGCTAACTGTTGATGGCTTGTGAGGTAGCCTAGCACACCAAATGTAACTGCCACAAACAGGGTACAGCCAATAGCCAGACCATCAAGTCCATCCGTAAGATTCACAGCGTTCGACGCACTGATAATGACGAACGCTGCAAATGGAATAAAGAATATACCTAGGTCCGGACGAAGATTTTTAAAGAAAGGAATAATAATCGATGTTTTTTCGGTCAAACTATCTTTTGGAATAGGTCCCCATTGATACAGAAAATAAGCGATAGCGAACGCTCCAACCGTTTGCAAAAAAAGCTTATGCCAACCCTTCAATCCAAGTGATTGTTGCCTGGTAATCTTCCGATAATCGTCTAGAAACCCGAGCCCACCAAACCACAGAACGCTGAAGGTGAGGATAAAAATATATGGCTGATCCCATCGTGCCCACAAGAAAATTGAAATTAGTACGGACGCGATAATAAGTACGCCACCCATCGTCGGCGTACCTTCCTTGCTAAAATGCG
The DNA here is from genome assembly GCA_022822785.1 of Candidatus Poribacteria bacterium. Taxonomy (GTDB): domain Bacteria; phylum Poribacteria; class WGA-4E; order WGA-4E; family PCPOR2b; genus PCPOR2b. Next base: position 100,359 of record JAJEAL010000053.1, read on the forward strand.
TTTCGGGACCATCATCCCGGACATGCTGACCGATTTTCAATCGTCTCAAGTGTTTGATAACAAATGGACCTAAAATTAAAGCTATAAGTAGTGCGGTTACTGTTGCGTAGATAGACCGAAAGCTGATATAACGGAATACATTCAGCGGGGAAAAAAAACTGGTCAATTGTTCAAAAAATAGGTGGTAAAGCATAGCAGTATAAAAGTTTATCCTCTGAATCTGTACGATTTTTGAAAATTAAAGATAATAAAAAGGAAGGACAGGAAGTAATCTCTCCCTTCCGCTGAACCGACAATTTCAAGCACGGCCCTGCGACGGTAGCATAGGTTGACATTTGATACTAGGTAGGCTGAGCATGTTGCCTGATTTTCCGCTCGGCTCAATGCCGATAGGTATCCTGTAGGTCGAGATTCATCTGTTGACCTCCAAACATCCAAAAGCCAGTGGAATCCAAGGGCTTGATTTCAGGCTATCCCCATCAGTTCTTCCAAAACCTGTTCCAATTTTATCCCACGTGACCCTTTAATAAGAACCGCGTCGCCGGGGCGAGCGTATTCAATCAGATCTCGTGCCGCTTGCTGTGGTGTATCACAAGAGGTGATAAATTCGACTCTACCTTCTGCACCACAAGCAATTTCACGGCTATGAGGACCGACAGTAATTAATAGGTCGATATTGGTGGGGACAGCCTTGCCCGCTTTCAGATGAAACGCATCGGACGCTTCGCCAAGTTCAAGCATATCACCAAGAATTGCAATTCGCTTGCCATTTATCTCAATATCGCTGAGAAATGCCAAAGCAGATTTGAGCGACTCCGGATTTGAGTTATAGGCATCGTTGATAATAAGTAGGTCGTTGTGGGCAATCGGCTCCATTCGCATGTCCGCTGGCTGAAAATGTTCTAGTCCGATACAAATTTCTGTCGGTGCTAAGCCTGCCCAGACGCCAACGCTGACAGCAGCGAGGGCGTTGTAAATGTTGTGTTTTCCCAGACAAGGCAGATGTACCCTGTCGATTTCGTCTCCACTAATTTTTAGCGTGAACGCGGGGTTACCGAATCGGTCAATTTCAATTTCGCTCGCGGAAATATCTGCATCAGTTTGCCAACCAAATGTGGTGATTTGACCACACACACGGCCGGCAAGCCTCGGCGTCATCGGATCATCGGCGTTGAGGATGGCATGTTTGACGTGGGCTAGCAATGCCCCTTTCTCTTCAGCGACCCCTTCAATTGAGCCGAGCAACTCCAAGTGTGCTGGTCCGATGTTAGTAATCACACCGACGGTCGGGGCTGTTATCTGTGACAGGCGTTCAATTTCCCCGGGCCAGCTGGTGCCAATCTCTAACACAGCAATCTCATTGGTTTCGCTGAGTTGCATTAATCGTGAAGGAATGCCAATCTGATTATTGTAACTTTTCTCGGATTTGAAAACGGAAAACCGCTGTGCCAACACAGAGGTTGTTATGTCCTTTGTCGTGGTCTTGCCGTTGCTGCCCGTAATCGCGATGATCGGCAAATCGAACTTGCGGCGGTGACAGTTGGCTATATCTCCCAACGCAACGAGCGTGTCGCTTACTTGCACAATAATCGGTGGCGCAAGTTGGGAAAAATCCGCTACCGGCTTTGAGACAACCGCTCCAATCGCGCCCTGTTGACACACGTTCTCTAGGAAGTTATGTCCGTCGAATTTTTCACCGACCAGTGCGACAAAGAGGTCCCCCTTTTTTATTATTCGTGAGTCTGTTGAGACCCGCGTTATTACGGTGTTGGGATTACCTTCGATGAGGTCGCCCTGTGCTGCTTGTAAGATTTCAGCAATTGTAAGGTTCATGATGATAGATGGGTTGTAAGGCTGTTGTATTCTGTGCCCAATCTACTCAGACTGTGCTTGAACAGATCAATTTGTCTTTACTCTCTGGTATTCTCGTTGTCTGCGATTCTCTCAATCCTATCTGCGACCTTTTCGATCGCTTCAACAGAGCGCGTGTTCGTCCTTGAAATTGCCCAGAGATTGTCTGCGATCTTTTCAAGTGAGCGAATAGCTCGCATAATAATCCAAAAAAGGAAAATATAAAGTGCTACCGTCAATACGAATGGGAAGAAAGCATTAACAAAGTCCATATTGAGCCTCACCTCCTGACCCTATGGTTGAATGACATTGCCTTCATTAGTGTGACCTTAATTGCTCAAGGAATTCCCCTGCGACTGCCCGATCGTCGAAATCAAATCGGACCCCCTTAATTTCTTGATATGGCTCATGCCCTTTGCCTGCAATGGTAACAAGATCGCCCGCCTTTGCTAACTCAATCGCATGACCGATGGCGGTCCGGCGATCCTGAATCAAGTCGTAACTTGCGTCGGCGGGTAAGCCGTCCACAATGTCAGCAAGGATTGCATCTGGTTCTTCGGTGCGTGGATTGTCGGAGGTAATCACACTGTGGTCGGCGATGGTGGCAGAGATATTGCCCATGTTTGGGCGTTTGCCGCGGTCCCGATCTCCGCCGCAGCCGAAGACACAGATTAAATTGCCTTGGGTAATCTTTCGTGCAGCGGTCAACAGGTTTTCCAAACCGTCAGGCGTGTGGGCGTAGTCCACAACAACAGCGAAAGGTTGTCCCCGGTCGACTAACTCAAATCGTCCGGGCACAACTGTAGATGCCAATCCTGCTTGGATTGCCTCAATCGAGCAATTATGATGTAACCCGACCCCAATTGCAGCAAGGGCATTATATAGATTATAATCCCCCAACAGGCGCAGATTTGCTGAGATCTTGCCACTTGGTGTGTCCGCTACGAATGAAAGTCCTTTGAGCGTTGATTCGACGTCGCAAACCGTCAAATCCGACTGTTGCTCAATCCCGAAGGTAAGGCATGGGACGTTGGTTTGCTGACGAATCGAATCGGAGGCTGCGTCGTCGGCGTTAAGGATTGCTAGGCCGTTATCAGGATTAAGTTGCTGAAACAACATCATCTTGGCGTTCAGATATTCCTCCATCGTCTCATGGTAATCGAGATGGTCTTGTGTCAGATTAGTGAAAACCGCTGTTTCAAAGGTGAGCCCAGCCAATCGGTGTTGTGCGAGTCCTTGAGATGAGGTCTCCATGATAACATACTCCACGCCCGCATCGGCGATGTCTTGGAACAGCTTATGGAGCGTTAAGGGTTCAAGCGTCGTAATCGTTGGTTCCACAAAGACATCTGCGTACCGGGTGCCAACGGTACCCATGAGCCCTGACTTTAATCCGGCAGCGTTGAAGATTGAATGTGCCAAATGTGCTGTTGAGGTCTTGCCGTTTGTGCCGGTGATCCCAATCAGCTTCAACCGATCTGCTGGGTTCTGATACCAGTTTGCTGCGATGAGCGAGAACGTAGGGCGTCCGTTTGGTGTCTGGATGTAAGTGACGCCGGGCGGGGTCGATTCTGGTTTCTCTCCAATAATTGTTGTCGCCCCATTTTGGATCGCTTGCGGGATAAAGGTGTGTCCATCAACATTGACGCCATCATAGCATACAAAGGCATACCCTCTCTCTACAATGCGACTATCGCTCGTAATGCCGGTAATCTCTTTGTCAAGTCCCCCAGCTGATGAAATGATATTTATCCCTTGAAGCAAGCGATGAAGTTTCACAATCTGTTCTACCTCCAGTCCAAATCAAGGCTTTCAGGATTAAGAGAAAGCGGCTTTGAATCTCAGGGCTTATTGTCCGAATTAACTTTCACTCTTACACTTTTGAATCACAGTGGCGAAGTGACTACATTCCAAGTTGCAACTTGATTGGCCTGCTGGGTCTAACTTGACTTTCACCTATGGGTAAAGAGATGCTTTTGACTCAAATAGCGCATCGCTTGATCCGCAATTTTTTGGAAAATTGGAGCTGTAACATAGCTGCTCAACGGTGCACCCGCGGGCTCGTCAACGACAACGATGATTGAGAGTAGCGGATCCTCCGCCGGAAGGAATCCGGCAAAAGTAGCAACCACTTTGCCTTCAACATATCCTTTTCCCGGTTCCGCTTTCTGAGCTGTGCCGGTTTTGCCGGCAACACTATATCCTTCGACTCGTGCCCTCAACCCGCCCCCGGCTTCTGTCACACCGACAAGCATTTCTGTCATCATCTGTGCACTCTCTGCGGAAATAACGTGGCGTATCGGCTTCGGAACTGATTTTTCTAGCAAGTTGCCGTCCTGATCAATAATTTGTTGAGTGACATACGGCTGCAACAACACCCCGTTGGTAGCGATTACGTTGAGGGCATTCAACATCTGCATGGGAGTCACGGAAATACTTTGACCAAACGGAACGGAGGCAATCGTGTAGTCGTCCCACTTTTCTATACCTCTCAAGCTACCGATACGTTCGTAGGGTAGATCGATACCAGTTTTTTTACCGAATCCGAATCTGTGTGTGTAAGTCTCCAACTGTTCTTTATTAAGATGGCTCGCAGCCTTGAGAATACCAATATTGCTCGACTTCGCGATAATCTCGCGCAGCGTTAGCCACCCATTGGGCTTGATATCGTTAATGACATGTCCATTGGACAAGCGATATTCCCCCATTTCACAGTATTCACCCGAGTCCGGAGACATCAGTTTCTCGTTGATAAGGGCGGAAGCGGTAACAACCTTAAATACAGAACCAGGTTCGTATTGCATCCAGATAGCGCGATTCCGCTTGGCTGCTTCTTGGCTCTGTGAGTAATGGTTGGGGTTGTAGTTCGGATAATTCGCTAACCCCAGAATCTCGCCACTTTTGGAGTGCATTACGATTGCAGCCCCTGATTGTGCACCCCACTTTTCGCAGCCGGCAATCAATTCTGTTTCTGCGATATGTTGAATATACTCATCAAGTGTGAGGACGACGCTACGACCGCGTTGAACTCCCTGTTGATAAAGCTGTGATGGCCGAACCGGGCGTCTCTTACCATCGGTGGTGATTCGGCTGCTGTTTGACTGCGACTCTCGGAGTTCGGTTTTTTCGGCTTTACTTAGGTAGGCATTGTACTGATGTTCAATTCCGTCTACGCCTCTGTTTTCAAAATTGGTGTGTCCAATAATATGGCAGGCTAGCTCATCTTTTGGATAAGATCGTTTGCCATGGATTCGATATCCGATTCCATAGATACTTCTGGCGACTGGACGGATGTCGTTAAGCTGCTCGTAATTTATGTTCCGTTTTAGCCAAACAAAACGTCTTTTCTCCTCCTGTAGCATCGGTAGCAATGTATCTGCTGAAACGTTGAGCACCGGTGCAAGTTTACGAGCAACCTCTTCAGGTTTAGCCTTCAACACTTTTGGGTCCGCATAAACCGAAACTAAGTCTTGATTGATTGCGAAAATACTTCCGTGCCGATCTACAATCGTAGCCCGTTTTGCCTGAGAGGGTACTTGTGTGTTATGCTGAACCTCGGAGCGTTCGCGTAACTGATGACTGTGTACATATTGGATCAGGAATAAGCGACCTATCAATAATCCTAAGCAGATCTCTAGACCAACCCATACGATTGCAATGCGGGAGAAAGGTATATTTTTCATCGGGTATCAATGCCGAGGTGTAATTGTGTGCGATTTCGGTGAGGAGCCCTACAAGGACTGAATCGCTTGATCAGAACGTAATGCTTATCATCCATTACGTTTCACATGCATACGCCCCGTTGCAGGGGAATCCTCCACGGAAATGGAGGGGCTAGAACGAACTAAAGATTAACGAATTGTACGATTAAGCGCTCGATTCGCATACTTAGTCGGCTCGCAGCACATATGCTGGCTTGGAGGGTTGAACCATCTGGAGATCTTTTGCAATTTCATGAATCCGTTCGATCGAGGTGAGTCGTGTTTCCTCTATTTTGAGTCTGTTAATTTCGTTTTGGAGCCGATCTCTTTGCTGCTCAAAACCCTCACGCATCTGCAGGGCAACCTTATTTTGGTATGACGAAAACCACGCACTCAGAAAAAAGATACAAATATAAATGGCAAGTGCAAGGTATGCAAAGGGCTGGAACTTTGCTGACTGAGCTGCTTTCTGATATCTCATAACTATAATTGTTTCTGTGGGTTCCTTTGCAAACCGCTTCGTCCGGTTTTTAGGAAACGTTTAATCTTTCGTTTTAGATTCGTTGATTTTCGCTGCAACCCGCAATTTCGCACTTCGGGACCGAGGATTTTGTCGAATTTCATTGGGGGTTGGAGTTATCGGACGTTTAGTTAGTGTTTGAAGAGTGGGTGTATGCTCACACACACAAATAGGGGTTTTCGGTGGGCAGATGCAGGCACGCGATAGAGCACGAAACTGTTCTTTTACAATTCGATCCTCGAGAGAATGGAAAGAGATAATGCATAAACGGCCACCCGGCCTCAACACGGAAACAGCCCCGCTTATCCCGGAATGCAGATTTTTGAGCTCATCATTAATATAGATTCGTAGCGCTTGAAAAACCCTTGTCGCGGGATGAATGCGCCACCCTGTTGATTTGGGGGGAATTGCAGCCAGAACAATTTCGGCCAGTTGACTGGTCGTTGAGATGGGCTTGCGTTTTCGAGCGTAAACAATTCCGCGTGCAATTTTTTTTGACCAACGTTCTTGACCGAATTGCGTAAAAATCTTTGCGAGTGCGTCTTCTGGGTGGCGGTTCACTACCCGCGCTGCCGATAGCGACTGGTTGGGATCCATCCGCATATCTAAGGGACCAGAGTGAGTAAAACTAAACCCTCTTGCTGGTGTATCCAGTTGCAAGGAAGACACCCCTAGGTCGAGTAAAATACCATCAACTTGCGGAATCGCCGTTTCCAGCTGATCTGCACTGCGATGTAATTGAGGCAGCTGATCCAAGTGAGCGAAATTTCCACCAACGAATGTCACCCGGTCCTTATATTTGTACAGCCTGTCCTTGGCAACAGCTAGTGCTTGCGAGTCCAAATCGATGCCCAGAAGGGAACCAGCCGGCGCGGATCTCTGTAAAATGACAGCAGCATGTCCACCTAATCCGACCGTACCATCCACATAAAAGCCATGATTTTGCGGTTGTAAAAATTGAACCACTTCATTGACTAGGACGGGTATGTGTTCCTGACGGCTCCCGGCTTTCATTCCGGACAATTACGCATACCCTCCTTTCGTAGGCTTATCTAGAGTTCACCCTAGTTGAGGGCATTATATCATAGGTGCGGCCCATGTCAAGCATAAAATTGAGTGGTGGGAGGGACTTCCGAATCCTGACTCAGACAGGGCGAAGAACATCAAGTGCCGCGCTTCAGAAGTCCTCTGTGAATGAGAAATTGCCCGTCAACGTCACGCGCATTCTGTGAGAATTTGATGGACGGGGACATCCCACGTCTGCGGAAAGGTATCTGCCACAATCTGCGCCTCGTAAGCCAATCCGAGCCAAACTGACTGCGGACATTGTGGCAGGAATCGGTCATAAAACCCTGCACCGTATCCGATGCGATAACCCTTGGGGTCGAAGGCAACCCCGGGAACAAAAATTAAATCGATTTGTTCTAAAGGAAAAGGAGGACCGGTTTTCCGGCTAGGTTGATACATACCGTAACGATGGAGCACTAAATCTTTTTTCGCATCTGTGATACGGTGCGGGATAAGGCGGTGCTGTTTCGTATCCATCACAGGGGCAAGCGCAATCTTATTTCGAGCCAATAGGTAAGCGAGTAAGCCACTGGTCTCCACCTCACTCCGCATACTGAGGTACAGCAGTACCGCATTCGCTCCGTTCCCTTCAATCCAGGCTATTGCACGGTTGACAATCTGTCGACTCAGCGTGGTTCTCACACGTCGCGGAATACCGTCCCGTTTGCGGAGCGCTTCTGCTCGAAGGCGTTCGCGTTCCTGTCGCCGGTTCATCTGATTTGTAACCCTCCCCTTTCATGTCCGCCCTCCAATCTGATCAATATATTTGGCGAGGGTATCGCGGAAGGTTGAAGGTTTCATTTTGAGCAGCCTAGCAGCCTGTGTCTTGTTGCCTTTTGCTTTTTTCATTGCCCAACCGATGAGTTCGCGTTCTGTTGACCGGATAATATCCTGAAAAGATATTTCAGTCAACGTCTCATCTAAACTGATATGTGTCGGCAGCTTCAACTCAAGTGGAATATCGTCATCGGTAATTTGGTTTCCGTCACCAACGGTTACTAGCCGCTCAATCACGTTTTCTAATTCGCGAATATTGCCAGGCCATGGATAATCTGTGAGCACTCCGATGGCTTCGGGGGCGATTTGAATGGCGGTATTGGGCGAGAATAGGTCTAAAAAGTGATTGATTAAGAGGGGAATATCCTCCACCCTTTCACGTAACGGTGGTAGAAAGATTGGGACAACGTTCAATCGATGGAAGAGGTCATCTCGAAACTCGCCATTCTGGACTTTCGCGCGCAAATTCTTAGTTGTCGCGGCAATAATTTGAATACCCTCCATCTGTCCGTTTCTATCTAGGCTCAGCTCTTGGTCCTCTAGTGCCTGCAGGAGTTTAACCTGCAGTGCAGCGGGAAGCCCGGCGACATCTTTAAGAAAAAGTGTCCCTTTGTGCGCGAACGCGCTTTCTGTCTGCTTATCTCCGAAAAGGTCTCGATCTAATGTTTCGGCGGACACTCCTGAACAGTTGATAATCTTGAAGGGGTGGTGCCGACGTGCGTTGTTAAAATGAATTGATTTTGCAAGTAATGTTTTTCCGGTACCGGGCTCCCCGTATATAAGCACGGTGCTCTGTGTGTCGGAGATGTTTTCAAGCAGGTCAAACAGGTCTTGTATTACCTGACTCTTCCCAATAATATGGTGATATGGAGAACGGCCTTTCATGGGAACTTTTAGCTGCGAACGCTGTTTGCCTTTGCCATGCAGCATCTTCAGTTTGTCCAACATCTGAATCAGCTCTTCACTGGAAAAGGGTTTCTTGATATAGTTATACGCGCCAAATTTCATCGCTTCCACAGCGGTTTCAACGCTCGCGTAAGCGGTCATAACTATCACAATTACATGGGGCTGCTCCTTCTGGACGCGCTTGAGAAATTCGATTCCATGCATCTTCGGCATCCGTAAATCCGTAACAAGAACATCGAAATGCTCGTGCTGCACAAGCTGGAGTCCAATCGCTGGAGATTCGACCGCAATGGTATCGTAATTCGCCTCGCGCAAATCGTCGCGTAGTGTGATTAGTTTGATTTTTTCGTCATCGACAACTAATACTTTCATCCCTTTTCCCCTCCTCTCCTAATCGGTAGTTTAACTGTAAACGCAGAGCCCTGTTCAACCTCGCTGTCGAACTCAATGACGCCTTCGTGTTGTCTGACGATCCGGTTGGATACCGAAAGACCAAGCCCCGTGCCCTTCTCAGTTATCTTTGTGGTATAGAACGGATCGAAAATCCGATCTTGAACGGACTTCGGAATGCCGATTCCTGTGTCCGCTACCTGAACAAAAACCGCCGCTTTACCCAGTAGCGCATCAAATTCAATTTCTCCAGTTGTGAAAGTCAGTATACCGCCATCGGGCATCGCTCCAATTGCATTTAGGGCAAGATTCAGGACAACCTGTTCTAACAGGTGCTTGTCTCCGCGGACTAAATCGAGGTCCTTCTGGAAGTGCTTCTCAATCTGTATTCCTTTTTCGTCGGTGCTGTATGTGATCAGCCCGACGACTTCGGAGACGACCTCATTGAGGGAGACCGATGTGAGTGCTAAATCTCGTTGGCGTGAGAAATTGAGAAGCTGTCCAACCGTCGTTTCAATCCGCCGAAGCGCTTCTTCCATGAGGCCGAGGTATTCTTTAGTCTGCCGCTCGTTCTGTGGGGCGCGCCTTATCCGAAGGATGCAGTTAAGTAGGCCGTCAAGCGGGTTATTAATCTCATGTGCAACTCCTGCTGCCAATTCACCAATCGCTGCCATCTTCTCTGATTGGATCATCTGCTGCTCCATCCGTTTGCGATCTGTCACGTCTCGGCAAACCAAAACCGTACCTAAATAATTATCCTCTCTGTCACGTACGGCCGCATAAGTATTTTCAAAAAATTTATCCTTGATCTGTAGGCTTTGCTGTTCGATGACCGCATGTCCTTTCGACAAATCCTCTGCAATTTGCAGGAAGATACCATCAGCTTCTGGGGGATGAACGGTTTCTGTATCAAGCCCGAACTGCTCTCTTTGAATCTGTTGCCCTGCCTTGTTAAAGAGTGACACGTGGTTCTTGTTGTCAACGAAGATGACCCCTTCCTGCATACACTCAATAATCGATGTGAGCTTGTTTCGCTCGAAAAGTACTGCGCCTCGTGCCTCTTCTAATTCTATCACTTTTTCTTCAAGGTTATCTTTCAGCTCGCGGGTTTCCGCCTCACGTGCCCTTGCGGTATCCATAATTGATGTCGCTAGATAGACCGAGAAAAACAGGGTGCTTGTAAACACGAACAGCACACTTGAAATGTAAATCGGGTTTCGCCAGAGTGTTTCTGGCAGAAAATTTTGCAGATGGTAATGCGGCAGAATATGGTAATACTCAAGGAGGATAAGAGCGCTTAGGAGGATTGTATTGAGAGTAGCGAGGATGTAGCTGACTTTTTTAGAGAGAAGTATACTCGCGATAACGAGATGGAAGATAAAGTAGAAAATAAACGGGTTCTCGACGCCACCGCTGAAGTGGATGAGCGCGGTCAAAGAGAACAGGTCTAGGATAATATGCCTGCCCGCGTACCGCTGAATTGATATGAGCGACTTGTCCGCGAGATGTTTAGGATAGATTTGCGGCTCAAAGTTATAGAGCGTCATCAACGCCGCGATGATATACAACGGCGTTGGATTGTCAATGATACGGAGCCCCCAACTTGCAATGCTTACAGTTAGTAAGACGCCGGTGATAGCGATCCAACGCAGATTGACAAGCCAACGTATCCGCTTGATGAGCTCAATTTTGAGCGGTAAATCTGTTGAATTGACATGCATTTTGATCTAAATAGCTGATGTCCCTTAAAGATGTGTATCAATTGCTACTTCTGAAACAGAATTTCCCCGTGCACCTCAATCGAATCGATGATTGCCATAATCACTGCATCAACAGGTTTATCCTTGGTCACATCGGTTTGACGCGCCGAACTCCCTGCGGCAGTAAGTACCAACTCACCGACCCCTGCACCGACTGCATCGACAGCAACCGTATATCGACTGAGAAGCGTTCCATCGAGCTCCGTATCCTGCACAATCAGCAGCTTACTGCCTCTCAGTTTCGCATCTTTTTGTGTTGCAACGACTGTTCCCACAACTTTTCCAACCGTCATGCAAAATCTTTCCTTGTTGATTTCTATTCTGAACGCAGATCCCGTAAACCATAATGCGCTATCAAAACACTATTGACAAAGTTATCTGAGCATAGGTATAGTAAACTGAAGCGGTCAAAAAGTCAAGATTTTATTGTAGTCTAGACCGGTCAACGGTTCATGAATCCTAAGGGGAAAGCTATGTCAGATAAGGTTCGTTTAGCAGTCATTGGTTGTGGTGGAATCGCAAACGCCCACCTGCGAGGATATCAAGCACTTGTAGAAAAGGGAGTTGACATCTTTTCGATCGAGGCAACGTGCGATGTGCGTAAGGAAGCGGCCCAAGATTATGCGGGACGGGTTGGAGAATTACAAGGAACTATACCTCGCGTTTACGATAACGTTGAAGAGATGCTAAAAGCAGAGGATTTGAACGGAGCGGATATTTGTACATCGCATGCCTATCACCACATTTCCGCTATCCCGTGTCTCGAATCGGGCGTCGATATTATGACGGAGAAGCCGTTTGGAGTAACAATCAAAGCCAGTCGGAAAATGATTGAAGTCGCAGAGAAACATGGGCGGCTTACCGCTACGGCGGAGAATTGTCGTAGGACACCCGGACAACGGACCGTTAGATGGGCACTCAACGAAGGAAAGGTTGTCGGTGCTCCCCGAATGTTCTTCGCACAATCAGGGACTTGGAACGATCCAGCGAATATCGGGGATTGGCATTGGCGACTGAGTAAAGAGCTCAGCGGCGGCGGTATGGTGATGGACAGTGGCGCACACATGATGGATACCATCCGTTACTTCTTCGGTGATGTCGACAAGGTTTACGCCGAAGTCCGTCAGATTGATGGACGGTTCGCCAATCACGCCGAGAAGGGAAGAGTTCCCTCTTGTCATGAGGATACTTGGGTAGCGATTATTACATTCAAGAGTGGCGTTGTCGGGACGTGGAGCTGGACAGTTGCTGCGCCGTGTGCTAGCTACCTGAATGTCGCTTTCTACGGTGCCGAAGGTGTCATCCGTGATAGCGGCGATGTCTTTCATCCGTTTACAGCTCAAGACCGAGGAGAGGCGGAGAGGCTTGATGGGAAAAGATACACCATGCAGAAGCTCCGCGAGATGTACCTTGAAACATTGAGCGATGACGAGAAAGCGCGGCTTTTCCCGCATGGACTTGAGGACGGTTTCGCGTTGGAAATCTACGATTTTATTGATGCAATCAAAAATCGGCGGGCACCCGAAGTGGATGGGTGGACCGGCTTACAAGCCAAAGCCATCTCGATGGCAATCTATGAATCAGGCTATTCTGGCGAAGCAGTAACTATCGCTGATGTGCTCGATGGAAAGGTCAACGGATACCAACAAGAAATCGATGAGCATTGGGGGCTTTAAGCGAGAGTAATTCGCATTAAGGAATCGTCCAACAGAAACTGGAGGGATAGGGAACCCCCGCTCTATACTTGCCAAAAACTTGGTTCCTTTTGGTGCTGTGTGCTCTCTTTTGACATGAGTCTAATCGGTTCAGACTTGAACCTGTCGATTCGAGCGACAGTGTGGAGGTATGCGCTGACACTGCTACCTAAGAATGGTATCTAGTCTGTGCAAATCGGCATTTTTCAGTGCTGAATCTTCCTTGTACTGATAGTAATAATCGAAGACTCGACTAACATGCCGTTCCACTGAACGAGAGAGCTTCCTGTTTTTCCGCACGTTTCCTGGACCCGCGTTATAAGCGGCGAGTGAGAGACTGTAGTCACCATCATACCTTTGAAGCATATCTGCCAGATATTTGACTCCCGCCTCTAGGTTTTTGAGCGGGACGAAACGTTCATCGATGTTTGGATTTGATGTTGGCTTTCTTACATTCTGATAGGAAGGTACCTTGAGGCCAAGGTCTCGCGCTGTCGGCGGCATCAATTGCAGCAACCCAGCGGCACCATTAGGCGAGATTGCTTTGGGGTTGAAATTTGACTCCGTTTTGACCAGTGCGAGGATGAGATCCACCTCGACGCCGTGCCGCTCAACGATCTGCTTAGTTGGAGATTTCGTATCGTCGGTTACCGATTGAGCTAGGCTTTCTGTTGCTGTTTTCGCTCTTTCCTTTAGGGGCTCCTCCTTCTCCTTCGCTAGAGGCACGCTTTGCCTTATGAGAGTATTCTGTTTCCCTGCGGATTTTACCCGTGCCTGTGTTGCAATTTCCTTTCTCTCCGCGACAATTGTTACTTTACTCACAGATGCCGAGGTTGCACGGACAGGGAAATCGAATGTTAAACCAACGGTGAGAAGATGTTTATACGCCACATCGGATTGGTTCAAGTAGGCGTAATGGAGATGTTTACCGTGGAGGTTGACAGAAAATCCCAAACTCCAGTCCGGCTCCGGCTGTATTCCGATGAGGTCGATTGCTGTGCCTAACCGGAGCGCCAGTCCATATGCACCAGCTTCAGCACCCATTCTGAGCTGCCACAACGCTGTATCCAACACACTGTTCAGCTGAAGTGGTCGAACCGGTTTCCATGCTACCCCAACGGCAAATGTCTGATCGAACTGCTTCAGGAGCCTACCCTCTCGATCTGGAATAGTAACCCCAGATATATCTATCAACGTTGCTCCCAAGATTACATGCGGGGGTAGCTTCACGATAGCGCCGAGATCGTAATTAGGTATCCATTGGCTGTCAGGGTTAGGGGCGCGATTGTATCCGAGGTTCCCGCCAAGCTGAAATCGACTGCCGATTGATCGAGCATAAGATAGCAGAACTTGGTTATAACCTGTCTCGAACGTTCCAACCGGGTTATTAGGGTGGTCGTGGAAGAATCGATCTGTGCCGTTCAAATCTAAGGCGCTCAAGCCGAATGTCCCCACGCGGTGAATCGGATAGCCCACGGAAACCGCGCCTTGGGAAAGGTCGTAAACGAGGCTACCGCGCTCTAGGTTAGCGAGCCCCGCTGGATTCCAGAGTGCTCCCATCGAGTCATCGACATTGCTGATAAATGCCCCACTCATACCAAGCACCCTTGCACCAATCACCGGACGATAAGAAGCAGAGGCTAGTGAACTACACAGTAGCCATAAAACTAAGCTCCCAACACAGAAGGAGTACCGGTGGCTACGATATCCGTTTGTAGTTGGCAGCACTGCCTTTTTGCCTTTCTTATTCAGTTTCACAGTACAGGTAGAAACCTGTCGCATTGTTACGCCTCACATATACACTGATATAGTACCCAGTTTTTTGCATGTCAGCGATGGACTGCCTTAAAAATGTGGGCCTCGCGATGCGGTCATCAATTTGTGACGGTGAGCAGTATGGTTCTGGTTGATGTCAAGACTTCAGTATCTGCATCAACTCCCGACGCTGCGACCGAAACAACTTGGCTAATCGCCGTTACAACTAGCTGGAGCACTTCAACTTTGACCCCGCCCGTATCAGCTATTTCCGGCGCAGACCAAATCGCCTTATTTTCATCTACTGCAGTCAATGTGCCGTAACCGGTTGTGTTGATCCAATTAAGGATGATGTTCGTGCCTCGAAGTTGCTCAACTGTTGCCGTCATGTTCACTGTCTCACCGGCGCGGACGGTATCTTTGCTTATCTCGACATCAACCTTAAGCGATTGATTTCCCGAGTCTGCCTGAGTGAGTGTGTTGTCGGGTTCAGTTGCTTCCGACTCTATAAGTGGGTTCTCAATACTGCTTCCCCCACAACCAATCAAGCATAAAGCAATAGTGAGAAAGACCGTGTATAATGGATCTGGTGTTGGGCGTAAGATTTTAATCATCGTTCTTGTCCTTTAAGGTGAGATTTTAGATGTATTCAACTGTAGATAACAGCCAAATGCGCGTCAATAACAGAAACGCATAGACAAATGTACGGTTTCAGTCAATCGGTGATACCGACTTGGTCCAAGATAGTTAGAGTTTCGGAGACTTAGGAACGTTTTTATAGTGTGTCCAGCTCTCGGAGTAAATCTTCCAGAGACCATCAGCGGGATCGACCATAAAGACCAACTCTTTCTTGCCAAAATCCGAGTAGATGGGTTGATTGCCGGAGGTACGGGTGCCAACAAATTCTTGGAAGAAATTGACATCCGCTACTGCACTATCCCCGTTGATCTGTAAATGAAAAATATTGATTCTGATTCGACTATACGTCTTGTTGAGGGCTATCATCTTTTCATGCAACTGTTTTTTGTTTAATCGGGTCGGCTGCGCTTGTTCCTTGTCAATAGTGACTCGCGTAATCTCTGCTTCCGCCGCATACTTCGACATATAGGCGTTAAGATTCTTGCCTTGCCAAGCTTGCTGCCATTCCCCCAAAATCTGGCTCAATTTCAGCTGAGTATCAAGCGGTGCCCCAGAGACAACTGGTGCGGAACTATCCGGTTCAGGGGTTTGAGGTATTATAGTGTTACTGAGCGCTTCCCCATCGTCGAGCGGCTGCACCGGTGAACTTTTGGGGGTCGGGTTAGCGGATTTAGCGGCAAGCTCAACGGGCGCTTCTTGAACAACATGTTCCTCGGTAATCTCAGGATATTCTAGGTTTTCGTGGATTCTATCATCTATTAGTTTCCAGCGTTGCAAGAATCCTTTCTTTTCGATCGTTAAATCTCGATGGATTGTAACTAGGACCTCGCCATCTTGATAGAGCGTAACAGGGAGACGTTCAATCCGTCGCCGGTTCGTGTCCGTGAAATCTTTGCGAGAAAAAAATCCATTTATATCTGCTTCAAGCTTTTCTCTGCTAAAAAGTTTCAATGCACGTTCATACTGATTCTGATTTTTGATTCGCGCAGTCGAGTCCCATAGCTGCTCATACAACGCTGGTTTTTTCGATTCGACAGCTCGCTCCCACTGTTCAAGGAAGAAATCAATTGTCCCAATCCTTTCAAAAATCTGTAGTCCTACTACCATTGCTAGAAGGATGATAACTGCCCCAATAATACCAATCGCAGCGAAACGGGTGTTAGGATTTTGAACCGTAGTGGCAAATCCAGCATTGCCGGATCGCATGAATCTACCCTCCTAATTAAAAGCTGTACTATACCGTGGAACAGCCTCGTAGACTCGCCAGCTTTCACGAAAAATTTTCCATTCGGTGTCAACTTGACGGACCCATATTTCCCGTGTCCACACATCGTGGAGAGCGGGAGCATTCTCTCCTATTGAATCTTGTGAAAGACAGCTGAACCGATAAGTGCCAACAACATGCTTCCCATCTGCATCAAACTTGGAGTTCGTTTCCTGCCACTCAGTATTCATCATCTTTTTCAACGCATTGACCATTTGCGGACGGTGCAGCTCGGTATGCCTTTCGTTGCTGGAGCGGATAATAGTGTGCTCTAACACTGCATCTTGGGTATACTTATTCAAGTATTGATCTATATCCTTTGCTGCCCAAGCGAGTGCCCAATCACTAATGGCTGCTCTACCTCTAGCAACCTGTGCACCCGTTAACGAAGTGCTGTTTGTCCGAGCCGGCTGTCGTCTGTGCTGTTGTTGGACATAGGCTTTAGCTGCCTGTCTTTTCTGCACTAGTGTATTGGATCGCTGTTTTGTCACATTGGATTGCTCTAGTCTCTCAATCTGTTTTGAATAGCTTTGCGCCTGTGCCGCTGCCCTCGTTTGTGCTTCCGCTGCTTCTTTGCGAGCCGTTTCTACTAGTGCTTGAGCATCTACCAGCTCACGACGCAGTTGGCGAATTTGACGCTCATGTTCTTCAACCTGACTCTGTGCTTGAAGAAATTCCGTTTGGGTCGTATCCAGTTTTGACTGAAGGCCTGCATACTCAGTTTTTACTATACTATAATCGTGTAATGTCGCTTGATGCGCTTGTTCGCTCTCTTGGAGCTTCTTGCCCATGTTAACTTGCAGCTGATTTTTCTGTGTTTTCAACTGCTGTATATCAGTTCGAGATTGTTCAACTGCCTTATCCGC
Organism: Candidatus Poribacteria bacterium; assembly: GCA_022822785.1. Classification (GTDB taxonomy): domain Bacteria; phylum Poribacteria; class WGA-4E; order WGA-4E; family PCPOR2b; genus PCPOR2b. Next base: position 117,550 of record JAJEAL010000053.1, read on the forward strand.
TGTTTCCAGCTTTCCTTGAAGCGCGACGATTGTCACGTCTCTGCTTTTAATGATAGCGTTGAGCCCATTTCCCTGCGATTTATACATCGCCTCTTGCTCAGCAATCTGGGCGTAGGTCAGGGCGTTATACGCGAGGTGCATTGCCCTTAACCCATCCTTGGCTTGTATAGCGTCCTTCGCACTTGCAAGCGCATCTTCCGCTTGTTGCACGGTATCTGAAGCAAGCGTTTGAGCGTTCACACGACGTGCCTGTTCAATAGCCATTTCAGATTGGGTAATAATCGCATCAACATTTTCCATCTGAATTTTCCCAAGAGAACTGCTGCAGGCAATGAAGAGTATCGGCAGGAGACACATCCACGCATGGTGAATCCAATTATTCTTCCACACTCTAGGTAATCCCCGTTTTCCTATGCTCTTTTCTCTGGCCAATTTCATTTTTTTACTCCTAATTGCGGTGACTAACTGCGGCTTAATCTTTCCCATCCACGGATAGCTGCAACCCTTAATTCAGAGATTTCTTTTTTATATTAGGATAAGACTTCCGATTCTCAGCCAATAAAAACGAACAGAGTGGATGAAAGGTTGAATTTGAATAGAATATAGCCTAGCATATAACGTGAGTATAGCTGATTGGTTTCCTTTTTTAGGGGTATAGACATAAGAAGAGGGCAGCCGATGCGGCTCCACATCTCTCTTTGCGAGCCGCGTTTTCCCTCGTTCTCGCCCTTCCTTACCGATTCTGGTTGTGTTATCTTTTTTATCTCTGAGTAATTTCACCGTTTGCCGGGACAATATCTCAATCCAGTGTCACAAAAATACTCTTCCGAGGTTGGGCATTGACTGCCCGGCTGCGATGCCCCTTGCCAGTGGTATCTTCTGCCAAAAGAATATCCCCCGGACCGAATCGCCGTATCGTGCCATTCCCTACTTCAATGTCAACTCCACCACTTAACGTAATGACGTATTGTCTTCGTGGAACGGTGTGCCAATCATAGTCGTAATCGGGACCAGTTTCTCTAAAGATAATGCCGGTCACATCTTGCAATTGTGACATTACCCCGATGGCACCCCGGTCTTCAAGCGGAATTTCTATATCTTCAAAATGGGATTCGCCATCGGAGCCAGTATAGAGACGGGTTATTTTCATTACTGTTTTCAAACCTCCTGTTAATGAATCAGCGTACTAATGAACAAATGGTTTTCACGCTTCACGTTCTTATTATTGAGCACTAACCAAAAAGCACTACAATTTTCTGGCGAACGCCGGTCTCTCCTCTGTCACCCGTTTTGCCTTAAACGCCGTACGCTCTAGGTCGCCTTGATCGACAAATTCTACCTCTGGTCGAAAACCCAAGGTTTCTCGTAGCGCGTTTATAATCTTTGTCCGAAGCACCGGCACCTGTTCTTGAAGTATCTTCTCCTGTTCCAATTCGACTGAAATAGTGCAGATATCCCGATGTGTTGAAGCCTCATGCGTCAAGCGAATGCGGTATTCGGGACTTAGCTCATCAAAGGAGCGCACTACCTGCTCCACCTGCATCGGATAGAAGTTGACACCCATGAAAACTATCATATCGTCCGCTCTACCCAATATTCCTTCAGGAGAACGCGCATGGGTGCGTCCACACGGACATGACGATCGATCAAGCCGCACGAGGTCATTTGTCCAGTACCGAATCATGGGGGTGGCATTCCGCTTAAGGTGGGTGATAACCAGGATTCCAACTTCCCCTTCCGGGACCGGTTCCTGTGTTTCGGGGTCAATCACTTCAATTAAATGGAGGTCCTCACTCCAGTGTAACCCCGTTTTCTGACTGCATTCGCTGGCGAAAGTAGGACCAATTTCGGCGAGCCCGTAGTAGTCATAGGCTTCAATACCCAGACCGTTCTCAATAGCTCGGCGCGTTGCTGGCACCTCCGTACCCGGTTCTCCACCAAAACAGCCAATTCGTAGATTGATATCTGATGTGTTGTAGTTATGTGCTTTCAGTTGTTCAGCGAGATAGATGGCATAAGAGGGAGTCGCGATAAGTACAGTGCTCTCAAAGCCCACCATATAATCAATCTGCCTTTCGGTTAACGCTGCGCCGATTGGAATAACGAGGCAGCCGATTTCCGCACCGGCATAATGCACAGCCAGACCTGCTACCCAAAGTCCGTACGCAAAAGCATTCTGCAAAACGTCCCCCGGACGAACACCAATACTCCAGAGCGTCCTCGCTGTCACCGTTGTGATGTATTGCACATCGGTCGCACTCCAAATTGTGTTAACGGGTGTGCCTGTCGTGCCGGTACTTGGGTGAACCTCCCGGAAATCTGTCTCCGATGCAACGGTAAATCGCCCCAAAAATGGGTATTGTGCTTGCTCATCGCGCAACTCCTCCTTGCGGACGAAGGGAACCCTACGAATATCATCTAAGGTATTGATATCTGTTGGCAATACACCCGCTGCATCGAAACGTTCTCGGTAAAATCCACTTCCATGATAGCATCGATTAACCTGCCATTTGAGTCTCGCTAGCTGTAACGCCTCCAAATCGTTTCTTGACATGGTTTCGATTTTATGGTCATAAAACATTGAGGTATTGCGTCCCATCCTTTCCTCCGTAACATGCCTTTCATCGAATCAGTGCGAGGATTAATATAACTTCGACCGTGAACAGTCTAATCTGGGGTTCTAAACCCTCAATTATAGCAAAGCACCAAGCGGGTTCTCAAGTGAAAAGGTGCTTGACTTTAGAGGGGTTGGGTGCAATAATTGTCGTGGAACTGCTACAGTTAAAAGCTGATGCAGGTTAATCAATTGCTGTTCACATCTCCTTGTGGGCGTAAAACAAATTAAAAGATTTATTCAACTCAGCCACGATGCAACACACCGGCTTGTTCCATCAGAATGGGAGTGTAGAATATGAAAATTGCTGACATTGAGATTATCCCGATTTATCCACGTATCGCTGCTCGCAATGAAGACTACAAAGCCCGGTTCTCTGCTATCAACCATCGGACGGTTTTCAAAGTGCACACAGATAACGGGTTGGTCGGCTACGGTGACTATCGTTGTTCGGCGCCCGATCGGTCAAGTGTAGAACCGCTCATCGGTCGCAACCCGTTCGATTTTATCAACAACAATTTGAATATAGGGTTGTGTGGTGCGCTATACGATGTGATGGGCAAACACCTAGAGGTCCCCGCCTATAAACTGATGGGCCAGAAAGTCCGGGATGCAATTTCGGTTGCCGCATGGACGCGACCAGCATCGCCGGAAGCGTTCCGCGACGAAATCCGTCGGGCAGTGGACCAAGGATATATGACCTTTAAGATGCACACGTGCGAATATTACGATGTGATGGAGCAGACACGGCTAGCAGAAGAAGTGGCGCCGGAAGGGTTTAAGATTCACTACGATTTTAATAGCAATCGCAGCTTGGCGGCAGTGCTGCCTATCGTGCGTGAATTAGAGAATCACCCCGTCGTCGGTTTCATTGAGGATCCAATTGTGCGAAACGATATAGACGGTTGGCGGCGGTTACGGGAGCAGAGCCGTCTCCCAATTGTTATGCACGCTCCGCAACTCGGCGGAGTGCAGGAAATCATCCACGGACTTGCCGACGTATATATGGTCGGGGAAAGTGGTATTGGTGATAGCGTGATACGCGGTTTTGCGTGTGGGAAGGCAAACGTTCAGGTGATTATACAGCTGACCGGCGGCACGCTTACTAAGGCTTTAGCAATGCACATGGGAGCTGTTCTACCTACGATGACGGGACACTCGGTAAATCTTGATGATCAGTATGAGGAAGACATCACTACGGAGCGGATTCCGGTGATTGAAGGGTTTTCGCCTGTCCCAGAGGGCCCCGGGTTGGGGATTGAAGTAGACGAAGATGCCTTAGCACGAGTTGCGGCGAACCAACCGACGGAGATTCCCAAACATGTGGGTGTCCTGCACATGCCCGGCGGTCATAAAATCTATACCCCGTCCTTCGCTCCGGTGAGCCGACTCACCGGACGAGAGGAAGGCACTATCCGCGGGCTCAAACAGGAACTATTGAATGACGATGGTTCTGAGGATTTCGCCCGAATCTATGACCGAGTACAGCGAGAGGGTTCCTTTATCGAATAGCGCCAAGAACTCCTGTGCCAGCGAAGATGGTTCTGGAGGCAGCGGTTTTCAACTCGGCCTCTAGAACCTCAACCCCCGCAATTTCTTTGTGGAATGACGTACATACTGTTAAGGTTTATTTATCGTTTCCTCATTTGAGGATTACTTTTCTAACCTGCCTACAACCTCAAACCGTTCCGATTCAGTGGGCTTCGACCATAATACCGATGCACCACCCATGATAGCTGCCCGCTCTGGAGAGGCGCGCCAAGCGTCGTAGATTTCGTTGCTCTCCCAAGTCACCAACGAGGTTATTTTTGTTGGATCAGTGGTAGATACAAGTGTCACTCGACTAATAAATCCAGGGGCTTTGCTCTGCGCTAGCCCATTGCGGTCCAACAGCTCACGCGCCTCATCAAACTGTTCCTCATTCGCCCAATGGTGAGTTAATACGCCAATCATTATTCCCTCCGTGATAGTTTTTGTCATATCTTGCGGTCAAGATCCCGCAATAAAATTTATCCACACCACACTGTGATGTGAGAGACTAGGTTGGTTCGAGTATCCACGGACGCAGCATCAACCCGTTATCAGGCGCCAGATCGCCGCCACGATTAATACTAACGAAAAAGCGAGCCCCATCGCACTCACAACAACAATGCCCGCTTCTGCGAAGACTGCGCCTGTTCCCAAACTGCCTGCGCCCGCTGCTAGCGCAACCATCATCTCACCAGCGCCCTGTGCCCGGCCCCGCTCGAAGGGCAAAAGTCCACTAAAAAACAGCGTAGAACCCGCGATAAAACAGAAATTCCAACCTAATCCCAGTAGAAATAGGCTGAAAGCAAGCATAGAAACCTCATTGGAAATCGGCGTTAGCACAGTAGAAACACCTAGTATCAATGCACCAACGAACACTATTTTTACCTGACCAAAACGGTCCGATAAGCGACTAGTCAGACTTGACAGTCCATACATCCCCAATGTATGCGCCATTATTACCCACGAAATCGCCTGTGCTCCATGAGCGTGATGATCCATGTGCAGCGGTGTTATCACCATAATTAGCGTCATGACAAATTGACCAATTATCATCGCCGCTAAACCAAGTCTCACGGTCCTATCAATAAAAATTCGCCACAACCTTCGTCCAGTATTCCGTTCCTCTGCCCCGTTTAGGTCTTGTGCTAATGCTCTCCCCACTTTCATCGGATCCGGGTATAGTAGACACAGAATCAACATCAAAGCAAGGGCGGTAAGCACTACCGAAACCAAATAAGGACCAGAGTGAGCGTCTAAGCCGAAGTACGTCGCTAGCCAAGTGGAAGGCGCGACCAATAGCGGACCACCTACGGCGCCTATGGTCCCTGCAAACACAATAAGACCGATCACCCCTGCTCGCTTGACGGGATGATAGACTTCAGCCGCAACAAACCGCGCTTGCTCACTCACCCCGCGCCCCATACCAATGAACAACACACCAGCGCACAGCCACGGAAAAGACTCCCATAGGCTGATTGATAGCACGCTGATTACTGACCCAACTGTAGCAAATAGATACCCGATCGATAACCCTGACCGTCGTCCTATGCGATCCATTAACCATCCTATAGGATAAGCGGCAACAGCTCGTCCCAACATCATCATTGTGGGTGGTACTCCTGCGGCACGATCCGTCCCACTTAGATGGGCAGAAATAATCGGCAGGAGTGTAAACGACAAAATCGTCGATGCACTAAACAAGCTCTGCGAGATAAACAGCGTTGCTGTTATTCGCTGCTGCACCGAGCGAGGTATTGTTGATATGGACATAGGTGCTTTCATTCAGAACTGAAATTGGGGCGCTCCAACACGTGACGCCCTTCGGTATGATGTCTTTGAACTGGAGTTACTACCATCTCTCTGTGTCCTCGACATCAAATTATATCTTATCATGTGTGCAATATCGGGTCAATTCTAAAGTAGTGCTACAAAACCTGCCGCATGAAAAATTAGATTCAATTTAATCCATCTAGCCAATGTCGTTGACAACGGTTGAGAGAATAATTATAATGAGTGTAGTCGGTTTATGCCGCTTGACATCAGCGCTTCACACCAATAACGAGGATAGGGCTCCGCCCAATAAATCCGGATTTACAGCTGCTCGCCCCAAACAGTCTCTTTTTTTGGACGTGGCACGTTCTCAAGCCCGTGTCGAGAGCTATAGGGATACAACGTGCCTTGACGAAATTCAAAAGGATTCAAAAATGCCCAGAGAACTCATTGCTATTGCGCCACGGACGCCTGTACTTCGTGAATACGAGGAGCCACCCCTTAACCCCGGTGAAGTGCGATTGCGAAGCATCTTTTCCGCTCCCAAACACGGATCAGAACTTCGCGGCTATCGTGCCGAAACGAAAGACCACACCTCCCCTTTTGAGTGGGAACGACGCATACATGTTGGAGAAGGAGGCTCCCCGAAGTTCCCAACACGGTTGGGTAACATGACAGTCGGTGAGGTGATTGAAGCTGGCACAGGGGCTACACGTTTTCAGGTAGGCGATCGTGTTTTCGGACATCTGCCTATTCGTGAAACACACACCGTCCATGAAACGCGTTTAGACACCGCGCCGGATCAGATGTCTGCCGAAGCAATTGTCTATTCCGATCCGGCCGGTGTCGCACTCAGTCCGGTACGGGATGGCAAAGTCGGTCTCGGCGATCGTGTGGTGGTGTTTGGGCTTGGCGCAATTGGGCAGATGGCGGTACAGATTGCACGGCTTCAAGGCGCGCGATGGGTCGCTGCAACCGATCCGATTCCTATTCGTCGTGAACTTGCCAAACGCCACGGCGCAGACGTGACTATTGATCCCATTGCCGAGGATGCCGGACTAGTTATCAAGGACCTGACAGACAGAATTGGCGTTGATGTCTCCCTAGAAACAAGCGGCGTTTATGCTGCACTAAACGATGCGTTACGGGCGACAGGTTACATGGGCACGATTGTATCTTCGGCATATTACACAGGGGATGCCCGTGCGTTGAGTCTTGAAGGGGAGTGGCACCGAAATCGGTTGACGATGATTTCGACCCGCGATGTGAGCCAACCGCTCCCGGCCCATCCGTTGTGGGATACACAGCGGCTGCATACCGAGGCGTTCGCACTGCTGCAGGAGGGCAGACTTTCGGCGGAAGGCTTGGTTTCCCCTATTGTCCCGTTCAGTGAATCCGCTGAAGCTTACCGTGATATTGATGAAGCACCGGAAAAGAGCATCAAATTGGGCGTGGTTTATGAGGCGTAAAAGGAGGTCGTAAAATGTCTGACCGCAAAAAGATTGCAGCAATCATTACCGAGTATCGTCCAGGGTCGCATGCGGATGTTATCGTTACCAAGTTCCTGAGAGGGATTCCGACCGATGACGGACTAATTCAACCGCGGGTCGAAATTGCGTCGATGTATGTCGACCAGTTTCCCGAAAATGATTTGAGTCGCGGGTACGCCGCAGCGCATAATGTTCCAATTTATCCGAGTATCGTCAAGGCGTTGACGCTCGGCGGAAGCGAACTTGCTGTCGATGGCGTGCTGCTGATCGGGGAGCACGGCGACTACGCTTGGAACGAAAAAGATCAGCAACTCTATCCCCGCAAATACTTCATGGAACAGATCTGCGGCGTTTTCTCGACAAGCGGCAGAGGTGTCCCCGTCTTTAATGATAAACACCTCTCCTATAGCTGGCACGATGCCAAATGGATGTTTGATCGTGCAGCGCAGCTCGGTGCACCGTTCATGGCGGGTTCATCGCTGCCTTTCGGTTACCGTAACCCGTGGTTGGAGCATCCGTTGGAAACCCCAATTACGGAAGCAGTTTCGATCGGTTATTCAGGGCTGGACATCTACGGCTTTCATACGTTGGAAACACTTCAGTGTATGGTCGAGCGACGCGTTGGCGGTGAAACCGGTGTCGCAGCCGTGACCTGCTTGGAAGGTGATGCGGTGTGGGAAGCGGGGAAAGCGGGCGCATGGTGGCGAGAAATAGCAGAGGCTGCTTGTGCGCCAATTGAGAACAAACCGTCCGGGGCGATGGAGGATCATTGCGAAAATCCCGCGCTTTTTCTCCTAGAATATCGGGACGGATTTCGCGGCGCAGCCCTGATGCTGAACGGTTATGTAACAGACCTCGCTTACGCGGGACGGGTCGGCGGTGAGATCTACGGCTCAGAATTCTACTTACACGGGGATCCACACCCACATTTCAGCTACCTCAGTCTGAATATCGAGGAGATGTTCGTCACCGGGGTGCCAACCTATCCAGTCGAGCGGACATTGCTTACGTCGGGCGTGTTGGAAGCCGCTTTGGACTCACGCCATCAAGGCTACATGCGCCTCGAAACACCACACCTTAATATCGCATACCGATCCTACGATTCGATTCCTTGGCGTCCAACGGGACCGCGTCCTGTCGGTGCATCGCGGGAACCATTACCTGAATAGTTTGGCAATCCATCGCCACACAACGATGCCCGATGAAATGGGCAACTACAGTAGGGGATTCATCAGCGAGCGTGTAGGGAACACCGATCGTTGTTCCCTACGGCAGCGCGTATTAAAAGATTGCCGCTAAAGTGTATAAAATGCTATGATGATTAAGGGAAGTCCGTAACTTCTACTATAGCAACTTATCAATGTTAGGAGGAGTAAGTTCAGTTCTGAAAATGAAGAAGAGGCTTTGGAAGGTATTGGTCAACTTGCAAGATGGACGGAATTGGATGAAAACAGAGTTTCACTTAATGAATATCGCCGATTAGTAGATACAATGCCGGCTATGAGCAGAGAATATGTTAGTAGGTGTGCGGCCCAAACTAGAGAACGAACTCCTCACAATTTACGAGTTTTATTAGGGGAAATTTATCAAGGGCATTGCCAAGTATGTGACTTTACATTCTTAAAAAAGGATAGTAAGCCTTATTTTGAAATTCATCATATAGACCCAATGGAAGGCCATCAACCAAAGAATCTGATGGTGGTATGCGCTAATTGCCATAGACAATTTCAATTTGCAAATGTTGATCACATATTTAACGGTGAAGGTTGGCTTATAAAAGTTAATTTCAATCAAAGTTTTTATGATATAAATCAAATTTTTCTGAATACCAAAATCGAAGATTTTATGAAACAGACACATATTTGATATAACCAGATCGTTCAGAATTGTGGATTTATGATTTCGTAATCGGAACCTAACCTACGGATGCCGAGGTCCTGCCCCATCCGAAAATGAACCGATGATTGGGATACGAGCCTCGGCTAGTGTGACAAATTCCACGACCCTACTGAAACGGCACCGGAATCGTCTCCCCATGCCACGGGAAGGCGTAGCTTGGATCGTTCACAAAGCGTCGCAGGCCAACCTCTAGCCGGACAGATGTCGAAGGCGGGAGTTCGACTGCGAAATACTTCCCATCAACCGGAATCTCTTTTTCTACGTATTCCCGTTCCGACCGGAGCCATAGATAGGGATTTTGACGCAACTCCTCTTGATTCATCGCTCGGTATTTGAGTCCAGTAAACTGATGTTCTCCGAAAGCACCCGCCTGCACGATGGCGTTTCGGGTTTCAGTCGTGTTGAGGTTCATCAGTTGGATTCCGACAGCATCTGCCCCCAATTTATCGACGAGTGCAGTAATATCTCTCGGTAAGCCGGGGCGGGCGTTGTCGCTGTCATAATAGCGTACAGTCGCTCGAAGCAGTCCACCATTATAAACCGACTGCGGTGCACCCATCGTGACCTGCGTCAATCCCTTCGTGAAAACGGGGTTCGGCGGGAAGTAGTTCGTTGTAATAATTTCTTCGATGGCGCGATCATCAAGACGGATCTTGTCGAAAGCCTCCTGCGCCCATCGGTACTCCGCACTCAGGATCTTCTCGGGCCAATCCGGATTCACCCCATCGTAGTATTGGAAGCGGGCAAATTCTGTTTCGCCCCCGTTCTTCTCACCGCCCCTGTCTCCGATTTCATTCCAATCACGCTCGACCTCACCATCTCGTATCCGTGTGATTAGCTCATAGTCTTCATCAGACATTGAGGCATGATACAGGTGGGCAAGTTCCTGCATCCGCCACGGAATTGGACCGGTGTAGACGCCTCTCTTAGGAAGAATATCATCGTTTGAAGGGCCAACGGGTGGATCATAACACCAACCGTCGGGACCGTATCGCGTCGGCATAATCAGCTGCCCATCTTCCCGCGTTATGGAATTTTCTAACAGCAGCTGGATCTGGGAACGTAGAAGCTCAAGATAGCCGAAGTCACCGGTGAGCAACAAGGCGCATTCCGCTGCGATGGTGAGTGAATGAAACATGATATTATAGCCCTGATAGTGATTCCAGCCATACTGTCCACCCCACCACACACCATTGCGGTGCTCTCCAATTTTTCCGGTGGGCCCCACATTGTCGGGCATGATCCCGCTATTGCGACGCATCCGATCGAGCCAAGCTTCCGTATATTCCAATACCCACCGCTTGTACTTCTCGTCGCCTGTATACAGGTAAGCATTGGTAACGAGAGCGGTAGCACCTAAACTATTAGGGGTGTCGGCATGTAAGACCATTTTCTCGAACAGTTCGACAATCTCCTCCCTGCGTTTTGGATCTTCATACCAATTCAGTTCAAGGTTTTCGACGATTGGATAAAGACTCGCACGTACACCGTAATAGTTGACCTCCCCGCCTAGATATCTTCCGGCGAGCAGCATGGTGTTCACGAAATTCGCATCTGCATGTAATCTGGGGCCCTGACTCGAATGAAACGGAGATCTGAGGATCTTATATTCCGGATCGTAATTGGGGGCTTCCGGATCCTCGCCGATGAACATCGCAGCAAATCTCCGCGCTCTACGAACGTTCTCCGAAACCGTGGGACAGGCGACACCAAAATCGTAGAACGCCATGTTGCCTTCACCGAGATGATGCCATTCTGTAGATTGCGCTAGATTCCAGAACTCGTTATGCATCGACAGCCGAAACACTTTTGTGAAATCGTTGTGTCGAAGGCGATGATTGAAGCTATCATCGCTGATTCGGGTCGTCGCATTCCACCCTTGGAGCGCAAGGTTGAGCAAACTCTCATCGGCACCGATGGCGTAGAATAGGCACCAGTTATAAAACTGTTCGTAAAGGTCATCGAAATCCTCCGCGAAGTAGAGGGCACCCCCCGGTTCTGTGTACTTCTTGACCATCATGGGTGCCGCTTCCTCCATGAGGTTGATTAGGTTACGCTCCATCAGTGCCCACCCAGGCGGTGCTGAGATTTCGGTCGCCTTAATTGATACCATTTTGGGCATAGTGACTCCGTTTGTGGAAACGCTTGTTGTCATCCTTTATTCCCTATTTCTGCTTCTTTTGACGTGTACTTTCCAAATTCGTAATTGCCTTATTGGAAGTCGTGAGGAAATGCAAGAAAGAGTCACTCCTGGTGTCCTAACTCGTTCTACACTGAATCATCTACCAAGCGACCCAACCGCCATCGACTGCAAGGGTTTGACCTGTCACCCAGTTGGCAGCGTCCGAAGCGAGGTACAGCACTGCACCGACAACCTCTTCGACCTCACCAACGCGTCCCATCGGAATCCGACGTACGACATCTTCGTAGAACTCCTTGCGCTTTAAGAGCTCATTCGCCAGCGGCGTTCGCGTAAATGCCGGGGCAACCGTATTTACCGTTACATTATGAGGTGCCCATTCGACCGCGAGCCCCTTACTCAATGCCACAACGCCGCCCTTGCTACCGGAATAAATTGTCCGCAGGGGACCGCCTACCAACGCCATCGTGGAGGTAATGTTAATAATCTTTCCGCTCTCCCGTTCAATCATCGGCTTCACGAGTGTCTGTGTCAGGAAAAACAGTCCCTTAAGATTCAAGTCGTAGACCGTGTCCCAATCGTCTTCCGTTACCTCAAGTGCGGGCTTTGGGCGGTTCGTACCTGCGTTATTGACGAGGACATCAACCTGACCCCAAACATCAATTGCCTCCTGTGCGCCGCGAGCAATCTCATCCATGTTGCTTGCATCGAAAACGACCGGTTCAGCCTTACCGCCCGCCGCTCGTATCTCTTCTGCGACCTCTTCGAGATCAGAGCGTGTCCGGCTGTTCAAAATTACGTCAGCACCCATCTGCGCCGCAGCGATTGCGAGCCCTCGACCGATGCCTTTACCTGCCCCTGTAACCAACATCACCTTACCGTTAAGATCAAATCCGGGAAACCCCATAATAAGCCTCCATTTTTGTTATGATATGTAATACACAAGCTCAAGCGTTGAATTCACCCATCAATGAGTAAACCTATTTTCCTCTCTGCGCCAGTGCTAACTTTAACGTATTCTCTAACAACATTGCGCGTGTCATTGGACCGACACCGCCGGGAACAGGTGTGATATAACCGGCAACCTCCTTAACACTCTCGAAATCAACATCACCGACGAAGCCGCTCTCAGCGATAGTAATTCCTACGTCAATCACAACCGCTCCCGGTTTTACCATGTCCGCCGTAATCAAATTAGGGCTGCCGACTGCCGCAACCAAAATGTCCGCCTGCTGGGTCTCCGATACAAGTTCCCGTGTCCGGGTGTGGCAGTAGATGACCGTCGCATTGCGGTTGAGCAGCATCAGTCCAACAGGTTTTCCGACCAGATTGCTGCGCCCCACACAAACCGCTCGGCTCCCTTCAATCTCCGCACCTGTTGATTCAATGAGACGGATAATCCCCGCTGGCGTGCACGGGACCGTCTTTTCTCGATTGATGAGGAGGTTGCCTAAGTTCACAAGGTTCAAGCCATCGGCGTCCTTTTCAGGCGCAATGGCATTGATGACGGCATCCCCATCAATAGAATCCGGAACCGGCATTTGAGCGATAATCCCATGTATATCCTCGCGATTGTTCAACGCCTGAATCCGCTCGATGACCGTTGCTTGCGGTGTCTCTGTCGGCATTCGATGTACCTCCGAATGAAAACGGACATACTGACAATCCTTCTTCTTGTTGCTGACGTAGACTGTTGAAGCGGGATCGTCTCCAACTTGAACTACCGCGAGTCCAGGGGTAAATTTCAGTTTTCTCACTTGGCGTCGAATTTCGCGCCGTATCAATCTGGCGTGCTCTTTTCCATCAATAATTTTCGTCCCGATTTCATCATGTCCCAAAGCAACTGGCAATCGTGAACCTCCTCATCGACTGATATGGTGTTTACCCAAATATGATTTCTGTTCAAATTAAGTGCTGAAATGTACAGCGCGTTATTATATCATATCTTATGCCATGTATCTATCATTTCTTTAATGCATGGATCAATGTGTCCACCTGTCAGACAGCTATCGCAACGTAAAACATGAAGAAAGAAAAGCGTCGCGTAAACAAAAGGATAGCAACGCAAGTTAGGCTCGAAAGACATTAACATAACGCTTAGCTCAACGGTTCTGACTACCTCGCCGCCATCACATTTCGTCTGACTCTCGGTACCTGTTCATGGGGAAACTTCTCGCAACGTCGTATCTCTTACTTATTGGTATTCTCATATCTGTGTCCTATGCCGAAGAACCCGAGGAAGACTCACTTCAGCTACCGCCCCTTTCCCTTTTGCAGAAAACCGAATCCATTCGATTCAAAGATCTCCCGAATCCTTTGATTCTGAAACATTGGCCCCCCATCCGTGACAGTGAGCGTATAACAATTAACGGTCTAAAGCTGGTCAAAGACTTGGATTATCTTATCGATTACAGTGCGGGAACGGTCAGGTTCCTGAAAGACTATCCTCTCCAAGCTACCGTTCAAATTACCTACCGCATCCTACCTTTCGCGATTAAAAGGGAGTATAAACGGGATCTCTTTCGACAGGATCGACCGATAGCGCAGCCGCTTGGTGAAGCCAAGATTGAGCCCCGTGCAGATCTAACCGAACAACGTCCACCCACGTCGGAGCTACCTCCAGTTCAGGTGACAGGGACTCAGACATTTGGCGTCTCGGTTGGCAGCAATAGGTCGCTGTCTCAGGAGCGTGCCTTGCGGATTAGTGTTGACGGCAAAGTCTCAGAGAATGTCAGTGTTACAGCACTACTCTCGGACCAAGACCTACCCATCCAACCCGAAGGCACAACCGAAAACATTCAAGATATCGACCAAAAACTTATCCGCATCAGCAGCCCAAATGTCACCGGGTTGTTGGGCGACTTTGAAGGATCGCTCGGCGATACAGATATATTCTTCAACCGGGCGCTAGAGGGGGTGCAGGTGTCGGGAGATTTCAAGTGGGGGAAATTCCATCTCATACCGAGTGCCATCCCCAAAGGGCAGTCTGCTAGCAAGACAATCAGGGGTGAGGAAGGACGTAGCGAATATCGCATTGATGTTGACGGTGAGTTTGTCATCGTTAAAGCGGGGGCCGAAATTGTCTGGTTAAATGGTCAACGGATGCGGCGTGGTGAAAACAATGACTACGTCATCCGTGACTATGGTGACCCGATTATTGAGTTCACCAGCAAACACCTAATCACAAGTAATGATGTTGTCCGTGTTGATTTCGAATATATTCCCGAAGACTTGGCGTATCAACGAAACCTACAAGGGATCAGCGGTTCACTGAATCTACCCGGCGAGCGTGTCACGGTTGGGTTCGGCTATGCGGTTGAATCAGATCTCAATGATCCAGAAAATGCGTTCATCATTCTAAATGAAGATGAGTTTATGGAACTCCAGAGAAACGAATTGGATGCAGATGGGGATGGAAACCTTCTCATCGCGCCACAACGACGCACCATATGGGACATCAACGGAAGTCTCAATCTTACCGAAAGTCGGGGACTCTTGCAATACGTTCCGACACTGGAAGGACAGATTGCTTTTGGCGCGCTGGATCGGAACACCTTCTCTAACCGAGACCGAAAGATACTGAGTCAGGCTTGGAAACTCTTCGCTAACTCGTCAGCTGAGAAGCTGCTGTTGAATCTGGAACTCCGATCGCTTGATGCGGAATTCGTGCCGGTCGGCGCGTCGATTGCCAACCGCACTCGGTTTCGATACGAGGAGCAGTACAGCGATGAACAGTTCGACGACCTATACCTATTGGGTGACGTGGGCACAGTCCAAAGCCCTGATGAGCGGTCTGTAGGTTTTGACCTACAGGTAAAACCTGTCAATTGGCTCAAGCTCGATTACGGCTTAGGGCGCACCGAGGAGCGTTTCAAACAGTCAGAAAATCAGGAAAGGTTCAACGGTTCAGATGCAACTACCCCATTCACCGATGTTACCCTTCGCAACAACCTCAACGGTGGGTTTGATTTCAATCTACGGGAAGGGGTGACAGAACGTCCATATCTCCCTCGCATCAGAGGCGATTATCGTAGAAGCACCTCGAAGGTTAGGGGACAGGACCAATTCCGTAAAGCGCGGCGGCATGGACAATTCTCTCAACGTATCCGCCCATTTAATCTGAACGCATCCATTGAACAGCTAGAGGCGACGGATCTGGACTTCAGTGATACTGTGAATTTCAACCGAAAACGGAATATTTCGACAGCACGGCTCGATCTTGTGGATTTTCGATGGGGATCAATTAACACAAAATATGCGATTGAAAATGCTTTTGATAAACAATCCCTCCTCACTGTTGATGGGCAAGCGCTAGGCTTCTCGGACTGGCAGCCGTCAACGAAAGCGAGAACTTGGACAGTAGGCTTCTTTTCTCAACCGCGTAAATGGGCAAATCTCTCGACAAATATCTCCCGGCGAGTCTTTGAAGCGGAACTAGGCGCTGACTCAAAGACACAGTTGGCGGATATCGAAATGCGTATTACGCCATTCAACCGAGCGTTGGATGGGCAACTTACCTATGAACTCGACAAGAAATTGGCAACGGAACGCCGTGAAATTTTCACAAATATCAATCCGTTCACGGGGCGAGAAATCAAGCCGGGCGAAGGGCATTACGTCAAAATTGACGATCTGCACTACCGAGAGGATTTCGAGGATGGGGACTATATCAAGTTTATCCAAAATGTCGATGACAAACCTGTTTCCGCGATTGACATGAAGTTGAGTCTACGCTTTCAACCCCGTCGTCTTACGTCGCGTCGAAGAAGCGGCACAACGGTGGGAGCGGAGCAGGCTACAACTTACAGTAGCTTAGTGTGGTTGGCAAACGCTATTCGAGGTCAAGCTGTTGTCAATCTAACGGAGGAACAGGAGGGTCCGGATCCAGCAAATCTCTATCTGTTGCGCGACCTACGAAATGAACGCACGATTTTTGGGCGAATCAACCAACGGTATCGACTCGATTTCTCTCCTTCACCGTTATTGAGTTTGGACCTCGGCTTTGATACCAATCGTCTCCTCAACAAGCGGATTAATAGCCGGGAGCAACAGCGGTACAGCCGGGATTGGGAGGTGGACCTGACGCTGAACCCCACGTCGAAACTCTCATTCAGAGCAAAGTGGGAACAGCGCTGGGAGGAAGAACAGTTTACCGAACTTGATTCAGCGGGGAACGGGCCGGCCGCAATCTCCGATCTGGCGCAGTTTGAGCGCGCTCAGACACTTGAATGCAACTACGAGTTCAGCCGTGTCTTACAGTTTGGCATCGCTGGTATTCACAAATTTACTGCGGATCGCGAGTATCTTGACGACACACCGGAAGCCCGGACACGGACGCTTTCGTTGGAAAATCGGCTAACCTATTCCTTTATCAGCAAAGGGCGGTTTGACTTTACTTATCGACTCAACTACGGAAGTAGCGAAGGTGGCATCCCTTTCACGCGATATAACTTCTACGAAGGGGTGAGCCACGAAGTTCGCACCACCGCGGATTACAAAGTTCGGAAGGTGACCGATTTGCTTCTGCGATTCAACTATCGCCTGCTTTCCACAAAACAGAGCAAACCGGAGCACCGGATGGGAATGGAGGTCGTGGCGGAGTTGTAAATAGACTCAACTAAAGTCGAAATTCGACGGAAGACACAATTTTATCATAGACGGGGACATAGGTATCGTATTGATCGGTCGGTGACCAAAACAGAATTCGATAGATAAAGCGGTTACTTTCTAAGCGACTTACAAAAAAGGACTGTTTGGCTTTGCTTTCAATATCAAGGAACTGTTCGTTGATGAGTTGTGGGGTTTGGGTGTTCAATACGATTTCCCAGAAATAACCGTGGCGCCCATCTCGGGAAGTAATAGCAGATTGATTGATTACCTCATGCATCTCATCTTCCCAATCAAAGGGAGGTGCGAGTGCTTCTAGGTTGCTTACAGCAGCCTCTTTGGATGAATCGAAATCAGTACTACTCTGCAGTTCAATAAAGATATAGATAAAAGGGATCCGGTTTTCAAATGCCTTCGGCAGCGAGTCAACGAAATCTGCTTCAGAAGTCGGTTGCATGAATAGGAGGGAAATCACACCATTGGACATTCGATCAATATCAAAGTCTTCTTCATGTATGTATGTTGTGTGATACAATGAAAAAGGCAAAGGAACCCAACCGAAGAAATCTCTGGTTCCCTCTCCCTCGACTGCTTTAGTCACCTCCCTGACAATCCAGTCATCAACAGGTAGGTTAGAGACTTTGAACAACCGACGGTTTCGGTATGTATCTCCATCAAGCCCAAAGGTGACTTCCGGTTCCTTTTCTACAGTTGGGGCAGGCGAATCTGCTTCGTCATCACCGCCGCACCCCACGATAAAACTTCCTACTATCACCGCACCAATAGCGACGAGAACTTTCAACGTCGTGTCCATTTTTCGATTCCTTTCTGTGCCTTGACCTTCACGTGCGAGCGTCAGGCTTTCGGCTGAAAGAAAACGGGATCGGGCTTGACCCATTCCTCCTCGCCATCCACCCAGACCTCGCGTTTCCAGATGGGCACAATCTGTTTGAGCCGATTCATCGCATAATGGCACGCTTCAAACGCCTCCTTACGATGCGGAGAAGCCACGGCGACTGCAACGCTAACCTCACCAATCTCTAATCGTCCCACGCGATGGATCATGGCAACGCGGTCTAGCCCCCACTTTTCGTGGATCTCCTGTGCAATTTCTGCCATCTTCTTTTCTGCCATCGGCGGATAGGACTCGTATTCGAGATAGGAAACCTCCCGCCCTTCTGTGTTGTTGCGCACTACACCTAAGAAGTGGACGATTGCCCCCGCATCTCCCGCTTCGACCGCACGAATTACATCTCCTAATTCAATCTCATCACTGGTAATTTTAAACATCTTGACCTCCAGTTACTGGTGGGATGAAGGCAACCTCATCGCCATCAGACAGTTCGCTATCTGGCGTGGCATACTCCCAATTCACAGATGTTTGCATTACATCGTAATATTCTGCGATTTCGGGCCACTCCGCCTCAAGGCGATCCAGAATAACCCTCACAGTTGCTCCCTCTGGCAGGTCCATCTCTTCTTCGTCTCTATCTAATTCTTCATGTAATACTGCAAAATATTTAACTTTAACTTTCATCGCTTCTCCAATAAAAACCGTAATGTCCAAAACGTAAAATGCAATAAAAAAACGTATACTCAAGATTGTCTAATATTATACCCCAACACAGATTTGAATACAAAAGAAATCCATAGAGTTGCGAGTGTATCGTGATGTGGAATAGGCGCATTAATCCTCCTGTAGGAGGGATCTCCGAATCCCGACACTTCACTGGACGTACCACTTCCCGATAACGACTTATTCTACAGGACCGACATAACGCCGAAAACTATGGTGAATAAAGTAGTAGGCACACGCCGGGTGCCCTAACTCCGCGAGCAAGATTCCTAACCTCGTTCATTCACAGTATCCGATTATGGCGATTTAGAGAAATAAATAGACACTTTCGCTCCCCGTGTTGGGTAGGCGCTGTTTTTAACTGCGCCGATTGGCAGTGTCCAAGTCATTCTAAAATCTACCATAATCGTGGCGCAGATTACCTAATCTGTGATCTACTGCCTGATATAGACAGCAAGCGACGAAGATTTTCTTTCGCATAAAAATCAACGGTGTGCTAAAATGCTTATGGCTTAGACTTGACAAAACAAGACGAGAGGCAGATCCGTGATTGAAGGTCTACAGGAGGGAAAAAGATGGAAAAACGACAATTGGGAAAAGATGGAGATTATGTATCTGTAATCGGGTTCGGGGCGTGGCCCATTGGTGGAGCAATGGGTGCGGTTGATGAAGCGGCAGCAATTTCTACGGTTCACGCAGCACTTGACCACGGTATCACGCTTATCGACACCGCACAAGCATACCGTACATCAGAGGCAATCATCGGCAAAGCGTTGAAGGACGGGCGGCGGAATCAGGTTTTTCTCGCCACAAAGGTCAGCCGGGATTATTCGCCGAACGCCATCCGGCGAGCAATGGATAACAGCCTGCGTGCGCTACAAACAGACCACGTAGACCTCTATCAAATCCACGGCTGGAATCCGCAGTACCCGGTTCATGACAGTATGGAAACGATGGAGCGGCTACGTCAGGAGGGAAAAACGCGCTACATCGGTGTCTCCAATTACAACGTTGAGCAGATGGAACTCGCTGGCCAAACTGCACCTTTCCACTCCCTTCAACCGCGCTATAACCTGCTTGACCGCGAGATTGAGGCAGAAATAGTGCCCTACTGTGAGGCGCATGGCATCGGTATTCTTCCACATAGTCCGTTAGCCAAAGGATTACTGACAGGCAAATACACGCCAGATTATCAATTTCCAGCAGACGATGAACGCTCAGGGATGTCCCGATTCCAAGGTGAGGAATTTCGGCGAAACTTGGCAACAGCGGAAAAACTACGAGCCATCGCTCAAGAACGGAATCTCACGCTCATTCAGTTAGCAATTGGTTGGCAGTTACGGCTTTCGGGTGTCACCTGTGTCCTTGTTGGTGCCAAGAACCCTGAGCAGGTCGCCGAACACATCGGGGGACAGGGTTGGCAGCTGACAGATACGGAGTTGCAAGCAATCGAAGCGGTGCTAGCAGAGGGATAAACCATGAACCTTGAGGGTATTAAAAAGATTGGTGTTGTTGGTGCGGGCACCATGGGGGCAGGTGTCGCGGAAATCTGTGCACAATTTGGTTATACTGTCATTTTGTACAATAGAAGTCAGGAGGGGATGCAGCGTGCCGTGGAGCGCCTCCGATCTAAGGTCTCCGTAAACCCTACCCCTATCGAAACGGAAGCGGAGGTTTCAGGAGCAAAAATTTACACCACCCATGATTTGACAGCACTCGCGCAGGTTGACCTCATCTCGGAATCGATCGCCGAAAATCTGGAGGTAAAACAGGACATCTTTCGGGAACTGGATGAAATCTGCGACGCGCAAACGCTCTTTACGACAAATACTTCAGGCTTAAGTATTTCGCAGATTGCCGCAGTTGTTTCCCACTCTGAGCGATTTGCTGGGGTGCACTTCTTTAATCCGCCCGAAATCGTCCCGGCGGTGGAAGTTATCAAGGGAGCGGAGACCGCCGATGCAACCTGCGAAGTCCTAATGGACCTACTCAAACTGATGAAAAAGCAGCCGATTTTGGTGCAGAAAGATGTCCCCGGATTTGTCGCTAGTCGTCTCCAGTTTGCCGTCGTGCGTGAAGCGTTACATCTCGTCGAGGAAGGCATCGCATCGCCCGCTGACATCGATGCGGTGATGAAGCATGGCTTGGGATTGCGTTGGGCGTTGCTCGGTCCCTTAGAGATTGCAGATCTCGGAGGGCTTGATATTTTCAACACCGTTGGAAATTACGTGGCAAAATCCTTGAGCAATGCAGCCGAATCTCCGAAAGTACTACAGGATTTAGTTGCATCGGGGAAACTCGGTGCAAAAAGTGGCTCCGGTTTTTACGACTATCTGCCGGGAAAGGCGAGTGCTCTCATCGCAGAACGGGATGAGAAGTTGCTAGAGATACTGCGCCTTAAATCACGCGATGCTTCGTAAATTTCTAAACCTCTCATCATTTGTTGGATAGAATAGTAACCATGCCAATTGAGAAATTCACCATTGCGCGGAATGATGACATTTATGAATGTTTTCCCTATATCTGCCGTTCCCGGACCGGTAGAATCCTCCTCACCTATCGTGAAAGTAATGGTCACGTCGCCAGCGAATTTTGTCGCTTAATCGTCCGAGTCAGCGACAATGCGGGACACACATGGTCCGAGGCACAGGTGATTCGCGATGAGGATAAATCAACAGGTGTCTTGACCACATGGAACTGCCCCAAAATACAGCAGCTCAAAGATGGACGGATCCTGTTGCTCTGTGATACCTATCTTTTCCCGCC
This sequence comes from Candidatus Poribacteria bacterium, assembly GCA_022822785.1. Classification (GTDB taxonomy): domain Bacteria; phylum Poribacteria; class WGA-4E; order WGA-4E; family PCPOR2b; genus PCPOR2b. The sequence continues at coordinate 138,942 of JAJEAL010000053.1, forward strand.
GGGCGAGTGGGGGGAAGGGGAGGCAAACTGCCACATTGTGCTCTGGTTCAGCGATGACGATGGTGAAAGCTGGTCAGATCCGCTCCCAACCCCGGTCAAAGGCATCTGCCCGGACATAGTTACGGAAATGAACGATGGACGGTGGCTGCTGCCGAGCAACATTACTAACCCAAAAACCGGACGGAGTCTCCAAAATATCACAACAAGTCACGACGAGGGACAGACGTGGGAAGCACCGCTGACCATCTTCGATAACTCTGACACCGAGCTCGGCGAAGCGACCATCGTGTCTTGTCCCGACGGGGGATTGGTCGTCTATCTGCGAGAGGACTCGGGCAGCCCGTTACAAAAGATGATTTCAACAGATGGGGGTTACCGGTGGGAAGGTCCCTACGACACCTTAAATCCAGCCGCTCACGGGATGCCGGTCGCAGGACTCACGCACGACGGGTTTATGTTAATCGTCGGGCGTTTTGGCTTACACTCTTGTTGGCGTGTTGACATGTCTGAGGAGACTTGGGGGGAACGGTTGGCACGGCGAACCATTGTCATCCCAAGGGTCCCCGCTAATGAGGCGTTCATCGCCCGTAGGCAGCCGGGACCCAGCGAATTGGTAACAGACGATGAGGTGATTGTCGCTGCAGGCGGTTCATCGGTGCATACCTTTGCGTTTCTGGAACCCTTGGAAAGCGCGCTCAATCCGGATAAGGCGACCCAAAAAGGCTTGCTTCTCCCGCTAGACCTTGACGCGAATAACCTCGGTGCTGATAGCGGTTACGCTGCTTGGGTCGAGTACGATCGAGGCAAGTTCTTAGCAGTTAATTATATCAACGACGATGCACCAATGGCTCAGATCCGCGGTTACCGGTTTGGTTTGGAGGATTTCTGAAATCTGCATAAAGGAGGCAATGCATGGCAACAAGGCTTGGTAGTGAAGATTATATCTACGAGGAATTGGCGGATTGGGCAAAGTTGCCCGAAGGGTGGAGTTTTAGGGAAGTCGCTGATGTTGTCGTGGATTCGCAAGACCGCGTCTATGTCTTCAATAGAGGTGAGTATCCCATGGTTATCTTTGAGCCGGACGGCAGCTTTATCTCCTCATGGGGGGAAGACCTGTTTACTCGTGCCCACGGCGTGACCATAGGTCCCGATGGAATGCTCTATTGTGTGGACGACGGCGATCACTCAGTCCGCAAATGTACCCCTGATGGCGAAGTTTTGATGACTATTGGAACGCCCGGCGTACCCGCGCCAGCTCATAGCGGTGAACCCTTTAACCGACCTACCAAGGTTGCCTTCGACCCCAAAACTGATGAACTCTACATATCGGACGGATACGGTAATGCCAGAGTGCACAAATACTCCCCCGACGGGAAGCCTCTTTTCTCTTGGGGAGAGTATGGAATCGATCCGGGGCAGTTCAACTTGGTGCACAGCGTCTGTACCGACAGCGATGGGAAAGTATATGTCGCTGACCGGGAGAGTCACCGTGTACAGATATTCGATGAGGGTGGTCGCCACCTAGACCAATGGAACAATCTGCACCGCCCTTGCGGACTACACATTGAAAACGACTTGGTTTACATCGGTCAAGTACCGACCCAACTTGAGGTTAATGCTGATTATCCCAACATTGGCGGATGTGTGACTATTCATGACCTAAACGGTCACCGTTTGGCTCGATTGGGTGATATATGGCGTGGGGAGGGCCCCGGACAATTTATCTCTCCTCACGGCATAGCAATTGACTCACACGGTGACATATATGTGGGCGAGGTTTCTTGGGCCGCCTACGGTCGAAATCTTTCTCCGCCTAGAGAAGTTCGCAGCTTTCGTAAGTTAGTCAAGGTACATTAGAAAAAAACGTAGATCGCATTTAGAATTCCTAGCATCTAGACTCGGAGGAACAGTATGCAGTTGACAACTGAACAAATTGAAGAATTTCAAAACCGTGGCGTTCTTATTGCCAAGAATGCTCTCACCCACGAAGACTTGCAGCCGGTAATTGACGAAATCTGTGAGTTCATCGATCGCCGGGCACTTGAACTGAAGGAAGAGGGAAAGATCGAAGACCTGTGTGAAGATGAGCCGTTTGAAACCCGGTACGGACGACTGTTCGCACAATACAGAGAAATTGGCAACGGTCTTGATATCATGAACTATCGTGGCAAGGCGGTCTTTGATTTTCTACAGAATAAAAACCTGCTCAATGTCATCGAATCGCTCGTTGGACCGGAAATTGTCTGCAATCCGATCCAACACCTGCGACCCACCCCCCCAATCCGTTACTATGAGGACAGTAGTCCCGCTTCACATATCGGACCGTTGCACCAAGACGCTGGTGTTATCATGCCAGAAGCTGAGAGCTCAGACATCATCACCTGCTGGCTGCCGTTGGGTGATGCGACCGCCGAGATGGGGTGTTTGGAAGTCCTGCCCGGCGTGGTCAAAGAAGGATATCTGCGGCATCGCCCCGAAGGTGGAACCACCATCTATCCTGAAGACATACCAGAGATTGAACCTGTGCCAATGGTCTGCTACAGGGGCGATCTAGTATTGATGAGCCGCTTTACGCCCCATCGTGGGATGCCCAACTGTTCGGATAAGTGCCGTTGGTCAATGGACCTGCGTTACCATCCGATCGGTCATCACACGGGTCGTACGGGCCACCCTGACTTTGTCGTGCGCAGCCGGCGCGATCCTGACAGTGTGATGCACGATCATGAGGAATGGTGTCGCCTCTGGATTGACGCCTTTGAGAATCCGAAGGGCGTGGTTATGCACAGAGCGGATTAAGATTGCATACGTCTTCCGGCTCAATGAAGAGTGGTGTAGTTAGTAAAGCCTGAATCATCAAAAGGAAATTATAATGCAAGAGATTAAGGTTGGTATCATCGGTGCGGGTGGAATTGCCGGTGGCAAACATCTACCCGGGCACCGAAATGTCGAAGGGGTTTCAATCATCGCTGTCTGCGATATTGACAGGCAGCGTGCGGAGAATTTCGCGAAGCAACACGACATCAAACATGTCTTCACCGACTACACTGACCTCGTCGCGCTGCCTGAACTAGATGCGGTGAGTGTTTGTACGCCGAATAATTTTCACGCTCCGCCGTCAATTGCAGCACTTGAAGCGGGAAGGCATGTGATCTGTGAAAAGCCAATCGCCGGGAATGCAATCGACGGTCAGGCGATGGTCGATGCCCAGAAGGCATCAGGAAAAGTGCTTCAGATCGGGTTACAATCACGATTTAACGCAGAAGCACGGACCTTACGCAAGTTATATGACGATGGGTTCTTCGGTGATATCTATTATGCTCGGGCAATGGCAATGCGACGACGCGGTGTACCTGCTTCACCGTCATTTATCACGAAATCAATCGCAGGAGGCGGCCCCCTAATTGACATCGGGGTGCATATCCTTGATGTGCTGTTGTGGATGATCGGAACGCCGAAACCGATCGAAGCATTTGGATTCGTCGCGCAGAAATTTGGCCATCAAGCCGATGTGATTAACCCGTGGGGGACATGGACGCCCGCCCAATTCGATGTCGAAGATTTTGCGATGGGAACTATCCGCTTTGAAGGCGGCTTAACCGTGACGTTGGAAACCGCGTGGGCATCTCATATCGAAAACAGTGGGAGAACCTTCTTTATGGGAGACAGAGCCGGTGCGACATACGGTCCCGCACGTATCTATACCGATAAAGAGGGCGAGATGATCGATTATGAACCGGAACTCCTCACCGGCTTGCTAGGGGAATTTGAGTCTTTCCACAAGGCGATCCGTGAAGGGTTGCCGTCGCCCGTACCCGCAGAAGAGGTGCTGATTGTGGCGAAAATCTTCGATGCCCTCTACGAATCCGCTCGAATTGGTAGATCTGTGCCAATTCAGTAAGTCAATTGAGACTTCCCGGCTCCCTGTTTCAAGTTTCTATAGTGAAAGCAAGATCATAATCAAACCACTAGCGCGGTAAAGGGCAATCCATTGAGTAATCGAATTCTAGTCACCCAAACCGGTGGTTGGGTTGGCGACATGGTCCTGCTCACGCCGGCGTTAAGGGCACTGAAAATTGCGTATCCCCAAGCTCACTTGGCGCTACTCATTCGCCCACTCGTTGCGACACTGATGGCAACCCACCCCTATGTCGATGAAGTAATTGTTGATAGCAAGGGGAGTGCGCTCAATCGTTTGCCATCTTTTTGGAAGTCAGTGAGTGAGATTCGCCGGTCAGGCTTTGATCTTGCAGTTGTCCTTCACCCGACCTCGTTTCGCAACGCATTAATCCCATTTCTGGCGGGGGTTCCTGAGCGAATTGGCTCAAATGTAGGCGGACGGGGCATCCTACTAACAAAGAATTGCTCAGACCGGACGGATCTCCACGAAATCCACCGTTATCTGCGTGTGCTAGAGTTAATCGATATCCGTGAACCAAGCACGAATCTAGAGTTTTGGCATACAGACGCAGATCGTGACGCTGTGAGTCAGATGCTTACAACATACGGTATTTCCTCTAGAGAGAACCTGGTTGGGGTGAACCTCGGTACAACTTGGCATACAAAACGGTGGGCCCTAGAGAATTTTGCTGCAGTAATAACACAGCTCCAAAAGCGTTTGGGTGCGGGAATACTACTGACGGGCTCACCCGCCGAAATCCCCCTCGGTGAATCGCTAGAACAGGTTGCACGGGTGGAAGCGATTAACCTAATCGGGAAAACAACACTGATGCAACTCGGTGCTCTAATCGAAAGTTGTAAGCTTTACCTAACTTGTGACAGCGGTCCGATGCACATCGCTGCGGCTGTGGGGACGCCAACAATTGCGCTGTTCGGTCCAACAAGCCCCATGCGCCACGGTCCCTATGGCGAGAATCATGTGGTTATTGAGAAGCCGGTGGAATGTCGTCCCTGTTATAAGCGAAACTGTATGCGGGAAGATCTGCCTCATCTATGTATGACGGAAATTGATCCCAGCGAAGTGATCGCACAAATCCTAAAGGTGACCTGATGGAAGATGGACCCATGAAACAGATCGCTGTCATCGGTAGCATTGTCATAGATTTGGCGGTACAAACGCCCCGCTTGCCTACTGTGGGCGAAACGCTGCTATCCGAAAATTTCAAGCTTGGACCCGGCGGTAAGGGCGCAAACGCTGCAGTCGCTGTGCAAAGGGCAGGAGCGGCAGCGGTGCTGTTAGGCTGCATTGGGGACGACGATTTTGGACGTATGGAGATAGCTGCCTTGCAAGGGGCAGGTGTTGATGTGTCTGCAAGCTGCCCATATCATCAGCACGCCAGAACGAGATGTTAAGGTATTGCTGGCAAGACTGCAATATGAAGACTCACAGCATGCATCTCAGTTCAAAGCCCAATTGCCTGAATTGCGTATTTCTAAGATAAAAGCGTATCAAGCCCCGGATGCCGCTTTACAAATCGTTTTCGATGAGGGGATGTATGCAGCGGATACCGTTGAACTGTTGGCAGGACTGGTAAAGGTGTTCAAGCCTGCGCTGCTAGAGGCATATCAAAGGTATGCGGCAAAATCAGAGCCCCGAAATAATTTTCTAAAATAAACTCCACTGGTTCATATAAAAAAGTGTAAATCGCAAGGAGAAACCGAGTTTTCAAGAAAAAACTCGGTTTCTTTTGAGCGTTTTTCACGTTTTACGTTTCACGCCCTAGGAGGGGATTATGCAAATTTCTGAAGAGTTACGACAATCGGTGATTCGCTCGTTGCCCGAAGTGAACGAGATCAGCGACGAAACGTTGCGGAATCAGGTTATTGATGCGTGGGCTTATTCTCTTGGGAAAAGTTCATTCACATCCATTGACGAAATTCGTGCGTCGGGCAATCCGGACACGCCGCCGCTCAAGCGGGGAACGCAGACCCACCATATCCGCGGAGTCACGCTGCTTGCAATGCGAATCGGTGACGAATTGACGGAGATGTTTCCTGAACTTGAAGTGGATCGGGACCTCCTGATTGCCTGCGCGTTGTGCCATGATGTGGGCAAGCCGTGGGAATTTGATCCAGAAAACCAAGCCCGTTGGCGAGAATCACCGGGCGCTGCCGGGTTCCCATCAATTCGGCATCCGGGCTACGGTGTCCACGTCTGCCTGACCGTTGGGCTTCCGGAGGCGGTCGCGCACACAGCGGGAGCACATTCGGGCGAAGGTGAGTTAGTTGTTCGCAGCTTGGAGAATACGATTGTCCATCACGCAGACTACACCTTCTGGCGTGTGTTAGACGCCGGTGGTCTCTTAGAACACGCTTAGTTAGTAGTGTCTGGAGTGATTTCTTCTAACGCAGCAATTGCGTATTCGCGGATGATAGCGTATTCGTCATCATACATCACAGCTGATAGTGCACGGCTGGCGGCATCAATCCCCTCAACCCTCCTGCGAAGAGGGGAAAGACAAGGGGCCCCCTTCGCTGCCCCCCTTGTCAGGGGGGGCGCCCCTTTGCATGTCCGAGCTAACGCATTCACCGCATTACAGCGGACTAACGGATGGTCATCCTTCAAAGCCGCTATCAACCCCTCCGTCCCTTCACCGATTGTCCCCAACGCATTTACTGAATTGCGGCGGACCCACTCGGACGGATCATCTAGGGCGTGAATCAACGCGGGAACGGCTTCGGCTGCGGGTTTGCCTATATCGCCCAAGATATCGGCTGCGGTTGCACGCACCCACCACACTGCATCTCCGTTCAGCACAGAAGTTAGTGCAGGAACAGCAGCCCCTCCAATCGCGCTCAAGGCGTATGCCGCATGGGTTAAGATAGGTTCCTCCGTAATCTCAGCGGGTTCAGCGGTCCCCCGTAGTGTCTCTATCAGTGGATCGACCGCAGGCTCACCAACCGCTCCGAGGGCATAAACGGCATTCAGGCGAGCGGGTGCGGAGGCATCATGCAACGTTTCAATCAACTGATAGACACGGTTCCCATTTCCGCCGCCATTTTTTGCTATCGTCACATTGTCTCCGTTTAACCAATTCCATACATGATTCCATACCGCTTCCTGACCGGGTGTCGGTGCGTCATCAGCGAGCGGCGCATTATGTGTTGAGCCAACACTATTGGCGTTCCAAGAGGGCTGTCCCGGTTCTTCCGTGCGGGTGAGGAGAAACTTGATCATGTAACGATTTTTGTTGCTGTGATTCGTTCCCCAGCTGCTGTGCCACTGATGGTAATGACCAATTGTCAGGGTGCCTGCCCTTCCACAAAGCAGCGCGCCAATCTCCGGATCGCTGTAGGCATCGTTGTAGTGTCTCATACTCTCCAAATCGTAATATTGTACACCCGGTATAACCGCTGTCGGACCCATATCTTCGGTGACCTCCTGCGGATAGTACCATGCCCAAACAGATCGAAAGCGATGGTGGCGTCGCCATTCAAAAAGCCATCCGTGATCTTTTGTGGTGAAATGTTTCGATCTACCGTCCTGATGCCAAGCACCGCCTTTCTGTCCCGGCTGCTTCATATGTGCATGGCGGTGTGGGTGCATCATGTAGTTCGGTCCCAAAAGGCTGGTCAGGACCCCCCGGACAGCGGGATGAGCAAACACCTGATACAGTGCAGGAACTTTTTGGAGGATATGATTCCGCGGGTCCCCCTCTTTTTCAAATATTGCTGCGGTCTCCCGGTAGATTTCTTCGTGGAGGTCGGGTAAATCGGGGTGGAGCGTGATATGCCCATTCTTGATGAAGTTTTGTATCCCCTCATCGTTCAGAAGATATTGCTGATTGACCATGACAGTGCTCCTTTTCCCCATATAGTTTGGCAGACTTATATTATACAGGACTTACGCAAATTTGGCACACGGGGGCAGATTTTTGATTTTTAACCCCCTAAATCCCCCTTGTCAGGGGGACTTTGGAAAATCAGGGGGACTTATGAACGCGCTGCATAGGTCCTATTATAGCAAGAATTAGTTAGAAAGAAGAACGAAAAAGAGAGTGGTTCACCGTCTCCTTCCAAATCTGATATGGGTATCCGCTTGACTTTCGGAAGCGCATTATGTCAAAATAGGAATTGACCAATCTTGACCATAGGCACAGTTGGAAACAGCGCCTACCATACGCGATGTGAAAATAGGAATTTGCCAATCCTGACTCCAAAATCGGTCACCTCAAATAAAGAAATCCGTTATGAAAAAGCCACGCATTATGTTCTATCACGATGGACGGCATCCGCTGCTCTACATGTACGAACCCATGATGCAGAAAGAAGAGTGCGAGGCAGCGGTTGACGAGTTGGCTGGCACTCCTGTCGAGGCACTGATGTTTTGCTTGGGAGATGGACGGACGATGCTACATGATACCGAGGTTGGCGAACTGTGGGGGCATAATGTCCAAAAGTGGCCCCATCTCATCTTCCGTCGGGCATACCAAAATGCGCTACACCTGATTCAAGCGGACAACGATCCCTTGCGGATAATCTGTGACCGTGCCCACGAGGTCGGGTTACTGTTCTATCCTACACTGTTGATGCAGCTAGAGAGTGGCGAACGCGGGGGAGGCGGGTACGATATCCGCAGCTCAGATTTTCGATTGGATAACAAACATCTGGAGATCGGAGCAAAGGGGAATTTAGACCCCAGTTACCCCGGTATCCACTGCGCCGATTTCATGCACAAGGTTGTCCGTGATGAACGGTTCGCGCTCATCTCAGAGGTGCTGACCAATTATGAGATTGACGGATTCGAGCTCCAATTCAATTTCTGGCCCTACTACTTCCACCCGGATGAAGTGGAGGCGGGGCGTCAGATCATGACGGAGTGGGTTGGACAGGTCTATGAGGCAGTGAAGAATAGCGGCTCCGACCGGGAGTTAGCAATCAGCCTCCCATCAAATGTCGAGGATTGCCTGTCCCGCGGGTTGGACCCACTGGGGTGGCTGCATCAGGGCATCGTAGACGTTCTCATCGCCCAAGCAATTGCGAAACCTGAGTTGCGCGATCCGAACGGTACTTCCCTGACGTATGAGGCGCCCCTGCTCAATGATCTCCGTTTTTTGGTGGAATCTGCCAGAGGGACAAAGTGCCGCATTCATGCTGCTATTGATAGCAATGTAGACTCTGATCGCTTGGGCGAGGCGTCGATTGAAATGATCCGTGCCGCGGCTTGCAACTACTGGGCGCAAGGCATTGACGGCCTCTATATCAGCCAGTGGTTCACGAACTGGCCCTACGAGGCGTCGTTTTATGAAAAACTCCGTGAGTTGCCCCATCCGGATATTATGGCACCAAAGGATAAATTTTACCATATCCCCACGGAAACAGGGCGCTTTTCGAGTCCGGCACTTACATCACAACTGCCCGCTGACTTAGAGGTGAACGTACCCATTCAGTTGGAACTGACAATCAGCGACGACCTTCCCCGGTGGGAGCAGGTGGATAGAGTCCACGAGGTCCTCCTGCGCGTGCGAATTATGAACACCACCGAAAATGATAGGTTGAGCTTCCAACTCAACGGAACCGAGTTGCCGGGGCATCTGCTGCACAAAATCAACGAGATGTATCGTATGCGGGCACCGCGCTATCGCACCGGTTCAGGCTATTGGTTTATCTACCGGCTTGACCCAAGCCATTGGCCCCAAACAGGGAATAACGTCCTCGAAGTTGTGCTGCTGGAATGCGATCCTGATGTAATTCCTCAGTGTTATATCCGCGATGTTGAATTGGAGATTAAGTATCTGCCCGGTAAGCATTTCAACCGCGATTAGATTGCCTTATATCATAGAAATTCAATCCGCTGACAGCTGCTATACATATTGCGCTCCTCATGAAGATTAATAAATAAATTGGGTAATCTTCAAGCGATGTCCGGTGCGGTTGGAAACCGACCCTACCGGGTCTAGGGGAAAATATAGAATTACCCGATTATTTTCTGAAACTTCATCTGGAGTGCGAGGACTGGATATATCTGCATTGCTATAGACATATCGCTCCTCTGGAGCGAAGGACGAAGCACATTAGGTTTAACAGAAAACGAATGAATCTTCAATACCTCGGTCAGGAGGAATCATAGATGGAAATTGTACTCAACTCTAAATTCTTTACAGAACTATCTGTCGAACAGCTTGGCGAGAAAACCATTGAACTCGGCTACGACGGGGTGGACATCTGCGTCCGTCCGGGACACCCAATCCATGTCGATAACGTCGTTGAAGCACTCCCCAAAGCGATGAAGGTTTGGCAGGGGCAGAACCTCACTTGTCCGTTGGCGACAGCAGCGACGGATATAACGAACCCGAATGTGCCGGAGGTAGAAGGGCTATATGCGGCGTGCGCGAAGGCAGGCATACCACGCCTCAAAATTGGGTTCTGGCGGTTTGAGGAAGGGGACGATTATTGGCAGGTGATTGATGCTGCGCGTCGGGAGCTCGAAGGGTTTCGTGCGTTTAGCGAAAAATATGGGGTACAAACCTGCTACCAGATTCACAGCGGTGCCTGTGTTGGATCAAACTGTGCAGGGTTGATGCACCTCATCAAGGGCTTCAATCCACAGCACATCGGCGCCTATCCTGATCCCGGTCATCTTCTACTTGATGGCGAGGATTGGGCGATGGGGCTGGCGATGATTGGGGATTATCTATCCGTTGTCGGAATCAAAGACTCCCTCTACCTCTCACAACCCGATCAGATTCCTCCTTATGTTCCCTGTTTTGTAAAGCTGGGAGATGGGGGTGTCGATTGGAGGCGTTATCTGGGTCTTCTGTGCGAAAGCGGTTTTGATGGTCCCTTAACAGTGCATACGGAGTACCGCTTTGATGAATCGATTATCCGTCAGGTGGGATATGCGGAGACTACACCGCCGAATCTAGAAAAGTGGGCGAAAGAAGATGCTGTTTATCTCCGAAATGTGCTATCTGATTTAGGGGCGAAATAGCTTTCCAAAATTGTCAGGGTTCATCTCCCATCGGCACAGAACGCAAACGCATTCTCGATGTGCTGAAGCTTGATTAGCTCAAATTTCCATGATAGGACAATTGCAACAACATCGAATTGGCAGGGGACATCTAGGAGATTGTGCGTTTGCAGATAATTCAGTGCCATTTTAGAGATTTGCTTCTGTTTGGCAGGAGTGACAGCTGCCTGTGGTAGGCCAAACTTGCTGCTCCGCCGCGTCTTGACTTCAACGAATGCAACTCGTTTTCCGCGTTGAACGATGAGGTCAATCTCACCTGAACGTGTGCGATAATTCTGTTCGCGAATTTCATACCCCTGCGCTTTGAAATGCTCGATAGCGAGGGCTTCGCCGATCTTTCCCACTTTAATTCTAGAGTCGCTCATTAGTCGCTCATTTCACTGAAGTTTAAAACTATGCCGATGGATAGGGCAAAGCCCGAGTTGGGCGATAGCCTGACGATGTAGAAGTGTACCATATCCTTTGTGGTTCTGGAAACCGTAGCCCGGATAGGTTTCATCGAATTTAATCATCAAGCGATCTCGCGTAACTTTTGCGATAATGGAGGCGGCGGCAATGGATTGAACAAGGGTATCCCCCTTCGGGATTGCTTTGGCGGGCCGCTCTGAATCCCGATGTAATTGGGGCAGAGGGATATCGGGTAGATGGGTTCCATCCACAAGCACGTAATCCGGAGAAGGCGAGATCTGTGCAACAGCTTGAGCCATCGCACGCATTGTCGCTTGAAGAATATTAATCTGATCAATTTCCTTATTGTCAACAAGGCCGACACCTACTGCTACGGCTATATGGTAGATCTCATCAAACAATGTATCCCGCTGTTTGGGTGTCAGCTGTTTTGAATCTGTCACGCCCGAAATCCGGCAATTGACCGGAAGAATAACAGCTGCTGCGACAACGGGCCCTGCTAATGCGCCTCGTCCAGCTTCATCAATTCCCGCAATGCGCTGATAGCCCTGTTGTCGTAGAGTTTTTTCAAACTGCTGTATCGCTGCTGGATATTCCTGTTTACGTTCTATTGGCGGTTTACCTCTTCTCACGAATTCGTGCAGACCTTCCGGTCCGGTCTCTTAGATAATACAGTTTTGCTCGGCGGATCGCGCCGTATCGAATAACTTGGATGCTTTCAATATTTGGTGAATGTGCTGGAAATGTCCTTTCGCTCCCTTCGCCATAAGCAACGCGACGGACCGTAAATGTCTCGCGTAACCCGCCGTTGGATCGTCGAATTACCGTTCCTTCATAGGCTTGGATACGTTCTTTTGAGCCCTCTCGGATACGCGTGTTGACCCGCACCAGATCGCCGGGACCAAAATTAGGAATATCGGTTTTTGTATGTTCACTCTCAACAGATTCAATAAGATTCATCGCTTGACTCCTCCTAAGGCATAATACATAATAAAAAAGAAATAAGGCGTAAGGGCCATCTGCTTACGTATTACTCGTTATTCTTCAGGTAGGCAATATCTTCAGTCGAGAGCTCAATGTTTTTGAGCAAGTCCGGACGGCGTTCAGCAGTTCGCCTGAGCGACTGTTCATGTTGCCAATCTGTAATTTTTTTGTGATGCCCGCTCAATAAGATATCGGGGACTTTCATTCCCTCAAACTCAGCAGGGCGTGTGTAATGTGGACAATCCAATAGGTCCTGACTAAATGAATCCTCCTGCGCTGATTCGTAATTCCCCAGCGCATGCGGTAACACCCGACCGATTGCATCGACCAAGACCAGTGCCGGGATTTCTCCACCGCTAAGGACATAATCGCCTATCGAAATTTCGTCTGTTACCAGCTTAGTTCTTACCCGTTCATCAATACCTTTGTAGCGCCCACAGATTAAGATAAGATGCGATTCAAGGGAGAAGGCTTCCGCGAATGACTGGTTAAAGGGCGTCCCTTGTGGGGTTAGGTAAACCACACGCGCCGTAGATGCTGGATGCAGTGCTCTGATCGCAGCAAAAAGCGGCTCCGGCTTCAGAATCATGCCTGCACCGCCTCCGTAAGGATAGTCATCCACCGATTGATGCCGGTCTGTCGTAAAATCGCGCAGATTGTGAACGTTGACTGTCAATATGTCTCTAGCTTGTGCGCGCTTCAGGATGCCAGCTTGCAACACCGGCAGGATGACCTCTGGAAAAATAGTGATAATGTCGATTCTCATTCAATGACCTGGACGACAATGCCATCTTTGACAATAATTTCTGCTTGAGACAGTTTGGCGCGGATGTCGTCCCCGACCTCAATTTTAACAGGCGCATCATAGGTGCCACTCGTAAAAAGGCTATCAATCTCAAGTTGCTTAACCTGCGCTAATTTCTGGCTCAGGTTGCTTTTTACCTGCTCCTGTTTTTCACGCTCTTGGTGAATCTCTGCGCGTAATTGATTGACATGACGTGGGTCACGTTTTTGGGCTTCCGCAATCAAACGTCGGCTTTGGAATTCCTCTTGCTGCAACCACGTTTCAATCTGGCGAATTGTGTGCTCCAACTCCTTTGTAAGTTGTTCCTTGAAAGCGGGGGTCACAATATTTTTCAGAATAACAGGTCTTTTGACAATAACAGACATATCTCTTCCACTCATTCAGCGTAGTGAGTCGGTAGGATTCAAAATGCTTACTCTACCACTTGACGGTGTTCGACAATCTCAAGTATTGCTTTTTTTTGTGCCTTGACTCCCGCAGCGAGCAGCAAAGATCGCATTGCCTTAGCTGTCCGTCCCTGTTTCCCGATAACTTTTCCCAAATCTTCACGGACAACACTCAACTCAAGGATGGTAACAGTATTACCCTCTACTTCATTGACGCTGACCTGATCTGGGTAATCGACCAGAGATTTTGCGAGATATTCAATCAAATCTTTAAGCATGAGATTCCCCTAAAAACGCGATTTTGTACTACTTTGCCTCTTCTGTTGGTTCCTCTGTAGAGGCAGGTTCTTCTGTTGAGTCGGGACCCTCTTCTGAAGCAGGGACTGGCTCTGTCTCTGGCGGTGGACTGGGCTGCCCCAATTTTTCATTTATAAATTGTTCCCAAACGCCAACTTTTGACATGAGATCCTTGGCTGTGTCAGAAGGTTGTGCACCAGTTCTTAACCATTTTAATGCCTTTTCCGCGTCAATGACGATGTTTGCCGGATCAGTCATCGGATCATAATATCCAATCCGTTCGATAAAACGTCCATCTCTTTGGCTTCGAGAATCAGCGGCCACCAACCGATAAAAAGGACGCCTTTTCTTTCCATGTCGCTGAAGTCTAATTCGTACTGCCAAATGTTACCTCCTATTTCGTACAGGTTTGTGCCATCATTATATTCAGACCACTGAAAACGTATCTTACGAACCCGTGTATGAAGCAGCGCCTCAAATTTGATGGTAAGCGTTTTTCAGGTTCCAATTCTGGCTGTTATCATCATGTAATGTGCGAACTATAGAATGAAGTAAACCGTAACTCAAGTTTAGCGCGATCTGCGCCTCTTCCTTTTTCTCCGTTTCTTCGGTTTCCCTCTAATTTTACTAACGTTACCGCCGCCCCCAAGTTGGGGCATGTCCACCATTGGTTGTTGTTTCATCATGCGGTTCATGAATTTGAGTTGATCTACCAATTGATTGACCTGCCGAACCGTGGTCCCGCTACCCTTAGCAATCCGCAGCCGGCGGCTACTATCAAGGAGACGTGAATTCTGACGCTCCATCGGTGTCATTGACTGAATCATCGCTTTGGTGTACTTCAATTGCGACTCATCAACCTGCATGTTTTTCATCGGGAGCTTATTGATGCCGGGAATCATCTCGACTAATTGGTCTAATGGGCCCATATTCTTAATCTGCTCAAGCTGCATCAGCAGATCGTTGAAATCTAAACCCTCTTGCTCAAGCAGCTTACGTTCTAGCGCTTCCGCTTGATCTTGGCTGAAAACTGATTCGGCCCGTTCAAGCAAAGTTGCAAAGTCCCCCTCGCCAAGTATCCGAGAAGCCATCCGATCCGGATGGAACTCCTCCAATGTCGTGGCATCAATCTTTTCGCCAACACCAACAAACTTAATCGGTTTCTGTGTTACAGCACGAATCGACAGTGCCGCGCCGCCGCGCGCATCGCCATCCAACTTGGTCAGGATAACACCGTTTATGTCTAGATTATCGTTAAAGTGTTGGGCGACATTGACCGCATCTTGTCCCGTCATTGCATCAACGACAAGCAAAATTTCAGTTGGATTGACAGCGGACTTCACTTCCTGCAATTCATCCATCAATTCTTCGTTGATATGTAGGCGACCCGCTGTATCGATGATGACGAAATTATTCCCACGATTCAACGCCTGCTTGACTGCGCCTTGAATTATGGTCGCAGGGGAAAACTCTGTCCCCATGGAAAACACAGGGACATCAATCTGTTCTCCGAGCAGCTGCAGCTGTTTAATCGCCGCTGGTCGATAAATATCTGCTGCAACCAGAAGGGGATTTCGGCCCTCTGATTTAAATCTCAGTGCAAGCTTGGCTGAAGCTGTTGTTTTCCCACCGCCCTGTAGACCGACCATCATAATGATTGTTGGACCACTTGGTGCTATGGTGATTGGTGCAGCTTCCTCCCCCATCAGCTTTGTAAGCTCATCACCAATAATCTTTGCTATCTGAAGATCTGAGGTGAAGCTACCGAGCATTTCCTGGCCGACAGATCTTGCCCTGACACTATTGATAAATTCACGCACAGTTTTATAATCTACGTCTGCTTCAAGCAATGCGAGGCGTACCTGCCGTAGCGCATCAGAGATATTTTTCTCGGTCAGTTTCCCTTGACCTCGTAGTGTTTTGAGGGCATCTTGTAATTTGCTCGTCAAACTTTCAAACATGGCATTTCCTTTGCGCGAGATGTAATGTGTGAGGTTCAGATGAACCCATAAAGGTGTTTCAACCTCTATTTGCATGAAAGCAAGTTTGCAAATCAGTTAAGATACACCATCCGCCTCCATATTGTCAACAGAAAAATGCGCTGAAACTCCTTGACACACATACTGACGATTGCTATAATCTAACAAATATCACCAATTAAGAGTTTTTGGAGGTGGAGAGATCTCCGTGCAAAAAAGCAGAACGAATACTCGGAAGCGAGATGAAATAAGTGTGCTGCCCTTCCCACCATTGCCGGTACAGATACATCCTCTTCCACAATCCCGATTAACAAACCGAGCGGCCCTAGTAATGGGGATTATTGCGGGGATTGGATTGATTACACTTCTAATCTATGCTGTTCCTTGGAGTTTAGTGTCACAGACATTAACGGGCTCCATCGATTCATTATCTTCCCAACTCAAACAGATCCAGTTTGCTCAGGTTAAACAACCCAAAAACGCCAGTGTTCCGCCAGAGGTTTCAGCCCCCGCGACCTTAACAGACGAAACCGCACCGAGCCCAGAAGCCTCAACGCCAGCGACATCAGCAGTTGAAACCACAACCGCTCCAGAAATTGCAGCGCCAGAGACGCCAATAGTCGAGCCCCCATCCACTCCAGAAACTTCAGCGCCTACAACACCGTCAGGCGAAACCTCACCTGTGCTAGAGGTTTCAACATCCGCAACACCACCAATCGAAGCTGCATTAGCAACTCCTATTCCCCCACCGGATCCCCGGCTTCTTGTTGGACGATATCCAGTCAGGAAATACACCGATATTCGACATAAGATTGCTCCTGGCGAGACACTCTATAGTTTTATTCGGGTATACGGCGATCGGATTTTTCCAAAAAAATATCAGGATTGGGAACTGTTGGCGCGGTATAACAATATACGTCCACCTCAATACATAATGAGACCCGGTGCAGTATTCCTCATCCCAACCTTGGAGCACCTCCTCCTGCCCAATACCGGCTATGAAACCGAGCTTAAACAGATCCAATCTGAACTTGCAAAACAGCCTAATAATCCAGAGCTACTCAACCAACGGGCAATTATCCATTTCAGGCGCAACGAATTAAATCAGGCACGTGCAACGCTGCAACGTGGGGTGAGGTCCTCACCAAAGAACGGTATACTACATAACAATCTCGGCTTTATCTACATGATTATTGAAGACGACGAGCGTGCCCAAAGCGAATTTGAACTGGCGATAACACATTCCGAGAAACCGGCGGTCCCACACTGTAATCTGGGAATTCTGTACATGACGATGGAGAAATTCGATCAAGCGATAAAGGCTTTTGAAAGCGCTTTGCAAGCAGATGCGAACTTACTTGATGCAAAATATAACCTTGCCCTTGCACACGAAAAGGTCGGGAATGTGGATTTGGCACGGGGACATCTTCGTGACCTTACCCGGTTTTTATCCGATGACGCTGAGGTGACATCGGTGCTTGAACGCTTGACATCGTCCCAAGTAACAGGTGAATGAATAGGGTGTCCTACTGAAGAAATAATGATGATGGAGAATACCATGAACCGCAGAAAATTTATTCAAGTCGCTGCAGTGAGCGTCGGGGGTTTAACGCTGCCGCTTCGCTCTCTACGCCCTGAAAGCGAGATTCTCGAAGATATATTGAAACCGGCATCAATGATTACACCGAAGGGCAAGTTTTATGTCCTTCAAATCGGAGAGGTGCCAGTTCTCAAGGCAGAACACTGGAGGATGGGGATAACAGGATTAGTCGAGAAGCCGATTATGCTGAATTACGAGGATATAACGAGTATGGAGTCCGTGACGACGATGCGGACGCTCAAGTGCATCGGCGATCCGATCGGTGAAGAGCAGATGAGCAATGCGATGTGGACCGGTGTCCCGCTACGAAATATTCTTGACAAGGCAGGCGTCAAGGAGGAAGCAAAGGTTGTCGTATTCCGCTGTGCTGACAGTTATCACACGGCGGTTCCGATGGATCGTGCTCTTCGTGAGGAAGTCCTCTTAGCGTATAAAATGAACGGCGAACCGCTCCCCGCCAAGCACGGTTTCCCCGTACGTCTACTTAACCCGGGTCACTACGGCACGAAGAACCCGAAATGGATCATGAACATCACGTTGGCGGAATCGCACGTGGGGTATTGGGAAGAAAAAGGTTGGGACCCTGTTGCCCGTGTCAAGCTGGCAACCCTAATCGGTACACCGAGCAATGATGCAGTTATTCAAGCCGGTGGCACCTATACAATCAGCGGTGCCGCCTTTGATAGCGGTAACCATGGCGGGATTGAGCGGGTTGAAGTAAGCATCAATGATGGCATCACCACGAGCGTTGATGATGTCAACACTTGGGAAGCAGCGGACATTTGGACTAGCGACTCACCGTTAACTTGGTATCTCTGGAAATATAGGTGGCAGGTGCCTGATAACCTTGGGGAAGTGGAGATCTCCGCCAGAGCGATTGCCAATGATGGGCTCACGCAAAAGGAAGCGGGCTTCGATGCGGATCCCGCCGGTGCGGTCGGTTATCACTTTGTTCGTGCAGAAATCGTAAGCGGGTAGGTGTTCGTGTGCTCCGTGCTCTCCTCATTATTCTGTTGATTTTGGGTTTAGCACTATGATAAAGTGTCAACTTGTTAGAAGTTTACGAAGAGAAACCGAGTTTTTGTCAAAAACTCGGTTTCTGTTGCACAATTTCTTAACATGGACAGAAATCACAAGGAGAATACAAATGGCGAAGAAAATTGTGTTGCTCAGTTTTTGTATGGCGATTGGATGCATCGTTGCTGCATCAATGTGGTCAACACCAGCCAATGCACAGGCAGCGAGTGAAGGCACAGCAGCGGCCGCGACGTTCATCGATTTCAAGCATCTTGCGCTGCTTGTCATCGAAAGCGTTGTTTTCAGCATCGTTGGGGTGATTGTTTTAATGGTCGGCTATAAGATTTTTGACTTGGTTACTCCCTTTGACCTCAATCACCAGATTGCTGAAGATAACAATACAGCGGCGGGGATTGCCGTTGCCGGTGTAATCATTGCATTGGGACTTATTGTCTCCGCGGCGGTCGGTTAAGCCATACGTAAGATGGGCGCTATAAATATACGTGTTCCAGCTCTTCCTCTCATTACTCCACCCGTTGCTACAAACCTGTCTGACTTTAACGCAGAGAACGCGGAGAATCATAAATAAGTTTTTCTCTGTGTCTCTGCGGTTAATTTTTATTAGGGTCTTATGCTAGTTCCTAAGGAAGTGGAAAAGCCAACTCCTTAATCTGTAAAAGTGCCTCTTTTTTGAATAGGTTATTCAGATAAATAGATAGGGTATGAGCGGTGAGTTTTGCGTATAACCGCGTGCATAATCCCCAGAAACTATGTGCATGATTGTCTTGTATATGAAACTGTTGAGTCAATTGCCCATTAACCGTTTCCACTATCTGCCTAGTTTTGTTAATCCACCGCTTGGTTTGTCTGGCAATCTGCTGTTTCTGGTTGCGTCGTGGCAAGGTAATCCAATTGATACGGTTGAGTTGGGCTAATTGTTCTTTGATTTGGGCATTAATATAGGCTTTATCCCCTATCACTTGCTTATTGTGATGTCCACAGAGCAATGGGTAGCCAACCGCTGAATCGGTCTCAGAAGCGGGTGCCAGTTCAAAATCAATAATCACTCCGCTTGCAGTGACTAACAGATGCAGTTTATAGCCGAAAATGGTCTGTTTCTTAGATTCGACTCGACCATAAGTGGCACCATAGCATGACCAGTTGTTGGGTGACGCGGGCACCAGATGAAACTGCATGACTGGAATCGGCAAACTATCAATAATACACAGGTTGTCCGACGCTGCGTCAATATCTGACAAGAGCATCTGCCGAATCCGATTGATGAGTGTCGCTAAGTTGCGTCTGCGCCGATTGAATCGGCTCTGACAAGGCAATATAGGGAATAGATGCCGGTGTTGGCTAAATTCTGATAGCAGTTGCGTTTCGATGTCCCACCCCTTACATTCGGCAATCAATACCATAGCGATTAACTCACTATCACTACAATTGGGAGAGGGACCGGGGCGTCGGCGTAAGGGTGCGAGTTTTATTAGAATGTCATCAACAATAACATAAGTCCATAGACACAGGTCATCAAAATCGGTTATCATCGGGGTATCCTCCAGTTTTAGATGGGTTGTCGAGTCCATCTATAATAACAGACTGGAGGACTTTTTAACTTCCCTTTTTTTAGCGGCAGTAAAAAAAGGGAAGTTAACTAGTACTCAGTCAGAAAGATTATGTTTTTGAGTTGTGATAAAATCGTTTGAATTTCTGCCGCGCCTGATTGAGAGTAAACTGCCACTTGACACTCGCTTTTTTTCGATTGCGTGCTTCGACCCAAGCGTTGACTTGTCGTTCTAACTCAGACATCTGCCCAATCCGTCGAGATAAACACTGCCTTGAAAGCACGGACACCTCAATCTCGACCATATTCAACCACGATGCACTTTTGGGGGTGTAACACATATCAAACAGTTGGGTCAAGCCAAACGCCGTAGATGCGTCAAAGGTCTGATAGAATGATGACGGCGTATGGGTGTTGAGATTATCCTGAACGACCCGAATCTGAGTCGCGTTTGGGTAATGAACAGACTTGCCACACCGTTGCGCTTATAATGATAATCGTGTCGCTTTTGTTTATCCGGTTTCATCGGTATCGGTGCACTTATGTCATCAATTAACTGGCAAGGTCTTTCATCGACACAGACCACTGGATACATTGGATCATAAGGGAGTTGATATAGATACAAGATAGTTTCCATCTGCCACAAGAACTCATGTGTCAATTCACCGATACACCATTGCTTTTTCAGGTGCGGTTTCAATCGGTTTTTTTTAAGATGACCCCCACCGTTTCATAGGAAATATCGTCAACTATATCTAACTCGACCAATCTATCGGCTAGCAGGCGCAGCGACCATTGGCTGTGTCCTTCGGGGGGTTCGCTGCAAGCTAAGGCGGTGATTTGAGCACGTTGGTATCCATTGAACTTCAGCGGTCTACCACAGCGAGATAACTCCTCAAGCGCAGCGGCTAATCCACCGGTGGCAAACTTTTTTCGTATCCGGATAATCGTCATTTGACTGACCCCCAGAACTTCATGAATTTCCTTGTCAGTCATCGCGCCTTGGGGGCGATTTTGGTCTGCCAATAGCAGGATACGGGCACGCGCTAATTTTCGCGCAGAGATGGTTCCCCGCCTGCAGAGGGTTTGAAGCTGCTTCCGTTGCGCGGGGGATAAGACAACTTGATATTTGTAAGCTGGCATCAGATACTCCATTCGTTGAGAGTGAATTCAATCTGAAACAATAAGTCTCAATACCATAATACCATACAAATATCAAAACACCAAAACTTTTATGATAGAGTACTAGCATAACACCCTATTACGCAATAAGTAGTTTTGGACTTGAGGATTTTGCCATTTTTTGTTAACAAAAAATCGGCACAGTCCAAGGAGTTAGGACAGTTGGGGGCAACTCGCACCAAACCTTGCGGGTAGACGAATCCTTGAGTTCATTCAAAACGTTGTAAACCTGAAGGATTCTAAGCTAATAACTGATGATCTAGAGATTATGAGTTAGTTGGAATGGAAATGAAGTATGCTGTTATCAATCAGAACAGTGTGCAGACAGTGAAACGCACACCAACACGATTGAAAACATCTGGTCCCTACTCAAGCGGTATGAACTGCATTACCACTATCAAACCACCCCCACACCACTTGATGTGACAGAAGTGTGCTGCAGGTATACCTACAGAGAAACTCGCATCTTTTAGAAGCTTCTACGCGAATCTGTTTCGTGAAGGCGCACTATGTATGGCACAAGATAGGGTAAATACACTTCATCCTGAATATATCAATACTATCAAACAAGGAGATTGCATTGAGTTAATGTCCGAAATGCCGGATGAATGTGTTGATCTTGTCATAACGGATCCACCTTTTGCTATTGATTTCAAAGCTGCTCGACAGAACTACAATCGGAACGGAAATCGTGTGCTACAAGGCTACAACGAAATCGAATCAAGCGATTATCTCACTTTCACGCTTGACTGGCTTTCTGCTGCAACACGAGTGTTAAAAGATTCCGGAAGTATGTATGTTTTCTCGGGTTGGAATCATCTAAAAGAACTGTTGATAGCCATTGACCACTGCAAGTTGACTACAGTCAACCACCTGGTTTGGAAATACCAGTTTGGTGTTGTTACAACACGTAAGTTTGTAACTTCCCACTATCACTGTCTTTTTGTCTGCAAAAACGACAAGAAACGAAAGTTTCATCCCTATTGTCGATATGATAAACACACCAGGACTGAAGATGGTGGATCTGCACACTATCGGGACAAAGAAGATGTCTGGGAAATCAAGAGAGAATACTGGCCAGGGGCAATAAAAACACCAACAAAACTGCCCTCTGAACTCATTGTGAAAATCCTTGATTATTCCAGCGAAAGAGGGGATGTTGTCTTCGATCCGTTTTTAGGCTCTGGACAGGTGGCTGTCGTGAGCAAGATAAAGGGACGGCGTTACATAGGGTTTGAGATTGTTCCTGAGTATTACGGACTTGCGCGCAAACGTCTTGAATCAGACCGATATTTAGTTTATACAACAGAGGACGAACCTGTTTTGGATTTATCATTTCCTACCCATTAATCCCAATACGACTCTCCCTCGATTAGATTCTCGCGCAACACCTCTGGAATCAAGGTAATCCCCAACCCAGGCCCATTCGGCACAGCCAATTTCCCGTTAGCAACTTGGACCTTTTCTTCAGCCATTTCATCAATGAGCCTGTTTTGACTGATTCGCGTTTCTGTTATGACAAAGTTCCTGACCGACGCGCCGAAATGCGCTGTCGCCATATTCTGGACGAGGCTGCCGACATTATGCGTTGCGATGGGGATATAGAACATCTCTGCCAGATCGGCGATCTTCCGACACCCCGTCAATCCGCCCGCGAAAACAAGGTCTGGATGGATGGCGTCTAACGCCTCATTCATCAGAAACGGTAGAAATTCACGTGGTAGCTCTAGCTTCTCTCCGGTGATAATCCGCACCGGAGATGCCTGCTTGAGTGCCTTCCAAGAATCTGAGTACCACACCGGCAGCGCATCCTCTACCCAAAGCGGATTACTGGAGGCGACCGCCTGCGTCAAGCCAATCGCAGTGGCAAGATCCCATTCGTTGTGGCAATGGACGATGAAATCAGTCTCATCTCCCAGTGCCTCCCGGCAGTTTTCATACCCTCGACGAATCAGGTCTAATTCGGTCGACCGCAGCGTTTGAGACATCTGTCCAGGACTGTACCTACCTTCGGGCAGTCCATTTCCCATCAAACGCTCAAACCCAAATTTTAAGGTGCTCCAGCCTTGGGGTGCCTCTTTCATCCGTTGAGACCAATCTCGACACGAAATGGAATCAAACCAGTCTTCGGGGCCGGGGGTATTGATATAGAGTGGGATCTCATCTCTAAACCGTCCTGAGAGCAACGTTGAGATTGGCCGATTCAATAGCTTACCCACCGCATCCCAGAGTGCAATATCCACTCCGCTGACCGTTGGGATGTTCGATCTGTACGGATGTTGCAAGTTTACCATGCGGGTGTATAGCTTATCGATTTCAAACACATCTTGACCGATAAGTGTCGCTCGCAGATGTTGCAAATGTGCCTCACCATCGGTCCAGAAGCCCCCGCCTCACCGATTCCATGAACGCCGGCATCTGTTTCAACCTTTACGAGGGACTGTCCCGCTTGGTCTTTCAGCTGCATCGCTTTCACATCTGTAATCCGTACACGGTTTTTCTCGGATTCCGAAAGTGTTGCTAAGGTTGTCATACGAATTCCTTTACTATCTTCCGCAGGCATATTAACCTTTGGTGTGAGTTGATGAGGATATTGAGTTTATTGGTTCATTAGTTCATTCAAAGAAATAATAAGTAATGCGTGAAATTTTCTCTGCTCCGATAGTCTTCGATCTTACGTATGACTCATTAGACTTCACGTTTTACGCATCACGTTTCAGTCTCAATCCCTAATCGGGGTGCGTATCAACAGTTCCACGCTGGTACCCTTGGTCACTAAGATTGAACTATATGCCGGGTGAGTACCTCTTCATTCAACTCAGCTCCCAGCCCTGGTGCTGTTGGTGGAGCAATATAGCCGTTATCAAACACCATGGGTTCCTGAAAGATGTCAGCGTGGAGATCTGTCCGATTAAACTCTAGTATCAAGAAATTTGGACTGCATGTCGCCACCTGAACCGCGGCGGCGGCTGCGACAGGACCGCAGTACATGTGGGGTGCAATGCTTGCATAATGCGCCTCTGCCATGCTGGCAATTTTCTTCGATTCCAGAATCCCTCCACAGTGACCCACATCCAGCTGTATAATCTGTGCTGCTTGTTTCTGAAAGATTTCGACGAACTCATACTTGGTCAGCAAACGCTCGCCAGTCGCAATCGGAATACTAGTATGCGATGCCACCCGCGCCATTTCATCGACGTTTTCCAAGGACACCGGTTCCTCAAACCAGAAAGGATAGTATGGTTCTAGCATCTGTGCAATCCGAATCGCGCTAGAAGTGGTCAACTGCCCATGTGTGCCAAGTCCAACTTCGACCTCATAACCGACTGCATCTCGGATGCATTTGAAGATTTTCCCCACGTGTGCTATATCTTTCAGCGGAATATCCCGCGGTGCAGGAAAGATTGGGAATGGGTCAAACTTCATTGCGGTATTGCCCTTCTCCATTAAGTCAGCGGCAATTTCACCTGCTTTTTCGGGATTTTCCCATATCCCCCCGTGTGGCATGTAGGCGTAAGCCCTCAACTTTTCATGGTATTGACCACCGAGTAGATTGTAAACAGGTTGATTCAAGGCTTTGCCAACGATATCCCAGCACGCCATCTCTATTGCGCTTAACGCTGGCGTCAACGCTAGCCCTGGGTGTCTGTAGTCGTGGTCGGTAGCGTAAATTTTCTGCCACAACAGCTCAATTTTGAATGGGTCAGCACCAATAACGAACTGTGTTGCCAAATCCTTGATTATCTCAATTGACGATTTTTCCCTACCAGTCTGACCGGTTGACCATTCTCCAATTCCCTCAATGCCTTCATCAGTAATCAGTTTTACGAACAGCCACCGGCGTCCGCCTTGATAGGGAGGGATGTTCTCGACCAGAAATGTCTGTACATCAACAATTTTCATCTGTTAGCCTCCTGTTTTTAGTTAAAATTTGGTTTTTCTTATGATAGATAATTCGTTCATTATACTTGTCATCAATTCAGTGTCAACGATAAAAGCATAGATTTGCGACTGCAATCGTTCCAAACTTTTGCTTGATTTCGACTGTACTTAGTGTTACACTGAAACACATGCTTGTTAAAATGCAAAACGCATAAATATAGCGGTCTCTCGGGCTCAAAACGACGTATACTTCCAAGTCGTTGATGAAACGGATTAATTCGTTACCGGGCTATCGCACATTTGAATCTGACCGAAAGATTGGACTTTTCAAATACCTCATCCTAAGGAGAACGTCTATGCCACTGAACAATCCAATTCTTGATGCAACGCTTAACAGTATTAGTCTCGAAGAGATTAAGAAGGAGATGGGACCGCCCCCTTGGTCTCGTTCCGTTGTCCTCGCTGACCATGTAGCGGGAGTGGTGATTTATCAAAATTCGGGTCAAATCAATGATAATCATTGCCACAACTATGATGAATGGTGGGTTGTGCTCGAAGGAGAGATCGACTGGGTTATTGAGGGACGCGAGGATCGCCCGGTACACGCGAAGGCAGGGGATTTTGTCTATGTGCCCGCAATGACTTTTCATCACATTTTTCCTAAGGGAGATAAACCGTCTGTGCGCTTAGGTGTCGCGCTTCCCGGAACAGGAGGGCATCTACACGAACGGCCTGAACGAAAAGTGAAGGTCACGGTTGAGTAGCCGTGAATTATTCTAGGAATACCGTACCTCCATCAAATTACTCGTACTTTCATACATGGTCTGCAATAGAGGCAACTTGAGCCTCTGCAGCCTTAATTAAGTCTTGGGTGTTAAGCTCTAAACCCGCCACAGGGTTGCCACTGCTGATATTGACTTTTTGGCATCGTGTGATCGCTTCATCAAAAATAACGGGCACATTATCAGGCAGCCCCAGCGGTGCAACGGCACCCTGGACGCAGCCGGTCACAGACAAAATCTCTTCCGCTGTGGCGAAACTCAAACGTCTCCACTCCGTGGGAACGTAAGCACGCACAGCCTTCGGGTTAACTCGTGTATAGCCTAGCACACATGCCATGACATAGTGTGCATCTTTGTCACGGAGCAGAATAGATTTGACCATTTCATCTTTGGACACGCCACGTTGGGCTGCCGCTTCCTCAACCGTAAAGACAGGTCCATTGTGCCGTAACAGTCGGTACGAGATTTGGTGCGTATCAAGTATGTTGGTAATCTTTGTTTTAATGGTTGTCATTTGGTCTCTTGGTCGGTGCGGAACTTACAGGTAAAAGGAGGAAAAGGTTGTGGAGATGGCTTTAACCAAGCGATAAGGGAAGGGATGGAGGATTTCCACCGCTTTCTTCAGTTTGGAGCAGAAAATTTCGGGATTTGTACTGCTTTTGGTTCTAGGACCATGCAGCTATTTCGTCTGACCCGCAGTAGACAGTGCTTTCGCGCTAACGCCGAGAACGGACAAGAACCCCTCTGAATCCGCGTGGTTAAAGTCGCCGATTGCTTCCATTGATGAGGTCTCCTCCGAATAGAGCGAATGCCTCACGCCGACAGCGGAGTGGAATGCGATATTTCCCTTATAGAGTGCTACGGTAATATCCCCAGAAGCCATGTGGGTGAAAGGCTCAATGGAAGCGAGCATCGATTGGGTAGCGGGATCGAACCAATAACCTTGATATATCTGTTCAGCTACATCGACTGATACTCGATCGAAAACCCGGCGCGCCCGCCGGTCCAGAATGAGTTGAAGCAAAAACTCATAGCACTGACCGAGCAGCTCCATCCCCGGTGATTCATAAACCCCTCGGCTCTTAATTCCCACGAACCGATTTTCGACGGTGTGAATCCCGATGCCAACGCCGTTTCTTCCAGCGATACGATTGGCTTCCGTGAGGGCTTGGAAGGGGACCACCGGACTCCCGTTGATTTCCAACGGTATTCCTCTGCCAAACGCGATCGTGAAGTGTTCAGGTTCATCAGGAGCGTCCTTCGGATGGACTCCCATACCCGGTGTAATAAAGCCTGCGGGCGTTTTGAGGGATTCTAATCTGCCTGCTTCGTGGGTTAAACCGAGCATGTTCGCGTCGGTGGAGTACGGCTTTTCATGGGTTGCTCGAATCGGTAGGTTGTGTGCATTACAGAAATCGATCATCTCTTTTCTGCCGCCAAAATGTTCAAGGAAGTCCGGATCGCGCCACGGCGCATAGACCTCAAAATCGGGATTCAGCATATTGGTTGCAATCTGAAATCGCACCTGATCATTCCCTCGACCGGTGCAGCCGTGTCCCAATATATTGATGCCGCGCTTTTCCATTTCGGGTAGGAGTGCTTCGACGGTGATATGCCGGGCGATGCCGGTTGTGTTCCAATATCCTCCCTCGTATTTGGCTTGAGATTGGATGACCTTGACCCCCGCCATTGCTAACTCATCTTTGGCATCGATGATGACTGCCTCTTGTGCGCCGCACGCCAGCATTCGCTCGCAAATTTCGTCCATGTTTCTTTCGTCGGGTTGCCCGAGGTCTGCGGTGAAGCAAACCACATTAACTCCTTTATCGACTAGCCATCGTGTGATAGTGCAGCTATCGAGTCCGCCGGAAACTGCTGCCCCAACAGTTTTGCCTCTTAATTGATCTACGGTCATTTTTGTCTCCTTATGTTGAATTTTATCCCTAATTGTACACTAACTCCGTTCCAGAATACAGTCCAAAATTTCGAGTGTTCCTCGAACTTCTATGATTGGCGCTTCCTACTACCTATTAGGGACTGTCAGTGCATGATACAGTGGTGCAACGGATGAAGAAGAGTGCTTTAACAATCCTGTTTCTGACGATGTTCCTAGTCATGCTCGGTTTTGGTGTCATCCTCCCACATCTCGCATATTATGCAGAGGAATTGGGAGCAAGTGCCGCGCAGATCGGATTCTTAATAGGTATCTACTCGGCGATGCAGCTAATTTTTGCGCCGATGTGGGGTCACATCTCAGATCGGTACGGTCGGAGACCAGCAATTCTGATGGGGCTTATTGGGAATTCGGGGGCGCTAGCTCTCTTTGGTGCAGCAAAGACCTTGCCTTGGCTGTTTGTCGCGCGGGGCCTATCGGGCGCGTGCGCTGCAGCGATTCTGCCAACGGTAATGGCTTACGTCGCGGATGTAACAACGGAAGCGGAACGCGGGAAGGGAATGGGATTGATGGGTGCTGCAATGGGATTGGGTTTTATTTTTGGACCAGGTATCGGTGGATTTATGGGAAGTCATAGCTTACCATTCTTCGTCTCCGGGGGATTATCTTTAGTCACTTTCTGCTTTGCCTTGCTCCTGTTGCCGGAATCCCTCAAGCCCGCAGCGCTTCCCAATACAGAGCGGGTAACTATTTCTCCTTGGTCAGCGATGAATCACCCGTTAACCCCACTCTTTCTTGTTGCTTTTTTCTCAGCGTTCATTTTCTCAGGACTGGAGACAATCTTCCCCCTGTTCATCAAAGATCGATTGAACTACGGAGCAAAAGAGTTGGGCGTGATGTTTGTAATTATGGGGGTACTCGTTGCTCTGCTGCAGGGCGGCGCTTTAGGACGGTTAATCAACATTTTTGGTGAGTTCAAACTGATTATTGCTGGCTTGCTGTTTAATGCTGTGGGGATGGTCCTGCTCCCTTGGTCAAAAACATTGGTGACACTTACCCTTTACCTGTCGATTGCGGGAATCGGCAACCAGCTTAT
Organism: Candidatus Poribacteria bacterium; assembly: GCA_022822785.1. GTDB lineage: Bacteria > Poribacteria > WGA-4E > WGA-4E > PCPOR2b > PCPOR2b. Next base: position 167,748 of record JAJEAL010000053.1, read on the forward strand.
CCGCCCGACAAATACCTCGTGGATTTCCAAGCAAACCAAGTTTGGTCAAGGCGCCACAATTGGTGTGATGGATGCTTTTCTCAGCCTCGGACGGGTATTGGGTCCCCCTTTTGCCGGAAAACTATATACATCTCAAACCTTCCAAATCCCTTGCTGGATCTCCGCGGGTATCCTTGTCGTAGTATCTGTTTTCCTCTTCTATCCGTTGCGGCGTATTGGTCGGTGAGCAATATTGCAGGGACTACTACGCTGGAGTTAAGGCAATCTCGAGAATCTTCTTTATGGAAATAAAAATCTGGTGCACATGAGGATAGTGCTATTCTTGTCCGGATTCAGCGACTGGAACAATCTTGTATACTGTCTCACCCGGTTTAATGTAACTGAGTCGTCGCGCTAGACGCTCTTTCGTGAGTTCATCCGTTTTCAATTTTTCCACTCGTATCTTCAAACGATCTCGCTCACGTTCAAGTGCTGCTAATTCATATAAAGACTGTTGTTTGATTTGGCGGGCTTCCTGCCAATTCTGAAATCCCTCTACAAATCGGTATAGACTAATCAGTAACATGACAACCGCGAGGATAGATAGCCCACGTTGGATAAATCGCATGGTATGATTCCCTTTGACACTATTCATTCAAATCTGTATTTTTAATCTCCTGGCACCCCATATTTCTTGCCTAGCATCTCAACGACAATCGGTGGTACCATCTCTAGCAACTTTTCATTGCTTACCTGCATTCCCCCCATCTGTGCGACCTGCATGACCAGCGTCGAGCTTAAATGGGCATACTTAGTATTCGCCATCATAAACAGCGTATCCACCAGCGGCGCAATTTGGCGATTCATCAACGACATCTGAAACTCGTTTTCAAAATCGGAGAACGCTCGCAATCCTCTAATGATTGCGGCGGCACCACGCTCCTGTGCATATTGTGCCGTGAGTCCTGAATACTGATCGATGGTAACGTGTGGATAAGGTTGGATGACCGATTCCAACATCTCAATCCGTTCCGCTAGGGTGAAACGCGTCTGCTTAGTGGGGTTAATGCCGATTAACACAGTTAACTCATCGAAAACCGTGAGCGCAGAAACTCGATCTATCAAATCCACATGACCATTGGTGAGTGGATCAAAGCTGCCGGGATAAACGGCAATTTTTTTCGGCAAGAATATCTTTCCTTTCTGAGGTCAGGTCCCATTTAGGGGGACTCAGCCAACATCTATACTTTAAGCAATCTTAACACACCCCTATCATTTCCGTCAACCCCAAAATCGTCCTCAGGTCAAATGGGGTAAGGGTTAGCGAGGCTAAATAGTCAAGAGAAGGAGGTTGCGTACTACAAACAGGATATAAAGTATGATAAAATAGAAAACGATATTATCCTCGGGGTAGAAAGGAAAATAGATGGCAGGTCCATTAACAGGAATTCGGGTTTTAGATCTCACGCGTATTTTGGCAGGTCCGTATGCAACGATGATCCTGCGGGACCTCGGCGCGGAGGTAATCAAGATTGAACAGCCGACGGTCGGAGACGAAGCAAGGGATTTCGGTCCCTTCAAGAATGACTTTAGTCTTTACTTTATGAGCGTCAATCGGGGAAAGAAAAGTGTTACATTGAACCTAAAAGCGCCACGGGGGAAGGAACTCTTTCTGGAATTGGTCAAGGGCTCGGACGTCGTTGTGGAGAATTTTAGGCCCGGGACGATGGAAAGGCTTGGTTTGGATTACCAATCTCTCAAAACACACCACCCATCTCTGCTCTACGCTGCCTGCTCAGGATTCGGGCAGACGGGACCGTATGCAATGCGGGGGGCCTACGATATGATTATTCAGGGGATGGGAGGAATCATCAGCATAACCGGCGAGCCGGACCGCCCGCCCGTGCGTGTGGGGACTTCGGTTGGCGATATAACCTCGGCGCTGTTCACTGCTATCGGCATCCTCTCTGCGCTGCGGCATCGCGATCAAACCGGCGAGGGGCAACTTATTGACGTTGGGATGCTCGATTGTCAGGTGGCAATTTTAGAAAACGCAATGGTTCGCTATTTTTCTACCGGTGACATTCCACGTCCGTTGGGCAGGCGGCACCCGGCAATAACGCCGTTTGAGGTCTTTGAGTCCGCCGATGGCTATGTAGTTATCGCAATCGGAAACAATGAGTTGTGGCGGAAATTTTGTGAACATGTCGATCGTCCTGAGCTAATCGACGATGAGCGGTTCCACACAAATGCGCTGCGCACTGAGAACCACGGGGTACTTTTCCCAATCCTCGCTGAAATCATGTATCGCCGTACAACCGATGCGTGGGTCAACGCGTTAGAGGCAATCGGTGTGCCCTGCGGTCCGGTAAACACCGTTGATAAAGTGGCAAACGACCCCCAGGTACTAGCGCGAGAAATGATCGCTGAAGTAGAACATGATATAACCGGGACCGTTCAGATTCCGGGGATTCCAATAAAACTTTCGGAGACACCCGGTCAAATTGACGCTCCCGCGCCAAATCTCGGTGAGCATACATCAGAAATCTTGACTAGCTTGTTAGGATTGGGAGCGGAAGAAGTTCAGCAATTGAAACAGGATGGAATTGTGTAAAACCTGGAGAAGGAGATTTCCTCATGAGTACTTCTACATTTAGCCTTTGGTTTTTGACTTCAGTATCATCGGCAGAAACTGACACCTTACCGGGTACAGACCCTCTAACAATGGGTGGAGATCTTGCTGCCCAAATGGTAACGAGTTTGGAGGAATTTGTTACGCAAGCAGGAGCAAACTCTATCGAATCGCGTCAGGATCTGTGGAATCGAGATTATCAATCACACGCCGATTATGCCGCTTCAATCGCGCCGAATCGTGAACGTTTCAGAAAGTATATTGGCTGTGAGGACGAGAGAGTGCCAATGGATGCGCTCCACTATATTACAACAACGGTACAGACAGCCGAAGTTGCAAAAGCAGAAGATTATACCGTGTATGCTGTGCGATGGCCCGTCTTCGACGGTGTGGATGGAGAAGGGCTCCTGCTAGAACCGGAGGGTGAACCTGTTGCCCAAGTAGTTGCACTTCCCGATGCGGATTGGACGCCGGAGATGCTCGTAGGATTAGCGGACGGAATATCACAGGCAGCACAGTTTGCCCGCCGCTTCGTGGAACAAGGATGTCGGGTCATTGTGCCGACGCTGATAGACCGTGATGACAGATGGTCAGGCAATCCAAAGATTGGTCGTATGACCAACCAACCGCACCGTGAATTTATCTACCGCATGGCTTATGAATTGGGTCGTCACATCATTGGTTACGAGGTACAGAAGATTCTTGCATTGGTAGATTGGATGAGCCTTGAGGAAAATCATCCACCGATTGGCGTCATCGGTTATGGGGAAGGGGGATTGCTGGCGCTTTACAGTGCTGCCCTAGACACGCGGATTGATGTAACCGCCGTCAGTGGCTATTTTCAGTCGCGCGAAGAGGTCTGGCAAGAACCGATTTATCGAAATATTTGGGCGCTATTGCACGAATTTGGGGATGCAGAGATAGCGAGCCTCATCGCGCCACGAACCCTGATTGTCGAGGCTAGCCGGGGTGTTGAAGTTGATGGCCCCCCACCGGTGCGTGATGGGCGCACAGGTGCCGCGCCGGGGAGATTGGTTTCACCGCCGCTGCCATCGGTAAAGGCAGAATTTGACCGGGCTTATACGTTGTATGATCGGTTGGGGGTCGGACAAAATCTCCTCCTTGTCGAATCGGACATTGATGTTGGCTTGCCCGGATCCGATGCTGCCCTAACTAGCTTGCTTAGCGCACTGGGTCACGATCAACTGCTAGTGCCATCGGGAACGTTACCACAGGACAACCGCGCCACCTTTTCACCTGAAACACGGCAACACCGTCAATTTCATCAGCTGGTTGCATTTACACAGGATGCACTGCGTCAAGCCGCATCTCGGCGTCAGGAACTTTGGTCAAAAGCGGATCGCTCTTCAATTGAGCGGTGGCAAGAAACGTGTCAAGACTATCGCGACTTTTTCTGGGATGAAGTCATCGGCAGATGTCCACCCCCAAATGTTCCAGCCAATCCTCGGACTCGACTGATTCACGATGAACCGGGCTTTGTGGGATATGAAGTTGTTCTTGACGTGTGGGAGGAAGCATTTGCATACGGTATCCTGCTAGTACCAAAAGGAATCAAACCCACTGAGCGCCGTCCGGTGGTGGTCTGTCAGCACGGATTGGAGGGTCGCTCGCAGGAGGTCGTCGATCCGAAGATCGAATCCGCCTACAACGCCTACGGTGCTGATTTGGCAGATCGAGGATTCATCGTCTACGCACCGCAAAATCCCTATATCGGTCAGGATGCCTTCCGCGTTATCCAGCGCAAAGCAAACCCCATCAAATGGTCGCTTTTTTCGTTGATTGCTCGCCAACATGAACGGACCCTTGAATGGCTTGCAGGGCAACCTTTTGTCGACGCTGAACAGATCGGATTCTACGGGCTCTCCTACGGCGGAAAAACCGCCATGCGTGTGCCCGCACTTCTCGACGGTTACGCGCTGTCTATCTGCTCGGCAGATTTCAATGAGTGGATCGTCAAGAATGTGACATACGATTCTCGCTACAGCTATATGTTTACCGGCGAGTATGAGATGCCAGAATTTAATCTCGGCAACACTTTCAACTACGCAGAGATGGCGTGGTTGATTGCGCCTAGACCGTTTATGGTCGAGCGCGGCCATAACGATGGCGTTGCTCCGGACGAATGGGTCGCCTACGAATACGCAATCGTAAGACGCTTGTATGCAGATCTTGACATCTCCAATCGGACAGAGATTGAGTTCTTTAATAGTGGACATGAGATTAACGGTCAAGGAACATTTCGCTTTCTTCACCACCACCTGAATTTGCCGGAACCGTAGACTACCTGAAAACCGCACTCGCCCGGCAACCCAATTCCATTTTCAAATACCATCTTTTTTTGTTGGTTTTTTAACGTATGTTATGATACAATTAACTTGTTTGGGCAATTCTTAACCATAACAAGGAGAATTAACAACATGGAATTAGGTATGGACAAGCAGAAAGCAATAAATGCCGCAATCTCTCAGATTGAGCGGCAGCACGGTCAAGGCGCGATTATGCTTCTGGATAGTGATGAAGTTGTTCCTGTTGCTGCTATCCCGACAGGCTCGCTGGCGTTAGACATTGCGCTAGGAGTTGGTGGTTTGCCTCGTGGACGAATTGTTGAAATCTTTGGTCACGAATCTAGCGGTAAAACCACGCTTGCGCTTCACATGGTTGCGGAGGCACAGAAGCAGGATGGCGTGGCAGCATTTGTTGATGTCGAACATGCGCTAGACCCGCACTATGCTCAACAGATTGGTGTTAGCATGGAACACCTCCTAATCTCCCAACCGGACGCCGGAGAGCAAGCGTTGGATATTGTTGAGACCTTAGTTCGTAGTGGGGCTGTTGATATTGTTGTTGTTGACTCCGTCGCAGCGCTCACCCCTCATGCGGAGATTGAGGGTGATATGGGGGATAACCACGTTGGGTTGTTACCGCGTTTGATGTCCAAAGCTTTACGTAAACTGTCCGGTGTCACCAATAAATCCAAAACCTGTGTGATCTTTACCAATCAGATTCGACAGAAAATTGGTGTCTTGTTTGGAAATCCAGAAACGACGCCCGGCGGATTGGCACTTAAATTTCACGCCTCAGTTCGGCTGGAGATACGTCGGGCAGAAAGCCTGAAGGATGGTGCCAAACAAGTTGGGAACCGTACCCGTGTGAAGGTTGCCAAAAACAAGGTCGCCGCGCCATTCCGCCAAGCTGAATTTGACGTTATGTTTGGTGAAGGTATCTGTAAAATCGGGGAGATATTGGATGTGGGGATAGATGCGGGAGTTATTGAGAAAAGCGGTGCTTGGTTTTCTTATAGCGGTGAAAGGCTTGGACAGGGCAGGGCTAACGCCAAAGAATTTCTGGTAGCACACCCTGAAACCGCCGCCGAGATCGGGGCTAAGATTCGTGCTAACCTTGGCATTCATCCCCCATCTGGCACCGCCTCGCTGTCGGCAACCGATGTTATGGCTGACGACAATGAAGGAGACGAAACAGGGCTCTAATAACCTTTCCCTCAATCCTTGACGGTAAACGCTTTAGATGTTACCATAACGCGAAATGCCTCCTAATTCTGGTTAGTAAGTTGCGATTCATATCTTCATACATAAAGACTTACGCAGCTAAACAGTTAAAGCCCTGTAGTTCGGCGATGAATCGCCGCTGGACACCGTTGCCAACGCCCGATGAATCGGGCAACTACAATCGAAGTGTGTAAGTCCTGACATAAAGACTTAATCTGCCAGACAGAAAAATTTCAAGGGCAAAAAGACGGCGTTATAGGAGGAGGGGAGTGCTCTCTGTACGGAGACCTGCGACAATTTTATGGGAAAACTTGTTGGTGTGGATATTGGCGGCACTTTCACCGATATTGTCGTTTTAGATGAAAACGAAAAGCGTCTACAGATTGGAAAGGCTTCAACCACGCCACGTGAGCTATCTATCGGCTTAATTGCTGGCTTGGATGCGCTTGAGGTTTCCTATCCTGACATCGAACTGGTCATTCACGGTACGACTGTGGCAACCAATGCCATCTTGGAGCGCAAAGGTGTACGCTGCGGTCTGATTGCAACGCGTGGGTTCCGCGATATTCTGGAGCTGAGGCGTCGTGATCGACCACACCTCTACGGTCTCAGCGGATCTTATGAGCCGTTAATTCCACGAGATCGACGCAAAGAGGTCTCTGAGCGTATTTCGGCAGAGGGCGATATTCTTGTACCATTAGCAGCGGGAGAAGTAATCGCTGCTGCTGAAGAACTGGTATCGGACGGTGTCGAAGCCATTGTCATTAGTTTCCTGAACGCCTACATCAATCCCGCAAACGAACGCAGCGCCAAAGCCCTTCTGCAAACACGCTTCCCTAATCTTTATATCGTTGCATCAGCAGACATTCTCCCACTCTTCCGTGAATTTGAACGCACGAGCACTGCTACTGTGAACGCGTACGTACAGCCAATAGTCAGTCGCTACTTGGCTCGGCTCCAACAACGCTTGGAAAAATGTGGCTACAGTGGGAATCTTCTCATTATGCAGTCGAACGGTGGGATGATGTCGGTGGAAGCGGCTCGTGACTTTTCAGTCAACACGGTCCTATCGGGTCCCGCAGCTGGAGTGATTGCTGCGACTAAGATTGCTGCAGAAAGTGGTTTCCAGAATCTGATTGGCTACGACATGGGAGGTACGAGTCTGGATGTGTCGTTAGTAACAGAGGGGAAACCGGTAGTCTCAAACGGGATAGAACCGGAGTTTGGCATTCCAATCATGGTGTCGATGATTGATATCCATACCATCGGCGCGGGCGGTGGTAGCATCGCCCGAATTGATGAAGGCGGTTTGCTCCAAGTGGGACCCGAGAGTGCCGGCGCTGAACCGGGACCCATTTGCTACGGATTGGGGGGCACTGAACCGACAGTTACGGATGCGAACGTAATTCTGGGTCGGATCAACCCGGAGTATCCTATCGCTAGATCGACCGATTTTTCGTTTGACCTTGATACAGCCCGGTTGATTCTCACCGAGAAGGTTGGCAAACCGCTCGGCCTCTCCTTAGAGGAAGCAGCCCTGGCAGTTCTCACCATTGCAAATAACCGGATCGCTGGTAGCATCCGTCGTATCTCTATTGATCGTGGCCATGATCCGCGAGATTTTGTGCTCTTTTCCTTCGGAGGTGGCGGACCGTTGATGGTCAGCTTCCTTCTACGGGAGCTTGGTGTTGCACAGGCACTTGTCCCCTACTATCCCGGTATTGTCTCTGCTTGGGGCTGTGTCATCGCGGACCTTCAGCACGATTTTGTGACTATGATCAACCGTCGTCTCCCTGAACTCGATCTAAGTGACGCGGAGGAAATTTTTGCTGAACACCTCACGCAGGGAGAACAACTCATCGAGAGAGAACAGATTCCCCTGACACAGGTAAGTGTGTTACGCGAAGCAGAAATTTCCTATGAGGGGCAAACCCATGTGATCCGGACACCGTTACCAGCGGGACCTGTGTCTTCTAGCATTATCGCAGAAAGTTTTCGTCGTGTATATCTCCGCCAATACGGGCAGGTCGACGAGACATTTGGTGGATTGGAAACGCTGTTGGATACCATCCCTATCCGTCTGCTAAACCTTCGTACCTCTGTGATTGGTGTGCGCCCAGACCTATCACTGAAAGATTTTATCCCCAGTCCCAAAACGACTCTGCAAGACGCGCAGAAGGGTGTCAGACCCGTCTATGTGGAGGATCGGTTTGTGGAATGTCCCATCTACGATCGCTCTCTGCTCCCGTGGAGAAGCCAGTTTTCCGGGCCCGCCGTTATCGAACAGCCGGACACAACTATCTGGATCGAACCATGGGTTTGCGTCTGTGTGGCTGAAGGGGGAAATCTTTTTCTTAGTATAGCCTAAGCTGTGCAATCAGCTGCATCGGCAACGCCTCAATCTGTCCACTTCATCGCTCTGGGGAGCCGTCCCGCTTTTTTCTGAAGTAAATCCAAGTAAGTTGCAATTAACTGTTTAAGATGTACCCACTTCAACCTGACTCCTCATAGGGAATGGAGATCTCCGTTCCGTTTCCTTCTGTGCATCACATATTACAGCCTGTCCCGATTTATCGGGGCATTACACTGTATGAAGTAGTCCATGAAAAAACTTGCTCTAATGATGTTCGCGCTTCTGATTCTTGGCTGCGGCGCCGAAAAACCCGATGTCCAGGCGCCAGTGGTCGAAGAACTAATGGAAGATGAACCCATCCCCCAACCGGAAATGATTGCAGAGGGCACCGTAAAACACGGAGAGGTTAATGTTGATCCGCAACCATTGAATCTCAGTGGATTTCGATTCGTATTTAAGGAACCTGTCTATTGGCATTCGGTTTTTCTCTACGATAAGAAGCGCGATGAGTACCTCTGGAGCTGGAACTCTCCCCATGATCGCTGGTGTAAGGAAACAAAAGTCGTGCTTATAGAGCACATGCATTCCCGCGATCTGTTGGAATACAATACCGACTACGAGATTACGATATACACTCGAAATTTCGACTGCGATGCCTCAGAGACAGTGATACAGTTTCGGACAGAGCCGCGGAGGTCCACGGTTGAGGAACCAGAACCCGTGATGCGAGAACGACTACCCACTGTGCCATCAGGTGAACACTTTTGGCTTGACATAACGCCTCCGGAATTAGTATGGGCAGATGTGGAAGATGGAGCTGCTGACATCGCCCCTGAACCGCTCAATGCAAATGGAATTCGCTTTGTATTCGATAGAGATATCAGAAAGTATGAGATTAACCTCACGTTCCGTGAGGGTGAGTCCCTCCGTTGGTTCCCGGCCGGGCTAGTTGAGCACGAGAACATCGGAAACGAGATAAAGATAATCCACGCCGAGGGAGTCCCGCTGTTGGAATTCGATACCGTATACGTCATTCATATTTTTGTTCAGGATTACTGCTGTTGGACCAATGATTTCCGGATAACGTTTCGGACAAAGCCAAAGCCTTAGTATGAAGCGTGCAACCGGATCCGTGTCCACTGGATGTCGGATTCGGCGCGACTGTCGCTTCTATCAGCATTTTCCACAATCGGCTGCACTCCGTTCCATCTGTTCTAAACCGCTGAAATAATTGTCGATCTTTTGTGCTATTATTATAGGTCGAGATTCACATCTTGACACCCAAACGTTGATTCCCGAAAATCGACCTACAATAGGGCAACCATGAGGGTTGTCCCTACAGGGAATTCACCCAATGTAGAGGCAGGTGTTGTGCCTACCTATCGATGATTCTCGGAGCAGAGATGAACTAATTTCTCAAATGTCAACAGAACGTTGGTTACTAGGGTTAGTATCGCGTTGTTAAAATCTGCGGATACTTAGTGAGCTCTTGCTGTCAAGTCCGCGTGCCTGCGGTTTTATCCCCTCTTATTGGCCTCTCTACCCTCCCTCCTATCAAAAAACTTGTATTTCTCACAAAAATATGCTACGATTGCTAGTGCGGGATGCAGATGATAGTTCTGCTTCCCCGAAACGAGAATATTACGGAACTAAGCAGCCATGATTCCGTAAAGACGACGCAACGGTAACAAAAAGAATGGGCGAAGGCATCAACGATATCTTTCGCTCAAATAGCAGAATATATCAATTTTCAAATTAAAGCAGGAGGTTTTTTCTTATGGCAGATTATGCACACCCCGAAGTATTAGTAACCACCGATTGGGTTGCCCAGCACGGTAGCGATGCAGGTATTCGTTTGGTAGAGGTTGATGTAGATACAGCGGCTTACGACGAAGGACACATCAGCGGCGCTGTCGGGCTTAACTGGCAAACCCAGTTGTGTGACCAAGTGCGGCGCGACATCTTAACAAAAGAGCAGTTTGAAGAGTTGTGCCAAGATAACGGCATTAACAACGATACCACGGTAATCTTCTACGGTGACAATAACAATTGGTTTGCTACTTACGCACTGTGGCAATTCCGATACTACGGGCATGACGAAAGCAAACTGAAGGTGATGGACGGCGGTCGTCAGAAGTGGATTGATGAGGGCCGCGACTTAGTCACGGATACCTCTTCGCCTGCTAGCACCGACTACAAAGCAAAATTCCCCGATGACAATGTCCGGGCAACAAAAGATCACGTTCTGCCGACGCTGGAGCAGGGAGTGGTCAACCTTGTCGATGTGCGTTCGCCGGCAGAGTTCACCGGTGAGATTATCGCACCCCCAGGATTGCCCGAAACAGCACAACGTCCGGGACGCATTCCGGGTGCAGCGAATATCCCGTGGGCAACCGCAGTGGCGGACGACGGCACCTTCAAATCCTACGACGAGCTGAAGGAGATCTACGAAGGGGCTGGTGTGGATCCAGAAAAGGAGACTGTCGCTTACTGTCGTATTGGTGAACGTTCGTCGCACACATGGTTTGCGCTAAAATACCTACTCGGTTACGAAAAGGTCCGCAACTACGACGGTAGCTGGACAGAGTGGGGTAATCTTGTCGGCGCACCTATTGCCAAAGGATAGTCAATAATAATACCGAACTAGTAGGGACGCGTCTTTGTGTCCCTACTACTCCAGTTCAAAAGAGGTCCGTGATTAATGATTGTCAGTGCCGAACAGATCACACCACAATGGTTGACGAACCGGTTCCAACAGAACGGGCATCTGTCGCAACATACTGTAACTGACGTACAGATTGGTGAGACATTTGAATCAACCGCTGCCTTTTTTACACGGTTGAAAGCAACCTATTCCACTCAATCGGAGAATTGTCCTCATACCCATTTAATCTTCAAGAATTATCGGGACGGTTGGTTTGGGGGTGGCATTGCGGAATCAGTCTTCTTTAACGAAATTGCGGCTCAAATGCCGGCCCCACCGGTTTTCCGTTGCTATGACTTCGACTATGACCGTGATGTCCGTCGGTGCTATTTTATCTTTGAAGATGCCTCTGTGACACACACTGAAATCCCTCCCAAGGAGGACGGAGGATTTACCGTTGTTCTCTACAAGCAGATTATTGATGAACTGTTGAAGTTCCATACGCAATGGTGGGAGCACTCGCGGATTTCGCAGGACGATTTCCTGCGAGGACGAGGAGGGCCGCTCCGCATGGCGGATGCCGCAACACCCGAAATTATACAAACTTATTGCGAACACTGGCGAGAAACGCTGCTTCCTCAATTTGCGGACAAAGCCCAAGCCGAATTATCACAAGAGATATTTGATTTTGTGGTTCATGCCATCAATAGTTGGGAGCGGTTGTATGCGGAGCGCATCAAAGATAATAAAGCGTTGACACTGCTACACGGTGACCTGCATCATTGGAATCTCTTTTACCCTAAAAACCCGAAAACAGATGGGCTTTATTTTGGCGATTGGGAAACCTATAAACGGGGGATGGGACCGTATGATCTCTGTTACTTGGTTGGGGGCGATTCCTCGCCACAACGACATGAGATTGAGAAAGATCTGTTGCTGTACTATTACGATGGCCTTGTCAATGGGGGAGTTTTAGGGTATAGCTGGGAAGACTGTATCTATGACTACCGACTCTCGGTGATTGCTACCCTCTTTCCTCCGATTGGTTGGCAGAGCGTGTTCCGATTCAAGCTCCGACACGCTCATTTTCAGGATTGGAACTGTCAGGAATTACTTGAGTAATCTCTTTCCGCTGGTGCGCTCAGGGACAGGTAGTATGAGGTGCCGGTGGATTTTTGGCAAACCTCACTACAACTAAAATTCGTTTTATTCTGGAGTCATATATGCCCAAATTTGTTTCTGCTCATATCATTGCCTGCATGACCCGACAGGATGTCGAAAGACTCGTCAAGCGATTTATTGACGAGGAGAGCAACGGAGTCAAAAGCTTGAAAGTGCAGTGTGACACAGTCCTCGGTCGAATGGTCTGTGAATGGGAGGCGCCGGATCGAGATACACTTGTGGAATGGCTCAAAATGCGTCATGTGCATTTTCGCGGAGGTGGGGAATGGGTGATGCGTGTGCAGCTGGAAACAGTAGATAACAAAGTTGCTAGACTTTAACAGTTGGTCAATCCACGAAATGTCAAGAACCGAGGCGATGCAACGGGTGAACAGTGCATCTTGTTGAGCAGATAAGGAATCTCATCGTGCATTACCTTACGCGCCAAATTGCTTTTGAAGCCTCACACTACTATCGCATTCCTGAACTCAGCGATATGGAAAACTATGCCCTATTCGGACAGACTGCAAATCCAAATAGTCATGGTCATAACTATATCTTGGAAGCGACAGTTAAAGGGAAACTTAACCCTGAACATGGGATGGTTATCAATATCACAGATCTGGACGAGGTTCTCAAGCAAGAAATTGTCGCTTACTATGATCACAAGCATATCAATATACAACATCCCACCTTTGCGAACAACCCACACCTGCAGCCGACAAGCGAGAATTTAGCGATTCAGATTTGGTCTGCGATTGAATCTCATCTGAAAGGGACAATCCTACATCGAATCAGGTTGTATGAGGATTCAACTCTATTTGCTGACTATTATGGAGAGAGGCAGATGGTCTATCTCACAAAGATTTATGAATTCAGTGCATCGCATCGATTGCATAGTCCACAACTCAGCGATGCGGAAAACCAAGAAATCTTTGGCAAGTGTAACAATTTCTACGGTCACGGGCATAATTATGTCCTTGAAGTGACAATACAAGGTGAGGTGGACCCAAAAACCGGAATGGTCGTTGATTTACGCTGTCTTGATGAAACGATTCAGGAGCAGGTCTACGCACGATTTGATCATAAATATCTTAACTTAGACACACCAGAGTTTGAGAACCTCAATCCAACCTCCGAGAACTTTGTAAAAGTGCTCTGGGAGACGATTGAACCGAATCTTAAGCCTATTCGGTTACATCGGCTTCGATTAAGAGAAACACCTAAAAATCATTTTGATTACTATGGGGACGAGATTTAGTTGATGAAAATTTACCACGCCGAATCAATTGACAACGGAACAACTACCGCTGATCCAAAACTTGAATGTATCTATACTCAAATATTGGAAACTATTGGCGAAGATCTAGCAAGAGCAGGCCTCTTGAGAACACCTCAACGTGCAGCGAAAGCACTTCAGTTTTTGATACAAGGATACCATCAAAATGTTGAGGAAGTATTAAACGGTGCAATTTTCGACGAAGAATACGACGAAATGGTCATTGTCAAAGAGATTGAGTTTTATAGTCTCTGTGAACACCATCTTTTGCCATTCTTTGGTAAGTGCCATGTTGGATATATCCCCCGCAAAAAAATTATTGGGCTTAGTAAAATTCCGCGAATTGTGGATATGTTTGCTCGCCGTCTCCAAGTGCAAGAGAGATTGACGAGACAGATTGCGGAGGCTCTACAAGAAGCGCTGAATCCGTCTGGGGTTGCTGTTGTTATAGAGGCACAGCATATGTGCATGATGGTTCGTGGTGTACAGAAGCAGCACTCGCAAACGATGACCAATGTCATGCTTGGTGAGTTTCGAGATAAAAGTTCAACGCGGGCAGAATTTATGAGGTGTATATAGATGCAACTCTGAACACACGACAGCTCGAAGGGGGCGGAGATGCTGAAGGATAAGGTTGCAGTTATAACAGGAGCGTCACGGGGTATTGGTCGAGCAACCGCTTTGGCGTTTGCAAGGGCAGGTGCAAAGGTTGTCCTTGCATCACGCACACAGAGCGACCTCGAAACAGTTGCCAATCTCATACGCGTAGATGGCGGAGAAGCCCTAGTTGTCCCAACAGATGTAACACAGGCGGACGCCGTAAAAATCCTAGTCGATCGAACGCTGGAAACCTATGGACAAATTGACGTTCTTGTGAACAACGCAGGGACCGGTGCCTTTGAAACAGTCGCGGATTCGGATCCGGAGGTATGGACTCAAGTGATTGCATCCAACCTCAAAAGCACTTATCTGTGCTCGAAATATGTGCTACCTCCCATGCTGGCACGTCAATCCGGCCAAATTATCAATGTGCTCTCAATTGCCGCGAAGGTTACATTTAAGGCGTCAAGCGCATATTGTGCAGCTAAGGCAGGCGCACTGGCGTTTACGAAGGTTTTGGCGGAGGAGGTCAGGAGTGATAACATCCGTGTTACTGCAGTTTCTCCCGGATCGGTTGATACACCATTCTGGGCTAACATTGAGGGACACCCTGACCTAAATTTGATGTTGAAGCCAGAACATGTTGCGGATACCATTCTCTTCGTTGTGGCGCAGCCGACTGGCATGGTCACTGACGAAATCGTCGTCACACCGCCCCTTGGCATTCTATAAGGTTGACACTATATACATAGACAAACAATAGAGCAGCAAGATTTTTAAATATTCTAGGTGATGGTTAATGTTCTCTCGTGACTGAGGTAAATAATGACTAAACTGGAACAGATGCAACGGGTCGAAGCTTGTGGAGTCGTCGCCATTATTCGGGCGAACAGCTCGGCTGAACTAATAGAGGTCGCAGCCGCTATCAAAGCGGGTGGTGTTGATTTGATTGAAGTCACAATGACAACCCCAAATGCGTTAGGTGTGATTAGTGATGTTGCCGCACGATACGGCGACGAAGTGTTAGTGGGTGTTGGGTCGGTACTCGATGCCGAAACCGCACGGGCTGCCATGCTCGCAGGCGCAGAATTTGTTGTCAGCCCTGTGACGAAACCGGATGTAATCGAAATCTGTAATCGATACAGTAAAATTGTCATGCCGGGCGCGTTTACGCCTACAGAGATTTTAGCTGCATGGGAAGCCGGGGCAGATTATGTAAAAGTTTTCCCATCAAGCGGGGTTGGACCAAGCTACATCAAGGATGTGAAAGCACCGCTACCACATATCCCACTAATCCCCACAGGGGGCGTGGGTATTGATAATGCTGGTGAATTCATCAAGGCGGGTTCCGCGGCGCTTGGCGTCGGCAGTGCACTCGTCAACAATCAGGTGATTGCTGATGGGCGATTCGACCTCCTAACACAGAATGCGAAGAAGTTAGTAGAAGCTGTGCAAGCCGCCAAGACAGATTCGTAAGCAGGCAGGCATCGCCTGTCTGTATACATTTGGATGTTGACAGCTTTCTTGGTTTATGCTAATCTGCTAAATTATCATATCTAGTACCTCCCGAGTTTAAGCATAGCAATGGACAGAATGTGGAGAATCTGTCGTTTCGGAGATTATTCTATTCACGCATACCGCAAAACAATCGAACTCGATTAGCAGTTGAGAATCTGTTCTCTCTTGATCGAAACTTGGGTCAAGGACGGTGTATATGCAGATAAACGGACTGGTCTTAGGAAAATATCATATTGAAAAACTGATTAACAACGGCAGCTTTGCCTCCGTTTTTCGGGCGAAAGAGGAGCTCACTAACCGCACTGTTGCGATCAAAGTGTTGCCCAGATCGATCTATCCCACCGGACGGATGCATTACCTGCTTACAGAGTTGAGCGCAATGGGGCGGAATTGGGGGCACTCCAATATCGTTTCTATTCATACTGTGGAACCTGGTGATAAGGAATACGTTGCCTATATCGTCATGGAGTACGTTGACGGTCCCAGCTTACGTCAGCTGATAACGATGCGGCGCCTTGTTCCTAGCTTAGCGATAAATATTGCGCTCGATATTTGCCGAGGACTTATCGCTGCCCATGAACAGAATATCATCCACCGAGATATAAAGCCGCAGAATGTTTTGTTGACGTCTGATCAAATTGCAAAGATTTCTGACTTCGGCGTCGCGCGCATCCTTGAAGCTACCACCGATTATGCGGGAACAATCGCCGGAACCCGAAGGTACATGGCTCCCGAACAGTATGACGGGAACTATGATTATCGGGTAGACCTCTATTCAACGGGATTAATCCTCTACGAAATGTTCATGGGCAGATTCCCATTTCGAGGAAAGACGCAAGATGAGATTCAGGCAAGAAAACAGAGTGAAGATATTGAACTCGGTCACAATGTGCCTGAAGATATACGCAAAATCTTACGGAAAGCATTGCATCGAGATGTGCAGGCACGATATCAAAACGCAACAGAGTTGTATGCCGCTCTCGATCTTATTCGCGAAAAATGGTATGCCGATGCTGTACGGGAAACAGTGACGACCCAATCGAACCTAGCGATACAACGCGCAACACTATCTGAATACAGAAAGGATTTACGTCTTTCCATTGCAGCAGCGGGCAAAATTGAATTGGAGATATATGCGGAACAGAGGATAGAGGCAGAAAAACAGAGACAGCTTAAACTTGAAGCGCAAGCCAATATACATTATGATCAAGCTATTCAATCTATCGACAAGAAACAACTTCAGGATGCACTGCAAGAAATGCAGCAAGCCCATCGCCTTTACTTAAGTGAGGTGCAACCGACTAAAAAAGCGGATCGGGTATTTCGGCATTTATCTAATCTGACGGTCCCGCCCAAATCACCTGCAACGGCAAAAGAGATTATTGAGTTAATTGACCAATTGCCAACTAACGAGGTCTCGGAACTTGGAAGGTGGTTTGATAGGCAATATCCTCCTGACCAACCCAGCGAGGTGCTCCCTCGCGTAGATTCAATGGTACCCCTTACAGGTAGTGATATCGGTTCCGCGCTAATGTTTCAACCCCTCAATCCGCAAGAAACGGCCCCAGAGCTTGTGCTGCGAAAACTTCATGATGTCATTGAAAAGTCCCATGAAAGGATTGCTGCCCGGACTTGTGAATCGGCTGAAGAGTACGCACAAGAGGGAAAAAATCGACGGAGTCGCACAGAATACCGCAAACTCGGAGAATTTTATAGAGAATCTGCAGAGAGTTTCATTGAGTCCGAAAACTGGCACTCGGGAGCAGACTGCTATGCACGAGCACAACTTGCCTACATCGCTGCTCGCCGTTATAATCGCGCGCGGCACTGTGCACAGGAGGCGGGCACCTATTATGCTATGCAGGCGGATTCGCTTGAAAGGCACCAGAGTTGGGTTGAAGCTGGTAGATTATATGCACTTTCGGCAGACCATTACGCTCATGCCAGCTTATGGAAGGAAGCGGAGGAAAGTCTATCACGCACAACAATCTGTTATTTTAATGTTGCGGAGAACGCTCGTGCTGCAGGAGATCTGAGTCTGTCTTACAACTATTGTGATAGGATTTTAACAATTTCAAAAAGGATGAAAGGGGCTTCTAACGCTGTCACAGGTGCACGAAAACTGCTACAGGAGATTGAAGGTCTTTTTACAACAGTTTAGCAAACTCTTTGATTTAAGGAGAATTTTTGTACTCAGCACCACATGAAATTAGGCTTTGAACCTCTGAAATTCTTGGGATCCTCTCTCCCAAAAGCGCGATTTCTGATGGCGGACAGTATGACTAAAAATGAGAGCCAAGCAGATTAAATCAACGTTACAAGGCGGGGAAGTTATCGTTGGCACCTTTGTGATGGAATTTGCGGTGCCATCGATTGCGACCATTCTAGCGAGTGCCGGTGCCGATTTCATTATTGTGGACATGGAGCACACGACCTTTACCATGGAAACAGTAGGGCAAATCGTTAGAGCTGCTAGAGGATCAGACCTGCCTAGCATTGTACGTGTGCCAGACATCGAGCGGCATTTCGTTTCTCGAGCACTTGACGCTGGTGCTTCAGGGGTGATGATTCCGCGTGTGGAATCCCGCGAAAATATCGAAAATGTCGTAAAGTGGGCGAAATACGCGCCCGATGGAGAGCGGGGGGTCGCATTCGGCATTGGACACACCGATTATGGTGATTTTCGGAAATTGGACGGTGTAAAATATACCCTTCAGGCAAATAAGGAAATTTTCATCATCGGGCAGATTGAAACCGCAAAATCGGTGGAGAATATTGATGAAATCCTTTCCACCGATGGACTTGATGCAATCTTCCTCGGACCGTATGACCTATCGACATCTCTCGGTATTTCTGGTCAACTCGACCACCCCTTGATTGTCCATAGCATCGAAAAAGTCATCGCCAAAGCGAAGGAATATCAGGTTGTCCTCGGCAGCTATGTCAATGATTTTGAGAGTGGAAAACGGTGGGCAGATGCGGGGGTCCAATTAATTGCCTGTGGAAACGACGCTTTTCTAATTACCTGTCGGTTTGCAGAGGAGAGCGAGAAATTTAAGAATTACGTATCAGGGTGAACCGATGAGCGAACGAACCTATGATATCTTAGCAATCGGACGTAGTTCGATAGATCTCTACTCTAATGACATCGGTGCATCCTTTCCCGAAATCGGAAGCTTTGGTGCGTTTGTCGGTGGCTGCCCGACCAATATCAGCGTTGGGACACGGCGGCTTGGACTCCGATCCGCTGTTCTCACTGGAATTGGCGAAGATCCAGTGGGCGACTTCATCCTCAAATTTCTACATGACGAGGAGGTCGAAACAAAATTTGTCTCTCACAAACCGGGACATCGAACTAGTGCGGTTGTGCTTGGGATTGAACCGCCAGACCGGTTTCCGCTTGTCTACTATCGTGATAATTGCGCCGACATTGAACTCACCATCGATGATGTGCTTGCTTCACCCATTGCCGACAGTCGTGCCCTACTCATCTCCGGTACTGGATTGAGCAAAGAGCCGAGTCGAAGTGCGAACCTCTTTGCCGCTGAATACGCCCAATCCGTTGGAACCACCGTGTTTTTCGACCTTGATTTCCGTGCAGACCAATGGCACGATCCTCGCGCTTTCGGGGTGGTCGCCAGATCCGCCCTGCGATTGGTCGATATCGCACTCGGAACGGAGGAGGAGGTCAAAGCGGCATCACTCTCCGACGCCTCACAACTCTCGATTACCCACTCCCAAATCTCCAACCCAGATATCGAAGGCGACGTAAACGCAGCGATTGAAACAATCTTGAGCGGCGGTCCAAAGGCACTGGTGATGAAACGTGGAATTGAAGGCGCAGATATTCATCTGTCCGGTGGGGAAGTTATCAACGCTAATCCGTTTCCTGTTGAAGTGTACAATACACTTGGTGCAGGAGATGCTTTCGCCAGCGGTTTTATCTATGGTCACCTGAAAGGTTGGGGCTGGGAACGCTCTGCCCGTTTGGGCAATGCAACCGGTGCGATTGTCGTTACCCGGCACGGCTGCGCGAACTTCATGCCCACCATGCGCGAAGTCGAGGATTTTGTTGAGGAAAGAGGCGGCTGGTAATTGGGTTCATCTCGCTTAGTCCATTGCCATCAAGCGGCGCTTTCCACTGCTGAACACTCCGTCCATTCATAAAACAGTAGTGTTCAAAATTTGAACCGTTCAACCCAACCTACCTCCTATACTCGTAGGTTGGGCATCTTGCCCAATCCATAGGCCTCACCGCCCTAAACTCCGAACAACTCGGTCAAATTCTTATCCCAATTGTGTATACTTCTCCCACAACTATTCAATGGACACTTTGCACACTGAAGGTTAAAAGCAAACGCCGGTGTGTGCAGTATCGGGCAATCTCTCACCGCTCTGCCCGCGAAATACGTTCTTACTCCAAGACGATTTCGACCTGATATCCTGTCAGAGGCAAATCCAGAACCATGCTCTTAACTTCATAGGTATTTGGGTAGCAGTCCTGTTTGGTGTAGCGTTCACATGGGCTAGTTTAAACCTCCCCATAAATCGTTCGACCTCCGGTTCTCGTTGTTAGTAGGCCTTTGGCACAAAAATTGCCTTGTAATCACCGAACAAGGAGGTTGACCTCATGAAAACAGGCATATTTTTTGGCTGCAATCTATTGCTCATCTCCGTTCTGTTTGTGTCAGGTGCCTTCGCTCAGGATTTCCCGCAATGGCATCTGCCCCACGGAGCTAAAGCACGTCTCGGTAAAGGTTCGATAAGTGATATAGCGTATTCTCCCGATGGAAACCTCTTGGCGGTCGGGACTGCTATCGGGATTTGGATATACGATGTACACACCGGGACAGAACTTACCCTACTCACGGGGCATACGAACGGTGTCACTAGTCTAGCGTTCAGTCCAGATGGTACCACACTAGCAAGTGGGGGAAGCTTCAACGACGAGATGGTGCGACTGTGGGATGTTGCAACATGGAAACCCAAAATCACCCTCACCGGACATACGAGCCATGTCTCAAGTGTAGCGTTTAGTCCGGATGGCACCACGATCGCAAGTGGCAGCGCGGATAGAACAGTGCGGTTGTGGGAGGTGCGGACAGGGAAGCATAAAGCTACCCTTACGGGCCATGCAGGTACTGCCTACAGTCTAGCATTTAGCCCCGATGGTACCACGCTCGC
This sequence comes from Candidatus Poribacteria bacterium, assembly GCA_022822785.1. GTDB lineage: Bacteria > Poribacteria > WGA-4E > WGA-4E > PCPOR2b > PCPOR2b. Next base: position 188,625 of record JAJEAL010000053.1, read on the forward strand.
GAGTGGGGGAGGAACGGTGCGACTGTGGGATGCAAGAACGGGGGAGATGAAAGCGATCCTTATAGGGCATACGGGTAATGTCTACAGTGTAGCGTTCAGTCCGGATGGTACTATGATCGCAAGTGGGGGAAGTCGTAACGACGGAACGGTGCGGCTTTGGGGTGCACGGACAGGCAGGGCCATAACTACCCTCATAGGGTATACGAATTGGGGCTCAAATATAGCGTTCAGTTCAGATGGCACTGTGCTCGCAACCGGAGGAGGTGATAACGACGATACGATACAGCTATGGTATATGACAGGAGAACTAAAAGCTACCCTTAGACATACGGACAGTATCGGAAATATAGCGTTCAGTCCAGATGGCACGACACTCGCGAGTGTGGCTGGCGGTGAGGTGCATCTATGGGAGGCACAAACAGGCCAATTCAAGACTACATTCGCAGAACATACAGGTGGAGGTTCAAGAATAGTATTTAGTCCAGATGGTACAACACTCGCGGTGGGGAGCGGCAAGGTAGTGCAGCTATGGGATACTGCGACATGGCAATCCAGAACCACCCTCACGGGACACACGGATTGGATCCGTTGTATAGCATTCAGTCCGGATAGTCGTACACTGGCAAGTGGAAGTGCGGACTACACAGTGCGATTGTGGGACGTTAGCACTGAGCAACTCAAAACTATCCTTATTGGGCATACATACGGTGTAAACAGTGTAGCGTTTAGCCCGGATGGCAACACGCTTGCTAGTGGAAATGGATACTGGGACAGGACGCTGCGCCTATGGGACGTTACCACTGGACAACAGTACGCTACCTTTATGCGCCGCCTAGCGAGTATTGAGAGTGTAGTGTTCAGTCCTGATGGCGCCACCCTCGCCAGTGGAAATTCGGATGGTACAATCCTCCTGTGGGATCCCGTCACAGGAAGACACAAAGCCACGATTGGAGCCCACGCGGACTTTATCAGAGATATAGCGTTTAGTCCGGATGGCAGAACGCTGGCAATCGGAGGACAGGAACTGGCGACTAGCGATCGTAACAATAACAATACGGTACGGCTATTAGATGTTGCTACTGGACAACGGCAAGCCACCCTCGCCGCCCATAGATGGAATACCTTCGGTGTGACGTTCAGTCCGGATGGTAAAACACTCGCAACCGGAGGCGATGACAAGATGGTGCGACTGTGGGATGTTCCCACCGGACAGCTCAAAGCCACCCTTATTGGGCATACGAACAGCATTGGCAGTGTGGCGTTTAGTCCAGACGGGACCATGCTCGCAAGTGGGAGCTATGATGGCACGGTGCTCCTATGGGAATTCACCCCCACAACGAACCCCGGAGATGTCAACCGCGATGGTGTGGTGAGCATTTTGGATTTGACCTTCATTGGATCAAACTTAGGACGGACAGGACAGCATAGTGCCGATGTCAACGGAGATGGCATTGTCGATATTCTCGATCTCGTTAAGGTTGCTAGCGTGTTTAGTGAAACGATGGTTCCCACGGCCCCAATTGCATTCCTATCGCCCGACAATGGGGAGAAAAGTAGTTCGTCACATCTCAACCGAGATGCGATTCAGTTATGGATCGATATGGCTCATGCAGTAGATGATGGTTCTTTCGTCTATCGACGCGGCGTTGCAGTCCTTGAGCAACTCTTAACCGCATTGACCCCACAAGCGACAGTACTCTTGCCCAATTACCCTAACCCATTCAACCCGGAGACATGGATACCGTATCGCCTCGCTCACGCCGCCGATGTGACCCTCACGATTTATGACACAAAAGGGGCATCAGTGCGTCAATTCGATTTGGGGTATCAATCCGCTGGGTATTATACAAATCGAGCAAAAGCGGCGTACTGGGATGGTCGGAACAACAGTGGTGCACCGGTGGCAAGCGGGGTTTACTTCTACAGTCTGTCCGCAGGGAATTACTCCGCAATGCGTAAGATGCTCATTTTGAAGTAGGATTGGTTCCCGCAACTAATAGGAAGGAATATAACCGATGAAAACAGTGCAATTTTCCATACTCATGTTCCTCTCTTTAGCCACGTCTGCATTCCTATCAAATACCTATGCCCAAGACTACACTAAATGGAGTTTACCCGAAGGTGCCAAAGCACGCTTGGGCAAAGGTCGGACAACCGGGAGGATAGCATATTCCCCTGATGGCAGTCGTCTAGCGGTTGTAAGTTCTATCGGGATTTGGATATACGATGCCAATACTGGCGTAGAACTTGACCTCCTTACAGGGTTCACCTCGGTCTCAAATGTAGCGTTCAGTCCCGATGGTCACATGCTTGCAACTGGGAGTTGGGATGAGAACATCGTGCGACTGTGGGATGTGCGGACAGGTCAGTCCATAGAAACCCTCACGGGACATACGTCCTGGGTCACTAGTGTCGCATTCAGTTCAGATGGTAACACGCTAGCAAGTGGGAGCGAGGATCAAACGATACGTCTATGGGATGTTACTACAAGGCAACTCAAAAACATCTTTATAGACGGTCCGGGGGATGTGAGTTGTATCGCTTTTAGCCCGGCTGATACTACACTCGCAAGTGGAAATTGGGACAAGACAGCACAACTATGGGATGTCACGACTGGACAGCTCAAAGCCACCCTTGAAGGACATAAAGAGGCCCTCCTGAGCATGGCGTTCAGTCCAGATGGAACCACGTTGGCAACTGGAAGTTACGATCAGACGGTGCGGTTGTGGGATACAGAGACAGGTCAGCACAAAACCACTCTCATGGGGCACCAGGGTCCGGTTTTCAGTGTAGCATTTAGTCCGGATGGTATTACGTTCGCAAGCGGAAGTGGGAGGGGCACGGTGCGGTTGTGGGATGCAGAGACAGGTCAGCACAAAACTACCCTTGCGGGACATGCAGACACTATTAACAGCGTAGCGTTCAGTCCAGATGGTACCATATTGGCAAGTGGAAGTTGGGACAACACGGTGTGGCTGCGGGATACAGCCACATGGACGCCGAAAGTTATTTTTAGAGACTACACAGACGGTGTCAACAGTGTGGCGTTCAGTTTCGATGGCCGGACGTTGGCAACCGGTGGAGGCTGGCCCAACAGCAAGGTACGACTGTGGAACGTCCCCACAGGTCAGCACAAAGCTACCCTCGGAGGCCATCCGGACGGTGTCAGCGCGGTAGCATTCAGTCCGGATAACACAACGCTGGCAACAGCAGGTTATGATTACACAAGTGGAGATTTACGACTGTGGGACGCAAATACGGGACAATTTAAAACCATCCTCTTGGGACATGCGGATTCTATTCTAAGCATAGCATTCAGTCCAGATGGGACTACACTCGCTAGTGGCGGTGGTAGGCAAGGTAACTCACAGGGCAGTGGAGAGCAAGACACTGCGGTGCGACTCTGGGATGTTGAAGCAGGCCGACTCAAAGATACCCTCACTGGGGGCGCGGATAGTGTTAGATCTATAGCATTCAGTCCGGATGGAACTATACTCGCTAGTGGGAGTAGGTATAATGAGGTTGAATTGTGGGATATTGCAACAGAACAGCTTATAGTCACACTCAAGGGATATGCGGAGTATGTCAACTGTGTCGCATTCAGTCCGGATGGCACCACATTCGCTAGTGGAACTGGGAGTTGGCGCGTGGATGGCACGGTACAAGTGTGGGATATTGCAACATGGATGCTCAAAGCCAATTTCAGTGGACATACACGCGGAGTAAGAAGCATCACGTTTAGTCCGGATAGCAGCATGATAGCGAGTGGTAGTGGAGATGGCACGGTGCGACTATGGAATGTGGATACAAGCCAACCCATAACTATCTTCAATGGGCATACGGAGAATGTTATAAGCCTGGCGTTCAGTCCGGATGGTGCCACGCTCGCAAGCGGGAGTGAGGATGGCACAGTGCTTCTGTGGAATCTCGCACCTTCAACAGATACGCCGCCGCGGACCTCCGCTTATGATGTCAACCGTGATGGTATCGTAAGTCTCTCCGACTTGGCACTGATCGCAGAGATGTTTGGATATACAGGAGAAGGGTTATCGGGAGATGTCAACGGCGATGGCACCGTCAACATCTTTGATATAGTCGCTGTCAGTGCTCACCTTGACGAAATAACAATTTCCGCAGCACCCTTAAGCCACAAGGGACGCCAATCGTTTATTGGTGTTCGTATAACTTCTGAAATGATTCAGCAGTGGATTGCTATGGCTCAGATAGCAGACGACGGTTCGCTTACCTTTCGGCACGGTATCGCTAATCTTGATGCACTGTTAGTCATTCTCACTCCTGCTGAAACCGTCCTACTTCCAAATTATCCCAACCCATTCAATCCCGAAACGTGGATACCGTATCGTCTCGCGGAAGCTGCGGAGGTAACACTCACCATATATGATGCAAAAGGTACGTCGGTGCGACGATTCAACCTAGGACGTCAGCCAGTGGGATATTACGCGGATCGAACAAAGGCAGCCTATTGGGATGGACGTAACGACACCGGGGAATCGGTCGCAAGCGGAGTCTATTTCTATCAACTCCGCGCGAGTGATTACACGGCATTGCGGCGGATGGTCATTCTCAAGTAGCCCCTCCCAACTTGCCCTCCAACTGTCTTTGATAGCATGTAGGTTAGGTTGAACAGGAGCCGTGAAGCCCAACTCTTGATGATCACGGCATGGATTGGGTGTTGAATTTCACTAATACACATCTTCACGCCTCGCGTCCGCTATCCTGACAATCCTTGAATCCTAATTCTGATAAATTACCTCTCCGTTGGTGCAAAACCCGCTAATGAACCAGCCCAATCTACCTCCAACAATCCATCGTTGATTAGATATTCTTTCTCCACGGTTTGAGTATGTTTTTGTTTTTTTTGGCGTATGAATTTATCATCTACCCAATAAAACAGTTCTGTGATAAAATTTATAGAGTGGAGAATCGGCATCAACTGGAATCTATTTTTACCAATTCCGTTCAGAGGAGTATCCCCTTACGGCCAATGACGAGTCTAAAACGAAGGAGGCAACCATGAAAACTCGAAGACTGACGATGGGCCAAGCTGTCGTCGAATTTCTCAAAAACCAGTATGTTGAACGCGATGGTGTCGAGCGTCAATTTTTCGCGGGTATGTTCGGTATCTTTGGACATGGCAATGTTGCAGGGGTTGGTCAGGCACTGCACCAATATTCAGATTCATTCCGGTTCTATCAGACCCGCAATGAGCAGGCAATGGTGCACACCGCTGCGGCGTTTGCAAAAATGAACAACCGCCTACGCACCCTTGCGTGTACCGCCTCAATCGGTCCGGGAGCGACCAACATGGTCACCGCCGCTGCCGGGGCGACAATCAATCGGATACCTGTGCTGCTGCTACCGGGCGACATTTTTTCAACACGACTCGTCGCTCCCGTTCTACAACAGCTTGAATCACCCAACTCGCAGGATATTTCGGTGAACGATTGCTTCAAGCCCATTTCACGCTATTGGGATCGGATCAACCGTCCAGAACAGATTATCACCGCGCTGCCGGAGGCGGTACGCGTGCTGACCTCACCGGCAGAAACAGGTGTTGTCACGCTGGCATTGCCGCAGGACGTACAAGCTGAAGCCTATGATTATCCGTCCACGCTGTTTGAGAAACGGGTTCAGACGATTCCACGTTCACGTGCTGATATCAATGCGCTAAAAAAAGCTGCTGAATGGATTCGCACTAGCAAACGACCGCTTATCATCGCAGGTGGTGGCGTGAAATACAGCGAGGCAACCGATGAGCTTGCTCATTTCGCTGAACAGACCGGCATCCCGGTCGCGGAAACATTTGCAGGCAAAGGCTCACTTCGTTATGATCACCTACAATGTTTGGGCGGGATGGGAGTCTCGGGTACGCTCGGTGCGAATACTATCGCCCGTGATGCGGACCTCATCATTGTCATTGGGTCCCGCTTGAGCGATTTCATTACCGCCTCAAAGACAGCGTTCCAGCATCCGGATGTGCGCTTCATTACCATCAACGTGGCAGAATTTGATGCCGCTAAGCACGCAGCACTATCACTGACCGCAGACGCGCGCGTAACACTTGAAGAACTCAGTAACGTTGTCCAAGGCTATCACGTCAATCTGGACTACGCTGCCCAAATCACCAAATTGCGTGAGGAATGGGATGCTGAGGTCGACCGAATCTATCACCCAGATCATAGCGGGATCCTCAGTCAAGGCGAAGTAATTGGAACGGTGAACGAATTTGCGGATCCAAAAGATGTGGTTATCGGTGCGGCTGGCAGTCTGCCGGGCGACCTCCAGAAGCTGTGGCGCGCTCGTGACCCCAAGGGATACGATGTTGAGTTCGGCTACTCGTGCATGGGGTACGAGGTGGCAGGCGGTCTAGGCATTAAGATGGCAGACCCAAGCCGCGAGGTCTACGTGCTCGTTGGTGATGGTTCTTACCTGCTGATGGGACAAGAGATTATGACCGCCGTTCAGGAAGGGTACAAATTGACCATCGTGCTGGTGAACAACTACGGTCATAGTAGCATCGGTGGGCTTTCCGAGGCAACTGGCGCACAGGGCTTTGGAACGAAATTCCTATATCGTAACGAAACCACAGGTCAACTTGATGGTGAGACGTTACCGGTGGATTTGGTTGCGAATGTCGCAAGCCTTGGGGCACACGTCATTGAGGCGGACTCGGCCACAAGCCTGAAAGCCGCGCTCGGAGAGGCAAAAGTATCTGACCGTACAACGGTAATCAAAGTTGATGTTGATTTTGAGAAGCGGGTTCCCAGCTACGGGGCGTGGTGGGATGTGCCTGTCCCCCAAGTTTCTGAGGTGGACACCGTGCAGCGGGCTTACGCAGAATATGAGACCGCAAAACAGAAGGAGCGTTATTTCCTGTAAAGCGTTAGTCTCTTTTCGCTTTACTTTATAGGAGGAGTTACCTATGAAAGTTAAATTTATCTACCCTTTCATCTGTCTGGTGATACTGTTGAGCGGATGCGGTGCGGATGAGGGAATTAAGCCTGCGGAAGAGGCTGAGATCACCGCTGCTAACCTGACGCCGCTGCTCAACGTCCAAGCGGGTCTTGATTTTGCCGCATCTCCACGAGATATGAATCAGGATGGCAGTATAGACCTGTTCGATTTAGTAATAGTAGCGGGCAGCTTGGGTGACGAAGTTGAAGTTTCGGTTGAGTCTGGCGAACGTACCATCGAGGTTATCAATAAACAGCAAAGAGAAAAGACAATCCAAGTGACCGGCACCGGTGCGGTTACTGGTGTTCCCGATATAGTCGTGTTAAACATTGGAGTCTCGGTCGAAAGGGATTCCGTGAAGCAGGCACGAGCAGATGCTGCCGAAGCAATGGCGGGGGTGATCGAATCTCTAAAAGCCAGGGGGCTCCTCGACGAGGACATTCAGACCCAGCATTTTAGCATTCAGCAACGGTTCGATTATATTGAGGGTCGACGAACCTTGCGGGGATACAATGTTACGAATACGGTGTCCGCGAAGATTCGGGATTTGGACATCGTCGGGGAGGTGATTGACGATGCAGCGGAAGCCGGCGGCGATCTGGTGCAGATTAACTCGATTCAGTTCTCAATCAATGACACCACAAAATTAAAGATGCAAGCCCGCGTGGCGGCGATGCAGGATGCTCAAGCGAAAGCACATACGTTAGCGACGGAGGGCGGGGTCACGCTTGGAAAGCCGATTGCTATCTCTGAGTCAGGGGATTTCTATGCACCGCGCCCTGTCGGTTTAGACTTTGCATTTGCCGAAGAGTCAGTGGCAGTAGACACCCCCATCCAATCAGGTCAACTCCAGATCACGGTAACGGTGAATGTCATCTACGAAATTGAGTAGCTTATTGCCTAAGCTGACCCGCGTGAATATTCTGGAGGAATGCTAGCGCAAACTATTGCGAACTAGACGCAGATTTGCCTTCGACAGCTTTCTCTAGCTCGTCAATCATGTGACGGATTGACTGCTGGAAACGTTTCTGGTCTTCGCACATCTGTGCCGCTATTTGTAACGCCACCATAATCGCGATATCGAACTTATCGCGGGAGGTTTTTCGACTCATGTCATGCAGCCGCGCATCCACGTAGGCAGCCAGCTCACGAATTTCTTCCGCTTGTAAATGCTCTGTTGGTTGTATAAGATATTGCGAATGAAAAACATCCACCTTGATGGGTGCGGATGGCGGGGTTGTCGGTGAAAAAGAATTTTCGATATTCATAATTTACCTCTCACTTTTGATCAAATGCACCTTGGAGTGCTTGCCGCATAATCTCCAGGGGCGGATTGACGCCGGTCCACTTCTCAAAAGCAATCGCTCCTTGATGAACAAGCATACCCAAACCGCCGATGACATGACACTCCTTCTCCGCTGCAGCTTGCAGAAGGCGTGTTTCGGGAGGTGTATAGACAATATCGTAAACGATGGATAGTGGTGCTAACCATGCAGGGTCAATCAACAACGGGTGCGAAACATCCATACTGGTAGATGCTGTGTTGACGATTAGCTGACTAGTTCCTATCGCGTTTGGTAGCTTGGAGTCATCAAGGCCTATTCCATAGATCGATGCGTCTGTTTTATCTGAAAGATCCGCGGCAAGTGCAACGGCCTTTGAAACGGTGCGGTTTGTAATGCAAATCGTGCGTACCCCTGCCAGGGCAAGAGCAACGACAATTGCACGCGCTGACCCACCGGCTCCGATTACAACAGCTGACCCCCCCTGAGGCACGTCGAGGTCATCTTCCGCCATTGCTTGTAAGAAACCGGGTGCATCTGTATTCTCGCCGATTATTGCTCCTTCCCTGAAAATCAACGTATTAACCGCACCGATAAGGGTTGCTTCCCTCGATATTTCATCAAGGTATGGAATTACGCTCTGTTTGTGCGGGATCGTCACATTAATACCAACGACATCAATCGCCTTGAACCCCTCAATCGCTGCGCCCAAATTGTCAGACGGGACGTGAAAGGGCACGTAAACATAATCCAATCCTAGTGCGGCAATTGCTGCGTTGTGTATCTGGGGAGAGCGGCTATGCTTGATCGGATCACCGATAATGCCAACGATTTTCGTTTGACCTGTGATTTGCATGGCATGTAAGGTAGAGCACGAAGACTTCACTCGCTAACCAATAGTTCTTCAACCTTTTTTCTAGCGTTCTCCATCTTTGGATAGCGCACTTCTCGATATCCACGGACCTCTTCAGGCACTTCTAGCGCACTGACATGATTTTCATAGCTCGCTCTATCGTGCGGTGTAAAGGTATCAATTACTTCGGTGATATACCAATCACGGAACACTTTTTCTAGTTTGTGCCACTGCGAAAGCAAACGTCTAAGAAAGCGCATCCGTTTCATTAAATTTAGTTGCCAGTTTTTGGTATTCATCTCCCACTGTAGGTTTCTGCCCATGATAGTGAAATGGGGACGGTTGAGATGCACGTACTTAATCTTATCTCCATTCGATTCATCAACGTTGTACAGTGCTTTGTCACGCCTTAATTTAGTTTCGTTAGTCAGCAGATGAGCTACATATACCTCGTCCTTGATGAGCATGACCTTGTGCAGATATTTAACCGCAGCTTTGGTCGCTCGATAGTCCATTTCAGACAAATCTTTGGAATAGATCTGTTTAATTTTTTCAACGTATAGCTGGGCATACGCCAAGTCCTCAAATTCGATTAGGTCATACACATATAAGGCAAACTGCTGATGGGTTTCGTCATCCAGCGCCAGGGTTTCCACTGCCTCTTGAACAAGCCTCTCATATTCGTGGGCGAGCATCTTTCCTCGCCGCCTAGCTGTTAAACGCTCGCATTTCTCTCGGAGTAAGGTTTTATACGTTTGCCGCTGCGGTAACACTCCAAACGCATCCGAATCGATTGCTAGATGTCTGCCTATGTCAAATGCACGTTGGTTTGTTTCTAAGTCCGCAGGTCTAACAGCCAATTTTAATGCGGATTGGATGGAGTCAAGTTCCAGTGGCAAATGTCCCCGCTGAAAAGCGACACCGAGTAGCATCATATTAGCGTAGAGTTTGTTTCCAAGAAATCTTTCGGAAATTTCAAACAGATTTGCACCAAAATACGCGTCTGTGTCGGTATATTTCTGTAAACACTTTTCCAAATCCGCGGGCTTGAAATCATCCTGACCGATGAGGGTCGTCACTGTATCTGTTTTGGCAGTATTAACAATGGCGACTGTTTGATCCGGTGCTGCAATACGAAATCCGGCCTTAGGATCGATGCCGCGTACCGCTTCCAACAGATCCATGCCGATTAGCAGATCTGCTTTCCCGTACGGGATAATCGGAGAGATTTCCGCCTCAGTCTTTGAATAAATAAGATTTGTATAGACTCCCCCGTTACGGATCGCCAATCCTTTCTTGTCGAAAAAACGCACATGATAGCCTTCCGCTTGCCCTGCGAGCACCAAAACCTTGGATATTGTACCAATTCCCATCCCACCAACGCCTGCAGCATGTGCACTCCATGTGTGATCAAAAGTACGTGGTGGTGGTGGCAAGAACTCAGCCGAATCGGCTACCGTGGCGCTCAAATTCGCGTTTTGGCGTGGGGGGCGCTTGCGGGTGATAGTCACCTCCTCAAAGGAGGGACAAGCCCACTTAATACGTGCACAAGCTCCATCGGACACACAATTTGATTGATCGATACCAATCTTTGGTCCATAGTCCGTATCAATCACTTTCAAACCGGGACACCCGGTTGCTTTAGTGCACTCAAGGCAGAACTCACAAACTTCGGGAGTGATATTGATATGTTTTTCAACCGATAGAAAACCACGTTCTTTGATTGTTTGTTGATGTTCACGGCGCAGCCTACGGTGGTAGGTGATGCCACACTCCTTATCGGCGATAAGGATTTTGACACCCGGCCTGAGCACCGTTTCTTCGACCAGCTTCTTGTACTCAAGACGATTTTCCGGGTTGGTGCGGATGATAAATAGGTCTGAATCGCCTGCGAGCCCCTCTACAACTTTCTCAATGTCTTGCGCGAAGGTAGGATTGCCGAGGATGTCGTCTTCTGTCGATGGTGTGGGTTGATGCCCTGTCATCCCGGTGGTCTGATTATCTAAGATAACGTAGGTGAGATCTTGACCGTTTTTAATCGAATCGGAGATTGCCGACATCCCGCCGTGGAAGAATGTGGAATCCCCCATAAAGACAACCTGTTTATTCTTGATGAATGGATCTATTCCGGCTCCTGCTCCACCCCCAAGTGCCATTGCTGAGAGATTGTGCATCAGGCGCGGAAATGGTTCATACTTCAGCATTGAGTAACAGCCGATATCTCCATGAAAAACGAGGTCAACGGGAGACTGTGCGTGGTGCCTCTCCATATATTTTGGATCCATGAATTGATCGGCAATCTCTTTGAAGACACTGGCGGAGTCACGATGTGGGCACCCCGGACAGAAAGTGGGTGTTCGTGCGGGAATATGAACTTGATAGGAGTTGACTTGTTCAATGCAGCGTTCCTCACGGACAAACACATCTGAATCAATTCTGGGAGACTTGTTTTTACCACCGAATTTATGCCGGAGGAGTGGGATCAGCCGTTGTATCAGTATTGAGGGATTGAGTCCGAGTGAATCAGGAATTCCCTCCAAGCTGTTTGGAAATTCCTTTCCCCAGACCTGCACGAGCCGGTCCATTTCTCCATTCTGATAAAATCGGCTGACAATCGCTCTGATGTCTTTTTCAAGGAGTGGTCGTTTCTCTTCAACGACGTAGATTTCTCGAACATGGGAGGCAAATTCGCACACAAGCTCTTCATCAATCGGATGCGTCAATCCCAGCTTAAGGATTGGAATGTGTCCCTGAAATTCTAGCTCGTAAAGCGCGTGTTCGAGATAGGAATACCCTAACCCCGAAGTAACAAATCCGATCTCATGGTCCGAATCATCTAGATAGCAGATTCGATTCAGATTGTGTTTCCGTGCACTCTTAATCGCATTTGGGAATCGTTCTGTTAAAGTTTCAATCTCAATCCGAGGTGTGTCCGGTGGCAGAATGATTCGGTTTGAACCGTCAATCAATGCCGTATCAAGCGCCGTCTGGTTTTTCGTCGAAATTTCAGGATAACGGTTCGGATGCAGTTCGACACTTCCCCCGCCCTCCGCCTGATTAAGTGTCACTATATAGGTTACATATAGATTGGATCTAGCAGAGATTTTGAATGCAGCGTTTAACCAATCTTTGATTTCCTGAAATGTGCTCGGTTCGATAACTGGGGTGTAAAGGTGACGGGCTAAAAAACGCGAGTCTGCCGGTACTTGTGTACTCGTTCCCCATGTATCATCCCCGACGACAACAACCGCACCGCCGGTTGTCCCAGCCAAGTTGCTAATTGCCAACGCATCGGAAGCTACATGCATCCCGACGTTCTTCATAAAAGCAGCCGCACGCAAATTTGCCATTTGGGAACCGTTAAGCCTTGCGATACTGAGCGCTTCATTGTTTGCAATCTGTGCCAGGATACCGTGTTCTTTGAGGAGTGTTGCGTTGCTTTGCATTACGTCGAACACCTCTGCCAGCGGTGAACCGGGATATCCTGTAAGCAGATTGGCTCGACCTTCGAGGGCGCCTTTTACTAACAATTCGCATCCGGTATATACGTTCGTGCCACTCTCCTGTATAAATCTGTTGTCCATGTCCTATTATCCTTCCAACAATTCCCTCGCATGTGCGAGCGTCGTTACTGTTGCCTCGCCACCATGCATCCTAGCCATTTCCTCAACCCGCTCTTCCGGTGTCAACCGTTTTGCCGTAATCGTTGTGCGATTTCCTTCCACATCCTTTTCAACCCGGAAATGCTGATCCGCAAAACGCGCAATCTGTGGCAGATGTGTAATACAAAAGACCTGACGAAAACGCGATAGCTCCTTCAGTTTCTGTCCAACGATATCTGCGGTGCGCCCGCCGATACCTGCGTCGATTTCGTCATAGATCATTGTCGGAATCGGATCAATTTGGGCGAGCACCGTTTTCAACGCTAGCATCACGCGAGAAATTTCGCCGCCCGACGCGATTTTCGCCAACGGCTTCGGCTCGGATCCAACGTTGGGAGAGATGAAAAATTCGATTTCATCCATCCCATCTGCTCGCAGTTCGTAACGTTTTCCGTCAATCTCTAAAGGGCCCTCAATAGACTCAATAGGAGACACAAGGATTTGGAAAACCGCTTTTTCCATGCCCAGCGTCTGGAGCTCATGTTCGATTAAAGATTCAAGTTGAGTTGCGGTTTCTCGCCGTTTCTCGGAGAGTTCAAGTGCGAGTTCCTCTGCTTGTTGTGTCACAAGATTAATCTGATCTTTCAACTCTTCAATGCGCTCAGAACCGACCTGAATTTTCTCAAGTGTTTGCGACGCATGTGCTTGGTACGCTAGGATTTCGGAGATTGAATTGCCGTACTTCCGCTTGAGTCGATGGATGAGGTCTAAACGTTCCTCAATTTCTGCAAGGCGATAGGGGTTAAACTCGACCTTATCACGGTAATCACGAATCTGATAAGTAATGTCTTCTATTTCGTATAGGGCGGACTCAAGACGGGTGTTCAATTCTGATAGGCTTCCATCTAACTCACAGAGCTTTGAGATGGTCCGACTTGCCTTTTGTAGTCCGTCTAATGTTGAAGATTCCGATTGACCGCTGCCATAAAGTTGGTTGTAGAGTTGGTTAGCTGACTCAAAAAGAGTCTCTGCATTGCTGAGGATATGTTGCTCATTGTCAAGGGTCTCTTCTTCACCTTCTTGAAGCTGAGCTGCTTCTAGCTCTTCGAGTTGAAACTCCAAGAGATCTTTTTCCCGCAGCGCTTCACGAAGCGTTTGGGAGAAATCAGCAAGTTGGGCTTGAGCGGCGTGAAGCTCATCGTACTTTTTGCGGACCTCCGATTTCAGTGTATCATGCCTGCCAAATGTGTCGAGAAGATTGAGATGGGTTTCAGATCGGAAGAGCGATTGATGCGCGTGCTGTCCATGAATATCGACGAGCAAATCACCGATGGCGCTCAGGAACCTCAAACTTACCAGCTGCCCATTGGTATGGCAACGGCTGCGCCCATTCGCGTTGACCTGTCGGGATAAAACCAACGTTTCTTCTTCATCTAAAATATCAGCAAATTCCGAGTCGCTAAAACTATCCCACACTGGGTGATCCGACGGGGGGGCAACCGCAATCTGAATTTTGGCATTCGTCGCCCCATCTCGGACGATGCCAGCGGTGCCTCGTTCACCAAGTGCAAGCCCGACAGCGTTCAAAATGACAGATTTACCGGCACCCGTCTCCCCGGTGAATATATTCAGACCGGAGGAACACTCCAACCGAAGTTCATCAATAAGGGCAACATTGCTTATGTAAAGTTCTTCAATCATGACAATATTTAATTTTTTGATTTAGTGGGCTGGCTTGTCGGTTAATAAAGATGGTTGGCTCATGTTAAGAAATCTAAGGACAGGTATCTCTAGTCAGTAGGCGCGAATGGCTTTTTGTCTGGTATATCTTGCCTCCGACCAGATTACGATTTTTAAAGTCCTCGTGCAACCTTCTGTCGTTGGAAACCAATACTTTGACTTCTGCTATAATGGCTAATGCGATAATATGCGGGTCATCTGATTCTATCCTATCTTCTAGTTCATCCGCTTTCTCTTGTACTTCTTGAGCAGGTATCTCTTTGAATTTATCTCTCCTTTGCAGGTTTCTCCTTAACTGGTATCCTCCTCCTTCATCCCATTCTTTATTAAATTGCTCGGTGTAGGAGTAAACGATTTTGCCGTTTTTTCTCTCCAACCAATCTCGCACGGGATCCATATCCTCATCGGCCGGATTCTTAAATTTACCGATACTGTTGACATCCAGAATAATACACATAATCAATCTCTAAATCCCATAAGTCGATTCGTTTCTTTCAGAAAAAATTCTCCATAGTGTGAAGGCACCCCCTCCATATTAGCCATTTTATCAAAACTGATATTATGCACCTTGACAACCCGCCCCTTTGGTTCCAGATATATCAACGACACATCTTCGGGGCGGATATTCCCTTTCTTGATTTCAATGCGTGCCCGGTCAATCATGTAATCGCTGTGTGTTTCAACGATGAATGACCGTTCACCCTCGTTTGCCAATGTTGCTAGTAGAGAAGATAATTCTGCCTGCGCCCTCGGGTGTAGATGGACTTCGGGCTGTTGTAATAAGAAGGAAGGCCTCTCCACCATACGCAGATGAGAAGGAGGTTGATCTAAAATATACACCAAAATCGGCAGAATTTGACTGATACCGTAGCCGACATCAACAATATTAGAATTAGGTCCTCTCACCTTAAATTTCAGTTGGAATGGATTGCCCATAGATCCGCCAAGGTTTCTTACGTCTATATTTTGAAACAGGCCCGAATGCTTACCAAATTCAACTAACCGCGCTTTCAAGGTTTCCCACCTCTTTTTATTAGTTGCTTGTATCCGCATTAACCACATCGGCACATCGCTCCCTTCAGGGTCATCAAACACCCTCGTCGGGTCATACGTCCGTTTTGGACGGGAGCGGGTCGGGGCAGTGCTAAATACGGTTAGATCTTCTTCAATCTTCCACCATGGAGTTCCAGTATATTTCTCCTTTTTCTTCAAATAGTTTGCTAAGGCATGTTCGCTTTCAGATTGCCCTGCATGAGCAGCACGCTGTAAAAGAAAGAAGGGAGAATCCAAAAAATCCGAATCCACATTCACACGATACTGATTCAGTTCTTTATTATAGGAGGTTAAACGTATATGTGGTTCCAATTCATCGGTAGTACTTAAAACGATTTCGCCATCAGTGAATTTTACTCTTATCGACCTGATGGCCGGTTCAATTCCTTCTTTCCTTTCGACAAATTTAACGGTACATTTAATCTCCTCGGTCTTGCTTCTAAGAGTAAACCCAAGCGCAAACATCTTCTCTTTTTTTTTGCTGTTTCTGACAACGTCCCTAAAGATTCCCATTGAATAGGGCGGTGAATTAAAATCTACTTCTCCCCTCGTCAAGTAATCCGCTAACACTTGGAAACACCCCAACACTGTGGTCTTGCCGGTACTGTTCTCTCCTACCAGAAATGTCAGGGGCCGAATCTCAAACTGCTGGCGTTCTGCAAAGCAGCGTACCTCCTCCATTGTGAATTGGGTGATGTTCATGGTGTTATCCCCTTAGTTTCTCTTTCCAGATAGTCAATCGCGGTCTGTTCGTCCTTTTCAATGGCTATCTCCACCGCCCGCTTGGCACATTCCAATAGATGCTTAGACTGCTTTCGTAGATTAAATGATTCAATGACTTTCTGTTGGATTTGGATCTGTTTTTCTCCTGCGATTATTGGCAAGCTAACCTTGCCAAATTCATCTTTATTGATTGCCGTAAGAATGGTTCCACTACACCCTTTCTTGAGTTGCAATTGTCCAACTATACTTTTCAATAGTACAAGTAAAGTCTCGGCATTGAAT
Source organism: Candidatus Poribacteria bacterium (assembly GCA_022822785.1). GTDB lineage: Bacteria > Poribacteria > WGA-4E > WGA-4E > PCPOR2b > PCPOR2b. The sequence continues at coordinate 205,136 of JAJEAL010000053.1, forward strand.
ACCTGTGAGTTGACAACATGAAATCCGGTAGAGCAGAGAGCTTGATCGTATTCCTCATTTATTAAGGCAATACTGTCCAACGAACCCTCTATAGACGAAACAATAACATCTCCCATTACTACCTTACGCCTTGCCCTACTTGGTAAATCCTGACCTTGTTCTATCATGCAACCAGTTATTTCCCCATTGCCTGCAATATTGGCAAGTTCAATGTATTTGTACTCGGTTTTATTCACTGGTCTAAAGTTCTCATCTTTTAAGTCAACCAAACACCCTAGCGTACCCCATCCACCCGAATAACTTTTGATGGCATGGGCAATTTTTTCATATTTCGGTTGGAAGTAATCTGCATCAATACGTTCCGCTTGTTTGACATCGGAATAATTCTTGACAAAGGTCAACCGGTGTTGGGGTTGCCAGTCAGCAAGCCCGAGTTCGGAGAGGAGGAGGGTTTGGGTTTCCTCGTAAATATTAATACCTTCTCGTCTTAAATCTAGGGCAGTATTGACTCCCTTTTCAATTGCCCCTTGGAAATGATTAGAAGCCTCTACAACTTTTATGGTCTTTATCAGGCCAAGATTTAGATTGGGTTGCCCGGTTCCGGTTCTAAATCGCTCAATCTGAGATTGTCCGTACCTGCAATTCAGAAATGTTGACAGATAATACGGATCAATTGAATTTGGTTTCAGTGTTATTTTCGCAATTGCTTGATTAGAACTACATTCAAAATCTTCATTGAAAACCGCGGCTTGACCTAAGTATGCCCCGGCCATTGTTAATAGAACCTGTCCCTTAAAGCAATGCGATTTATGGAGTAATAAATGAACCGCCTCGGAAATATAGTGTAGCCTGCTAGTCTCAATCACATTATTGTTAATATCCTCCGTTACAAGAAAAGGTTTACCGGAATCTAAAAACTCAATGTAATTGCATAGCGAATAGGCACCAAAATTAATCACAGATACAGCATAATCTTCAACCAGATTAAAAGATTTCTTTGAAATAGTCCTTTCAACTTTTAGGTGATAAGGCGTGTAACATTCGGCATCAATTCTAAAGTCAGAATTTTTCGCGATTTCACTAAAATCTACGATTGAATACTGCATCATTCACCCTGTTTGGATTCTTAGCGAGTCCTTCGTAGATGATTAGAATGAAGATTTAGGCGATGCTGGAGTGCTGTAATTTGCATAACGGTTACGGCATACGGAGTATGCCTACTACTCTATTCCTTTTTCCATATCGTTCATCTCATCGGACAGACGGGAGATATCGGGCTCTAGATCAACATCTATCTCCCTTTCACGATTGTTAGCGATAAGAGTCCCCCACGCTTTACGTCGCTTTGTGTTTGTCTCATCTGATGTGTCTGTCCAAAAACTCAACTTTTCATTCTGCGCCCACTCAATAAATGCTTCAGCAATACCATCGGACAATGCTCCATCATGGCTATGTAAATCGTGGTCAACAATCAGATGACCATTTTTGTCCAATTTATACCCTCCATCGCTGTTTTGAGCATAGATATAATCGCCGGAGTTATCCTTCCCGCCTTTCTCGCTCACAGCACAGAAGATAGGGTAATCCTCCACTTTGGGACAGAGTTCGTCGTCCCATTTCTGGACAAACAGGACGCTGGTTTTGGTGCCGGTGTGCGGTTTGAAGGTGTTGCCGTGTAGACCGACCACCGCCAAGATACGACCCCGATCGGCAATAAAATCACGGATCTGTTTGTCAGATGTGTTGTTAAATCTGCCTTGCGGCAGCACAATCGCCATGCGCCCACCCGGCTTGAGAAAGTCCAGATTGCGCTCAATAAACAGGATATCGCGGCCGACTTTGTTTTGCGCCTTCCCGTTTGCGCCAAAGCCAAGCTGGTATTGATGCAGCAGGCGGCTCTCCTTGATGTCCCCGGCAAAGGGTGGATTTGCCATTAGGAGGTCAAAGTTAAACCGCTTATTTTCGTCTCTTTCTGCTCTCAATCTTTCCAACCGTTCAAACCCCCTGCCGTAGGTGTTGATCCATTTTCTATCGCTCTCGGTCCGGTCGTTCCAGCGTTCAAAATCGAGTGTGTTCAGATGTAAAACATTGGTTTCTCCGTCACCAGCGATTAGGTTCAATGTTCTGGCAACCCTGACCGTCTTTTCATCAAAATCAATGCCAAACACCTTTAGAACGTTCTCTTTTTCCTTGGGTGGTATTTCGAGGTTACTGAACAGATGCCCCGTCAGTTTGAAGATGGTATGCACCGGAAAACCGCAGCTGCCAGCAGCCGTATCGATCATATATTCACCGGGTTGGGGATTCAGCATCTGAACGCACATATCAATGACATGGCGCGGCGTAAAGTACTGCCCCTTTTCCCCTTTGGCGGATTTGTTGACCAGATATTCAAAGGCTTCATCTACGACTTGCAGATTGGAATTGAACAGTTTGATATCCTGCAAGCTGGATACACAGATGGAGAGATGGCTATCGGAAAGTTCAAAAGTTTCATCGTCAGAAAAAACGCCTGGCCATTCGTCTTTTGCCTGATTGAATAGGTTCTGTATTTTTTCCTTGAGTTCGGCATCCGTTTGGCCGGTATTTCGGAATTCCATCGGTCGGAAACCGACGTCTGGAGCCTCTTCGACAGCAGCTCTGAGTGCCTCATAATCTGCCCCACCGCGGTCACCGAATGGATTTTCACGTATAGCGATGTTAGTGGCTGGTCGCACAAATCGGTTGAGAAATTCCTTGTCGTCCCGGCTCTGAAATTCATCGTAGAGCTTGGTGAATATAAGCTTGAAAACCTCCTCGAAGACATCCACCCCGGCGTTTGCCAACACCTCATCCTCCATCTCCAACACAATATCCTTCAGGGATTTCCGCTCATTGGCAATTTTATCCTTGAGGATGAGGTCTTTCAGGGTGAAGCGTTCCGTGAGAATATCTGCGAGGGTTTGGTTCGCTTGGGGAATGTCGCTAATTTCTTCAAAGTAGTTCGGATCCTTGCGGTTATAGTGGGAGATTTGCTCGCCATTTGTCCAGACACCGATCGGTGCGCCGGTAGCGTTGCAGTAGGACCGAAGTTGATTTTTTCCATCTTGTAACTTGGACTTTTTTAGCTCAACAATGATGTAAGGGGTATCGGGACGGTCTTTGTCAAAGATGGCAATATCAGCCCTTTTCGTTTGCCTGCCGAAGTTGACCGGATGCTCAAAAGCTAAACGGCTTTCGGGGTAGCCGTACTGATTGATCAACCTTGCCGCGTAAAGTTGGCGGACCATCTCTTCAGGCTTTAACTGAATCTCCTTCTTCCGTTTGATGCACCTAATAAACCGGGTTTCTTTGCCTCTATAAGGTTTGGTACAGACCCTATCGCGCAAGTCATTAATTTCATCTTTTGTAAACAAGGTGAGTTGATGGTCGCTGTCTTTGAGTATCGTTTGGATGATGTCGGATTGTGCCATGACTCCTCCGTAATTAGCCGCATCGTTCACGGCAAAGCATATTTTTTCCGGGACGTTCAAACCGCTTGAGTTTTTCACTCCATCATGAGCAGCTTCCGTTTCCAGCAACTGTACCAATGAACAAATAGTTTTCACGTTTTACGTTTTTCGCTTCGTTCCTTCGCCTAGCATTAATTTTGTTTGCAAGACTTCGTAATTGCTATGGTGTTGAGAACGAATGAGCTGGATGGTCTTATTCGCTTTGCGCACACGAATTAAAGAATTCGGGGTAACCGTGTGGGTTTTACGTGGGCCATCGATAAGCAGAGTGACGCTGCTATAGTCGGATTGCATAACCACCGTAATCTCTGAATCGCCGTCTGCGATAAAAGGGCGCATCGTTAATGAATGGGGCGAAATCGGGGTCAGGAGAATCGCATTGAGATGCGGTTCAACGATTGGTCCCCCACATGATAAGGAGTAGGCAGTTGAGCCACTTGAGGTGGCGATAATAAGACCGTCAGCGTCGTAGGTGACGAACGGCTCACCGTCAATGTAGGTGTCCAATTCGATAAGTTGCGTATAGTGCCGAATCACGACATCGTTGAGAGCAAAGGAATTGGAAAACTCCTGCTCTCGGTTATCAACACTAACCTCTAACATCATCCGTCGATCAATTCTGTAGTCGCCGTTAAAAACGTTGGTCAAAGCAGCGTAAAACTGCTCACGGGGAACATCGGTGAGGAAGCCGAGACTACCGAGGTTCACAGCGAGGATTGGAACCTTCTCGATTTCGGGTATATGTGCAGCGTCGAGTAATGTACCATCGCCGCCGAGGACCAATAACAGGTCAGATTGTGATGCCAATTCACGTCGATCGCAGCCGGCACCTACTAGACCGAGTAACGTAGCTTCGGCGTCAGGGATCAATGGTTTTGCCCCACGCTTTCTGAGCCAATCGCAAGCCTCTGTAGCAACCTGTAGCGCGTGGGGTTTGGCAGTATTAACAAAGAAACCAACTGTTTTCATAAAAGTAATTTGCTCTAGGAAAAATCCTTTCAATCAGTTTTCATGTGGAACGATATAGGGCAGTAAAGTCACATTGAACTGATCTTCTACTTCAGCTGAGAGTTTCACAACGCGCTTTCCCGTGGCGGGATTTCGTGCTGAGGCATCGTTCAACTTTACTTCGATAATGCGATCTGTCGCAAAAGCGTCAAGAATCTCAACCGCTGGCACAGTTTCAGCTAACCGTTGACGGTAGGCTTCAACCGCAGGAGTTTGAAGTTCGGTTAGATTCTCTTTCATGTTTTTAAGGGACATTATAGTGGATTCTAAAAACAGATAGACACTTTCGCTCCCGGCGTTTGGTAGGCGCTGTTTCCAACTGCGCCGATGCGGTGCGGTTAGAAACCGCACCTACCGGGGTGATAGCGCGGATTTTCCCATCGCCGGTACAAAGTGTCCAATTAATCCTAAACTTTACTATAAATATCACTCTCTTTGACTTTCCAAGCGATAAAAGAGGAGGACCACCCCGCAACCAATCAGGAATGCTAAAATTGTGATAACCAGATTCATATTAGCTTGTGGCAGGATATGAGCGATGTCGATACGTGTCTCTCCGAGCATTTCATAGCTTCGGAAGGGCCACAGTCCATATAGTGATGCGACCATCAATCCAATTAAGAAAGAGATCGTCAGATCATGATGGTGTTCAAGAACATAATTTAACAGTCGGGTGAACGCTAGTAGGCCAAATCCACCACCCAAAGCCACGAATCCAATCACAATCCAGTCTCGGTTATTCACCGATGCCAGTACGTCGAAATAAACGCCCAACAGTAGAAAGACGAAAGAACCGCTGATACCGGGCAGAATCATCGCAGACACCGCAATAGCACCGCAGAGGGAAAGATAAAGCAGCCTATCAACCGCGTGGTTATCGCCCTTTAACATCTGTCCCTGCATTCTTACAGAAGCATTTGTTCCTGTGGTTGTCTTTCCGCTGAGATGGCTCTCCTCTAGTGCATATCTCTGTCGCTCACTCGCCAGTCTTTTTTCTCCACTCATGCTTAGTGTCAGTCCTACCGTTAATGCCGCGGCGAGGAAAAGCGAAACACATTCTTTAACAGTGAAGCGTTTCAGCATTTTGAATGGAATGATAACAGAGGTCAGCACCAATCCACAGAAGAAGCCGTAGGTTGGATCATGCTGCTCATTCAGCAGATAAATAATCAGTCTGGCTGACGCGCTAACAGCTAGCAGCGCACCGAGGGTAATGGCTATCAAAAATCCGAAATCTATACGATGCAACTCGGTACTTGCTTCAGATATTGCCCTCTTTTTTAGGGTAAGAACTGCCAATAGTTTCCTTACCGTTGAGAATCCGATGTGGTGTAAAGCGCGAATCAATCGTTCATAAATCCCAAGCATAACCGCCATCGTGCCACCGCTCACACCGGGAATAATATTTGCCACCCCGATACAACACCCTTTGAGAACAAGAGTTAGGTAACGCAAGTCTCCTCCTTGTTTTCAAGTTATAGCTGCATGTTCTCGTCATCCAACCAACTCTTTAGTGGTGTGATGAGGGTGTGGTCTGTAAAGTCGAGCTGCACGGGTGTAATTGAAACGCGGCGATTGTGAACCGCATGGAGGTCTGTATCTCTTCCAAAATCAATTTGGGTGCGTTCTCCACCGATCCAGTAGTAGGGCCGGCCGCCCCGATCTAGTCGTGTGACTGCATTTATACTGTAGTTCCCACGGTCTTGTCGTGTTATCTTAATGCCTCTAATCTCCGAAAGCCCACAATTCGGCACGTTAACATTAAGCAGGATATGGCTCGGTATTCCCTTTTCGATGACCTGCTTGGCAATGCGACATGCGATTGTTCCCGCGGTTTTGTAGTGGAAGTCAGGTTGTTCCCCTATCTGCTCTAAGGCGAGGGAAACCGCAATTGATGGAATCCCTGAGAGCGTGCCTTTTTTTGCTGCTCCAACTGTGCCTGAAAAGTGAATATCTGCTCCGAGATTCTGTCCCCGATTGATACCAGAGACCAGCAATCTTGGGGGTTCGGGGAGTAGCGTACCTAGTGCTAGGTCCACACAATCAACCGGTGTCCCATCGACCGCATAGACACGAGTCCGAATCTGTTTAGCTCTTAATGGTTGGTGAAGTGTGATCGCCATACCGACCGCACTCCGTTCCCGATCCGGTGCTACAACGTAAACTTCGTCGAGAGTTTCGAGTGCCTCTGCGAGGACTTGTAACCCCGGTGCGTCAATCCCATCGTCATTGGTTACAAAGATCATATTTTACCTAAGTATTTCGTCGAGCTGTGAATCTCGACCTACACGCTTCCATCGCCCAATCGATTAAAAAATAACACTAAATGACTACCTTCGCAAACCGCCGTTTCCCAACTTGCAGAATGGCTTCCCCCTGTAAAGGGACCTCTAACCCTGGATCCGTGATTCTGTCACCATCAAGACGTACCCCGCCCTGCTGTACCAATCGTCTAGCCTCGCTCGAACTCTTGGCAAAACCGGCTTGCTGCATCAGATGAGCAATCCAAATTCTACCTTCAGTGAGAGCAGAGGTCGGGATAACAACTTCAGGGAGGTCATCGGGAAGCTGTCGATCACGATGGACCCGGTCAAATTCAACTTCCGCCGCGTGCGCTGCATTTGAGTTGTGGTAGATTGTCACGATTTCGCGGGCGAGTCTCTGTTTGACCGTTTTGGGATGCAGATGTCCACTTGCTAGTTGCGCTTCGAGCGTACGAATATCTTCGAGCGGCACATCTGTTGCCAACTCAAAATAGGTAGACATCAGTTCATCAGGGATGGACATCAACTTGGCGTACATGTCGGAGGGCGGTTCATAGATACCAACGTAGTTCTCCAGTGATTTGCTCATTTTCTCCGCCCCATCAAGACCTACAAGTAGGGGCATTAATAGCGTTACTTGGGGTTCTTGACTATAGGCACGTTGTAGATCGCGGCCCATGAGAATGTTGAATTTCTGATCTGTTCCACCCATCTCTACATCTGCTTCCAAGACGACAGAATCGTAGCCTTGACAAATCGGATAAAGGAGTTCGTGCATCCCGATCGAAGCGCCGGCATGGAGCCGATTTGTAAAGTCATCTCGTTCTAAAATCCGCGCCACAGTTGTTTGAGCACTCAGCCTAATGACATCCGCGAACGACATATTATCAAGCCATGCGCTGTTGAAAACAACGCGCGTTTTGGTTTCGTCCAAAATCATACAATATTGGTCTGCATAGGTTTTGGCGTTATGTTTGACCTCTTCTGTCGTTAGCTGTGGCCGTGTTTTCGATTTACCGCTCGGATCCCCAATCGTGGCTGTAAAGTCACCAATGATAAGGATAACCTCGTGTCCGAGGTCCTGAAATTGGCGCAATTTGCGTAAAACAACTGCAATTCCAAGGTGAATATCCGGTGCTGTCGGATCCAATCCAAGTTTGATCCGAAGCGGGCGTTTTTGCGTTCTGGCTTTATCCAACTTTTGAGCGAGCTCTGCCTCAGAGATAATCTCTGCCGTGCCCCTGCGGATGAGTGCTACCTGTTCGTCAATGCTTAATTCTGCATGCACGTTGTATTCCTCGATACCTCCCCCGATGAAGCGTCGGGACTAAAAGTCTGTGGTTTGAAATTAGTATTATTGGAAAAATAGGTCAGTTAATTATACTACAGATTGAAAGACAGAGTCAACTGATGATTTCTACCTCTTTGTGGAATTCCCGTTTCCAAATCAGTAGCCGCGTGCTATAATGTGGTTGGACATTTCGTTTATGGACTTTTGACCCTTTTTGCTTAACTTCGGAGATTTTCGAGTTGTGATTCACGTCCACGAACTGTACAAATCTTTTCACCGGAAACCGATCCTCACCAATGTAAATCTGCATTTAGAGGCTGGAGATCGCTTGGCATTGTTGGGCCCAAACGGTTCGGGCAAATCGCTCCTCATAAAGATTATAGCCACGCTGATTAAACCATGCTCCGGTTCTATAGAAATTGCTGGATATGATGCAATAACAGACGTGCGTACAGTTCGTCCACTCATCGGCTATGTTCCCCAAATTTTCGAAGGGTATCCAGATCTTTCTATTCAGGAGTATCTTGAGTTTTTCGCTGCTGCATATAAATTAGAAAAAAGCCAGCGTGCAACAGGTATCCAAGACGTGCTCGATTTAATGGATCTAGCTGCACTGCGAGATGAACAAATCCAGTACTTATCACTGGGACAAAAACAACGATTGTGTTTAGCCAAAACCTTTTTACACGACCCGTTACTTTGGTTGGTCGATGCACCGATTTCTCTCTTAGATCCACAGGGACAGGCCGAAATGGGGGCATTAATCCGAGAACTCGGTGCGATGGGAAAAACGGTGATTCTAGCGACAAACTACCTAGCAGATGTAATAACGTCATGTAACCGGGTTGGCATCCTGAATGCGGGTTGCCTTGCGTTTTATGGAGGAATGCGCGACATTTCCGAACGGCATGGGGGGCGGCATCGTCTGGAAATCGAAGTCATATCAGGCATGGAGATGGCTCAAACCATTCTCAGTGAGAAGTCAGGTGTAGTCTCTCTACAAATAACTGACTCGCTAATCCAGGTTGAATCACAGATGGCAGAAACAGAAACTACCAATTTACTGAAAGACTTGGTCCGTGGGGATGTTACGATTTCACGGTTTCAGAGAACTGAATATGGATTAGTAGACCTCTTCTTAGATGTTACGAGTGCTGTGGCTTCTGACGGAGGAACTTCACAGGAATAACGGTGTGATGAAATATGAACATCAAAGAACGTCCAAATCATAAACAATATATTGAAATTCTGCGGCGTATGACGCCCGAACAACGGTTGATGAAAGCATTTGAGCTATCCAAGTTTAGCAAGAAACTGTTCATCTATGGCTTGCGAAAAAGATTTCCGGATCTAAATGAGGAAGAATTCCATAAACTCTATATGGAGCGGCTTGAGAAATGCTACAACCGGAAAGACTGATCTGAAAAGTCATCCAGACGCTTGAAGATGCCGGCATTGAATACATGGCGACCGGTTCTGTGGCTTCCAGTTTTTCGCGAAAATATGCTGAAGATGTTATGGAGCTCAGTATATAGGTCTCAAGCCCCGAAGACACCATTTTAGCCAAGTTAAGATGGGCACAACTTTCCGGTGGTAGCGAGAAACAGTTTGCAGATGCCTTGCTGGTCTATGAGGTCCAGTATGCAAAACTATATTTGGATTATCTGGCAAATTGGGCAAAAGCGTTAGATGTTGAATCAACGTTAAAAAGACTACAGCACAAGTTTTGTGAAGAAATAATAGTTTTCTTGAGATGGAGGATTGCTAAGGAGTCATAATATGATCAAAATTGCTAAACTCAGTTTCGCTCACGTTCACGCAAGAGGGTATGCCAATCAAATTCTGGAAAACCCGGAAACCGAATTGGTTGCTGTTTGGGACGAAGAGGAATACGGTGGCAAAGAGGCTGCTGCAGAATATAGCGTCCCATTCTATTCGGATCTGGACCAAGTTCTCGATCGGGAGGACATTGACGCGGTTGTGGTCGATGCTATAACCTCAGATCATCCCAGAGTGATGGTTGCGGCGGCAGAAGCGGGGAAACATATCTTCACCGAAAAAGCGCTGGCCATCACTGTGGATGAATGCGACCGGATTATCGAAGCGGTAGAAAAAGCGGGAGTAAAGTTCATGATTTCGTTGCCCTCGCGTTGTGACCCCGATCTTGTACTAGCGAAGAAGGTCCTTGATGATGGATTTTTGGGTGATCTCACCTTTGGTCGTGGACGTATCGCGCATTCGGCGGGATTGGATAAATGGTTCAAAGGTCCCAGCTTCTGGTTCGGAGATGCAAAGCGTGCTGGCGGAGGAGCACTGTTTGATCTGGGTTGTCACCGGGTAGATATCCTCCGCTGGCTCATGGGTGAACCGAAAAGCGCTATCTCCAAAATCAACAACTTCACAGGCAACTATCCAATTGATGACAACAGTGTATCGGTGGTTGAATTTGCGAACAAGGCGCTTGGGGTCATTGATGTATCATGGACACACCGTTCTGGACCCAATATGCTCGAACTCTACGGAACAGAGGGTTCCATGGTTATCGGTCGCGATGATATGCACTTTGAAACGCGCAAGCTCTCGGACGAAGAAAAAGCAGAGTACATCGCCCGTCGCCCCGAACCACCACCCTCGGCGATGCAGCAGTGGGTCAACAGCATCCTACGTGATGGGCCAATGGGTGTCACGATTCAGGACGGCCGTAACCTTACTGAACTGATGCAGGCGTTTTATATGTCTGCTAATCAAGGGCGTTCAATAGATCTGCCTCTCTAAAAGGTGAGGTGGGACTTATACGGAATCTGTCTCTCCATCTTTTTTGCTTGCAATCATTTTCAGTATCTGTCATAATATCGGAACGATACGATAATTCCAACGTTAAACTTAAAAAAATAACTGTTTGCCATCATACGTTAATCATCCAATGTGTTGGGGTTGTCTTTATTAAAGGAGTCAAAAGAATGTTCGATTGTGATTATCACATACATACGAGACTTTCCCCTTGTGCTGCGAGAGATTTTGATATAGAGAAGGTTATTAAGATCCAACAAGAACGCGGCATGCAGGAAATTGGCATCACCGATCACGATTACGCGTATGGCTATAAAGCCAAAAACATTGAAGCGGTTAGAAAGATGATCCAGAAATGTGAACCGCCGTTCCCGGTTTACTTCGGCGTTGAATCACACATCTTGGAGTACCGTGTCGCGTCCATCAACATTCAATTGGCATCTTACTTTGATTATGTTTTGATGGCACCAAATCATTATCATCTGCGTGGAGTTGCACTGCCCTCAGATCTCGGCAATCCTCGGAAAGTCGCAAACCATGAGCTCTACATGTTTGAAGCCGCGATCGCCTGTCCGTTGACCGATGCCATCGCGCATCCATTTGTTCTGACACCGAACGTCTTTCGTTTATCTAAGGAAGAAGTATCAGCGTTCGGGAGTGAAATGATGCGACACGTTGATCAGAAACGGCTAATTCACCAGCTAGACCTCGCCTCCCAGCGCGAAATTGCCGTTGAAATTAGTCCCAAGTTTATCCGATATAATCAGAGACACTTAATTGAGTTTTACCAGTTGTGTTTGGAGCGAGAGGTGAAACTACTCATCGGTAGCGATGCACATAAAGCTGAAGAACTAGAAGAATTATCGGAACTCAATCCAATCTTGGAGGAATTAGGGGTACAGGAAGATAATCTATGGCGCCCCAAAGAATGGCAGTGGTAACAGGACAGTTAGAAAAAAGAATCTGATAGACGCTTGTGGGTCGCCTAAATTTGATATGAACCGGAAGATTCGTCAGGCGGACAAATCTTTGCGAACCAGAGGAAAGGTGCGTAATATCCGGCATTGCGGACAGGGACGTTGCAGTATGGCTTGCGAGAGGTCAATATGAGTTACCCGTATTTCACCAATCTCAATATCGCGCAATTTGGTCATCTGTGATTTAAGTGCCTTTAATCCTTGGAGGTTTTTCAGCCCGGCAATACTGAGGTGGGGCAGCCAATTTTCGCCTTCAATCGAATAGCTAGGCACCATTGTTGCATCTTCGTGGAATCGCCCTTGAATTTGAGCAATAGCACCGTTATCTTCGACCTCTACAATAATGAAGCTGGCGAGTCCGTTTACACTTTTTAATCGGAGGGAAAACTCTGGAATTTGGGTGAAAATCTGATCGCTCTGCTCTATAATCTGTTCAAGGATTTGTGGCTCAAGGTCGTAATCATACTGCTTCTGATCTGTTAGAAAACCTAATCGCTTGACAGTAATATGGTAGTATTCTGGTGGCATGATATAGACACCCGGAATACAGCGAATCTGATCGGTAATTGATTCAATACCCTTAATAATCTCGGGTTGGTCAATCGGAATACTTAACGTTAAACTATGTCTTCGACCGTTACAATCTCCAACCTCTTCAGGATTGTACACTGATGGTTTGTAGCCATTGTGGAACTGGTCCCAGAGATAGTTGAATTTTTTACGGTGAATTTCCTGCGAGGCTCGTATCTCTTTCATAAAGCAGATGGGTAACCTCCACTGTGCTGTTTCGGCGACAGTGTGATTCTTCCTACCTCCTTTCGAAGAAAAAATCAAGTGGATTTCGATAAACTCGTTTCATACTGTTAATGGGTAACCTCACCTTCTATTCTTCTTATCATTCCCAACAGATATCAACTTTCAGCTCGTCTGCAAGATTCGCTAAATCTTGTAGATGGTCGATATGAAGTGGAATACCGCTGTCGACCCACGCTTCGCGTTTGCGCCACTCGATTTCACCAGGCAGATACACCTGATCAACCCCATCAACAGGTTTTGCCGCTTGAATGGTGCGAATCCCTTGATCTATTGATGCGGCGTACGCTTCAAAGTCCGTGAAGCTTGCCACATTGATTGCGATAAAAAAATGTTCTGAGGGGTTATCTTGATGCTTTTGGCTTGCCATTAAGCCTCCTACCAAGGGCCCTGCTAAAATCCCCATGATTAGTCCTAAACCGTATCCTCTCGGTCCCCCTGCCGGTGTCAGTATCCGTCCTTCATTTGCATCTTCAGTGGGTTGGCCATCAGCAGTCAACAACCACCCCGGCGGAATTGGCAGGCCATACATCTGTAGCGTACGCACCTTTCCCCATGATGAAGCACCACACGCCATGTCCAACACGATTGGACGTTCTTCGCCGGCGGGGAGGGCATAACTCAGTGGGTTATTTGCAATCACAGGTTCCGCTGCCCCCGGCGCACCAACAGAGGGGCCGCCTGTGTTGGTCGTTGAGAAGCCGATCATCTTCGCTTCGACTGCCATCATCGTGTAACAGGCAGCTGCACCAAAATGTCCCGCATTGCGTACCCCTGCTGCGGCAATACCCGTCGAGCGTGCTTTTTCAATTGCCATCTTCATCGCTAAGGCGCTTGGTGGGTGCCCCAGACCGTTATCTCCGTCAATGACCGCGAAGCTGGGACCTTCTTGGACAACGCGAATATCTGGACTGCGGTTCATCGCTCCGTCGAGGATGCTGCGTACATACCACGGTATCATGCGTGTGCCGTGCGAGTGGACGCTTCGCAAATCGGTTTCGACTTGGAGGTCAGCCATCAATTTGGCATGGTCGGGATTAACGCCCGCTTTGTGGTATAGCGTGAACGCAAATTCACGAAGTGGTTCCGGTTGAACGAGGATATCTTGCCCTGTTTGACTCATGGGTGTTCCTTTGAAATCCTTTTCTAACAGTTCGGATATTTAAATAACAAATCCATTATAGCATCCCCAAAATCTGCTGTCAACAAATCAATTGAATTTCGGCAGTATGAAAACCACACACTTTCCTTAATGCCTGGACTGTCGAGATAAAATCGTGAAACGCAAAACATGACGAATCTCGCTTGTCACCTTTCACGCTTCACGTTAACAGATGAATCGATTGTCTCAAATTAGCTAATAGTAAAACACCACCTAATACCCCTTCTGTTTGTCCACTGTATTGACCAACGGTTCGCCCTTGAGGTCGTGGTGCAAGTTCTCAATAAACAAACTCATGGCGCGTTTGCCGATATTTTGCGACGCACCAGCGGTGTGAGATGCCAAAATCACATTAGGCCTCATCCATAACGGGCCATTTTCAGGATACGGTTCGGTGTAGGTGACATCCAAACCTGCTCCCGCTAGCTTACCGCTATCGAGCGCTGCAATCATAGCCTCTTCATCAACTACTCTACCGCGACTGACATTGACGATGTAACTCCCCTCCGGCATGGCATTAAACTGTTCGTGCGACAGAAGTTTGTGTGTCTCCGGCGTGATGGGACAGCAGACCATCAGGATGTCTGTTTGGGATAGAAATTCCTGTAGTGAATCCATTTGGCCAAGCTGATCGACCGTATCCGGCTTTTCAACGGGTTCTTTATCAACAGCGATTACTTTGAGGTCGAATGCCTTCGCTCTTACAGCAACTGCACGACCAATCCCACCAAGGCCAAGGATTCCCATAGTCATGCCCGCAATCTCAATACATGGAGTCCATTCCCAGTGCTTGTGCCTCATGAAATCGAGTTGAGTCACAATACCTCGCGTCAACGAAAGCAGGAGTGCGAAGGCGTGCTCAGCAATTTGGGGGCCGTACAACACACGGCTATTGACTAGACTCACATCGCTGTCCCGGAAAGCTGGGTATCTCGCCCACTCAACCCCGACAAAGGGTTGTTGCACCCAACGCAACGCGTTCGCCTTCGAGAAATCCGCTTCATGGATGGCACCGTAAAGAACTTCCACATCTGAAATATGGTCTCCAAGTTTTTCTCCGTCGGGCAAGAAGCAGATTTCAAATTCTGATGGGGCATCTTCGAGCATAGCTTCAACTTCTGGTCCCGGCCGGCTTGCAATCAAGACTTTTGGTTTGGACATTTCGGTTTCCTTTCGCAAATTTTGTGAAATGTGAGATAATACATGATGCGTGAAAGCCAAACATGGTGTATAATAGCATAAATTGATTATTGATGACAATCCTCCATTTTATAGGGATTGGTTTGAAGGTGTGTTGTATAAGTATTATAGGTTGCGTTGAACGTAAAACCCAACACCATCAGCACAACTGTTTTGCTGCAGCTGCTGTAAACCCCTGAAACTGAAAACCAGCGACTCCAGCTCGTTTTGAATTGACCCACAAGACTTAAATGTGATCAAACGATGACATTATTATGGTAGATTTTAAAATTACTTAAACACTATGAACGAGCGAGGCCAGGACGTTGTGCGCGGAGTTACGGCACACGGCGTGTGCCTACTACTTTTAATGTTTACTTATTTTCACCATAATTTCTTCCTGTTTATTCAGATTGTACATTCTCCTCCAAATCTGGGGGTTAAAGGTAAGCCAAACGCGCTATGGAAATTGCTTCGACTGATACACTAGAAACAGAGCCCCAAGATGAAAAAGAGAAAGCGAAAGAACAAAAACGCACTTTTTTGCTAGCTATTGCTCAAGGCACATTCATACGAATCTCTTTCGCTTTTGCTGATTCTACAACTGTTCTCTCCGCCTTTGTGTATAAACTCACGACTTCAAATACCCTCGTTGGTTTGACAGGTTCAATCGGCATGGCCGGTTGGATGTGGCCCCAGTTGCTCATATCAAATCTTTTGGAACACCGCCCTCGTAAGATGCCCTTCTACGCCCTCGGTATGGGGCTCCGCACTTTCGCATGGATTGCCATCTGTCTGTCTGCACTGCTAATCGGTTCCCGCAATTATGGGCTGCTTGCTGCCTATTTTCTCTGTTTGTATTTTATCGGTTCGTCCTCAATGGGCGTTTCGACGTTGCCATACATGGACATTATTTCCAAGGCAATTGGCCCACATCGACGCGCTCGATTTTTCAGCTTGCGTAACATTACAGGCGGAATTTGCAGCTTCTTCATCGGCTTTTTTGTCCTATATGTCTTGGATGATGAATTCGGATTAGCATTTCCCCATAACTACGCACTGCTATTTGGCTGTGGTGCCGTCTCCGTTGGGGTAGCGTTCACTATCTTTCTAAGAATTCGTGAACCGGTTCACGCTGTCCAAACTGAGCGCCGTACCCTTCGACAGCACCTGAAGCAGGGACCGCAGTTTCTTCGGACAGACCGAAATTATCGACTATTCCTATATTTTCGGATCTTCGAGCATGCCGCGGGCATGTGCGGCCCGTTCTACGTGCCCTATGCGCTAAACAGATTAGTAATTCCAGAATCAACTATCGGATTGTTCATTGCTGTCAGCGCAGCCAGCGGTGTCATCTCAAACTTTTTATGGATCTACGCCGCGGAAAAATATGGTGAACGGTGGATCTTAATTCTCACGTCGGCGATGGCTGGTGTGTCACCTATGATTGTTATATTTGTGCAGTACTTCCCTCCGGTTTGGCGGGTGCCAATTTACCTCGCAATTTTTGCCCTCAATGGTGGAGCGATGAGCGGTATGATGGTGGGCTATATGACATATATGATCAATATCGCACCACCAAGGGTTCGTCCGACCTATCTCGGTTTCATGAATACCATACTATTTCCGTGTGGTTTCATGCCAGTGCTCGCAGGTAAACTGGTTGGGACCCTTAGCTACGAAGGAGTTTTCTTGATGTCCGTGGGCATGGGGGTATTTGGATTTTTAATAGCAACGCGGCTCAAAGATGTGTATCATGAGGAGGAAACTTCTTAATAAAGAAGCCGAAACCAGCTATGAAAACTGCTTCGACAGACTTGTCAGCACCCCAGTTTCAGGGGGAAGAAGATAAAGCGCGAGAACAAAATCGCAACTTTTGGATCGCTATATTTCAAGGTATATTTGGACGTATTTCCTTCTCCTTATCGGATAGCACGACTGTCCTTTCGGCTTTCATCTATAAACTAACTGCTTCTAATACCCTCGTCGGCTTGACCGGTTCGCTGATGTCGGTGGGGTGGATGTGGCCCCAATTGCTAATCTCAAATCTGCTAGAGCACAAACCACGCAAAATGCCGTTCTATATCCTTGGTATGAGCGTTCATACCGTCGTGTGGCTGACAGCCACTGTATGTACGGTGCTGATCGGTGCACAGGATTACGGTCTACTCGCTGCGAGTTTTATCTTCCTCTATTTTGCAGGCACCTCGTCAATGGGCGCCTCCTCTGTGGCCTATATGGATATTATATCTAAAACGATTGAGCCACTACGGCGCGCTCGATTTTTTAGTTTAGGCAATTTTATCGGTGGCCTCTTTACCATATTCATCGGTTTTCTGGTTCGCTACATTTTGAGCGATGACTCCGGCCTGACTTTCCCGAATGATTACGCGCTTTTATTCAGCGGCGTTGCGCTCATGGCTTTTATCTCGCTCATCGTTTTCCTTAGAATTCGTGAACCTATCCGTCCTGTCCAAACCACACGGAAAAAATTATGGCAACACCTCAAACAGGGGCCCCACTTCCTTCAAACCGACCGCAATTACCGCGCGTTTATTGTGTACCGTATCTTCGTCAATGTTGGACGGATGTGTATGCCTTTCTACGTACCTTACGCCTTGGACAAGTTAAGTATTTCAGATTCGACCATTGGACTGTTTCTAGCGGTTGGTGCTATTAGTGGGGTTTTATCTAACGTGTTATGGGGCTATATGAGTGGGCGATACGGTGTTAGATGGATACTAATCTGCACCGCACTGCTCGCGTGCACTGCACCATTGGTGGCAATTTTTGTGCAGTATATTCCGCCTGTATGGCAGTTGCCGTGTTATTTTCTAACGTTTGTCCTTGGCGGTGCATCAATGAGTGGCATGATGGTGGGGTTTATGACATATATGATTAATATAGCACCCCCACTGAATCGTCCCACCTATATCGGTTTCATGAACACGTTGGTATTTCCTTTCGGTTTCATGCCAGTCGTTGCCGGTCAACTTATCCAATGGATTGGCTACGAATATACGTTTGCGATTGCTCTCGGCGTGGGATTCTTCGCATTCATTACATCAACCCGTCTAGAAGAAGTCTATCATGATGAAGAATTCAGGTAAACGCCGTTGACATTTAAGAACTGTAGTGAACGTAAGTCCGCGTTCACTGACATAGCAATGAGCTAATATACCAATGGACAAACAAGCAGTCCTCAAAAAAGGGATTCAAGAGTTCAATGACGGCCATTACTTCGAGTGTCATGAAACACTGGAGGATGTGTGGATGATCGAAGTGGGCCCCGACCGTCCTTTTTATCAAGGGCTGCTCCAATTGAGCGTTGGCTGCTTCCATCTCTTGAACCGAAATTATGTTGGAGCGGAGAGTCAATGGTCGAAAGCCTGTGCTAAGTTAAAAAAATTTGGGAACCAGCATTTGGGGGTTGAACTCAAATCGCTGATTGAACAGATTCTTCGTTGTCAGAAAATGGTGGCGATGGTTCAGAGTGGACAGAGAAGAGCGTTTGACCTTTCTATTATTCCCTGTATTCAGTATGTCTGAATTATCCCTTTGCTTTTTTTAACAACAATACCTAAGGAGATAAGTTATGCCGATACCAAATCTGAATAGAAATATCCTTTCGGTGGAGACACCCCTTCCACCACCAGCTTGGGCGCTTTTGGAGCGGGAACTCATCCGCGCTCAAACCCATGCGTGTGAGGCGTTTTTTGATCGCTATTTTGACGAGCGTGGCTATCTGATCTGCATCCCGCGCTGGGGCGGAAACGATGGGCCAGACGATGCCATTGAGAATCTCACCGGTTGGCCCATCTTGCACGCGCTTGGTGCCTCAGATAGCATCTTGCAGATGTATAAACTGGCATGGGAGGGACATCTACTGCAATATACAGAGGCGAAAACGGTGGAGGTCCCCTTTGCCCGTGACGGGATGTACTATAAAGAATTTTCTGTCATGTTTGACTGGTTTCATCACGGCGAGGGGCTGGCGGTTTTTAACTTGCAGGGCCTGTCGGATCCCTACGACCGTACATTCCAGAAGCGGGTCAGGCGTTTCGCCGGTTTCTACATGAACGAAGATCCACAGGCTCCGAATTACGATCCGGAGCACAAGATTATTCGCAGTATGTTCAACGGCAGTCGAGGACCGCTTCTACGCAAAGCGACCGCGCTCGATTGGGCAGGGGACCCTATTGAAGTCGAGGGACGTTTCAATGCGCAACACGGAGAACGCAACTTTGAGGAGATGCTAGCACATTTCAAGGACTATACCGACATCGTCGGCGACCATCCGCTGAATCTTGCTGCGACGACCCTCGCCATCAATGCGTACATGCTCACCGGCGAAGAAAAATACAAAGCATGGCTCCTTGAATACGTTGATGCCTGGGCGGAGCGAACAGCTGCTAACGGTGGTATTATCCCTTCTAACATCGGTCTAGATGGCACGATAGGCGGCGAATGCGACGGCAAATGGTACGGTGGCTGCTACGGCTGGGGTTTCACTGTCGTTGTTCCACAAACGGGCGCATTGTCGGATCGCAACGCACATGTTCGAGCGATTGCCGGTTTCGGAAATGCACTACTGGCTACCGGCGACCAAAGCTATGTCGACGTGTGGCGAAAGATGATCGAAACAATCAATTCAAATCAGAAGACAGTAGACGGTCAGGTAATGTATCCCCACATGCATGGTGATGAGGGATGGTACAGCTACACGCCGCAGCCGTACAATCAAGGCGCGCTGGATGTCTACTACTGGTCAATGAACCGCGACGTACTCAAGTGGCTGCCCTCAAACAGTTGGATCGGCTTCTTGGACGGAAAGAATCCGGACTATCCGGCAGAGACGTTCCAACGCGACTTCAGCACCCTGCGTCGGAAAATGCAAGGGATGCATGAGGATACCACAACGCCGGATACACGACTCTCGGACGACACCTTGGCGTTCAACCCTGCGGTGGGCAGCAGTTTAATTGAACTGACAATGGGTGGTATCACACCCCGTTTCGGTGAGCCGCTGCACTGTCGGGTACGCTATTTCGATCCCGTGAACCGACGCGCTGGGATGCCGGAAGATGTCGCCGCACTCGTCGAGACGCTGACCGATAATGAAACGACGCTCTCGCTTGTCAATATCAACCCTGTCGAGGAACAGACGGTCATTGTTCAGGGTGGTGCTTATGCCGAACACCAGCTTGTTAGCGCTACTGTCGATGACAAAACCTTGTCAATAGATAAATCTTCGTTTACTGTCCGTCTAGCGCCCGGTGCTGGTAGCCGTATCGTCCTGAAGATGAGACGTTACGCAAATCAACCAACGCTTATCTTTCCGTGGGACAGAGATTGACCAACAGTGGACGGGCTTCCTAACCGGCAAATCAATTCTTTAGGTCGGACCTCCCCGGTCACGCCTGGTCTCGGTACGGACAGATCCTCTCGGATTTGCCCGACCTAAAGTCCCTCGTAGCGTAGCGCCTGTCCTTGATACAATCGGGGACTTCTCGACCTGAGATTGTGAGGTCCATGGATTAGAAAGGATAATCTCATGAAAGTGACAGATATCGAACGTATCGTCGTTGATGTGCCATTTACCCCTCGGCAGCACAAAATTACCCGCAGCAGTGTATCAGTGATTTACAACTGGTCAATTCTAGAATTGTGCAAGGTCACAACGGACACCGGACACGTCGGTTGGGGCGAGACCGTTATCCGCTATACCTATGGTAGAGTGACTGACCAGACGGTGGCAAGAGTTTTAGGTCAACGTCCAGCAGAGCTGATGAATGACGATTCTCTCGGCGCAGGTTTGCAGATGGCACTCTTTGATGTTGTTGGTAAAATCTTAGAGGTCCCAGTCCATCAGCTCATTGGCACGAAGGTACGGGATTGGACGCCAATTTCTTGGTGGTGTACGAATGCCTCGCCCGAAGATTGGGCTGCCGAAGCGAAAGACGCTGTGAAAAACGGCTACACTAGTTTCAAGAATAAGCCCCGTCCGTGGTGGGACATTGTTGCCCAAGTTGAGTTAGTTTCTCAGAATGTGCCGCCGCATTTCAAGCTAGACCTGGATCCGAACGGTTCGTTCCAGAACGCTTCCGCTGCTATACCAATTATGAAGAAGCTGGAACAGTACCAGAACGTCGCCATGTTTGAGACCCCCATCCCACAGGATGATATATTGGGTAACAAACAGATTCGCCAAGCGGTCAACCGCCCGATTGCCATGCACTTTGGGAATCCACCTTACATCACCAGTGTTCGTGAAGAAGTCTGCGATGGATTCGTCATCGGTGGCGGCAAATCCGCTGTTGTGCGGCAGGGCGCCTTGAGCGCTGAGGCACAGAGACCCTTCTGGTTGCAGCTGGTGGGTAACGGCTTAACAACAACATGGGCTGCCCACTTGGGCGCGGTGCTAACCCATGCCACTTGGCCCACGATTAGCTGCATCAACCTCTTTAGCCATCACCTCTTGAAAAAGCCGATCGAGGTAGTGGGTGGGTATCAGCAGGTGCCTGATGGGCCTGGACTGGGTGTTGAGGTGGATGAAGACGCGGTCGAAAAATATCGCGTGTCTCAAGAACGGCTAGATGGCTTTGAGAAACATGGAGAACCGATTCACAGGTTACCAGAAGTTATCAAGACGATCGTCTATCCGGACGGAAGTTGCATACACATGACTGACCAAGGCCTTGGATACTTCAATGCAGGTAATGGGCCCGCCTATGTGGAGGGTGTCCGCTTGGAGATCCGGGAAGACGATGGATCCAAGGAGTGGCGCGATCTGTTCTCTAGGGCGCAGGAGCAGCCGGTACGTGACCGCTGGAGATAATTAAAACGCGGCGATATGTTATCCCTAACGACCTAAGGAGGCCGCCTATGTCATCGGTCGCTGAACGTATAGATGATCCTTTACTCTGTGTAGTACATATCGGGAGGGGAGAGAGAATTACGGGGCTATTGGCGGAGTTGCTGAACCCTGTCAATTCGGAGAGTTTTCACGAATACCGTCTGCCTGCGAAAGCAGATGTTGAACTTCACTACCACGATTACGATGAATATTGGTTGTTCACAGCAGGCTGTCCCAAGGTGACACTGCGCCTCCCGACGGGAATTACAAAGACAATACAGCTTGAGGCCGGGGATATGGTGGCGTGTGTGCGAGGTGTGGAGCATACGCTATGGGCGGACCATGAATTGGTCTATTTCCAGTTTTCCAGTGTCCTTGACGGTAGCGAGCGTCATGGGCATCTGATCCGGTCCGATTCCGCCTAGTCTTTCCGTCGGGTGGTCTGATAACAGTTTAGATTAGCCGTATCGGTTTCAAAGGAGTAGAATGAATCAAATTCACGACGCTGTGCGTCAACAGTTTAGTCAACATGCAAAATATTATGCCCAGAGCAAGGTTCACTCAGAAGGGGAAACGCTAGGGGTGCTTGTCGATTTTGCAGCACCGAATGGCACCGAGGAAGTCCTTGACATCGCCACCGGCACGGGTTTTACTGCCTTTGCCTTTGCGCCAAAGGTGGCGCATGTCATCGCGACGGATCTGACCCCTGCGATGTTAGATCAGGCGGAAGCTCTTGCCGGTGAGCGTGGATTACAGAACATCGACTTCCAAGTCGCTTCGGCGGAAGCTTTGCCCTTTGAAGCGGAATCTTTCGATTTGGTCACCTGCCGGATCGCGCCGCACCATTTTCGGGATGTGCCGCAATTTCTGTCGGAGACCTATCGGGTGTTGCGTCCGGGGGGATTGTTCTGCATGGTGGACTCCGTTTGTCCAGAGTCGGAACGACTTATTGAATGGCAAAATCGCGTCGAAAAGCTACGGGACCATTCCCACGTGTGGGGCTATCCGCCCTCGCAGTGGCGAGAGATGATCGAGGACAGTGGGTTCAGAATCGAGGACGAGGTACATACTCATAACGCGCTTCAACCGTTTTCGTGGTGGGCTGACCGTCCCGGTAATTCGCCGGAACGGGTTCAACGGATCCGTGCCGCCTTTGATGAACTAAGCCCGGAGGAGGAGCCGATCTTTGCCATTCGGCGGGCGGCGGGAGAGTTCTACTTTGCGTGGCCCATGTACTGCGTCAAAGCGCGAAAACCGGATTTATCATGAATCGTGTGATTGCAACGTCGAAGCCATCATTTTTTGTACTTGAACCGTGCAATCGCTTCCTGCTCTGTGAGCATGGTACTCGCATAATATGCTGGCATCTGCGGCGACTTCCATCTCCCTACAACCTGCATATCTACAACAGACGCCCCCGCTTTTGCAAGTGATACTGCAGACCCCACACGAAGCGAGTGCCCGGAGATGAAGCCTTCTATACCCACCTCACGTGCTCTGCGCTTGATTGCTGCACGCGCACCGTTGACAGATAAACGCCCGGGACAAACATGCTGCTGAAACCGAACACGGCGAAATAGGGCACCTTCATTGATAGCACCCACTTCAATATACCGTTTTATGACCTGCATGGTGGGTTCACCGACGAACTTATGCTCGCCGTGTCCCTCTTGATCTGTCTTGCTATTGCGAATCAACAGGGCCGATTCGGTTAAATCCTCTATGTTGATCGCGACCGCTTCAGAAATCCGCAACAAGCAATCGCTCATCAGTCGAATCAGCGCTGAATCCCTCAGGCCTGCGACGGTGTTATCGGCTTCGGCGCGAACACAGATTTTTTCGACATCCTCCCACTCAAGTCCATTGACCGGTTTTCTGCCCCGATCCTTTCCTTTACGCCGAATCTCCTTTAGGGTCTGGTCGGTGAAGTGCGTATCTTTCTTATCAAGGGGTGAGCCTTCGATTTTGGCACGCCATTTGACCGCTTTAACCACCATTTCACAGGTGGCGGGTGCTTTGCCTTCTTGGTACAATTTTGAGACATATTCAGACAATAGCAAATCTGAGAGTGGACGTTCCAACAGCCAAGCTTCCAACTTGCAGAGTGTGTTCTGATAATTTCTCAGGGTATTCGGTGCGACAGAACCCTCTACTAACCGCTTATTTTTCAAAGAGATAATTTTATCTTGAATCACCGATATGTTCCTCTCACAAATCTCTTTAGTGCGTATACATTATAGTACACAATATAAAATGTGTGTTGCCAAGGCTTTTTATTTTTTTGCAAAACAGGCACGATAACGACTATAATTGTAAGAAAATATCATAGATTTGCCCGGTATTCTCTGAATTCGTTGGCAAAACGTCGATTCTCCTATGAACTTACTTTGCACACTATAATGTGTATATCGTTTCATCTGTTTTTGAAGCGGGAATTTTTGCCTTTAACGGAATGCCAAAGTATTCCTTACTCATAGGAGATGATTTGATGTTAGCAACAAGTGTTTGGAATTCGCCAAGTCTTTGGAAGGTCGTTGAAAGAGCAAGTATCTATCTGATGATGTTTTTAGCGGTTGCGATGCTGGTGTTGCCACTGGTACAGGTGCAAGAGGCCGCGGCGAATCCAGTAGGGATCGGTCTATCACTAATCGGGATTGGGCTTGCCATTTATGCGATGTTGTGTCATAAATGCGGTGCATCGGTCGGTAGTGGGCACCTCGTGACATGTTACAATGACCACAATGGCACGGGTTGGAAGCAATTTTATATTTGTCAACCCGATCAGAAGTGGCATCATGGGAGCTGCGAGCAGAATTGAGTACTCGGTTGCTTGTTAAACGTAAGCCTAATAGACGTAAAGGTAGGTGAGAGATATGAAGTGGTATTACTTTGGGCTTTTATCACTCGTTGTGTGTATACTTTGTACCTTGTGGGGCTGGTACATTGGAGGCTCTAATCATTTTCAGCAGCTTGCAGGGTCCATGGCAGCGGCCATCTGTCTAATCTTTCTAACACCTGGTCCACAGATTTTCAGAAGGATATTTCCAGATTTCAGTTCAAAGGTTCGTCACAAGATCCTTTGTATGCTCGGGGGGATTCTTTACGCGGCCTCGGCGGTAGCGAGCGACCAGTACTACTTCCGCCATCCTACCGCCCCGGAAATATCTACTATACTGAAGGGCTTGTTTCAATAACTTTTCAAGGAGAATTTATGATGTTGGCTTCACGATGTACTTAAGCAATATTTTCTATTGTCGGGATATTGATGGTCGGCGTTTGGGGAATCGTTGTTTTTCAGGTGTATGATGCCCATGGGCATGGGTGGAACCCCATCCAATACACATCGACTGGTACAAATGTAACCACTCTCAGTATCGACGATCAATTCACGGTGACGAACACATGTGGCACCTGTTATCAAGGCAATATAACGACGTTTGTCACTAAGAAGACGGTTGAGGTTGAAACGTTTGAGCTCCATTACCATTGGTGGGTGCTCCAGTATAAACGTACTATATCCACAAAAACTGAGCAACGGACTCGGTTCGATGAGGGGAGTTGCTCGTATTCGAGTTGCCCTACGAATAATTGAGTTTTTTTCAGCATTTGTGCCACTGTGGAACGTTGACACATAGATCTGCCACAGCTTGACGGTTCGTTGTGGCAGATTTATGGCGGCCCCAAACTTCAGAAAGAGATTATCATCATGTCAATTCGTCGTTTTATTCCTTACCTTATTGTGGCTGGTATTCTTGCGTTGCTTGCTGTCTCGTATGTGAGCTATAGAGAATACCAAAGCTATGTTGAAGTTCAGGAGTTTGTATCAAAAGCAGTGGCTTTTCGGCAGTCTTTCGATAAAGGGACTCAAAGGGGAGAAGATTCAAGCAATTGGCAAGACGCACAGAAGGGGAACCCCCCTGCATCGGCGACAAGTGGATTTGCTACCAGCCAAATGGAGCACGCCAGTACTCACAAGGGAGATTTCTCAAAAAAGGCAGTAAAGGTGCAGGTGCTCTCGCCAGAAGTGGTGGCAAAATATACGGGTGGGAATCCACATGAGGCGATTATAGTAAGCAAAGGGCCCCCGCCTCCGGTGGAAGTGAGTCAGACGTGGACCGCCGATGACATGGTGACACAGTTCATCGAGCTCCCAGATGGAAAAGTGGTCAAGGCCCTTGTTGTTCCCGGCCAGGAGATTCGGGAGGGAGATCGGGTTTCGGCGGAATATATTGAATCCGTGAGAGACAAGCGGGCGGAATTCCATATTAATGGGGTCTTGTTTGAGACTCCCAGTGGTGCAGACCGCGATCTATACATGCAAAAAGCACTTTGGTCACGGATTTTAGATACATCTGTGGAGGAGGTCGACAGTCTCATTGCGAATCAGGAGTTGATTGTAAAGCCAGCAGGTGAGCCGCTGACAGCCGAGGAAACGAAAATCAACTTTGATTTTCTACGTAAATTTCCAAAGTTTGATTCTCTTCTAAGGTCAGAGCGTCCCGACTTATACGAGTCCGAACCTGTCTATGATGGGATAGATCAACAGTCTTCTGCAGATTGGGAAATTGACCCGGGGGGGTCTGATACTTCTGTATATTCAAAGCAATCTCCTCTATCTGAGCCTGAAACTGTCAAAAAAGGTAAGGGAGAGAACCTCGCCCCTGTGTCAAGTCAAGAAACGGAATCCCAAGAGAAGATATCCCCGGGACGTTTTGATAAAGCACAACAGTTGATAGACCAGTACGGAAGGGAGGAGGGGCTTCGGCGGTTGCGGGAGATGGACCCTGAAGTGGCTCGTCAATTTGAAGGGCAGCGTGGAGGTGAACCAAGCCGTCAGCTCCAAGAAACACAGTAAGCACTTTATACAGCACTTTTCATCAACGCTAAGAGCCTGTTTGAAAAATCATTTGAAACGGTTTCGCATCAAGTAAATGGAAGCAATGTACACCATAGCCTCAGCAGTCTCAGCCAATCGCTCATAATCCACAGTCAATCGGCGAAACCAACCGAACCAAGAAAAAGTGCGTTCCACAATCCATCGAAAGGGGACAACCACAAATCCCGATTGACCCACAGGCGTCGTGATATCCAATCGACACTGATGCTTTGCATATAACCAGTCGCCTAAGTCTCCACGATAGCTAGCATCGGCACAGACTCACGGAATCGTTATGTGCCAATTAGAGATTTCTGTTAATAACTCTATAGCGACTCGGTTATCACTGATATGTGCATCAGTGACCTTCACCCGCAATGGAATGCCAATGGTATCGGTGACTATATGGCGTTTACGTCCTTTAACTTTCTTATGTGCATCAAAGCCTCTACTGTTTGCTAGTTCGGTCGTCTTGACCGATTGGCTGTCAATGATAGCTACAGTCGGTGAGGGTGTTTTGCCACTATCGCAACGCGTTTGGTTGTGAAGGGCTTGATGAATCATAAGCCATGTGCCATCAGTTTTCCATTTTCTGAAACGGGAATAGACGGTTTGCCACGGTGGCATCTGATGGGGGAGCATACGCCATTGACAGCCTGACTTGACTATGTAAAAGATAGCGTTGATGATTGCGCGCATCTCCCACTTGAGCGGTCTGCCTCGTGGTGACGGCTTTGGCAGATAGGGTAATAGGTTGTCCCACTGGGCATCGGTCAAATCCGTGGGATAGGGTGTTGGGGTCATGTTTATGCCTTTCATTGGAGCAGGATTTTACTGCATCAATGAATAAACGTAAACATCAACTTGGGAATACAATATTTCTTTTTAAAACAGGTTCTAAGGAGAATAGATTATGTTTCAAAAAATGACGAAGCATACAAGGGGGACCGTCCTGCTCGGGGTCCTATGTGTTCCGCTTCTCGCAGGAGGGATTTATCTCTACTATCAACACACGGTTGACCCAATGCAGAAACGGGTTTATGTGGTACCAGAGCGGTCGGAGAGGCCGACAGCGCAGCCTGCGTTTCAGCCGGCACCGGTACACTCTACCCCGCATCTCCACGCTGCTGAGGTGCCGCATTATGAAGATACAGACTCTGCCCATGAGCATGAATCGGATACAGCCGCCCCTACCGATACCTCGGATCGCTTTCTGACAGAGACTGAGTTTTCCGAAGAACCCCTCACCCCAGAAAGTGCGGTTGATGTTGAGCAAGTACGGATCGCTGGTATCGCATCGCATATTGAAAAACTGGGGCTAGCCCTCAATAAAAAATATCCCGAAATAGCTCTGCTTGCCACCGTCTCTCCAGCGGAACTCGAGGAGTTGTATCCGACCCCTGAGGATCGACAAAAGCTTGCGGAACTCGGACAAAAAGCACTCGCGGAGTTTACAGGTGAAATTCGCTCACTGTTTTTACAACTGCCAGCAGACGTGCAAGAAGATAGTTTCGACGAGGCTCGAGAGCATTTCACAACGTACATGGGACAGGAGATGGCGGACGCAATCATGAAGGAACTTCGCTCACGAATCGGGGAGTAGGAGATCAACCCATGTGTAATAAACAGAAGATTCGCTATGCGTTTTTTGGATCGGTGGTAACGTTTGCTTTGATGGCGATGGTGGCAATAGGGGTCTCCCCTTTGATTGCATAAAGAAATGGTGTGTCCCGTTCCGAGGGTCCTGATGAAGCATCGAGATTTGACGAGATTCAGTGCACCAAGCTAACGGTGGTGGATAAAGCGGGTAAAAAAGCGATTGTCTTAGATGCCATGGAAGAGGCAAATCATATCATACTGTATGATCAAAAAGGGCACCCGGGACTACACTTATGGGCTAGCGAGGGGCAGCATAGTATAAACGTCCTTGGTAATGGCAGCCAAACGGGGGTGAGTATCGCTTCTGGTGAAAACGGCAATGGTATATCTATCCACGATAACGCGGGGAAAGTTGCCCTAAACTTATTCGTTACGCAAACTCTAATGGGAACCGGTATAGTCGTCTACGATCGGACGGGTAACGTCAAGTGGGTAACCCCCGCTTCCCCTCCCTCTACCGGAGAGAAATGAACTTTTTGTTTTTTTTTCTAAGGATTATCCAACCAGAAATAACGGAACAGGTGCAAAGAACGCCCTCGGTGATCTCCACTTATTTAACCTTTGGTGCTAGTTTAGAGGGTAAATCGAGCGATAGATAAAGGGACAAACCCATCAGCTTCAACGGGTAATCCGTCCCATTGTACCAAGAGATTAAACAGCGCCATAGTGAAAGCAAGTCTCGTTTTGAAATAGTCCCAACACCGAACACCGATGTGTGACTTTCTTCAAGTGGCAGACGCGGGTCAACATAGATAAAATAGTCTCTATCACCATCCGGTCGTTCCACTGTCCGGGTTGGCAAATACGCAAGTTGTCAGGAAACCAGTCTCGTTTGGTAAACCCTTTATCAGCAAACACAACCATCTGATGAGTCACCCCTTCGACTATATGTTGGAAGCTGCTGCCATCATACACAGTGGCAGTGTCACAATCCCAATCGACAATCAACCCCAGATGGTTGACCAATATACACAGTTTGCCTCCGACAATCCAGCGGTGGTTAGATATGCCTTTCTTGCCGACTTGCCCCTCAGACCGACCTTCTCGACGAGGGTGAATCAGTTCAATACCGTAAGTGTCAATCACGCCAATCAGTGACGGTTCTGCCATGAAAAGGTCAGCTAACTGATGATGCCGGTTGAACAAGCGGAACAAGCGGGTACGTTTTGGTAAATTGGGGAACACCGCTTTATAGTTGCTTGCTATCCACCGATAGAACGCACGTGCCCACCCCTTTGAGCGCGAAAAGCAACGCAAGGGTAACCCCTTCAGACGGATACAATTTGGCTTGTGTATGCTTTTGATTGGTATTGGTTTGTGTCAGTTTATCATCTATACAACAGAACAGGTCTGTGATAAAATCTACCGTGGTCATGAGTTTTGCTTTCCTCCTGTTAATCGAGTATGGTGTGATACCCCGATTAACGATAGTATGGAGGAAAACGATACTCATGACCTATAAATTAAACTAGCACCACTGGTTATTTAACGATCTTATCCGGCTCTCTTGGTATAAGCTCCAGCGGTTGAACAATCTGCCGACGTTCGGGGGTCAAGCGCTTCAACAGTTCCGGTGAGGGCTGATAACCGTATCGGAAATTGCCCCAAGAAGGTCCATACCGATAGACGATAGTTCGACGAATACCTGGGTTCACCCGTTTTGCTGAACCGTGTGCAGCTCCATCTACGAAAAGCAGCGCATCACCAGCTTTCATCTGGATTTCAACAGCCCCTTCAATCCCTTCAACTGTTGCGCCTTCTGACATTCTATGTTTATCGTAGTGCGGGTGTCTGAAATTGGATTTGTGACTGCCGGGGATAATCATTGTGCCGCCATCGCCGGGTCCAAAGTCCGTGAGTGCGATGAGGATATCAATCTGTCCACACATGAAACGACCATTGTGATACCGGAATTGATTGCGATGGATAGGTGGGTATCCTCCTGAGTGCAGCCCAATGGCTTCTCCCGGACCGCGAAAGGTGGCGAAGTTCTCGTCTATGAACAGGGGGCCGTGATGATAATCAAAGGATCCCTCCCCGCCGACAAAGTGTTTCACCTTATCAATCCACGAAGGGTGATCTATCAACCGCTCGAAGGGTTCACCTGCCTCATAAATCTGTTGCAAATTGAAGCCGTCCGTCGTGCCGTACCGGTGCGCATGAACATAACCGTACCAGTCGCCCGCTTTCAACGGTGGTATCGCATCAAGGCTATCGTTGAGTTCGGCGACCTCTTCGGGGGTCAAAGCATTTGGCAAAATGATATAGCCACGTAAATCAAATAGATAGATTTCGAGATCAGAAACCATAAATCCTCCTCTGATTCATTGTTCGTTATCTCAGTATTTGACATACTCCCCGCCCTGAAGGACGGGGCTTCTTTTGTCCTTTAGGAACGTGAATTGTGCTATCAACGAAGTTAGCCCCCCGCAGGTGGGCTTACAACTTCTTCTGCAAGGGTTGATGCCCCAACCCTATGGATATTAACCGCGGCGTTGCGATCTCTATCCAACTGTGTGTGGCAGTTTGGACACTGCCATGTGCTATCACGTAGGTTTAGGTCTTGATTGACTGCACCGCAG
>JAJEAL010000072.1 GCA_022822785.1 Candidatus Poribacteria bacterium
TGGATTAAAGTCCATGATTTGTGGCCCAAATTAGCGATGGCACTTCAAATTGAAAGGAGATTTCCGATGGCAAAACGGCGACGATTCACCCCTCAATTTAAGGCAGACATTGTGATTGAGGCACTTAGCGGTCAAAGTTCCCAAGCAGAACTGTGCCGCCGACACCACCTCAGCGAAGAACAGCTGTCGAAGTGGAAACATCAGCTGCTTGACAACGCGTCAACTCTCTTTGAGTCCACTGATAAGCAATCCAACGCCTCCCAACAGCGGATTGCTCAACTGGAACAGCTCGTTGGCAGATTGACCTTGGCTTTAGATATCCAAAAAAAAGCCTCAACGTGGCTGACTTGAATCGGTCAAAAAAGCAAAAGATGGTTGACACGTTGCGGACCGATTACTCGGTTCGACAGATTTGTGATGTTCTGGGTTTCGCTCGGAGTAGCCTCTATTATCACCCAAACCCTTTTGAACAGGCACTCCGCAGTGAGATTCAAAAACTTGCAGCACGCTATCCGACCTATGGCTATAGACGTATCACACAGTTACTGGTGCGTATGGGATACGCTGTCGGTTACCGTAGGGTCAGACGACTGATGAAAGTAGATAATCTCTCGATTGCCGTCAAACGTGCCTGTCAAACCACTCAATCGATTGAGGGTGTCAGTCAATGGAGCAATCGGCTTGAAAATCTTGACATCTGCCGACCCGATCAGGTCTGGGTCGGTGATATTACCTATGTTCGACTCAAAGCGCAATTTGTCTATGTAGCGGTATTAATGGATGTATTCACCCGAATGGTCAGAGGCTGGCAATTGAGCCGAAACTTGACACAGCCTTTGACCTTGCAGCCTTTGCAACAGGCATTAACCCAAAGGGTTCCAGAAATTCATCATAGTGACCAAGGCGTTCAATATCTTTCAGCTGCTTATATTTCTACGCTCACCCGTCACGGCATTGAGATTTCGTTAGCGCGTCGGGGACACCCGTGGGACAACGGTTATGCCGAAAGGCTTATCCGAACCCTCAAGGAGGAGGAAGTCCATCTCAACGACTATGGCGATATAATCGAAGCCAAAGAACGCATCGGGCATTTTATTACACAGGTGTATAACCAGAAACGTCCGCACGCGGCGTTAGGCTATTTGACACCTACTGAATTTGAACAAAAACACTTGTCTTAAGTTTTATGATTTATGGCCCAAATTAACGGTGGCACTTCAAAAATCAGCGCAGTTGAGGATTGGCACAATCTGTTGTAAGCCTCATTTACTAGCAATTGCTTAGTTGCTGTAACCTAAAGTGCTAGTTCATAAATCAAGCGTCAAAGAAGCGAGTTGTTTATATAGAAGGAACACGGTTTAAGACAGGATTCAATCCCTTTGTCCAAAATCAGGCAATTTGAACGCGAAAAACTTGGTTATTTTATGCTGCTAGCAGCCTGCGGTACTCTAGGACAACTCGATCACTTATTTTCCAAGGACGCGAGTAAAGATTTCACATAAGCAACGGCCTTTGCTTCCAAATTTTCCCCCGGGTATCTCGGTTGACCTAAGTGTTCTGGATTTAGAATACCTTGATAATTAACATCTCGCAAAGCGGTGATTATGGCGGGAAGATTGACTCGGCCCTCGCCAAGGGGGCCCTCCCGTCCAGCGGGCCATCGATCGGAGTGATCTCGCAGCTGGCAGAAATGGATCTTATCCGCAAACTCAACCACCAGCGCCGGCACATCGCCGCCTGGGATATCCATACCGGTACACAGCGTAACACCATTAGATGGACTTAGAACCGTGTTGATTAATCGACGCAACTCCTTCCAAGTTCCTACCAAGAAAGGTCCGCCCCATCCTTCAGTCATATAACTCCCGTAATCTCCAATCCTTACGCCTCCTGCGACCGCTCGTTCCCGAACACCATCTTGTAGAAGTCGATGAAGACTATGGTTTCCAATGCCAATGCCGTTCGCTTCCGCGACCGGCATTAATTCACGGTAGATATCAATCAGACCTTCCCAGCATGCCTCTTCTTCGTCCGGGTTTAGTGGCTTACCGATGTCAACATAGTGCAGCACCGATGTGATGCCAACTTCTCCCAAGATTTCGATCATCCGCAACATGGCATCGATACAGCGACGGTCACGGGTCAACAGGATGTCTGGATTTGTTGAACCATCACGCCAAGGGCGTGGGGGCCACTTCGCAAACCAATAGGTAGCACTCGGTACTTCAAGACCATTGTCCTCTAGTTTCCCCTTGAATTCCCGTAAGCAACCTGCATCCGGATATCCATTTTCTTTATATCCGGGCAGGGACGCACAACTAATAAAAACGCGTTCGACGCCGAGTTGTTCGCAACGTTCAGCGGTCGCTTGTACATCAGTTGAGGCACCAATTCCGATTTTCATGGGCTTCTCCTCTATTTTAGGCGGTAAAGGTTAAGCATGAGTCGAGTGCCAAGTGTGGCACAGCTTTATTAAAAACAATATTGAAATATGTAAGGATAAGGGAAGAAACATATGGGAAAACGAGTGTGAGAGCAAATTTATCCGATTAACTTGCCTCGCCCCCTTCTAGCTTTTAGGTGCAGGGGTCTAGGGAAAAAATTGGTATAAGGGGGTATCGGTGAGAATACTCAGAATGCTCCAAAGGCTACCCGCCATGTAGTCTCCTAACGCAAGCCCTAAAAAGAATGGGATTGCACGACGATATGCGTTGAGACCTCCATAGCGTAGGATAGCAGCCTTTAATCCCCAGGTAACAAATAAACAGCACCATAGATTCCACATTCCCCAACTACTGGCCATTACATAGCCAAGGGGATGGAGGGACCACCAGATAAAACGTGCTCGCAAAAACATTAGCAAGACAGTCACCCCAAGGCCACCTCCCATAAACGCAAGAGCGGGCTGATCCGGCTCTTGAGGAGAAGTCAGCCAACCTTCAAGTCGATTATAAAAATGCCCCCACTGTATGGTTGGCCCCATATAATATCCCGATTCGGCACCGTGCCGATAATAGTTATCCAATAAAAGCCAAAAGATTGTTATGGCTCCAATTAGCGTTGCGAGCAGAATTGCAACGGCTGTGTGACGCGGGTTAATATTCTGTCGCTCCGAGATTTTCAACGCTTCCAGTTGCTCTGGCATCGGATGAGTTCGATTGGCGCGACTGAAGTGCATGTACAGCGTGAAAACAGTGAGAGTGCTAGCACCAAGTCGGCGTGTCCCAAAGGCAGCTATAATTAGGTGATGAGGATCAATCTGAGCCCAGTGAAAATCGTGAACTAAGAAACCCAACTCGGCACGGAGTCGCGCGATCATTACCCCTAATAACAGATAAATTCCGAAAAATATAGGAACCACCCATAACGACATGCCAGCCCTGTAGGAAAAGACCATCAAGAACAGCATACCAAAGAAAATTCCTGCAAATGCAAGACGATAAGGCATCGCTTCACGTGTGTCTTTTAGCTGTGACGTAATACCTTTAGACCGGAACAGATGGCGCATTAACCGTTTGAAGTGAGCCCTACCGGTCCAAAGGGCAAATCCTAACAGGCCCATGTAGACTCCGAACCCCTGTTCGCCAGCATAGGGAAACTTTGGGAGACTTTTCCAACCCATGATGCTGCCGCCTATCAGTTCGAGCTTGTAGACCCAGTAAAACACCCAGCATGAAAACAGTAGATCCAGCGGTATAAGAAAGCTGATACCTATTGCGAAAGGATAGAAAGAGATGCGTATACTTCCCATGGCGTTCCAAGGACGCTCGGTAAAATAGTGATGAACGTCTTGACGTTTGACGGGGAGATACGGGAGAAAGGGATAGATTGAATTAAGCAGATTCATCGTACTGATCAGGACGGCGATACCAAAACCAATCCACATAAGTCGATTTTTAAAAAACCTTGATCTGGGATCTGTCATCTCCATGGGCAGTTGGATCAGTGGGTAGGTCAACCGCTCATGCTCAGTCCATTGGATCCTTAATAAAGTTATGATGCACAACATCACAACCATCAATACAAAAAGAAACGAAATCCACGCAACAGCGGGGATAATCCATGCCCTAAAATTGTTATCAACATAGAGACTTGATTTTCCCTCATAGAAGCCGATTAGGGCCTCTTCGTCCCGTACGGTCAACCATTGCGGCAGATGCTTCCAAAACAGTTCCCGCCAGTCGTTTTCGGGGGTAGCAAACCGAAATGGATGCCCCAAGATTGGAATCAGGATTTCCATGATATCGTAGGAGCAGAGACAGGTGATAATACATAACATAAAATAGACGGTAAAGAACTCTTGCTGGGAAAGAGTCAGCGTCGGGGAAATTTTGCCAAGCGCACGCCCAATTAGAAGAAGCCAAAAGAGGATGAAAATCACATTAAACAGCGGGTGTGTCCAGGTGGGGAATGTGTATCGAACCACTTCAAGCTCGATGATCCAATATACATTAATCGGCGTGAGCAACAGCGCAATGGTGAAGGATTTGAGCGTTAACCCGCTTTGGAAGGTGTCAAGCGTGTCTGTCATTGATGTGTACCTTTGGCAAGTTAGTTTTTCCTATCGTGTTTCTAGGCTACCGGACCATTACACACCACTTTGTTCCTAGGTGAGTGTATGAAAAGTGGTTAAAGTTTCACCGGACTTCTCGCGTACGCTCTTAGAAAAGACTCGTAAGAGGCAAAGGTTGATTAATCAACAACAATCGCTTTCGCATAAGTGCTAAGAACCTATCCAACCAAACGGTACCAGTTTAACTAGAGGCTATGAGAACGATTTCCTCAATTCTATTGTTAATTGGGAGGACAAAACCATGCCCGACCAGCAGAAGATACCGAAACCTATAACCATTGTAAATTTTATCACACAATTGTTTAGTTGGGTAGATAATAAATCTACATACAACTGGGAAATCACATCTGTGTACTGCCATCAGAAATTTGGGCCACCATCTAAACCAAGATTGTGCTACAATTCCAATCCAATTGGAAGGAGCTATCTGATGGCAGTACAGCCGTTCGAGAAATACCCTGAATTTGCCACCGAACTTGATAACGGTTTAACACTCTGTGGAAACTGCCATAGTCTGCTAAGAGGTAGGGAAGAAACCACTGATCTTCTAAAGTTTATTGAAGAATCTCCTTATTCACGGGATGAGCAGATCGTTGAACGTCTAATAGCAATGATGGCTGAACAACTCAAGGTACTCAATGACACATTCGCTGAATTGACACGTAGGAAAGCAGAGGTGCCAATAGGGAATGACAACTTTACTGAGCCCGGGCATATCCAAGCGGAAATGCTAAGATTGGAAGCGGAGGAGAAACTTAGGGAAGCCGAAAGACTTAGACGAGACGCGGATGACGCGGTGAAAAAGCGTCAACGGGAGGCAGAACAGAAACGGCTACGCGAGGCGAAGGCACAACAGCAACGCAAAGCAGAAGAAAAACGCAGTGCGATTAGACTACCAATCGTTACCCTTTCTGGCCATAGAAATGAGGTCTATTCGGTAGTATATTCGCCAAATGGAAATATAATCGCGTCAGGGTCACGCGATAGAACCGTCAAACTATGGTCAATTCAGAATCAACAGGAAATCGCTACCTTTGAGGGACACAAGGGAGGAGTCATGTCTGTAGCATATTCGCCAAAGGGAGATACGATTGCGACGGGGGCTAATGATAATACTATCAAACTGTGGTCAGTAGAGGCAGGACGGGAAATTGCTACGTTCGAGGGACACAAGAATCGGGTCATGTCTATAGCGTATTCCCCAAAGGGGGATGCAATTGCAACGGGGGCAGACGATGGAACCGTCAAACTATGGGACATCTCTCCATGGCTTGACTCCAAGCATTGAACAGAACAGAGACAATCTTCAGGACTTTGCAACGAGCACGTCTGCTATTGAAAATAGAAAGGCTCTACTACAAACCTGATCTCTCCCCCGATTCCGGAATTGACACAAAACTACTCCCATTTCCGAATATCAACAAAACGCCCAGCGATCGCAGCCCCCGCAGCCATCTGTGGACTGACGAGATGCGTCCGTCCTCCCTTGCCTTGTCTTCCCTCAAAATTTCGGTTCGATGTACTCGCACACCGTTCACCCGGCATCAGGATATCTGGGTTCATGCCGAGACACATACTACAACCCGACTCACGCCATTCAAAACCTGCCTTACGGAAAATTTCGTCTAATCCTTCTGCTTCCGCCTGTCGTTTGACCGCCTGTGACCCCGGCACGACGAGCGCGTTCACCGTCGGAGCAACCTTGCGTCCCTTGGCGACTTCTGCGGCAACACGGAGGTCGTCAATCCGAGAATTAGTACAACTTCCGATAAACACCTTATCAATCTGAATATCTTCAATCGGGGTCAGGGGTTTCAGGTCCATATACGTCAATGCGTGTTCGGCTGCCTGTTTCTGATCCGGTGTCGGCATCTTGTCTGGATCCGGCACCTGGCCTGTTACCTCAGTGACCATCCCGGGATTTGTTCCCCATGTGACTTGGGGTGCGAGGGTTGCAGCGTCAATCGCAATCGACTTGTCGTAGACTGCTCCCTCGTCCGTTGGCAGCTGTTTCCACTTTTCGACAGCGAGATCGAACGCCTCACCCTGTGGACAAAATTTACGGCCTGCGAGGTAGTCAAAGGTTTTGTCATCAGGGGCAATCATGCCGGCGCGGGCACCCGCTTCTATGGACATATTGCAGACTGTCATCCGCTCCTCAACGCTTAAGACTCGAATGGCGGAGCCGGTGTATTCAATCACCGTACCTGTTCCGCCAGCGGTCCCAATCCTTCCGATAATTCCGAGAATGATGTCTTTTGCGGTAACGCCGCGTCCTAGCTTTCCATCAATTTCGATCTTGAAGGTTTGGGGACGTTGCTGCAAGAGACACTGAGTCGCCAAGACATGCTCCACTTCACTGGTCCCGATGCCAATGGCGAGTGCGCCCAGCGCACCGTGTGTTGAGGTGTGGCTGTCGCCGCAAACGATTGTCTTTCCCGGTTGGGTGATACCGAGTTCAGGACCAATTACATGTACGATTCCTTGATTCGGACTATGTAGGTCATATAAGGTGATGCCAGTTTCGGCACAATTCTGAGCCAATACCTCCATCTGTTTGGCGGCAATCTCATCTAAAATTGGAAGGGTCCGATCGGTGGTTGGCACGTTGTGATCCATTGTGGCAAACGTCAAGTCGGGACGGCGCACCTTTCGTCCCGCGAGCCGGAGTCCCTCAAACGCCTGTGCAGAGGTAATTTCATGAACGAGATGCGTATCAATATAGAGGATTGTCGTTTCGCCCGGTATCTCGTGGACAATGTGTGCATCCCAAATTTTTTCAAACATCGTTTTCGGTGTCATCTATTTCTCCTACCTATGGACAGTTTATAAAGTACGCTTTGATTTCCGTTTATTTTAGTATACCCGATTTTTTCTCTTCTGTGCAAGACCATAAGCACATAGAAGTAGGCAAAATAACAAATTCGTAAATTGGTTTTACCGAGTCTTCATACTTGTCTGACATTCTCAATTATGGTAAAATAGATAAAAGCAAAAAGTAATCCTTCCAGCCTACAGCTTGTAACGAGAGACGATTCAGGAGATGAAGAAATCCATGACAAAGATTGGTATCGCGAGCATTGACATAACCCCCCAGCATCCCGTTTGGCTAACGGGCTATGGAAACCGTGACCATAAGTCAGAAGGCGTCTATCAATCGCTTACCGCTGGAGCGGTCTCTATCGCCGGCGATGCAGACGAAGTGTTAATCTTGACCGGGGACCTCATTGGATACGATCTTGCCTACGCAGCGGCCGCAAAGAATCGGATTGCAGAATCCACTGGATTGCTACCGCGTCAGGTCGTGTTAACGGCGACACATACGCACTGCGCGCCGTTTTTCTATCCCATGGCGATGCCGGGTGAGGTAGAGCAGGAATATGCAGAATTTCTTTTGAACCAGCTGGTTCAAGTTGCGATTTCAGCGAAGGGTCAACAGACGGAAGGGGCAGTGGCATTCTCGCGGGGACGCTCTGAATTTGGCGTCAGTCGTCGATTGCCTGACGGGAAAGGCGGTGTTCAGTTCGCACCAAATCCGGCTGGGCCTATGGATCGAGATCTGGACACGCTTTGGTTCAGCACGGCGTGCGGCGAATTGATTGGTAGTCTAATAATCTTTGGCTGCCACCCTACGAGTCGCGGCGGATACATGATTGGCGGAGATTACCCCGGTTTTCTGTGTCGTGCGTTGAGCGAACAGACTAAGGCGCCGTCATTCTTTGCGACGGGTTGTGCCGGAAATATTAGACCGTGGTTTAAGGGAGAAAACAGCGGTTTTAACACCCCATCTCTTGAAGACTTGGAGGCTGCTTCTCGACAGATTGCGGCGGAAGTAATACAGTCCCGACAAGACGCGACCTCGGTAAATGCTGAAGCGCTGCAAGTCACAAGCGAATTTCATCACTTGCCTTATGCCGAATTGCCCGATGATGCAATGCTTCGTGATAAGGCGGAAAATCACGCCAATCCGCTCATCAGACGCTGGGCATCCGAGATGCTGAAGCTATCCGGTGCAGGTGGCTTGCCTAACAGTTGCCCCCAAGAGGTTCAGGTCGTACAATTCAACCACGAGATGCGAGCAGTTTTTCTTGGGGGCGAGGTTTTAACAGAAATCGGCCTGCATATCAAAAGTGCACTTCAACCTGCGGCAACCATTACCGTCGCTTATAGTAACGGTTTAATTGCTTATGTGCCAAGCGAGGAAACGTATGACCTTGGCGGGTACGAGGTAGATGGTTCACACTTCTATTTTTTGAAACCTGCTCCGTTTGCAAAAAAGATTGAAAACTTGATTGTTGCCAAGACGCTAGATATGGTTAAAAAACTGCAAGCGTAACCGTGCTCGCTTAGAGTTGTCCTATTTCAGTTGAATATACGTAGAATTTTGGTTCTGTTTTCAAGGTTGGAATCAGTTAGGTCAGTTGATTCTTCCAAATGAACAAGATAGGTACACACGAGGAGGCACAGCTTTAACCCCGCCACAGATTAATTCAATGGTTATGCTGTGAAGCGTCTATGTACAGACTGTGGACCGTGACTTTCATTATCGCTTTCTTGACCGTCATTTGCGGCTGCCAACAGACACTCACGGAGGTTTTTGTCGATGCGAGTGAGATTGACAAGCAGCTTGTCAACTATGCTCTCCCCGAGAATGGAGGGGTAATTTTTGTCTCCCAAGATAACCCGGATTATCCTGCATCCACTTTGACCAACGGGATCGTTAGCTCTGAAAACTGGGATAAAGGTGAGGGCTGGGCAGCCCATTTTGATGGCGAATATGAATATGGGGGCTACATGGAGGTCGGAGAGCGTGAGCAGCTAGCAGCGCTAAATATGGGAGGCAGCAACACCCGTCAGCGCGCGAACCCAAATCGGACAGCTTACAGTAGAGACCTTTATGGGGGTGAGTTAGCTGGTTCTACTGCTTCAGAGATAGGGTGGGTTATTATTCAGCTTGCGGCGGAAAGCCTGGTAACCCGCGTCATCGTACATACCATTGATTCAGAAAAATATCCCGCCAACCAGTATGGTGTCAGTGATTTTGCTGTCCAATACTGGACTCCACACGCACACGGATGGAAGAGTGTTGATCGGATCGGTAAAAAGATTGGAGAGCAGCACAATAGCATCCGTAATAACAAACAGGGACGCGTCACGGTGCGTTTTAAGCCGGTGCGAACTTCAAGAATACGTCTGCTCATTCGACTAACAAATGACACCGAGACCTATGACAAGAGGCGTTCGGTTGGCTACGTCCGTGGAATGCTCAGTCGCGTCAACCTCCGCTCTATGCGTGGAACTATTCGGCTCACTGAAATTGAGATTTACGGTCTTGAAAAGAAGGATGAAAATGCCTCAGCACCACCAAGCCAAGATATGGCTAACGACCAGCTGCTTGATGATATCTTCGCTGAAGAGTCCGAAACTGCTGAACTGGCTTCCGAGGAATTTCCACTCACTGAGACACCCATTGAGATCCGTCCACGGGAACAAATTGAAGCAGTTATCCGTAGGTATGCGTCTGCGTATACGAACCAAGATCTTCCCGCCTTGATGGCGACTATATCACCTAATTATTCAAGAGAGGGCGAAAACTATACGCAATTGCGGGAAAAGATGGTGGATGTATTCCGAAGATATATGCAAATTGATTTGTCACTGCAAAAATTACGCATTCAAGGTGGAACTGGGACCGCAACGGTTGACGCGGATTATGTCATTGCCCTAACTTCGGCGGGAAGGCCACCATCAACGTTTTCGGGCAGGTTGTTTTTTGAGTTAACTGCATCTCAAGGTGGGTGGCAAATTTCGGGCATTGATACACAGGGGCGCTGATATGAACTTTAGACATTTGTGTTATCCGCCTCGGCTAATAGGGTTCTGCTCTGTGATTCCAAAGCTCAGGGTCCGTTGCACGATGCTGAATTCGGTGACGTTAAGCTATCGCTGTTGTACGCTTTATCTCCTACCTAGCGTTCTTTTGTTTATTTTTACGTTCAGTGGGTGTAGTGGTACGACTGCTAGTTTTCAGTTGTCGCCGGCTGATGCCGAGAAACTGGATCCGATTCTCGCGGAGCTCCAATTGGGTTACGATTTGACTTCAAGCTTAAGGATTCTACAGCTCATTGTAACCATTGAGGAGGAAGGGAAGAAAGAGGAGGTCCGGGAGTCCCTCTGGTACAAAAAATCTGATATCGACGGCGATCTGCTGCACCTCCAAGCGATGGGCCCCTTGAATGAACCACGCGTCGTTGCCATCGCTGCACGAAACCAGTTTCTGCTCTATCTCATCAATGAAGGGGAGGTCATTTTTGAACCGTTGGAAGATCAGGTGCTCCAAGAAATTTTTGGGGTGGACTTACGGGTTTCTGATGTGCGTAGTGCGATTTTTGCCAATCCTTTTCTGGATGGGCGACTTAGCGAGTTATCGCTAGCGCACTCTGGCGCAAAATACGTTGTAACACGTCCCGGCCCCGCGGTGGGACAAGTGGAGCGGATAACAATCTTTGTGCGTGCGGACGAGCCACAGGTCAGTAATTGGGAAGTAAGTGATAAAGATGGGAACATCATTCAACAAGCAAAGTTCTCAGACTATCGAGAGGTCGGTGGCGTTCTTCGCCCGCATAGAATTGAGATTGAGCGTCCCCTTGAAAAAACGCGAGTCCTCCTAAAAATCGTGAAGCCTGATATCAACATTGATATCAGCGACAGTAAGTTTGAATTTGATCGGTTTTTGCAGGACGGGACAACACGCCGGTTTTTGAGGTAATAACGTGGCAGATTTCGACTTGCGCGTACAGGCACACGCGAAAATTAACCTATATCTCGACGTGGTCGGAAAGCGTCTCGATGGGTATCATGAAATCGAAACGATTTTTCATTCAATTGGACTGCATGACGACCTCTACCTCCGCAAACGTGCCGATAGACAGATTACCGTGCACTGTGAACACCCACATGTGCCGTGTGACCCACGCAACCTCGCTTATCGTGCTGCAAAGCTATTACTTGAGAATATACCTGATCTTAGCGGGGTTGATATCACGATCTTGAAGCGAATACCGGTCGCAGCGGGGCTTGGCGGGGGCAGTGCAGATGCCGCTGCAGTTCTTTGTGGACTGAATACGCTTTTCAACCTAGAGTTGGCGCAGGGAGAGCTGATGCAGTTTGGTGTGCAACTTGGCGCAGATGTGCCGTTTTGTATTCTGGGTGGTGCTGCCCTTGGACGGGGCGTTGGCGAAATTCTAACGCCGTTGCCACCCTTGCACGACGCCTGGGTGCTGCTGGCGAATCCCGGCTTGGAAATTTCTACTGCATGGGTCTACCAACATCTCAATTTATCATTGACGCCATTAAAAAAAAATGTTACAATCCTGACCCGTTGTTTGCGGAATGGCGAGTTTTCCAGCCTCGCCCGCCATCTCTATAACGGCTTAGAAGTACCTGTTCTCTCGAAATACCCCGTTGTTAAAGAAATCAAAGCTAAGCTCCATAACTGTCCGGGCAGTTGTGGGGTGCTTATGTCAGGCAGCGGCGCGACAGTGTTCGCCTTCATGCAAAGCCAAGCTGAAGCGAATCTCGCTGCCGCGAACTTCGAGAACGATTTCGCTTTTTGCACTGCAACGCCCATGAGTAGCGTAGGAGTTCGTATCTCTTGATGGGCGGTCGCCAAGTGGTAAGGCACGGGTCTTTGGCACCCGCATTCGTAGGTTCGATCCCTACCCGCCCAGTGTTTTTATAAGCCGTAGCTATACTCACAGCTACGGCTTTCTTTTGTTTTGGAGGAATATAACATGCAACAAGTTAGACTTGAAGCCCAGAAACGGGAAAGTTCCGGGAAAGGTGCCGCGCGTGGCATGCGACGTGCAGGACACCTCCCTGCAATCCTCTATGGTCGCAAGAACGAAGTTATCCCCATCCGAATTGACGAGCGAGGTTTTCGGAATTTTCTGCAACACTATGGGGAGAGCGCTTTTATCAACTTGGAAATCGTGGATCACGGTACCGAAAACGTCATGGTTAAAGAGATTCAAAGAGATCCAGTCAATGGTCAGCTACTTCATACCGATTTCCTACGAATCTCGATGGATGAACCGATTACCTCAACGGCATCTATCACCTTAGTTGGATCTGCTCCGGGCATTCAAGAGGGCGGCATCATAGAATTTCCGCACCGGCAGTTAACTTTACATTGTCTCCCAACGCTTCTGCCTGAAGAGATTGAGGTCGATATCAGCGCATTAGACATTAACGATAGTATCTCGGTGGAAAGTATCGCTCTTCCTGAGGGGATTGACATCCTCGATGATCCTAGCACACGAATTGTCGCCGTTATCCCACCGACAGTGGAGGAAGAGCCTGTTGATGAGGAAGATGTTGAAGAAGAAGCTATTCTTGATGAAGATGCGGAACCAGAGGTCATCTCTCGCCGTAGTGATGATGACGATGATGATGGTGATGAAGAATAAGTATGGGCTGCCTAAATCCATTCTGTGTGTTGTAATTCTGTTGTCGAGCTGTGTCGGGTTGGGTTTTGCTCAATCTTCACCGATTCGTTTTGTTGACCGAAGTGGTAAAACTCTTGCTCAAGCAGAGATCGTCGAACGGAATGGTGCTTTGTATCTTCCCGTTCGGACCTTGCGGGAAGCGTTCGATCCGGGGATGCGACAACAGTACAGCTCCCTGACGAAACGGCTTACCCTGAATCTTAAGGAAAAACAGCTGCGATTACGGATTGGGTCACTGGAGGTTAGTGTCGATTCGGATGAAATGAAGCTATCGCTTTCTCATACTCCACTTATCGTTGAGGAGAATTTGATGCTTCCGCTCGAATTTTTCACCGATCTGCTCCCCCAGATCTACGATTTTAAGGTGACCCATAACCCAGTAATCCAGACAATACACATTACAGAGGGAACTGCACCACTCCCTGATCTTTCCACTCCTACAACTACGGCGGGATCGGCAAAATTTCTGGTTGTCATTGATCCTGGGCACGGTGGGGCCGATACCGGTTCTCGTGGTAGTACAAGAGTCGCTGAGAAGGATATTGTTCTTGACCTTGCCAAGCAGATCGAGACGGTTGCACAGCAGCAGCAGATTGACGTACTATTGACGCGGGATGCAGATTTGGAGCGACGCCCAAAAGAACGCATTGATATTGCACAAAAAAATTTTGGGAAACTCTTTTTGAGTCTGCACTGTAATGCCTCTTTTTCTGACCGTGCAGCCGGTATTCATCTCTATGTCAGCAATTCCTTGGGCATCTCCCA
Organism: Candidatus Poribacteria bacterium; assembly: GCA_022822785.1. GTDB lineage: Bacteria > Poribacteria > WGA-4E > WGA-4E > PCPOR2b > PCPOR2b. Next base: position 13,846 of record JAJEAL010000072.1, read on the forward strand.
ATTAAATCGCTTACCAATGAATCGGGATGATATTTCGCGAGATGGTGCAACTATTCAAGCGCTCTTCCAAGAGGAATTCCTGCTACAGAGTCGGCAATTCGCCATTATGCTCCAAGCGGAATTGGAACCACTCTCGCCTGCCCCGATTTCCCTAACTGAGATACCCGTGGCAACATTGGCTGCCGTCTATATGCCGGCAGTTCTCATTGAAATTGGCTATCTATCCAATGAAATTGACGAAGCGAGGCTCACCGATCCTGACCACCTTACCTCCCTCGCGACAGAAATAGTACAGGCAATCCAAGCCTATATTGCCGAAGCAAATCAGATAGAGGACGCTGCAAATGGCAGATAATGCGGCACACAACAATCTGAAATCCATGCGTAGCAGACAAGTTGTTAGCTCAGCCGCTGTGCTCATAGTCACTGTTCTTATTTGTGCAATGTTAATTTCATGTGACACTACAGAGACAGATCCAGTACCGCCTCCTGTGCCTCCATCTATGATTACCCCTAGTTCACCACAACCCCAACTTGCGACGTACAAACTTTTTTATTTTGATACGACCTCGCTCAGGTTGGCTGGCGAGGAACGGGAACTAACGTTATCCCAGGATGTCACCGAGGGGTTGAAACAGGTTATCACCGAACTCCTTGGTGATTCCATTACCGGTTTATATCAAACGATTCCGCAAGGTACACTTCTTTATGAGGTGTATGTCGACGAACAGTCAACTGCGTATTTGGATTTTTCACGTCATCTCAAGGACGAACATATCGGCGGCACCACCGGTGAAGCCCTTACCGTCGGCGCAATTCTGCGAACTGTTAAGGAAAATTTCCGGGACCAAATTAGACGCGTACAAATTCTTATCGAGGGACTCGAAACGGATACAATCGGAGGGCATGTTGATATTTCAAAGCCGTTAGTTCTTGCACTGGAATTGGAAGTTGTAAGCGGGATGGCAGAATCGCTGGAAGGACAATCGCCGGAGACGGAGTTACAGGACGCGCCCCCGACGGAAATTGAGGTATTGAACGCTGGGGAAGCTAGCGGGCAGGAAACAGATTAATAAATTTCTCTCTAAGGGTAGTATGCCCCCACTAAAGGTTTCGTAAAAACAGGTGCCCATAATATTCATGCCAGCAAAATTGATTGTTGGGCTCGGGAACCCGGGACCTAATTATGAAAACACCAAGCATAACCTTGGATTTTGGGTTATCAACGAACTCTTGTTGAAGTTACAGCTAGACCGGTTAGCCCCCTCGTGTCGATCACTTATTGTTCGAACAGAATGGCACGGTTCGGAGGTTATCTTTGCCAAACCGATGACCTACATGAACAATAGTGGACAGGCTGTCAGCATGCTCGTTCAGAAGTTCGATATCTTTCCACACAATCTATGTGTGGTTTACGACGACTTGAATCTAGATGTCGGTGTACTACGAATGCGAAAGGCGGGCAGCGATGGTGGGCATAACGGCATGAAGTCAATTATCCACCATCTTGGTACACAAGAGTTTCCGCGTTTGCGGGTCGGGATTGGAAAGACAGGAGGAGTCTGGATGGATTATGTTCTAAGCGAATTCTCTCCTGTTGAGAGGGAAGATATCGATTGGGCGATCCCTTGTGCAGTGGACGCGATTGAGACATTTGTCACCGATGGTGTTCAGACCGCGATGAATCGTTTCAACGGATGTTCTCCTCCGAGAAATGATTCTTGAGCTACTTCTCTGGTGAGCAGGAGAGCTGTGTTATGATACAGGCAGCGCGTCCGGCGCATTCTCATCGTTTTTCAGTGAAATATAACTCTGATACCGGACATCGCTAATTTTACCTGCGGTGACCGCTTCAGTAATCGCGCATCCGGGTTCTGAAAGATGGACGCAATCTGTATATTTGCAGTTTCCGAGAAAACGTTCCATTTCGGGAAAATAGAGATCGAGGTTTTCCGTGTCAACCCCCCACAACCCTACCTCTCGAATACCGGGGGTGTCCGCTACATCGCCGCCACATTCTAGGGAAAACAGTTCAACCAGCGTCGTTGTGTGCCTACCTTTGCGCGTTTTTGAACCTACCTCGCCGACACGCAAGCCTAGTCCCGGCTGAACCGTATTCAACAGACTTGACTTCCCAACACCTGACGCTCCTACAACAACGCTGAACCTATCTCTCAGTACCTCCCGAAGGGCTTCAACCCTTTGTGGCTCATTGATACTGGTGAACATCACCGGATAGGCGAGTCGTTCGTACGCACTTAAGATTGATCTCAATTCTTGCCGTTCCGCTGTGTCAATGAGATCGATTTTGTTCAGACAAACAACGGCATCTATCTCTCCCACTTCTGCCAGGATTAGAAATCGATCTAAGAAACGAAGATTGAAATCAGGGAGACGGGTTGACAGGACGATAACTACCTGGTCCGCGTTGGCAACCACAATCTGTTCGATTGCATCGCGTTTGCCTGGATGTCTGCGCGAAAATTTCGTCCGACGCGGTAGGATTTCCTCGATGACCCCCTCTTCATTGCCGAGCGGTGTGACAATTACTTTATCCCCAACAGCGACGGGTCAGCGTAGATCTGCCTCCCCTCTGCAGATCGTAGGGCACGCTTGACTCGTCCACGCAGCTGACAGCGAAGGATTGTGTTGCCATCTTGAACATCATAGAAGCTGGTTCTAGCCCGAATGACTCGACCTTGAATTGTATCCATGAGCAATATTGAAGATTAAAAGTTGAAACTCGACATTGACATTACTACACAAATAAGCTATCCGTATCGTTTTGAAATTTCGTTCTGCACTGACTTTCAAATGAAGATATCGTATTATGTTAGATATACGCTCTCATCGTCCGAAGTGCGGTCACCACATCAGCATCAAAATCATCAAAACTGCACTCGCAGGAGACGCGGCCGTCGTAGCCAGCCCCTTCAAGCGCGGCGAAGAATTCCGCGTAATCAAAATCATCGTTGCCCGGATACGAGCGTTTGACTGGTTCAGCGATGTGGACATGCGCCAACCATTCCGCTCCATCAATGATATTCTGCATTGGCTCGTCCTCTTGCCAGACATGGTAGAGGTCTGCCAGCAACTGAATACCTTCTCGATTAACCCGCTGCGCCATCTCCAATCCGTCCGCAACCGTGCGGAGGATATTCCCTTCGCGGTGACATATCGGCTCAATTACGATGGTAATATCGTTTGCCTCCGCGTGGTCGGCAGCCATGTCCAGAAACTCCGCAATCTGATCTAATGCCCTCTCTTCCGAATAACCTTCCTCAAGATTGCGTGATCCGCTGCTTCCGTAGACGATAATCTCTCCCCCGATTGCTTTGGCTCGACAGCACGCGGTTTCGACGTACCGCGATAATCGTGGGAAATCTACCGCGTCTCCAACAACACGCAGGTTGCCGGGAATAAAACCGGCGTAAGCTTCTGGCTTCAATTTAGCCTGTGCCACCCGATTTTGAATTTTTTGAAATTCTGCATCGTTTGCTTCTGGAATGAGTGCATTCCCCACTCCTAATTCGATATAATCATAGCCAACCGCTGCGAGTCTGTCAATTTTTTCGAGCGGAGCGCAAACGCCAAATCGCATAATCTTCTCCTCTATTCTGGGGCAGTTTCAACAATAGATTAACACACGTTTACGCGCTATCACCTGCGATTTCTCGTACCTTCTCAAAGAAAGCCTTTTTGAGTTCTGTGTTGAGTCCCCACTGTACTGGCACGCTTTGGTAGCCATCGCAATAGTTATTTTCGCCTGGATCAAAATAACCCCACGACGCATATTCGCTGATAGCGGCAACAAAGTTATTGAAAGGCTTATCAAAATCGAAGTGATCGTCTTCGTTGAAAAGGATTGGCATGGGACGGTAGCCGGGGATCTGTCGCGCTTGCTGAATCATTTCTGCAATACGATTTGGGTCTCGGACACCGTTGCCGTGCATCAACAAGAAATCTGATGTTCGCACAACATTTTCCTCCGAAACCTTTCCGCCTCCATAACTCGTTCCCACAAGAAGCCGTCGTCCATCGCGGGTCGTGCCTTTAACTCGCTCAATCAACTCATGGACGCGATCCGGTTTTAAGATGTCGTGGGTATATCGCTGAACGTTGCACTCGTTGTTGATCTCAACGATGACATTGGTGTAGCCTTGGTCAAAGATCCAGTGCGTAATGTTATCCACGGCACGGATAACCGTTGCCTCGTCACGGACATGCTGATCCTGACCAAAATAGAAATATCCCAAAATCACAACCATTCCAAGTTCATCGGCGCGATCTATGATGCGGGTCAGTCGGTCGATGTAATCAACGTTCAAGCTGCCATCGGCTTCGATACCGGAATTGTGCCACGGCTGCTCCTTCGAATATCCTTCGGGACTTCCCCCTTGGATATTGATTGTGAAAGCCAGTAAACCGTAGGACCTCCATTCGGGGATTGATTCCAAAAATTCCCGTGTGTTTCTTTCTGCGTCCCATTCGCCGGTGTCAGGATATACCCATCTGCTAATGGTCTCTGGATTCCGATCGTCAAAAATCCCTTGCACCATCCGCGAATTGAGAAGTAGTCCCTCAATTTTGTGTCCATGATAAAATCGACCGGGGTAAGTGATTTTTCCATTGATGTAAAATGCGTCATCAATAATGCTTACAGCAGTTTGTCTCTCCATATAATTACTCCTCTGCATCTAGTTGAAAAATTAAAGCGGCACCTTATCACCATGCTACGGAAAGGCATAGCTCGGTTGATTCACAAAACGTTGTATTCCTGCCTCCAAACGAATACTCGTGGAGGGGGCAATTCTACTCCAAAATACTTTCTCTCAACGAGAATAATCTGTTCCGAGTTTCCCTCTTGGGTAGTTGTCTGGAACTGGACTTGTGTGAATTGATGTTCGCCGAAAGCCCCGCCTGCACGATCAGATTTCGAGTTTCGGCTCGGTTAAGGTTTGCCAGTTGTATCCCAGCGGTGATAAGATTTCTGTTGCCTTGATGAAGCTTAGATCTCCCGACACATTTTGTCCTACCATTTTTTAACCCTCTGAAGAAGCAAAAAGGACAGAATTAGACCAACTTCGTTCCGATCTCTCACCCTAGCCACGCTACACGCCCATCCATTATCTCACACCGTCATCTATTTTTCAACGCCAAATCCTACCTATATCCAGATTTTTAGAGCGAGTAAACCCCTTGACAATTACCCCAGAATCGCATAGACTATATATCCATTAAACCCATCCAAAATTTCTCAACAAGTGGCAGCAGAAAGGAACTAACTTTTGAACACAACTGTTATTGTCCCATTTGAATTTTACGCAAGCCACAGCCTCTCCGTTAGGGAAAAACCTCACAACCACTATTGGACACTAAAGCTGTTTGTCAGGGGGACTCCGAAAGATGGCATGGTGATTGACATCCTCAACCTGCGGCAACTTACTGACCCGTACGTCGAAAAGCTTGCTGATACTTACCTTAACGAAAATCCTGCCCTGACTGCAGAACAGGCAGCCTGTCCTACTTGCGAGATGCTTGCTGCCTATTTTTACGCCCATATTTCGCAAGCTGTAGAAGCGTTGGACGTCGGTGCTGAACTTAGAGCGGTTGAGGTTGAGTTGCGTGAATTGGAAGGGAAAGAGTGGGGCGCAGCTCGCCTTGAGGCAGACTGATCAGGATTCTATGAGCCCGGTCCGGAAACGTTTAGTGGTTAACGTGCTGGAGGTATAGAAGGATTATCCGGTGTTTTGATTGAGACAAGAAAAAAAGAATCTGGTGAAGGTTATGCAAACTAAAAGCCGTGTAGACATTGGATTGTGTCAGACCTGCCAACACGCGAAAGTAATCGAAAACGCCAGTCATAGCCGTTTTTATCTTTGTCTTTTGGCCCAGTCTAATGTTGATTTCAAGAAATATCCACGTTTGCCTGTGTTAGCTTGTCGTGGCTACAGCTCCCAGAGTGGAGAAGCCAGTCCAAAAGCAGATAACTCGAGATAAGATTGACACTGTGTGGGAAGCCACAATTCAACCGACCTACGCTTGACTATGCTGTCGAAATTTTCCTGCCCTTTATGACTTTGATCTTGAATATCAGTCATGTTTCCCTTATAATATTTGACACTATATCTTTTTAACCGACTGCCGCATAACAGTCAGGGGTTCGCTAGGTCAGAAAATAGACATGCGTTGACCCTAAAAGGAGGACACGTACGAAATGACAACTGCCGAAATTAAAGCGATGGCGACAGAGAACATTATGAATACCTACGGCGAGCGTTCGCTGGCGTTCGTTCGAGGTGAAGGGGCTTATCTCTGGGATGCAGATGGCAAAAAATACCTCGATTTTCTGGGCGGTTTAGCCGTCAACGGTTTGGGGCATTGCCATCCCAACGTTGTCGCAGCCGTCCGCGAGCAAGCAGGAAAGCTGCTGCATGTTTCTAATCTTTACTATATTGAGCCGCAGGCCGAGTTGGCGAAACTGCTCATTGATAACTGTGATCTTGATAAGTGCTTCTTCTGCAACAGCGGTGCTGAAGCCAACGAAGCAGGGATTAAGCTGGCACGCAAATTTACGAGAGACCAAGGCAGGGAAGCCTACGAAATCATCACGATGGACAACTCGTTCCATGGGCGTACAATGGCGACGATAACGGCGACGGCTCAACCGAAATATCACAAAGGATTTGAGCCGATGGTGCCGGGATTCACCTATGTTCCGTATGATGATCTCCCCGCTGTGGAAGCCGCGATCAGTGAAAAGACCTGCGGTATCCTTGTGGAAACGATTCAGTCGGAGGGTGGTGTCAACACACCGAGCACCGGTTATATCCAAGGGCTGCGGGATCTCTGTGACGAACACAGTCTGGTCCTCATCCTCGACGAAGTACAAACGGCGATGGGCCGTCTCGGTCCATTGTTCGGGTATCAAAGCTACGGTATTATTCCCGATATTATCACGATGGCAAAATCTCTCGGTGGAGGGACCCCGATCGGTGCAATGCTGGCTAAGGAAGAGGTCGCGGCTAGTTTTGTCCCCGGCACTCACGCAGCGACGTTTGGAGGCAACCCATTGGTAACTGCCGCGGCATGTGCAACGGTAAAAACTATACTCGACGAAAAGCTTGGCGAAAATGCTGTCGAGGTGGGGGACTATCTGGAGACTAAATTGCTGGCACTAAAAGATCGGTATCCGATTAAAGAGGTCCGCGGCAAGGGTCTATTGCGTGGGGTTGTCCTGTCTGTCGATGCCAATGCACTTGCTGCCAAGTGCATTGAAAATGGCTTGATCACAATCTGCACAAACGATTATGTCTTGCGCTTTTTACCCCCGCTCAATATCACCACAGCACACGTCGACGAAGCGATTTCGATCGTCGAGAAATCGCTGGCTGAAACTGTCTAATACAGGTACAAAAATAATTTACGTTAAGGAGAACTGGAAACCGGGTTTTTGCCAAAAACTCGGTTTCAACATACATACAGGAGAAAAACGAAGGCTCAAAAGCGTAGAGTCTTTATTGACATTAATGCCAACTACAAAATCTCTGATATGGTTGTCGGTTGTCAGTCTTGTCACTTGCAGCGGATGTGATAAATCTAAACCCAATGCAATTCTGGAAACAAGCAAGGGACAGATTGTCATCGAGCTCTATCCCGATGCGGCACCGAAAACAGTGGATAATTTTGCGACCCTCATCCAACAAGGGTTTTACGACGGTCTCTCCTTCCATCGGTATGTGCCTGATTTTGTAATCCAGGGTGGTGACCCAACGGGCGATGGGACTGGAGGGCCGGGGTGGACGATCTATGGTGAATTTCAAGACCCTGAACTTCGGTCTAAAATGCCCACGCATGAAAAAGGGGTTGTCGCAATGGCGCGAAAACCACAGCCGAATTCTGCGGGCAGCCAATTTTATATCTGCTTGAACTCAGATTCAAAAAGTTATCAGCATCTTGAAGGCGACTATACTGCGTTTGGGCGTGTCATCGAAGGATTAGAGGTCGTCGATCAACTCCGCCAAGGTGATAGGATAAACAAAGTCACACTCAAGGATTACGAACCGACAACAGAAGATAAAAAATAAGTACGGAATGCAAATCTGCGTTCCCCAACGGAAAGGCAAAAGAACTCATGGAAGAATGGAAGAAACTTGTTCGGGATACAGTCAACACACCTGAAAAACTTGCTGCTATCTTCGATGTCGATCTTGAAGAGATACAGCGTGTTCACGACGTATTTCCTATACGTATCAATCCTTACTATTTGAGCCTAATCGAAGAGCCGGGAGACGCAATCTGGAAACAGGTCGTTCCAGACCCAAAAGAGTTGATTAGAACCGGTTTTGAGGAAGACGATCCACTCAGTGAAGAAGATGATAGTCATGTGCCCAACGTTACACATCGTTATCCGGATCGCGTCCTATTTTATGTGAATTACATGTGTCCAATCTACTGCCGATTTTGTACTCGAAAACGGAAGGTGGGAGATCCGGACTCCATTCCTGATAACAATATCGAGATGGGCTTGGATTATATTCGCAGCCACCCCGAAATCCGTGACGTAATCATCTCCGGCGGGGATTCAATGATGCTGACGGATCGGAAGATCGATTATATCGTCGGCAGCCTCCGCGACATCGAGCATCTCGAAATTATCCGCATCGGTTCGCGTGTCCCCGTCACCCTGCCACAACGTATCACGCCGGAGTTGTGTGCGATTCTCAGGCAATATCACCCTTTCTATATTAACACCCACTTCAATCACCCCCGCGAAGTTACGCCGGAAACTGAGAAGGCGTGTGGTATGTTAGTTGATGCCGGTATCCCCGTCGGCAATCAGGCTGTTTTGCTTAAAGGTGTCAACGACGATCCCGAAGTCATGGTTGATTTAATGAAGAAACTCCTCAAAATCCGCGTCAGACCCTACTATATCTATCAGGCAGATCTTGTCTACGGGACGGATCATTTCCGCACATCGATCAAAACGGGACTGGAAATCGTTTCCGCTTTACGCGGACACATCTCTGGGCTCGGCGTGCCGCACTATGTGGTTGATGCCCCCGGTGGCGGCGGTAAAATCGCGCTCATCCCAGATCCGGTCGTGTCCTTTGATGACGAGGAGATTCAGTTGAAAAACTATGAGGGGAACACCTACAGCTATCCAAGCACCTCCTTCTATGATGAGGATTGGTAGGATTTAGGACCTGTTTGAAAAAGAAAATAACTCTCGTTCCGTAGGCGGGGCATCTTGCCCCGCCTACGAGGAATGGATTGATATGTAACCAATGGACAAAATCATTCTGAAAGGCATTCGATTCCACGGCTATCACGGCGTCGCGGAAGCGGAGCGTCAGCTTGGACAGAAGTATGAAATAGACCTTGAGCTGATGACTGACCTCACCGTTGCTGGTGAAACCGATGATCTCGCCCACACAATCGACTACGCCCAAGTCGTTCAACGGGTAATTGAAATTGGAACCCAGGGTTCATTTCAACTCTTTGAAGCACTCGCCGAAACAATTGCGGACGCAATCCTCGCCCAATTCCAAATCGAGGAAGTCCGAATTACTGTCAAGAAGTTATCCCCACCAATTGAACCAACACTCACCTATGCAGGCGCTGAGATCCATAGGAAGCGAAAATCAGATGAATAAATCAACGGCTGTTTTTCATTCTATAATTTTCTTGTGCCTCCTTTTGATCACTAGTCCAGCCGTTATAGTAAGCGATACTGGTTCCTCGCCGCTGAATCCCAATGCAACTCGCATAGATCTATTTGAAGATCTGCATCCGGGCGTTCATATCTATCGGTACGATTGGCATGAGGAAGGGTGTGTCCTTTATGTGGCTGAAATAGATCGTTCTTATACTGACCTCCATTTTGAAGCGGCAATCGCCAAAGATCAGATCTTAGGCAAGGAGAGCGTCAGATCTGTCGCCAATCGGCGTTCACAACGTAGTGACCGCCGTGTTTTGGTCGCCATCAACGGTGGATTTGGTGTTCTCGGTGATATGAAGGGATACGGCGGCGCGTTGGAAAACTTGCATATCCAAGCCGGGGAGTTGATAACACAACCCGCATCTGATAAAGCGGCGTGTTTCGGCGTGACATCGGACGGTGATTTCTTGATTGGTCCTGTTGAAATGGAAGCTGCGGTGGCGGTTGGAACATATCGCTTACCGCTTGAGTGCATCAACCAGAGATTTCTCGATGGCTGCAAATCTATCCTCTATACTCCCCGCATGGGCGATTCGACACACACGAACCGTAAGCGGGCTTATGAGATAATCTTGACCGAACTCAGGCTGCCAATCATGGGCAGCTATGAGAGCGAGTTTACCGTGAATCGGTTTGGGAGAGGCGGCAACAGCCCGATTCCTGAAAATGGTGCGGTCATTTCCTTTCGATCGCGAATCGACAAGCAATTGGAAACAGAGCTAGGTAGTGGAAAACGTGGAAAGATTGAAATCCAACTCAAACCGACTATTTGGAACAGTGCAATTCAAGCAATTGGCGGTCGAGTACGGCTTGTAAAGAATGGGCGAGTCAATGAAGCAATAGAGCAACACCACCACGCTCAGAAAAAACATACGCCCGGTAAACGGCAGCGCGACTTGGCGTTGAGCTATGAACCGCGCACCGCTCTGGGTTACAACGACGAAAAGCTGATTTTAGTTGTGGCGGACGGTCGACAGATGGGTTATAGCACGGGTTTATCGCTTTATCGGCTCGCAAGCCTGCTGGTTGAACTCGGCGCGACAGAAGCTATCAATCTGGATGGCGGTTCATCAAGCACCTTCGTTGTCGATGGAGAGGTCGTGAATCGTCCGTCGGGACGGAGTGAACGCGATGTCCTCAACGCCGTTTTACTCACAGTTGATCAACCTCGGTAAAATCAGAGCCGTGCCTTAACCGATAACGAGAACCACGCCGTCTTCAACTCGTATCCCGCCTAACAGAGCAGATTTCACTGAGTTAGTTAGTAGAAGTTTTGCGTAGCCTCCCACTGAGATCTGTGATAACATCCCTCGCAACAGCGATATAGACTCAAATTAACAGAAAATACCAGGTCATACTGAACCATTTCGTCTATATCTAATCTTGAACACCCTATAACTACCAACCAAGATAGTAGGAGATATAAGATGCCAGAGCGAGTTGAACTGAATCCACCTTGGCCCTGGGCGAGCCAATTCCGAATTGCACAAGGGGTACGGGTGGGAGACACCGTGTACGTATCAGGACAGGTCGCCTTCGATCCACAAGGCAATTTAGTGGGTGGGGACGACATGGAGGCGCAGTCGCGTCAAGTTTTTATCAATATTCAAGCGGTCCTCGCTGAAGCCGGTGCAACTATGGAAGACGTAGTGAAAATTACAGCCTTCCTTACCGATATGAGCCGGTACGCGGAATACGCGACTGCCCGTACCGAGGCGTTCCCCAATAATATACCGGCTAGTGCCACGGTCGCTACACCTACGTTAGTCAACAGTGATCTGCTTGTTGAGGTCGAGGCAATCGCCGAAATCGGGTGTGGGTAGGGAATATAGTCGTAAACCGCGCTTAAAGTTTCCACAATGGAATTGTTGCATCACTAAAATCAGAGTGGTATAGCGTATCTTCAAGGCAAAAGCGGTGATTTATTTAACCCCATTTTTTGACAATGCAAAGCGATAGCCCAATAAACGATACGTCGAATACCTTCCAGAGTGGCTTAACGCTTAGGTCTTGTCTAATCGCGCTGTTGCTTATGCCAATCACTGCGTATTGGCTGATCGAGCTGGAAGTTGTTCGCTATACGTTCCCAACCATTATCCATCCGTTTTCAAATGTTATTTTTGTCATTTTTTGGCTCCTGCTGATCCGGTATATACTAGTTAAAATTTCTCCAACGCTTGGGCTCTCGCAGCAAGAGCTCCTGACCATCTATGTCATGCTAGGTTTCGTATCCTGTCTCTGTTCGTATGACATGATGGAAATCTTGGTCCCAATTTTGGGGCACCCGTTTCGGTTCGCCACCCCCGAAAATGGTTGGCGAGAACTGCTTTTCAAGCACCTTCCCGAATGGCTTACCGTCCGGGACGAAAAAGCCCTAACACCATTCTATAAAGGAGGCTCAACGCTTTACGAAGAGGGTTATTTTAAGGCATGGCTCATCCCCGGCGTTGCTTGGATTTCATTCCTATTTGCTCTGATGATTGTGATGTTAGGGCTCACTACCTTATTGCGGAGACAGTGGACGGAACACGAACGGTTGACGTATCCGTTGATCCAACTCCCGCTGGAGATGACCAATCCCCAAACTAGCTTCTTCAAAAACAGATTGATGTGGCTTGGTTTCGGCATCGCTGCTTTAATCAGTATCGAAAATTTGCTCAATTCAATCTATCCCGCTTTCCCGTACATACCTGTCAAGCGTCAGAACATCCATCAGTATTTCACCGAGCGTCCTTGGAACGCCATGGGAAGCACAAGAATCTCATTCTATCCTTTTGTCATCGGTATCAGCTTCCTCATGCCCCTTGATCTCCTGCTTTCATGCTGGGTATTCTACTGGGTGTACAAAGTCGAGTTGATGGTTGGAAACATTATGGGTTGGCAGGGGCTGCCACGCTTTCCATATATCGCTGAACAGAGTTTTGGTGTGTATATTGGGTTGTTCATTGTTGCATTGTGGACAGGAAGAGCATATTTTACTAGGTTGGGACGCCATCTGTTTACTGGTGCGACATCTGCGGCGCACCTAGATGACTCTCATGAACCGCTACCGTATCGTTTGGCATTTGCGTGCGTGGTATTTGGGACGATCTTCTTAACAGTTTTTTCCTACAAGGCAGGGATGCCGCTATGGGTCATTCCACTTTTCTTTGGGATTTATTTTTTATTGGGGACAATGATTGCGCGGCTGCGTGCAGAAATGGGATTTTTGTGCCACGATTTTCAAAACGGCGTCGATCCGCACCATATGATTATCGACGCGTTTGGGACGCGCCGGTTAGGTGCCGGTGCTCTCACTGTATTTACGTTGTACATGCACTTCACTTTTGCAAACCGAACCAACCTAATGCCGCAGCAGCTGGAAGCGTTCAAGATTTCCGAACGGCGGAATATTAATCCTCGCCACATCGCCGTCGCTATTGTAATCGCAACATTCATTGGGGCAATCGCAACATACTGGCTCTTGTTGGATAACTATTATCGACACGGTGCCGAGTCGGGGTACTACATGGGACCGACCACGCAACGGGGTTGGGTCTATCACCGCCTCGAAAGCTGGCTGAACTCCCCTCAAGAGCGGGATGAGCCTGCGCTTGCCTTCATGGGCGGTGGACTTGGGGTAGCGGTGGTATTAATGTTTCTAAGGGGACGCTTCCTCTGGTGGTCGCTTCATCCCCTCGGTTATGCGATGGCGGATAGCTGGGGGATGTACAATTTATGGAGTTGCTTATTTGTTGCTTGGGCGTGCAAGGCAATCGTGCTCCGCTACGGAGGTCTCAACGGGTATCGTCGCGCCATTCCCTGCTTTTTGGGCCTGGCACTGGGGGATTATCTGTTGAGCAATATCTGGGGAATTTTGAGCATTCTGACCAATACACCCTTATATCAGTTTTTCCCCTAGTTCATCTATCCTTCTCTCACCTCCCACAAAAACGAAAGTTTGACTATGAAACTCAGTTGTATACCTGTTTCATTCTACGAAGATATTTTTAGCGGCAAAAAATCAGTTATTGATTGGATCCATTTCGCTGCTGGTCTAGGACTGGAGGGGGTTGACTTCAGCGTAAAATTCTTTCCAACCAGAGACAAAGATACCCTTAACAGCATTACCGAGGAAGGACAAAAGATTGGCATTGAGTTTTGTGCATTGGCGTGTTATCCTGATTTTACCCATCCCGACGTCGATCAGCGTGCACAGGAGATAGCACAGATGAAAGCAGATGTGCAACTGACAGCGGCACTTGGTGCCAAATATGCGCGGGTAACTGCTGGACAGAATCACCCCGGCACCGACCGGGCACAGGGAATTGGTTGGGCAGTTGATGGGCTTCGCCAAGTCCTTGATGAGGCAGATAGGTTGGGAGTGACCTTAGTCTACGAAAATCATACCAAGGGTGCGCCCTGGCAATATTGGGACTTCTCGCAGCCGTGCGAGATTTTCTTAGAAATCTTAAACAGCCTTGAAGATACTTCTCTCAAGGTCTGTTTTGACACCGCAAATCCTCTAGTTCTCCGCGAAGATCCGGTAGCCTTATTGGAAGCCGTAATAGATAGGGTAGAGGTCGTTCATGTGTTTGACATACGCACCCCGGGCGAATTTGAGACAGTCCTTGTTGGCACAGGGGCGTCCCCTATCAAGCCAATTTTCTCCATCTTGAAGCACAACGGTTTTGACGGTTGGGTGAGTATTGAGGAGGCGAGCCGTACAGGAGACGCCGGATTTGAAAAAGCTGTTCCTTTCGTCCGTCGTGCATGGAAGGAGGCTTAACTACCATATCATGAACGTTATTTGTATCTGCTTAGACACATTTCGATCTGACATTATCGGACCGGGCAAAAAATATAGTCACACGCAAACACCCAACCTAGACATGTTTGCAGCAGAAAGTATCCAGTTTACACGGGCATTTGGGGAAGGTCAACCTACGCTTCAGATACGTCGTGGACTGTTTACTGGTATGAGGAGCTTCCCGTGGCGATACAACTTTGACCGGCGGGGACACTGGCATCATGCATCCGGTTGGCATAAAATTCCTCCGGAACAAGATACAATCGCTGAAGTCCTGCTGGAGCGAGGCTATCTGACAGCCCTAATCGCTGATACATATCACATGTTCAAACCCACAATGAACTTCTCACGTGGGTTTGCCCATTTGGATTTTGTTAGGGGCCAGGAATCGGATAACTGGCGCAGCGGCGATCCACGGCTAGTTGAAGAACAACTGAGGCGGCATGTCAGGGAACCGATTAACTGGCACCGGCACGCGGGGCTCGTCAATTACCTACTCAATCAGCGGGGTAGACGTTCTGAAGATGACTACAGTTGTGCGCGTGTGTTCCGAGCTGCTTCTGAGTGGCTTGACGACAACCATACGGTGGGACCTTTTTTCCTATGGATAGACAGCTTCGATCCCCATGAACCGTGGGATCCACCACCCAGCTATGCGGACGAATATCTCCCCGGCTATTCGGGTAAGGACTTTATTACCCCCGGCGCAGCGTATGAAACGGGTAATCCAACAGAGGACGAGCTCCGTCGAGTTGAAGCACTCTATCTCGGTGAAGTTACCTTTGTTGATAAGTGTATTGGGCGGCTGCTCTCTAAAATAGAGGAGCTAAATTTACGTGATGACACAATCGTGGTAATTCTTTCGGACCACGGGACCCAACTTCGCGATCAAGGACGTTTTGGAAAAAGTCCCGAACAGCTGCATCCATTTAACACTCAGTTGAATCTGTTGATTCGTCATCCAGAGCGACAGCAAGGTAAGGAGGTTGATGCGTTTGTTCAAAACCATGACCTGATGCCAACCTTGCTCCATCAGCTTGGGATTCCGTGCGATTGGACGGATGGGAAGGATTTCTGGCAACTGGTGACCGGCGAGCAGGCATCTATTCGCGATCGGATTATCATCGGTTGGGCAGGTTTTGCAACCGGCAACGCACGTGGTCGTGTCAGCGTGAGGGATGAACGGTGGAATTTTTGCACTGCTGTCGGTTACGATGACCCAGATGGCGATGAGTTATTCGACTTGACTGATGACCTCGCAGAACTCCACAATGTAGCCGGCAATCATCCGGAAATAGTCAAAACTTGCCGGACGGAGGTAGAGGGGTTGCTACGACAACCTCTGCCCGGCCGCATGATTGAGGTATGTGATGCAGCAACGGCACCGATGACACAATGGTTGCAGCGTAAGCTGCAGCAGTTTAAATGATAACTCATCAGACCTGAACGATGGCTAAAACACTCCAATCAAGTCTCCTCACAGAATCAAATATGGCGTTGTTTGTTGACTACTACGAGCTCACGATGGGTAAGGCAGATTTTGACAGTGGGAACAACGCAATTGGCACTGAGAACTACTTTGTCCGTTTTATCCCGCAGGGCGAGTATCTGATTGCAGCAGGATTGGAACAGGTTATCCACTATATCTTGAACCTACGTTTTACCGATGCAGATCTTAAATGGTTGAAGGAGAGTAAGACGACGCCGGATATGAGTGATGATTTCCTTGATTATCTACGTCACTTCAAATTCGATGGTGACGTGTATGCGGTACCCGAAGGGACCCCCGTCTTTGCAAACGAACCATTAATCAATGTGACAGGCAGATCCATTGATATTCAGATCTTCGAGACCTACCTACTCAACGTGATGAATTTCCAAACATTAATCGCCACGAAAACAGCGCGAATCGTTCATGCAGCGGGCGGGCGAACCTGCTTTGATTTCGGAGCGCGGCGGGCACATGGACGCGATGCCGGTATTTTAGCTGCGCGGGCATCATTCATCGGAGGGGCTGCCGGCACCTCCCTTGTTGTTGCTGGACAGTACTTCAACATCCCTTACGTTGGAACAGTTGCGCACAAGTTCATCATGGATCGTCCGTCTGAACTTGCGGCGTTTCGAGACTATGCCAATTCATTCCCCCATAACACCCTCCTGTTGATTGATACTTACGATACTATTGAGGGGGCAAAAAACGCTTGCATCGTGGGCAAAGAGATGAAGGCGAGAGGCGAACAGCTGAGAGGTGTTCGGCTTGACAGTGGCGATCTACTCGCATTGAGCAAGGCAGTGCGAGAAATCTTCGATGAGGTAGGGTTGACTGACGTGCAAATCTTTGCTAGTAATGACCTTGATGAATTTCAGATTAATCAACTGCTAGCCGCGGGTGCCCCAATTGATGGATTTGGTGTCGGCACCCGTTTGGTGACGGGAGCGAATTTCAACCCGCTGACCGGTGAAGGGGGGGCATCAGCGTTGCCCGGCGTTTATAAGCATGTAGAGCGGATCGAGGGTGACAAGGTGACTGTCACCATGAAGGTAAGTGAGGATGCCGGCAAATCGACCTTGCCTAGCAAAAAACAGCTCTATCGTCAATACGATGCCCACGGACACTATGTTAAGGATGTGGTCAGCCTCTGGGATGAAGATATAGAAAATAGTGAGCCGCTGCTTGTCCCGGTAGTTGACAAGGGTGAGTTAGTTTATTCGTTCCCTGACTTGGCTGCGATGCAGGAAAAAACCAAGACTGAGTTGGCGAGGCTACCTGCACCGTGTAAAAGATTGACAGATGCGGAAGAATATCCTGTCGTTTTGAGTCGAGGGTTGGAGAATTTATTGGAGCAATTGAAGCAAAATAGGCAACATTGATATACTTTTCAACGGATAATATGTAAAAAACTATCATTCTTTGCGTAACTCCCCGGCCACGGGGATTCGCGCTTTGCCAAACTCGCTGCGTGAGTTCGTGGACGGCCAACCGATATATGAGATGAAAAATAGAAATATCATAACTTATCTCAGTATATCTCCAGAATAGGCGGAGATATATCACCCATTAACACTCAAACTTGGTTGGGTATCCAGAAATATGAACGGTAAACCCAAGTGCATTATCATCACAGGCCGCCCGGGGTCCGGGAAAACGAGTCTATCCAAGAAACTCGCTGAACGACTGTGGATGCCGGTTATCAGTCGAGACGAGATTAAGGAGGGCTACGTCAACACCTATGGTGTCAAACACGATCAGCTTCCACCGGACACCAATGGTGTGGTCACCAATTTCTTCTTCTCGATAGTGAATCAGTACCTCGCCGGTAAGATCTCTGTTGTCATAGAGGCGGCCTTTCAGCACAAGGTCTGGGAACCAAGGATTCCCCAAATCCTTGAATTGGGGAATCCTTTCATTGTTGTATGCTCCGTTGACGGGATGGTGGCAGCAAAGCGTCATCTCCAGCGCGGCCTGGATGATCCAAGACGGGAGTTTTTCCACGGCGATAAGCGCGTTAGCATCTACAGGAAAACTGGTATAATGTCGCCTCCTGGCAACTATATGGTGCCGGATTTTAACGTGCCCACAGTTCATGTCTCAACAGAAGGGCAATACTCACCCAGTATAGATGAGATTGTGACTCTTGTTTTGCAAATATGATTGTTTCTTTGAATTTGAGTTTAGGTTGGATAGTCGATTTCACAAACAAACTCGACAAAAAATATTTGTCTGGCTTGCGCCAAGGAGTATTATTGTATTGAGAGATGAAGCTCGATATGAGTGGTTACACGGTATCGCTCCCAGAAAATCCGATACGTGGGCTGGTCAAACGTATGAAAGGCAGCGTAGAGTATCGCTAACATTTAGGAAGGTGATGCTCGAATAATCGTCAAGGAGGTAACAGATGCTCGAAAAACTGTTCCGCTTACAGGAGTCAGGGACAACTGTCAAGCGTGAAATTGTCGCAGGCTGCACGACGTTCATGACGCTTTCGTATATTATTTTCGTTCAACCAGCGGTGCTGTCGGCAGCGGGAATGGATGCTGGTGCAGTGATGGCAGCGACCTGTATCACAAGTGCCTTTGCAATGGTGCTGATGGCGTTGCTTGCGAACTATCCAATTGCCCTTGCGCCGGGAATGGGGCATAATTTCTACTTCGCCTTCACAGTTTGTCTTACACTCGGGATATCGTGGCAAAGTGCACTCGGTGCCGTTTTCATTGCAGGGGTATTGTTTATCCTGCTCTTCTTTGTCGGTCTGCGTGAAAAGGTGATGACTATCCTACCCGTTTCATTAAGGAATGCGATTCCGGCAGGGATTGGATTGCTCATCGCGCTGGTGGGTCTGGAATGGGCGGGACTTATCGTTGACCATCCAGCGACCTATGTCACCCTTGGCAATCTAAAATCGCCACCGGCACTGCTCTCGCTGTTTGGAGTGATAGTGATTGCTGTCCTGTTCGCCCTAAAAGTACGTGGCGCCATCCTAATCGGCATCCTTGCCTCCACCATTGTTGGTCTCATCACCGGCATGGTCAAATTTCAAGGTATTATTGACGCACCGCCATCCATTGCCCCCACCTTCCTCAAACTCGAAATCCCGAATATCTTCGTGCGACCGGAGATGATTGCGGTAATCTTCATCTTCATATTCCTTGATCTGTTCGATACTGTTGGAACATTGGTCGGTGTTGGTGAACAGGGTGGCTTTATGGTAGATGGTAAGCTACCGAAAGCACGGCAGGCGCTGCTTTCCGATGCAGTTGCCACAAGCGCGGGCGCTCTACTCGGCACATCAACGGTGACTAGCTACATCGAGAGCGCGTCCGGGATTTCTGCCGGAGGACGCACCGGTTTAACCAACATCGTGACAGCAATTCTAATGCTACTCGCCTTATTCTTCAGTCCCCTGATTCAGATGGTGGGGGCCGGGTACCCTATCGGTGAAAATACGTTTCTATATCCGATAGTTGCTCCAGCACTCATCATCGTTGGCAGCCTGATGCTCAAGAATGTGGTTGCTATCGATTGGGACGACATGACAGAGTCCATACCTGCATTTCTCACCCTGTTGCTGATGCCTCTTACCATCAGCATCACGGAAGGGATTGCGTTTGGGTTTATCTCCTATGCCTTATTAAAACTAGTCGCCGGTCAAGGAAGACAGGTGCACTGGCTGATTTACCTGTTCGCAGTGCTTTTCGTAGCTCGATATATTTGGCTCATCTAATCTGAAGCAAACAGACAGACTTCAACTACCTTCAACTATTATGTTTCCATTTCGCCGGATAGCCGGGGTCGGTGATGTTTACGTGCCGATCCAATATCGAGAACTTGCCACAGAGGACGCTTCGTGGAAGTTATTCACAGACAGCGAACTGAGACAATTCAATCGAATTTTCACCCACCTACGTCGCGGTGGCGTGGCAATCCTGTCGGGCGACTGGAAGCAAGTGACGGACGTAATGGAGTATATCGAACGGAAAAAAAATGAGTTGGTTGTTTCCCCCCACGGGGGTAGGCGAAACAGGAAAAGATCGGGTCAGGACAAAGATAGCTGGCAACGCCGAACGGGAGGTGGCAGACGTAAATCCGACGCAGGACTAGCGGATGTAAATCTCACACAAGAAAGGGAGCGGGCACTGTCACGTTTGATGTGCTGGGCGGATCCAGCTGGCACCTTGCAAGCTACCCCGCCGCCACATCTACCGTATCTCCTTGAGTGGGTCGGCGAAGGTCAGGGCGTAAATGAAGGGCGACCATTTCTAGTTCCCATTGTCACTATTCAGAAAATTCAGAGCGCACTCGCAGAGACCTATCCGATCCATGCACTCGGAGGGTCGCTAGTTGCCTCCGACAACGTGCTTCCACCCCATTCTCAAGAAACGATTGAACTGTTTCAGCGGGGATTGCAAAGTGTTAAACCACATCTGCCGTGCGGTGCAACAGTGCTCGATATGGGGTGTGGGTGCGGGTGTCTTACGCTGCTCGCTGCGAAGGAAGTAGGGGATTTGGGTGTAAAAATTTACGCATCGGATCTGCTGCCTGAAGCGGTTGCGACAACCCGGCTCAACCTCTCATGTTCTACCGATGTCGTTAGTAATCTATCGCAAGTTCGCGTCATGTCAGCAGGTGACCTTTTTCAGCCAGTGTCAGCACTTCGTTTCGATCTGATTATATTCAACGCGCCGTGGGTGGTTGCACGGGCACGAAGTCGAGCGGAAATCGCCATCCACGATGAAAGACAAAACACAATTCGCCGTTTTTTCGATAATCTCCCCAGTTACCTCAACCCAAGGGCACGCCTGCTTATCGGGTACGCAGACGCCTCTGGAACAAAAGCCATCACTTGCCTAGAAGCGATGATTCAGGAGGCGCGCTTAACAATTTTGAACCGATTCAAGGCGCGGGTGGCAACTCATAGAAGAAATCGGAAATGGGAAAATATCACAGTTTATGAACTGCTTAACAAAACACTAGATGCCTAAACCTTGCCGGATAAACTCTCGACTCGCTCTAGCACAATCCACTGGGGTTTTCTCTTCCGTTGGTCCGTTCTGCTCCACTGTTATCCACCCTGAATAACGCTTTTCCTTCAGCAGCCGAAACACGCTCTCATAGTCACATCGACCGGCGCCGACCTCTGTTCTCAAGTCAAAATCTTCATGCCAGTCCTTGAATTCGAGAAAATCGATCCGATCCCAGTTGCGTTCGAGAAAGATGGCTGCGCGCTGATCGACCGGATACCCAATGAAATCCTTTGTTGCATGACCAACATCCACGAAACCGAAGAATTTAGTGGGGGCCGTTCTGTGTAACAGTTCCTCAGTTTCCTCCAAGGTTTCGCCGGTGTGGTGGGTGTGGTTGTGAAAGCAGGCATGGACATCGTAGGTCAGCGCAATCTCGCCGATCTGATTCAGTAGGTCAGCGATTTCGTTCATGTCTGCGCCCTTCTGCGCCAAGCCGCCTATCGTCACCAAATGTTGTGCGCCGAGCTGCTGCATAATTTCACAGACACGGTGAACCCTATCAAAGTCACGATCGATGATGAGATCAACGCTTACCAATGGAAGCCCACGATCCGTTATCCGCTCGACAAAGTCGGTCTCCTCAATAAGTCGAACTAGCACCCTCTCAAATGTAGCAACGCCCGCATAGCCGGCCGCCGAGACATCATCAATCCAAGTGGGCATCGTTTCGTTGGGTAGATTCCCACCCCACATAAGGCTCATACAGGCAAGTTTAATGTCAACTGCTTCGGTCATATTCGCTCCTATTGGTGTGGCTGTTAGGTTGTAACTAGTTAAATTGCCAAGTGTGTCCTTCCTCCTCCTAACGGCAGGCACGGACATCGAATAATGGATGACTGTGGTGAGAATATCCCACGTAAGGTGAACGATGAAATAGAACTAACAAATCGCCACCGGGTGTGCGTACCACATTGGGAGGAGCACCGTACCAGCCTTCCTCACGGTAGATCGTAAGATGGTCTATAACGCGCTAACTCATTGTCTCTCCTTTGTAAGCACTATGATCTTTTTGGGAAATCAGGTGTATGGGTGCTTGGTTTGCGCTCCATACTGATGTTGAAAGCAACGGTAATAAACTGAGGGAAACCGAGTTGCTATCAAAGATATGGTTTCTGTTGCACCATTTCCTAGTTGTCTGCCATCGTGGCAAATTGGTATTTCTTGCGTTTAAGTGTTGTAATAATTTTATCTGTTGCTGTAATTGTACCTGTACGGTTGGCATGTGGGTTCTCAGCTTTACCATCATGCAGTACGATAACTGATCCGGGCGCAACTTTTTTCAATACTGTATGTGCAATTCGGTCCGGATTCTGGGTTATCCAATCCCAACTCCACACACTGCAACTGACGTGTCTACGATTGGCTCTTGCGAGCACCCATGCGACTGGCAGAAATCTCGTTAATAACGGCGCACGAAATACAATCTCACCTGCAGCACCCAACTGTCGAAGAAGATTATCCGTGCGTTCAATTTCTCTTCGGACCTGAGCAGGGGGCTGGAATCCCAACACAGGGTGGCTATAGGAATGGTTTCCAACCTGATGCCCTTCGGCGATAACGCGCTGCACCGTTTCGGGATATTTTTCAATCCGGCTTCCAATCATGAAGAATGTTGCTTTAACCTTGTGCTTGGCGAGCACATCAAGCAACTTCTCGGTGTAGGGTGGGTGAGGTCCATCATCAAAGGTGAGTGCGACAATCCGGTGCGTTGTGTTTAGACGGACAATATTCTGTCCGAACGGTGGTCTAAAAAAGAGCCACAGTAGTAGCATCGTTGTACAGCTTGTCGCAGCAATAATTATTAAGCCCATGCCCTACCTTTTCTTTGCGCTAAACATCGTTGATTATCCAATAGGGTAATCGGAGTGACGTGTACGCTCCAAAGATTCCATCTTGTGTATCGTTGGTAGGTGCCACCAAGGAACATGTGGATGTTCGTGATGTTCCCAATGGTAGCCGAAGTGATAGCAGGTAATAAACGAAAAGATAGTGGAATACGCATTGCTCCGTGCGCGATGTGGATTGTCATATCCGCCTGCTGGCATGCGATGTGGGAGATATGTCCCGAAATAAAATAGCTGTAACGTACTAAGTAGTGCAGGTAAAACCCAAAACAGAATCAAGTTTAGACTGGAGATACTCACAACATATTCCATGATTTGAAATACGATTGCCATGCCGAGCAACTGTTTCCAGGTGAGGTAGGTTTTCATAAAGTGCATATACCACTCGAAGAAGCCACTATGGTGACCGTCGTGAAAGTCGGGGTCTGTATCGCTCGCGGGTGTTCGATGGTGTTCCCAGTGTTTTTCCTGTAATTTGCGATAGGAGAACAACGCGTATAACCTGACAGCAATCGTGCCAAGGATATGGTTGATCCGTAGATAATCTGGGCAAACTGTACCGTGCATTGCGTCGTGTGCCGTGATGAACAGACCGGTGTACAGAAAGGTCTGGCAAAGTATGCCCACAGTTATCAGGGCGCCATTGACATTGGCCAGATCAAGCGTGAGTAGAACTGACAGACTAACTACCCACAACCCGATAATCGTGAACGCGATGAATAGCCCCTTGTTTGTTGATTTCATATTTTTAACCTTTTAAGCACACCAATCCGAAATAGCCGAGTTGAGCCAGATAGAAGTGAAATGCGATGGGTGGCAACGGTTGGCGAAACAAGCCGATCCGTAAACCGCTTGTCATAAAGATAACGCTTAATCCAAACCAGGTGACATAATTCTTCAAAGGAACGTGTTCACCAACCCATGTCCAATAATTCAACTTGACTGCCGCGGGTTCCATCAGCAGGTCGAAACATACCATCAACAATGCCGCGAAACACGTCAACATGAAAGGACTTCTAGCTGAGGTTTTCGGTGCAATCGTTTGAACGGTTGCCGTTGAAGCGATAAGCATGACAAACCATGCACAACCAATCGAAATCGGCACATCGTCAATCGTCAGGCGCAGTGTCTGTCCATAGGTGTACACACCGAAAATTTGGCCTGTCCGAACACCAAGCCATTCAATTCCAAAACTCCCTATAATAACAACTATGCTCCAGATGCCAAATTTCTGTCTTTGACCCTGTGAACCTATCCTCCAACATTCCCAAAATAGCCAAACACCTAAACCGATCATGATTGGTGAAGCAAGAACTTGCATGACATCTTGTAAAACATTTAACAGATGCCAGAGCCCCCCTGCTCCTAAAAGTAGATAAAGTACCCCTATTTTGAGTCTATTCACCACGGCACCGGATGCCTAAATCTATATCATATAGCAGTAATGGGTAGTTGCTTGTTTGCCACGAATCCCTACCTGTTTTGAAGTGCCAGCGCTAATTTGGGCCACAAATCATGGACTTTAATCCAAGTATTTTTGTTCAAATTCAACGGGTGTCAAATATCCTAACGTCGAATGGGGTCTTTTGTGGTTATAGACCTGTTCAATAAAATGCCCAATTCGGTGTTTGGCTTCTATAATATCGTCGTATTCATTGAGATGGACCTCTTCCTCCTTGAGGGTCCGGATAAGCCTTTCGGCATAGCCGTTGTC
>JAJEAL010000057.1 GCA_022822785.1 Candidatus Poribacteria bacterium
TCTGCGACAATTCTACAAAAGATTACAAATACTCAGTCGAGACAATGGACAACGACTCACTCTTGAAACAGTAATTTCAGGTGCACAGACCGATTCGATCCCAACCCCTGCTATTAAAAATAGTCTTTCAATCCTTGAAGAATTGCAGCTTTTGAGGCAATACCGGGATTCTCCAAAAAAAGAAATCCAGCTTTTCCCACCCCCATCGAAAAAGCGTCAACTCCACGAATCCGAAACCTATCTAAATGGTGAGCAGATGAAGCAGACAAGCCAGTGGTTTTCGGACTTTCAATTGCGGCGGACCATCAAACAGATTTGGGAGAAAGTGTCGTATGAGTGTCAATTATCTAATTCGCCAAATCCAAGCCTATAATCCTGATGCGGATTATGACCTTCTGCGAAGAAGCTATGAATATAGCCAAGCCTGTCATGAGGGGCAACAGCGCATCTCAGGCGACCCGTATTTTACTCACTGCCTTGAGACAGCAAAGACCTTAGTCGAATTGAAGCTAGATACAGATACTATCTGCGCCGGGCTGCTGCATGATGTCCTCGAAGATACAGCCGCTACCCGCGATCAACTTATCAATCAGTTTGGAGGAACAATTACCGAACTAGTTGAAGGCGTAACCAATATCAGTAAGTATAAGTTCAAAGGTGGGGTGCAGCAAAGGTACGCGGAGAACTACTTGCGGTTGCTGTTAGCAACAGCTAAGGACACCCGCGTGATTCTGATTAAGTTGGCAGATCGCTTGCATAATATGCAAACTTTATCATCTTTGCCACCGCATAAACAAGAGCGCATTGCCAAACAGACCTTCGAGGTGTACGCGCCACTTGCTCACCGATTAGGTATTGCCCGGATTAAGAGCAGGCTTGAAGATCTGGCATTCAAATATCTGCATGCTACCGAGTATAGGGAGATTGCGGATTTGCTGACGGCGAAATTGGCAGAACGGGAAGCTTATACGAAGTGGATGGTTGATGTTGTGCAAAAAGAGCTGAATCTGATGGGAGTCAAGGCGAGGGTTTATGGTCGTCCTAAGCATCTCTACAGCATCTATCAGAAAATCCATCAGCGAGGGGTCCCATTTGACCAAATTCGAGATCTATTCGGTCTGCGTGTGTTAGTCAATAGCGTGGGTGATTGTTATGCGGTCATTGGAATTTTACACAACAAGTGGAATCATATCCCTGAGCAATTCAAGGATTTTATCGGTCTTCCAAAGGCGAATGGTTACCGGTCCCTACACACAACCATATTAGATCGTGCTCAACCTGTAGAGATTCAGATCCGGACCCATGAAATGCACCAGATCGCTGAATATGGAATTGCCGCCCATTGGCGCTATAAAGAAGGCATGCCATCAGAAACGGATAACGAACGAATTTTTGCATGGTTCAGAGAGATGCTTGCCGAGATTCAAGAGTTCAAGGATCCTTTTCAGTTTATCCGTTCTATGAAGGGAGAACTGTTTCCGGATGAGGTCTTTGTCTTCACGCCTAAAGGCGACCTCCACAGCTTACCAACGGGGTCAACCCCAATCGATTTTGCCTATAAGATACACACCGATATTGGACAGACCTGTTGCGGTGCGGAAGTGAATGGCGCGATAGTTCCTTTTAAGTATCGATTACAGAATGGGGATCGGGTCAACATTCAGACACGGGGGAATGCACAGCCAAGCCGTGATTGGCTGCGGTGGGTCAAAACCGCGCGCGCGCGAAATAAAATTCAGGCTTGGCTCAACGAACAGAATCGTGCACAGGCGATTGATTTGGGTAAACGGCTCCTTGAATTTGAGATGCGACAGCGTCAACTGAGTCTGAAAGACTATCTCAAATCATCAGAACTATCTGATATTGCACAAAAACTCATATCCAGAAAGAAGACTCAACTGCCGTTAATTGACGAACTTTTTAGACAAATTGGCAACGGTAAGGAGTCCGCAACACATGTCGCCAACTTATTGCAACCGGAACTTCCTACCCCTGAGAAAAAGGAAAGGACAGCTCGACCACTCCAATCCGCACCAACAATTGAGCTGGAAGGAATTGATTTAGATGTCGCACGAATTATGAAGTGTTGTCAGCCCATCCCAGGCGATGAAATCATCGGATACCTCACGCGGGGACGCGGCATTTCCGTTCACAGAGCAGATTGCCCGCGCATTATTAATGAACCAGAGCGAATAGTTGATATTGAATGGACACCTATTGAAAACCTGACCTATCCGGCACCGATTATGATTGAATGTGACAACCGTCCCGGAATGTTAGCAGAAATTACCACATTAATTGCCCAATTCAAGGTAAATATTGACACATTCAATTCCCGCAATCAAAACAGGGAAAACCAAAATAGAGAAACCGGCTACGACCAATTAACCTTAGAGGTAAATGGGGTCGAGCAGCTGGAGGCCATCATAGAGTCAATCCGCTACTTAAGAGGGGTGAGAAGCGTTATGCGGATGACATCTTTTTCCCCTGAAAAACGGCTAACTGTCTGAAAACATGCACAATCTGGGCCCGTTCCCGTTTTATACTTCAATTGCCGTAGACGACCTGCTCTCCACCCGAAATCGCTTTAATAATTTTCCCGGTTCGCAGACATCGTACACAAACGCGGACACGCTGACTCCCATCTTCCGTTTGAATGCGGACACGTTGTAAGTTTGGTAGCTGTCTATGTTTGGAACGCTTACTAATCTGCCCACGGGTGCGTGCAACTTTGTTACCCGCCATCGGTTTTTTCCCACAAACGTGGCAAACTCGAGCCAATTGAACCACCTCCTTTCTTCATGATACGAGCCCTTTAACATATCATAATGCCCTGCTGAAATGCAAGCTTTTTCTCTCGTTTGGGATTGTGCACCCTCACTTCGACTGTCGATTTATAGTGAATTAGAGCAATAAATAGACACTTTCGGTCCTCATGTTTGGTTGGCACTGCTTTCAACTGCGCCGATGCGGTGCGGGGAGAAACCGCACCTACCGGGTCATAGCCCAGATTTTTCTAACCCCAGTAGTCGAGGTTTGCTCACCCCGCCGATTGGCAGTGTCCAAGTAATTCTAAAACCTACCATAGACGGATAGCCCTATACTTTATCCATGTTTTTGGTTAGCACCGGACGTCAAAAACCAGTGATTGCTACCCTCCTAGGGGGGCTATCCGCTCCACCGTCAACCCTTCAGGACGCAAGAAATCCTTGTAGCGTGTTTCCGCTTCGACACCATTGAGGCTACGCGTAAAGCCTGCCGTTTCGGTTAAACACTTTGTTTCGATTTCGAGGATATTTTCTCCACGCTTGAGGTCAGATAACTCTAATTTGTACCGGAACCAATGAGCGGACATACCAAACGGTGCTTGGATATGCATGGATCCTGCTAGATTTACTTGGATAGTCAACGCACGCTCGTCAGTGATTTCTGCGTCCTCCCAAGGAAGAACTCTGCCGTTAAAACGAAACTGAATATCATCTTCAATACAGAAAAAGGAGAAACGAAGCGTCAGGACGGGTTTACGCATCTCTCCATCCTTCTTGGCGCTTTCGATATCATCGGCTATCCAGATATTAAGCGCTGCAGTTTCTCCTTCCTTGAGCTCCAGCGGAAGGCGACGCGTCGGCGTGGTTGTTGGTTTTCCTAACTCTCCTTCTCGCGGTTGAAGCAGATAACGTTTGTCACGTCGCGCGTGGACTTCAGGATAAGCTACCTCTCGTAGAATCTGATACTCCCTCTCACTGAAGGGCCAAGGTAGGTAGCCATGATACATGCCCGACCAACCATCCCAGCGGAGCGTTTGTCCTAATGCGTTGTACATCTCAATGCTCGGAAGACCCGTTCGCTCGTCATAAACCCGTCGAGGTGGACGGTAGTAAGCTCCAGCGTCAACTGCGTTGGCAGCATCGGGCAGCCAGCGAGGTTTTGGCTCTGTGTCTGTCAGCGCATACGGGTCTTGACCTACAACGTAATTAATGCTGCCCTCGTTGAGCCATGTTTCCACATCCAATCCCATCTCCAGATTTTTCTCCCTGATCAGATCTACACGCGCCATAATGGGGATTTTTCTTCCCTGTCGCCTGCCAATGTTATTCGCCATCTCCCGAACTTCAGCGACAAAGCGATTCATCACCGGGGTATTTTTCTCTACCTCATCCTGTTTGAAGTAGTATGAATCAAACATAAAATCCAACTCTATCCCATCGGCGTGGTAGTCCTCCAATATCTCCTTAAGCATAGCAAGTTTCTCTTGTCGCACCAACTCATGGGCGAAGTTATAACACCATTCTGCTCTCCCCGCTTCCCCTATACAGACCTCGGCACCGTGATTCCATTTAAGTAACCCACACCGCTCACTGCCCGGCGGTGAACTTGATTGCAGCTTCAGCGAAGGAAACACAGTCAGGCCCATTTCGCGTCCCCGCTTGATAGCCTCCCGTACTTGGTCCGTTCCCATCTTTTGCGCTTCTTCGACCATCCGCATAATTCGCCAGTCGATGTAGTTTTCCCAAACTTCCTTCATCTGTCCCACAACGCGGCCAACCTTGCTATTGTGAAAATAAACGTCAGCATAGCCGAGGCCCAAGACCAACAGATCAACACCGGTGCCAACTACCTCGTCAACGGGCCATTGAAGTTTATGGATGGAAGCCGGTGGTTCTATCCGCTTTGCATTAAAATGATGAGCATCGTTATAGTAAATTAGCCTAGGTTTCTGCATCACTACGCTTCTCCTTTAGACCAAATCATTGGGGAGCGTAACAGCTTTCGCTAGTTTTGGAAGTAAGAAGGCTTATGTGTCTCACAGCATAAGTTTCGGCTTTCGGCCTCGCTGAAGAATAATATGTTTTTTCCATTTAGCATCGTTCTGTTTAGGAAAGTCTGCCCGGTAATGCATCCCACGACTTTCAGCACGTAAAAGTGCTGCTTCCACAATCAACGCTGCAACATCACACATATTTTGAAATTCAAACGTTTCGACACTATACCAGTTGCCATTCGGGGTTAGTTCTCTTAATTGGCTGTGCGTTGCCTCTAAATCTTCGGCATGTCTAACAACCCCCGCACGCTGCCACATCATTTGTTGGATGAATTCTTTTGCTGCTTCAATTCCAACACCGTGAGGTGTTTTGTGGGGTGGACCATCATCAGAGCAAATACGGATGTGCTTATGACTGTTTGATTCGACTGTCTTTACGTACCTAATGGCAGCCCGTCCGGCACGAGCCCCAAACACAACACATTCAAAGAAAGTGTTACCTGCTATGCAATCTGCGCCGTGAACGCTAGTACAAGCTACTTCCCCACAAGCGAACAGTCCCCGGAGACTCGTTTCCGCGTTTAGATTTGTGCTGACACCACCTATCATAAAATGTGCGCCGGCTCTGACTGGAATAACGTCGCTCGTAATATCAATTCCAAACTGATAGCACAGCTGATAGATTCTTGAAAAACGATTCTGTATAAGATTGGGTTGGAGGTCGGTCAAGTCTAAGTAAACACATGGTGCTCCGGTTAATTCCATTTCATTTACAATGGCATGACTGATAACATCACAGGGTGCAAGTTCCTCCAGTTTGTGATATTTTGCCATAAATCGTTCTCCACGCGCATTGATTAAGATACCACCCTCTTCGCGCACACGGCCACTTACTAGGCAATATGATAGATCCATCAAGAACAACGTCGTTGGATGAAATTGGATGAATTCCATGTCCATCATTTGGCATCCAGCTCTCCACGCTGCCGCAAAGCCATCGCCCGTAGCAACGGCAGGATTAGACGTGCACTGATAGATATGCCCGAGGCCACCTGAAGCGAGAATAGTTGCTTTAGCAAAAATACAGTGGAGTGTGTTATTGATAAAGGCAATCCCTCCATAACACTTCCCTTCGTGAGTCATCAAGTCAACTATGAACGCATGCTCAACGACTCGCACTCTTTCCTGCTTTTTGAGAAGGTTCGGTAATATTGAATCCTGTTTATCAAGAGGGGGGGCACATCGAGTCAGCTCTGAAACCTGTTGAACACTTTCTGCAATCATTGTCTCAACAGCTGCTTCATTACAAAGTCCTCTTCCTGCTTCAAAGGTGTCTTCAACATGAGAAACAAGACCATCATCGCCCGCCATGACCATACGATTCTGTGAATAGCAGGTACTTTTATCGTTCATGGCAGTCTTGGTAATCAGTAAAACATCACCGTGTTGATTGGCTTCAATAGCTGCCCGTAAGCCCGCGTTTCCACTGCCGATTACTAGAAAATCAGTGTCAATTCTTGGCAATTCAGCTGAGTCAAATTGAGCAATATATCGGCGAGTCATTGTCAGTCTGATTTGGTTGGGAGGGTATACATGCCCATCTGTTTGAATGAAATCTGTTCTTAATGAATGAAAGGCGATCGTTCGATCTTTGCGAGTCAGAATTGTTACTTAATCTACATACAGGATCTCGAACAACTGTTAAAATACACCACTAACCCTTATGACCTTCCCACGTCCTTCCGCAATCCGGGTTCCATTCTCCGAATCAATATGCGCTTCAGCCTCAATGAGGCGCGCGTTCATTTTGACCCGATTTGCCGTAACGATTAATTTATCACCGGCTACTGCCGGATTCTTAAACCGGACCTCTAGTTGTGCTGTCACCGCAGGCCCCTCAAAACTAGCAATACCTACATGGGTAATTGCTTCATCAAGGAGTGTACTCAATATACCGCCGTGGATTACATTTGCCCAACCTTGGAAATGACTAGCGGGGGTGCACTCAATCTTAACTTGGGTCCCATCGGGTTCCATATCCGGGCTAACTTGCAGCCCAAAGGGATTTTTCTTTCCACACGCAAAACAGCGATCATTATTCTCAACGCGCATTCATCAGCTCCCTGCTAAAATTTCAAGATTAACATAGACGTCTATTGTAGCACACCCTATAGAAAAAAGGCAAACGAAAACAAGAAACCGCTCTGTCATTCTGTCTCGTTGTGAGTATCAGATACTGGTGCTCAAATTTTTACTGATAATTCCCTTGACAGAAGGATGAATATTTTGTAAACTTAAATTCCATGAAAACAGCACATGTGCGACAAAAGTGTTATACTTAAATAGAATCCCTTAAATTTGAAAGAGGAGAAAAAGAGTTAGATATGAAAAAACTGTCAACCTTACTGATATGTCTTGTTTTGGTTGTTGGCGTTGGGTGCGATCAGGAGCAACCGATTACACAATTGGAAGTTGGTAGAGAGAAGCTGCTCGGGGCAGGTCTATCAATTGAAGCCGTTGAACACTTAAAACTCGCAGAATCTAAGGAAGCCAAAACCGAAATCGAAAAAGTGGAGCCTCGAACGTTATTGCTCATTGCCTACTCCCACGCCATTGCTACCGGAGACGCCAGAATGCAGCAAGTTGAAGCCGAGTACAAGCAGGCGAGAAGTGAAAGAATTGCCGCATTAAGCAGTGTTGAAATGAGAAAAATGATTCAGCTGCTTGCTGAGCGACATCGTACACAAGAAGCCACGAAACAAATTTTCGTGGATAAAGGAGCAGAGGCTGTCCCCGCATTAATTGAGTATATCGGTACAAGAAGGTATCTAGGTATTCGGAACGACTTGGTTGAAATGATATATCAAATCGGCTCCGAGGGTATAGACCAGATAACCGCTGTTCTTCGTGACGCAAATACTTCGCCAGAGATGAAAATCATTTTGACCCAATTGGTTGGGCGGATAAATGATCCACGTGCCATCCCCGCTTTAGAGGCAATCCAAGGTGAAAGCGATCTCGGATTGAAGATGGAAGTTAATATTGCCCTGTATAATCTCGGGAAGGAAGAATATCGAACAGAAATTATCAATGGACTGAACGGTGAGGAGGTCGCAGTGCGGCGCGCAGCTGCAAAGGCAATGTTACGAATTGGCAATCCTCCCGCGGACAAACTTGTCACCGCGCTCAGCGATTCCGATGCACAGGTGCGTATGTATGCGGGGCAAACGCTTGAACAATATCCGACTGAAGCAGCCATTGATCCACTTGTTGAAATTGTTACAACCGATACCGATGAAAGTGCGAAGGAAGCAGCAGCAAGAGCCTTAATTGTTCACGGTGGGCAAGATTATGGTCAGCAGTTGGCGAAGCGACTCATTCGGGCGTTGCCGAATGTGAGCGATCCAAAAGATAGGATACGCATTGTCTTGGTCCTCAAAAAAGATGCACTGAGAGAACAGATTAAGAATGCTCCAAAAGCACACGATGATAATATTGAACTCGATCTTTTTCTCTATTTTAATAGCCAAGAGCAGAACGATATGGTTAAAGAAGAGCTCAATATGCTATTGAATGATTTACGTTAAACACGCGCTAGAACAATTGAGGGTGCCAAGATGTTCTTAATCACAGTTGGTATAGGATACTGGAGATAACGACTCAGTCGGCAAAATATCTAACTCTGATCATTGATGGTACAAACTGTTTATCCTCTAGTCGCGTGAAACAGAATGTGACACTGCACATGTGTAGAAATCTACAAAGTCGTTGAATATTCGTCGCTGTCATCTCAAGAGTCACCGTTCTGAATTTTTCCTATAGCGTGGAATGAGGCCTTTATTCATTTTCTTCTGAATAAATGCAAATTGAATACCGGACAATTTTGTTGGTTGCCCTTGTGGTACTAGAGGCTTCGCCCTAGAATTTGAATTTACCAGATACATTGGTCCTATACCTAATGAAAATAGTCCTGTATTTGCCCGCTGGATAATGACTGGAAGTAGGATGACCATGGCATGTTTAGCTCTCCCACTCGGCGCTGTCATAGAATCACCTGCTCATGTTGATGTGCCTCGACAAACAAACTATGAGGGTGAATTCATTATACTATCCCCCGTCAATCCGCAAGCTGACGCTGATGAACTGTATGAATGCGCTCACGGTTCAGCGTTGAAGGAGCAGATGTGGACCTACATGAGTTACGGTCCCTTTGACAGCGTGCACAGCATGCGACGCTGGCTTGAAGATAGGGCTGAATCGAAAGATCCGCTCTTCTTTACTGTACACCACCGTAAGTCGAGGCGCCGAGTGGGGATGGTGAGTTTTCTAAACATCGCTACTGATATGCGACGACTGGAACTGGGACACATTTGGTATGCGCCAGATATCCAAAGATCTAACGTAAACACGGAAGCTATATATCTGATGCTTTGTGAGACTTTCGATAGGCTGAAAAACCGTCGCGTGGAGTGGAAATGTGATTCCCTCAATGAGCGATCCCGATTGGCTGCTAGGCGACTTGGTTTTCAGTTTGAAGGTATCTTTAGACAGCATATGATAGTAAAAGGGCGAAATCGAGATACTGCCTGGTATTCAATGTTGGATACTGAATGGACTGGTGTTAAGCAGAACATCAAGATGTGGTTGTATCAGGACCCAAACCACCAGCTATCTTTAACAACACTCAATAGCAAAATACAGTAACAAATTTGGATTAGAAACCTCCTACTACACTTCTCTCCTTATGTGGGTATACACTGACACTTCTAAAGTGTGTACTGCAAACTGAAACAGTCATTTTCGGCAAATTTCAGTCCTTCCTCTGTTTTTCCCATATTTCATAAATCCCCAATCCAAATTTGCTATGATACGAATGGGTTCAGATCGGGACTGTTAATGTTCAATTGGAGTTCAGCTGAGACTTCCTAAATGCCAGAAAGTTGAGAATCAATTGATGCACAGAAAATACATAAGTTTAATCATACTTGTTTGTCTCAGCGCGATTTTTCTTATCGGCGGTCCCTTGTTTCTGCGTTCTGCCTATGTACTCAACTGGACTCGCTTGGAATTACAATCGCAACTGCAAGAACGCTTGAATCGTCCTGTCACCATCAATCAGATTTCAGGTAATGTACTGACAGGTCTGAACATCAAAGGGATCCAAATCGCGGATAGTAACCCGGAAGATTCGCCTTTAATTTCTCTGGATGAGATCCAGATAAGGTATAGATTATGGAATTTGGTGCAAAAAAGAATCCTTATTCCACGGTTGTATTGTAATCGTCCCAAAATCAACGCTCGTATGGACCCAGACGGAGCACTCAATTTAGCCAAGCTAATTTCGACAGACAAGCCAGAGTCGGAAGTGAGATTTCCCGCCCAACTGTTGATTTCTGATATCACTATTGAAGACATCACTGTTGAGAATGGGCTCATTCATTTTGAAGATGAAACAGGGGCCCTCAGAGTTACAATCGGCGGTATCTACAGTGATGGCCGTGTTGAGGGCCCCCTAACCAACTGGAAATATAGCAGCGACCTGGAAGTGCGCGACGGACGTTTTCAGCTGAATGGTGTTGAAACGGTGATTGATGAGTTCAAAACTAAATTTGAAGTACAGCGCGATCGTGGTGTATTACAATCACTCCAGCTGGAGTTAGGTAATTCTAAACTGATCATTGCGGGCGAAGCAAATAATCTGGACAGAGAATCTCCGCAGGTGGAAACACAGGTTCAAGCCACTCTCGATATCCATGATGTGCAAAAAATTCTATCCCTGCCAGGGGAAATAAAGGGGGTGGCAGCAGTACACGGGGAAGCTAGCGGTCCAGTGTCAGAAATCATCGGAAAACTAGAACTTAATCTACCGTCCATTCAGCTGAACGCACTTCAATTTGAGAATCTTGTGGTCCAAACCGAGATCACGCCAAGTAGTATTAAGATCGCCAAAATTGAGGCCCTATTCGCTTCGGGGAGATTGATGGGCGGAGCAGAAATTAACATTCAGCCCAAACAAACCGATTCACAACGTCTGACGTATAAAGGCGGGTTACAATTTGATTCCCTACGCACGGAACAACTGCTACCGATTATAGATTTCCCCAGAGACTTTTTGGATGTCGCAGCAGATCTGGATGGCGAAATTCAATTCAGTGGTAACGGTTCAGACCTCTTCGATATTGTAGTTGACGGGGACCTACGACTGGATGATGCAGCCCTAAATGGAGTGCCGATCCAACCTTCCAGGGCCCACTATCAACTCAATAACGGGCGCATGTCGGTCACAGCGAACCTTGATGATGCACAAATCGAGTTCGATGGAAACGCCGGATTAACTGGCGAGCACAACATGGATTTGCACATCACGAAGATCAACATAGGTAAACTTGCAAAAATCTTGCAAATCCCAGATTTGGCTGGCGAGGGCACACTCACCGGGAAAAGCAGTATCGCCGCGGATAATAACGGTCGTTATTCCTTGCGGGCTCAGCTCAGCGTTCCAGAAGCAACGCTGTATGATGTACCAATTGGTGTATTAACGACCAATTTTAACTATACTGAAAATCAGGTTTTTCTCCACTCAATACGTCTGACCAAGGGTGAAAGCAGATTGATTGCGAACGGAGCAGCTCATATTGACGGGGATATTCCGATTGAGCTCACGGTACAAGCGCAGCCGCTCCACATCGCGGACTACGTCAGGTTAGCAGGTGACGATTATCCCATTGAAGGGATTGCAACGGGTGAGTTAGTGTTGGACGGAACGCTAGCGCAGCTTAATGGTCGCGGGGCACTTCAGATCGAGAACGGAAAAGCGTGGGAGCTAGCAATGGATCCATTAACGCTACCGATAGAGGTTGAGAATTATATTGTGAAAATCCCGGACTTTGAGGTGTTAACCCGGGGCCAAAAAGGTATCCTGAACGCACAAATTGACCCCAATCAAGACTATATCGTTGATTTTCAAAGCGAATCAATGAAACTCTCAGAGATTGCACTCGCCCGTGGAATGACTGACTTCTTACTCGATGCTGATCTAGTTGTTACTGCACAAGGGAAAGCAAACGCGGCGGATCCACTTGTGGATGTAACCTTTGAATTTTCAAACGTTACTTATGCCGATCACCCACTGGAAGATGTTTATATAACCGGCACCTACAGCAATAACGCATTGAATTTTGAGGGTGTCGGTTTTAATGATACCTGTAACATTCGTGGGGTCTTGGAGTCTGTTGAAGGTAGCCCATATCATGTTACAGTTGATGGCGCCGGGGTGGTTCTCCTTCCATTTCTGCGTATCTTCAACGCAGCAGATTATCTCACAGGCACCGCGGATGGCAACATTACGATTACAGGGGCCCTGGAAGACTTGTCAAAATTTACGTTCCAAATGTCCTTGTCTGAGACTGAATTGGATGTTAAGGGACGGCAGCTGGTCAATTCTGCCCCAATTCATGTTTCCTTTGCTGACAACCTATGGCACATTCAGTCCCTCGTAATCGCTGATAAGCGGGATGGTAGTCCATTCCTGAATGCAGTAGGCACTTTCCCTGCTGAAAGCGGTATCAAAACCGCCCCGCACATAGGTTCAGCTACCGATACACTCAGTTTCACTGTCGAAGCTGACGGCTTTCCATTTGAAGGTGTATCATATCTATTGGGTTTACCACCCATCTTCTCAGGCAATATTAGCTACAAACTCATAGGGAGTGGGACCTATGAGATGCCAGAATTAGCGCTCGATTGGAGAATTCCAAATTTGACAGTTGAGACGCCGATTGGACCGATTACAATTAGTAACGCTGAAGGTAGTCTCGCTTATCACGATGGAGATTTCACGATTAATTCTTTTAATCTGCTTTTGCTTGATAATCCTGTCAAAATAGACGGGAACATACAGGTCGATCTCAATCGTCTTCAAGATTCACAACTCAAACTTCACGCTATATGCCCCAATTTTGAGTTGGACTCTCGTGACTTTCAACGCTTGCCGAATTATCTAAATGAGTTTTTAATTCTGTCCATTTTGGAGGCACAGGTTACTGGAACTCTAACCCAGCCAGAGCTAACAGTTTCGATTCAGGTAACACAAAAAGCAATGCAACTCTTGGATTTCCCTCAACCTATTGAGAACCTGAAGGTTATACTTCAAATCTATGCAGGACAGCAAGCATCGTCTGACCTAATCACTGTTGAGCTGAGGTTAGCGGATTGGCAGTTTGCGGGAGGGCAATATCGGGCGTCGGGAACATGGCGCTTGCCCAAAACAGAACCGGGACTATCTCTGACCTCAGTTATAGATGTGCTGGAACAGGATGATTTGGCTTTGTTGGACCTTCAGGTGGATGGATTATGTGTAAATCTCGTAGCGCTTCTGAATCACATCATGAAACGTGAAGTAATCGACATAGAGAGTCGAGCTGATATAAGCCTTGAGTTGCAAGGGCGTGGCTATCAGCCTGATCAAGTATCGGCGATACTTAGGTGTAATAATCTGCGTATACAGATTAATAATCGTGATATGCAGAATATCAATGAGATTCGGATTGACTTTGTAGACCGGAAACTCAGGCTTCTACCGGTCCAGATTGGTGAGGGAAACATCGCTTGGCTCAATGCTGCAGGAACTATTGACCTCAGTGGAAATATGGACCTCCATTTGGGGATTAATCGATTTCCTTACGGCGTGCTGATACCGGCAATAACGTTAACGCTTTTCGGTCAATCTTTCCTCGATTTTGAAGGTTTCCTGACGAGTCAAATCCATGTAGGGGGTGACTTTGAGAATCCAATCATAACCGCGCAATGGCAATCAGATGGGCATGTTGGAAATGCTAACCTTAGAGACAGTGGAGGGGCAAGCTATCAGGATAAACTGCTCTCCCTTCAAAATACGCAACGGATTGTTGGCGTAAGCAAACAGTTGGAGGTATCTGGCACCATTCCACTTAATCTTGCCTTTCAACCGTTAGATTTCAAGGATCGATTCCTAGATTTGCCCATTGACTTAAGGCTACAAGGGGAACAAATTTCTTTAACACCCCTCGCCTTATTATTTTATCCTTTGATTGAGGAAGCAGATGGGATTGCCGACATAGACCTCCGAATCCAAGGAACAACGACCTCACCTTACCCACGAGGGACGATATTGTTTCAAAAGGGTACGCTCAAATTAGCGAACTTGGATACACCCATTTCCAACGGGAGCATTGAATTGTGGGCAGATAAGGGGGAGATTCGTATACCCACACTTAACTTCTGGATAGGTCAAGGGGAGTATAGAGCGGAAATCAGTTGTACGCTAGATGGACTTGTCGCAACTGATTTTGAAATTAACCAATTCAAAGCCCATAAGGTAAGAATTGCCGATTTTATTGGGGATAGATCAAGGTTGCTCAATCCTGTCGTGTCCAGGTTTCTGGCGCCTGAAGCTATGGGACCAGAAGCGCTGTCTGCCGGAGCGCTGAATGGATACATTAC
Source organism: Candidatus Poribacteria bacterium (assembly GCA_022822785.1). Classification (GTDB taxonomy): domain Bacteria; phylum Poribacteria; class WGA-4E; order WGA-4E; family PCPOR2b; genus PCPOR2b. The sequence continues at coordinate 14,243 of JAJEAL010000057.1, forward strand.
GGCGGAAGCCAATTTGAAAATTCCGGTGAATCAATTTCTCATCCCCGGTGAAACCGCTTGGATTCCTAAACTCATTAAACCGTTTAATCCACCAAATGTGATCAAGTATGTAACAGGCCGCCTCAATATTCAGAATATTCTGATTGAAGGATTAGGGTACAAAATCGGTAACCCTCGCCCAATTGAAATCCAACTTACAGAGCAAAAACTCACTCTAGAAAATGGATTCAGCTTAGAAGATCAAGAACCGGAACTGGCTGAAGCAAAACGCCTGCGCGTAACAGGATTCGGAAGTTGGGAGCTTGGCGAAAAACTACTCTTTCATGCTGAAATGAAGAACCTTGACCTCGGTTTTATTTCTGGCTTTCTCCCTGAAGCTTATGCTGTTCGTGGATTCCTAAATGCCTCTCTCGATATACGTGGTACAGATGCAGAACCGAAGGTTCTCTTTACGTGGGAAACGCCAGAACTGTGGGTAAACCAAGCAGAAATTAATCAATTTGCCGGTAATATTGCGTACGAAGATCGAACAATACGAGTTGCTGGAAACCAAAACCATGATGCCCATATCACCATCGGGAGAAATCATGCTGCGCTAGCCGTGTTGATCCCATTCCATTTATCGTTCTTGGAATTCAAAGCTGAACCGTTGCCGGAGGATATTGAAGGCGGATTAGATATAACCATTGGAGATCTGGATTTCTTATCTCTTATTTTTCCCCAATTCGCTTTCACCGAAGGCGCAGGCGATATCAATGTCACACTTGGGGGGCGATTAGATTCACCGGCGCTCAAGGGATCTGCGGATTTAAGAAACCTTGCTTTCGAGCTACCCAACTCACACATCAACCTAGAAAACGGAACAGCTCGACTCGATTTGACCGAAAAGGGTGTAAATATTCAGCGAATTATGGGGAATATGAATAATGGGACCTTTGAAATCAGCGGTGTCATACAATCCAACTGGCTTGACGTACAGCACATAGATGTCGTCGCTGATTTGAGCGAAGGGACTACGTTTGAAAAACCTGGATTTTACCAGCTTGAATGCCAGCAAGTCAGCTTGCAAATGAAGGGCGCCATTACCACCGACCCAAATCTGAACCTTCCCCCGTTAACGGGCTCGATCCGTATCAATGAAGGTCGATACCAGCAACACTGGCAGCAGTTAATCCAAGACTTGGTTGATAAGACCGCTGAGGTGCAGTTTGAGGTATGGTTCGATTACCCAATCGTGCGCGATCTCCAGCTAAATCTTGATATTATCGCTCCTAATAATCTCTGGATGGAATCGGATTTGGCAGAAATTTTCGCCACTCTGGGTGAAATCAGAATCGAAACATCAATCAATGGCAAACTCGTTGGCGCGATTCAAAAACCGATTTTTAGCGGAAGAGTAGATCTCTTAGAAGGTGAATTGTCTCTTTCTGGTGGTCACCAATTTGAAATTCAGGAAGGTTCCTATGTAGAGAATACAAACACCCTAGAATTTAATCCTTGGTATGAGATTACAGCTGAAACCGTTGAACCGATTCGAAGTGTTGCGGTGCCAACTTCAGATGGGGAAACCCAAACGAAAGATGTCAGGATTGTTGTGCGTTTGAATGGCTATGTCAAGGAAAAGCATAATCCAGTCTTTGAGGCGGACGTTCTTCGAAAGGGAGCTGGTGAAGACTACAACTTAACCCAAAGCCAAATCCTCTCTATTCTAACACTTGGTGGAGCCAATCCGCTTGCCTCTGATACCTCCACGCCAGCAGTCGTTCTTCAACAGTATTTGGGTAACCGGTTTGCAAAAGCGGTAGGATTTAGCGAAACTCGTCTTAATGTGAGTCCCGACAATTTTGAGGAGTCGCGCTTCCTTGTGACAAAAGAGTTTTTACCACTGAACCTCTCGTTGACTTATTCGTCTACCTTTCAACTTCATACAGAACCGCGTATTGAGGTCGAATATCAGCTTAATCGCCACTTTTATATCAAAGGAGAGCGGAATGAACACGGGAAATATGGTTTAGACCTCAAACTAGAACGGCGATTTTAGATGACATCTGTTAATATAAACCTATCACTGGAATTTCCGAGGCACGACACAGGTCCTTTTCTCTGATTTTTTGTGCTATCAAGGGTAGATATTCATGATACAAAAACCTGATAAAATTGCCATAAGCTTGTAACATCTCCGTGCTACAATCGTTATTCCCATATTTTTCACCTTTGAACCGTTGTTCGTGGCTTTGGAATCAGATCGCCTGAGTGCTGTATGATAATACCTGTGCTAAACTATCAAATCCGAAACTAAACATCTAGGAGAGCAAAACACTATGAAGAAACATTTAGTCCACATACCTGCTAATCCTCAGTTTGGCAAATCACGATTGGCAACAATGCTTTGCGGGGCACTGATAGGATTAATTCTGCTCGTCGGCTGTGAGGCAAAACAGAAAATCGACCATCTGAAAGTTGGACGAGATCAACTATTAAATTCAGGCCTTGCAGTTGACGCAGTTAAGCATCTGAAACAAGCTGAGATAGATGAAACAGACAAAACTGAGCCTCGCGTGTTGCTGGTCCTTGCATATTCACATGGACTTTCAAGCGGCACTCTAAAAGTACAAGGATTGGAAGCTGAGTTCAAAAATGAGCGTGCACAGCGACTAGCTGCGCTAGGGGAGCCGGAACTCGAATATCTCCTCCAAATTTTGGCGAGACGTTCTCGCATCCAGAAAGACGCGATACAAGTACTCATCGACAAAGGTGTAGATGCAATCCCTAGTCTGATTAACGCTTTGGGTAACTCCGAATATCAAAACCTGCACAGCGATATTATAGAGATTCTATATCAAAATGGAAGCAACGGTCTGGGCCTAGTGGTTGATGGCATTCAAAACGCTGATACCCCAACGCGGGTGAAGGTTGCACTGATACGTCTGATAGGAAGGATTGGCGAACCGCAAAGCCTTGCAGATTTAGAGACAATTCGTAGCAATACCGAAGATGCTGGAGTGCAGATGGAAATCAGTGTTACCCTTTACAGGCTTGGAAAGCACGAATACTCAGCAACAATCATCAGCGGCTTAAACGATGATGACGTGAATGTGCGCCGTGCTGCTGCGCGAGCCATGGTGCATCTGAATGATTATCCGGTTGAAAAGGTCATTAAGGCACTTCAGGATACAGATGATTCTGTCATCACCTATGCGGCAGAGGCATTACAAAATCAACCGAATGAACAAGCTGTCGGTCCGCTTACCGAGGCCCTCACAGGCACAGCGGATAACGTCGCAAAACAGGCGGTCTCAGACGCGTTGCAAGCACATGCAGAGCGAAAGTTGACAAGAGGGTTGACCGCGCAGCTGGTTAAAACGCTGATTTCCGGCGAGGTTGAGAATGCAGAAGATCGACTACGTATTCTTCAATTGTTTCGCAAAGATGCGCTGCTGCAGCAGATTAGAGTCGCTGCGTTGGTGAATCCACAGTTGGCATACGACCTAGACCAATACCTAAAACTGACCGAGACACATCAGATGGTTAAAGGTGAATTAAGGTGGCTCCTTTCCGAGATTGAGTGACCAATCGTGCTCTGAAATAAAAAAATAAAGCATATCGACAAATCATGAGTTGACTATTTATGATGAATTAGAGAAATAAGTAAACATCTACCAATAACTCCGACCTTTGCGAAGTTTCCAAAGTCTCCCTCAACTTCTCTGAACCTTCCTGACAAGGGGAGGGCAAACCACCGCCTTCCCCCTTTCTTTCAACATGAGCACATATTGGTCTCTCCACACTCCATCTTTCGGCTTCATCCGTTCTCCTTTACTGCTTGTAATCCTCTCGGTACTGCTTGTCAAATTCGCTTGGAGTGAGTATAGCACCTCGGCCATCGTCGAGATTCAATACAGGCTAGATGATGAAATCCTCGATTCAGGTGCACGACTCGCAGATTTGAAGCGCAAGACACGAATTCAGATCGGAAGCACAGCGTCGCCCTATCAGATTCGCAAGAGCATTGAGGGAATTTATTCGATGGGCTTCTTTTCTCAAGTCACAGCACGTGAAAATCCTAGGCGAAATGGGATAGTATTGACGTTCGATCTTATTAGTAAAATACGGGTGAGAAAGATTGAGTTTAAGGGCAACAGCCTAGATGACGATCTGCTCCTTGGTGTCGTTGTTTCTCGACCCCAAAAAGAATATTCGGAGGAACTCGCAGAGGCGGATCGGCGTAGACTCCTCGATTTATATAAGAATTACGGATATTTCCAGGCAGAAGTTCGCCTAATCCCTTCTGTTGAACTCAATGCAGTGCACCAAGTTAATCTCCTATACGATATTGATGAGGCAGAACCAGCAATTATTCAGGAAATCCGACTTGAAGGAGTCAAGTCACTTGAACTCAAAGAGTTAGAACAAACTATCAAGCTTAAGAAGGGAGAAATCTACCATAAACAAGCCGTTGATGACGATGCCCGACGCATTTGGGAATTATACAGGAAAAATGAGTATCTCACCGTACAGGTTGAACATCGCTGGGTTTACGATGAAGCATCCGGAATGGTATCCCTTCACTACGACATCGTCGAAGGGAAAAAAATCCGAATCGAATTCATTGGTGATCATATCGATCAATCTGAATTAGAGCAGGAGCTGACCTCGCTCAAACGTGATAGCTTTTCGGCTGTGATTCTTACCAGCACAGAGGGGCAAATTCGTCGATTCTATCAGGAAAAGGGATACTATGCCGCGAAAGTCAGCCATCATGTCCAAGAGATTTCGGGGAGAGAAGAACTCATCCGTTTTGAGATTCAGTTAGGCGCAGCCCCACGGATTCGGAAAATCAATTTTGAAGGAAACATCGGATTTGCCGATGTTGTCTTGCTTGATGTGATGGAAACCCAACCTCGCAGTCGATTTGCAATCCCCGGGTTCGGCTGGTTATTTTCCACAGGTATTTACAACCCGGCAACACTTGAGATAGACAAGCGTGCATTGGAACTCTTTTATAAGAAAAGAGGGTATGCAGATGTTCGGGTCACGGCTGATGAACCAGAGATTGATAAAGATAACCGGCTCATTTTGCACCTAAGAATCTATGAAGGAAACCAGAAACTCATAGATCGCGTCTTGATTGAAGGGGCTACAATTTTTGAAACAACCCCGCTATATGCAGATCTCAAGGCTAAACCAGGAGAGCCGTATAGCGCAGATATTGTGGGCTATGATGAGAGCTTACTTGAATCTCTTTACAATAAAAAAGGATATATTTATGCGCGCATCGACCACAACTATAATCCCGATACGCGTACACTCATCTATCACATCTCCGAGGAAATTCAAGCCAGATTCGGCAAATTCTACTTCGATGGGGACGGCAAAATTAAACTCCATGTCTTGCGGCGGGAATTTGAAAACCTGGGATTAGTGGAAGGAGCGGTATTTAACGAAGAACTGTTAATGCTTGAATCTCGACAACGTTTGTTGACCGCCGGCCTGTTTAGCGAGATTGATATTGAGGCGCCGGATCGAGAGATTGAAAACACCGAGATTATTGATGTCAATGTGGGGGTTTCGATGAAAAAGCCCGGATCCATCAGCGTCAGTGGGGGGTACATCTCCTCCGAAGGTATTCGGGGTACACTGGAGCTCACGCATAACAACCTATTCAAGCGGAACATGAGAGTCAGTGGGAAAATCAGTAGAGGTACAAGGGGCAATTTATATGAAATAACACTTATTGAACCGTGGTTCAGGATAGCATTCCTAGAGAAACTCATTGGGCCAACAATAGGTACTTTTCGCCTGTTCAACGATAATTTAGAAGAATACGAAGATATACGGGCGCGGGGCGGAACCGCAAACTTGGCAAAACGCCTCGGCCGGTTCAGTAACCTAGCACTACAGTACAAATCTCAAGATCTGCGTGACCGCGAGGACCCTCCTGAAGTGCAGACCACAGTCAACAGTATCGGTATTGAGTTTCACCGAGATAGCCGCGATCATTTCCTGAACCCCAAAAACGGTTGGTTCAACGAAGTCGCTGTTGAATATGCAGGAGGATTTCTCGCCGGGAAAACGAGTTTTTTTAAAATTACAACTGATCACCGTTACTACTGGCAGTTTTGGGGCGATACTGTGTTCGCTAGTGCAATCCGTTTGGGATATGAAAAAGGGCTAAGAGGCAACCGTGACCGCGAGATTATCTCCTTTGAACGTTTCTATGCTGGCGGATCAACAACCGTCAGGGGTTACCCGGAACGGGGGCTGGGACCAGAAGATGAATTTGGAAACCATCGTGGTGATGTGTTATTTGTTTTGAATACGGAGCTCCGCTTTCCGATCTATAAATTCGTTGGAGGTGCCCTATTTTTAGATACGGGCAACGTCTGGAACAAATTCTCAGATGTTCAGGAGGTCCTCCCACGTTTGGCAACAGGGATGGGGATGCGCTTCGATACTCTTCTTGGACCCGCACGTATCGACGTTGGAGTGCCTGTAATAGAAGAGTTTAAACCTATCCTTTACTTACAGTTGGGTCAGGCGTTTTAAGGAGCAACCTGACAATAGAAGAGCCATCTATTCCGCATTAGTCTGTGCACCTCGGATATGCACTGCTAACCGCTGTGATTAATAGCGTTAAAATCGGATCTGTGCCGTTGGTCTCTGGATCTGCGCTATCAGGCTACCGGACATCACACAGGCAGAACAGCTTACCCAGAATTTATCGTGCGCCCTCCAAACAATCCTGTGAGTGTTTTGCGCGATTACGATGAATGGTGTCGGCTTTGGAGGGACGCCCCTGAGAATCCCAGAGGGTTAACGATGCACCGGACAGATTAATAGTGATGCCGATTTCATGTGATAATTTCTCATTTAGATCGCAGTTAACAACGGAGGGAGACTATGTTTAGTTTTTATGGCGCATGGCCCGCTTTGGCTACGCCGTTCACAGCTAAGGATAAAGTGAATGTAGCGGTGTTACGCGAGCTAGTGGAGTATCTAATCGATAAACGCGTTGGCGGATTTTACGTCTGTGGTGGCACCGGAGAAGGGCTTTTTATGTCGCCAGAGGAGCGCAAATTAGTCACGGAAACTGTGGTTGATCAAGTGAATGGACGTGTGCCTGTCATTGCACATGTTGGTAGTATGATTGTTGGAGATGCAGTCCGGTTAGCGAAACACGCACAAGAGGTAGGGGCTGCAGGGATAAGCAGTGTTATCCCGCCAATGTTTCAGAACAGCGAAAGTTTGTACGCCTATTTTGAGCGGGTGGGTGCTGCTGCCCCTGATATACCACTACTGACTTACATTTTTGGTGGGCCCACAGATGCCGTTGCACTGATGCGGCGGTTGATGGACATCCCTACCGTTGCCGGTGCGAAGTACACAGGTCCCAATATGTTTGAATTTAGAGAGATTGTGGAGTTGAGAGGCGATAATTGGAGCATTTTTTCGGGTATGGATGAACAGTGTATCTACGCCGCGATGCAGGGCGCGTGCGGTAACATCGGTTCAACACTCAATTATATCCCCGGAATCTATCGTGAAATACACCACAGCTACAACAGAGGCAACATTGCAAAAGGTCAGGAACTGCAAGTGTGTGCCAATCAAATAACCCGTGTGCTGTTTTCTTTCGGTTTCTTTGGTGCACTCAAAGAGGTAATGCGAATGTTGGGATTTGACTGTGGGGAGCCGCGTCTGCCTCAACTCCCCTTCGCCGAAGAGAGACGAGACGAGTTGCGAACAGCGTTGGAAGCTATCGATTTCTTTACCGTCGCGGCGATGTGACCCCTATTCTTTCCCTCAAGATTAGCTAATCCAGCACTCCGGTGTGTACGCTTCGCGCAAGAACATCTTTTGGCGTGCGGGTCCCGCACGTTCAATCCACTCCGGCGGAATTTCCTGCGTGTAGCGATGCGGCGGTCCTACCTCTTTGAAAATGTCAATCAAAAAAAGTCTAAATGGTTGTAGCGAGTCTAACGGCTTCGGCTCAACACCGTGAAACATCCGAGCGTTAAGATAAACCATGCTTCCTGCCGGCAATTCTAGGTGCCTCACGGCAAGTTTACGACCTGCAACATCGTCAAAGTCGCCCGCCAGCATCCGTTCCGGCGTAACATCCTCCAGTGGCGGAACCCGATGACTCCCCGGAATGACCGAGAGGCTTCTGTCGCCCTGTGTGAACCCATTAGGATAGTAAAGTATCTGGATATACCATTTATCCCTTTCAGAAAGGTTGATAGGGTTCTCATGGCGCCAGTGGTGGTGGTCTTGATGAAAACCGAGTCGTCCGGCACCGCGAGGAGCGATATTCAGCGCGGAATGACAGAAATGATAGTCGGGACCGATTGTGGCTTGCAGCAGTGCCGTAACAAGTGGTGCGTCGATAAGCCGGTCCGCCCACGGTCCCCTGTCGTTCCACGGTCTAACGAAATACACGGATGGATCGCTCGGTTTGCTCTGTTCAGCCTCTAAAGCTTGGAGATATTCACGAGCACCATCCAAATTGAGCACCTCATCGGTCAATCCCGAAAGTGCCTCTTCCGTAAAAACTTCGGGGATAGCAACGTAGCCGTTCCTATGAAAATCGTCGAGATTTTCTTGTGACGGTGCGTCAATGCGAAATATCGGACTCATCATTGATTCTCCATTAACCACAGGGGAAGGGCAACCGGCATGTGCATCTGTGCAGACTGACGACAAGCTAAACATACCTCAATCACACGCTGGGCCTCCTCAATCGTCAAATCCGGCTCCGTTCTGTTCTGGCAACACTCCACCCAATGCGCCATTTCGTCGAGCAGGTTGTTATTCTGGATGCGATAAAAATTGCTGATCCCGTCTTTTGTGAAGAGCGTCCCTTCGTAAACACTTTGCTGCGTCCGAATCGCTCCTTCTGTGCCGACCAATTCAACCTCATAGGCGGGCATCCGAAAACCGTCAACGGAAAAATAGATGTCAATTGACCCCATGACCCGATTATCAAATCGCAAGATGATCTTGCCGTTGTCCATAAAGGGCGAGCGGTCCGAAAGGTAGTTGTCATATTCTGCGTAAACCCTTGTTACCTCGGAACCAGCGAACCATCTAACCACATCGGCAGCATACCAAATCAAAGACAGTTCTGGTCCCCCTTGCGCTTCCTTCCAATACCAATCGTCCTTTGGAAAGCTGTTAATGTTTCCGTGTTGATGCAAGGCGCGAATCGAAATCAGTTCGCCAATCGCCCCATTTTTGAAATGCTGGTATGCCTCGCGGATACCCCCGTCGAAGCGTTCCGTCGTGCCGGAGGTCGCAATTACTCCATGCTCTCGCACCACTTTTACGATGCGTACCGCTGCTTCAACGGTAGTTGCCATCGGCTTGGCGATGTAGATATCGACACCCAAAGGTGCCACCTGTTCGACTAGATTAACAGCTTCGGTGTTTTTGGCAGAGATGCAGACGGCGTTCAAACCCTCCTTTTGAATCATCTCTGTTGGGTCATGATACAATCGGAGGTCGTATGCTGCAGCATATTCCGTGGGCGTTTTGCCAAGGGAGATAGATATCAGATCCGGGTCGTAGCCCAGATCAGCACATGCCACCAGTTCGGCACCGGCAATAGCACGCAGACAGTGTGCGAAGGCATTGGGCCAATAGACGCTCTGGAGTCCAACAATACCCGCTTTAACACCCATTATCTTCTCCTATTTAACTACACGCGGTCTGTCTGAAGCTATATCAGATGTAACCAGTCGGCTAGTAGGAAGTCAACCCGTTGGATAAGGAGAGATACACGGCCCATCACCGTGTTACCAAATGCTGAACCAAATCCAATCATCAGGAAAACGATTCCAATCTTTGAAACGCCGCCAACGACCCCTCGATGTTCGACCGAGAAGAAGAAATAGGTCAGTGTTGATATGACACCGAGGAGCATGAGAATTGCCCCGAAAATCTGAAATGGGTCTAACTCACCCGCATGAATCTGTGCAAACGGAGTTAACGTGCCGAGCACCTGTTCAAAGATATCAGCCCTCATCACATTGGGAATTGCCAAACCGGATCCTACCCCGATGAGGATAGCAATTGGGTAGCGAATCAGCCAACCGTGTGCCGGGAAAAGGCGAGCAAAAAACAGGGCGCCAATACAGATTGGAATAATCTTCACCAAGCCAATCCATTGTTGCTGCGTGAAGGCGTCCCGAAGTGGGTTCCATGCAAATGGAATCAAGCCTTGATGGACTGTAAGTACGATACCGTAGCCCACCGAAACACCTACAAACAGGTGTTCCGCAAATCGGTAAAACGGATTATCGCGATAGAGAAAACTGAAGATGCAGAGCGTAAGCAGTGCAGCCAACCAGATACCAATCAATTCCCACATGTATAAACCCTCCTATTTTTACTCGGCTTGACGCCGTTGGATAAAGAAGGCAATATTACCCAGAATGACAAGTCCAACAACTAGCAGATGTGCAAAGGACTGGATGCTCATGCCTTCGGTCCCTTTGGCAGGTCTGCCAATCAGCTTCTCATATTCCGCAGCACCCAAGAGTCCAGGCATCAAGCCAATCAGCTGCTTTGTCTGTAAGTACGGGTACATCTGTGAAACAATCACGCCCGTCACGCCTGCGGCAATCTGCTGGTTATACCTTGTGTTTGTGTAAACAATCCACCATTCTGTTGAACTCCCCGATGCTAAATCAAGCACCAGATCGATCTGCTCATAATTTGTAATGTCGGCCATCATCGGGATTTCAGCTAGTGGAGTTTTGGCATAATCCGCTTCAAAAACAGAATCAATTGCTGTGCCCATTCCGAGAAGTACCTGCGTTGCCCCCGGTCGAAAGCCGAGGTAAACGTAATCTTCGCCGTAAATTGCTCCTGTCTCGTCGGCGACCTTTCGTAGCATATCATCCCCCAGCGTTGCCCCGTCCGGCAAAAGTGTCATACCGATTACCCGAACCTTCTGCTGAAAACAGTGGTGTATCACTGCTTCTGCCATCGGGTGAAGTTCTGCTAGTGACGAGGGACCGTAGTTAAATCCAATCATGAGCGTTGAACCGGTGGGCAGGGATTCGATATAGTCATAGGTGCTGCGCGTCGGCTGGGAAACAGTAATAGGAAAACTAACTGACAGCAGCGATGGAATAATCACCGCCAGCCCAACTAAAATAAAGACGATTCGCCGATCAATATTCATCAATTTCTCAATCATTGTTTAATCTCCTTCTACGCCTCCGAGATAAGAACGCTCGATTCCTAAGATAATCCGAATCGATTGAGAGATAACACCGAGGCTGATACCGAGAATAATTCCTCGTCGGGCGGAAAGATTCGGATTGTCTAGGATCCACTGCCGGGCCGCGGAGGGCAGGTTATCTCCAAATGGGATAATGGTGTTCCAGATGAGGTCCCCAACAGGCGCATTGCCAATCATGACAATCAATGCCGCAGCAAGCAGCAGAGTTGCTTCAAGGGTGCGAGCACGGAACGCCCGGTAAGCGGCAGATGCAATAAAGAAAGCGAGTAGTGAAAACATCGTAGCGTCCATCGGAACTTGTACGTATCTAAACAGCCACACAAATACCGGATGCCGTTGCCCTAGTGGAATACCGATTACAACCATAACAATCATTCCAATAAAGACTAGAAAGCTATATTGCCAGTATTCGCTACGACGACGGATGCGGGTCCAGTGGGTCTGTATCAACGTGGCGATAGCTAATACAAGGGCGAACGGACCAATAACTAACGTCCAATCAATGACCTCTTTGTTGAGCCATTGAGAAAACCGATGCGGACTAAATTCCGTGAGCGCCATTACAATGCCAAATGCGAAACAAAGAATTAACGGAACTTGTCGTCTCATAACACCTCCTGAAGCGTAAAACGCTAATTGACTCGCTGGAAGAAGGTCGTCAACCAAGTGATTCCGAAGAGCTCGAGAATGACGCCAATTACAATAGCACCAAAAATCATTACCTTGCCGTAATCCTGTCCTTTGAGGCTGCCAAGCAACATCGGCTCACGGGACAGATACGCGCTAGCCGCATATAGCTCCTCGCCAATTAGCGTATAGTCACACGCAGCGATGAAGAAAGGCAGCTGATGCTCCTTGTCGGTTCCTGCAATCTGGATCGCCCCAATGGAATTGCCGGTTTCCGCCAAAATCAGCGATTCAGCGAAGAACGAACCTTGTAGAAAAACAGCTGCAGGTTCTTCCCGAACCATCATCCCATCAACACCCGCGGCGTAAGCAAATTGGCTTTCAGTCAGGAAGAAGATATTCTCCTCATTGTAGGCATCAGGTCGTCCTTCATTGAGGTAGGCGGTTCTGACCATTTCCCGAACAACATTCATTACAATCGGATCGTTGCACGGGACGCGTAGTGGCGTTTCATAGTCCGCGGTCTTCTGCGCTACTTGGCTGAGGATGTTCATACTCGCGATGGTAGCAACATTGCTGACGCCTCCTAAGCCGAGGATGTACATAATTGAACGTCCCATCTCTGTTGCTCGACCTATCGCCTCGTCCACCGCTTCAAGTCCGGGAATACGGCGGATAAACAATTCCTTACCACTCCGGGCGTGATAGATACAATACACCACCGTAGCGGAGTATAGGAGGACGGCAAGAAAAATCCATATCTTGTTAGTGTCAAACCATTGGGCATCTTCAATCGTAGTTGCCTCTTGTGCAAAGGCGTTAGCAGCGTACCCAAGCACAACAACTAGTAGAACTAGCCCTTGAATGACCGGGGACGAACAAAAAGTTCTTGGTCCCTTCATTTTGTAACCTCCAGTCTGTAGGTTCGATACGGCTGTTTCTAGGGGTGAACATATCATGATTAAGCTGCGCTTACAGCACTATATCACAAGCTTATTAAAAAGGAAACAGGATGCAGTCACTTTTCTGAATGGATATTGATTTGCTTTTGAAGTTCTGTTGAGATAAACCACAATTAGAATCCGCGCCTCTTCCCAACAACATTTCGCAGCGGTTCCCCTTTCAGATAGCGTTCCAAGTTCTCGCAAAAAAATTCAAAGGTCTTGCGCGGACGATGTTGGGAGGAACCTGCTCGATGGGGAGTTATAATGAGGTTAGGAGCCTCCCAGAGTGGACTCTCCGGGGGAGGTGGTTCAATTTCGGTTACATCTAAACCAGCACCGGCGATTTCCCCGTTGTTGAGTGCGTCAACGAGGGCGTCTTCGTCAATAATCCCGCCGCGAGTGACGTTGACTAGGTAGGCAGTCGGTTTCATCGCAGAAAATTCCTCGATTCCAATCAGATGATAGGTCTCCGGGGTTTTGGGGCAGGCAAGCATGACCGCATCGGAACGCCTAAGTAGGTCGTGTAGGTTTGCCCGTGTCGCAGGTTTTAATTCAGCTACCTCGTCCGGTTTGTCTTCGCGCACCGGATCAACGGCTAAGATTGTCATATTATAACCACGAGCGCGCTGCACCATTTCCATGCCAAAGCCACCCAAACCGATAATACCGAGAGTGCTGCCTGTCAGTTCAACCACTGGCATCTGCCATGCACGACGTCCCTCGTTTCCCATGACATGCGGGATACCTCGTGCTAGGGAAAGCAGCAGTGCCCATGCGTGTTCCCCGCCTTGGCTCGCGTAAAGTCCAGCCATGTTGGTGACTGTCACCTCATCTCTTTCGATGATTTCTGGGAACAGAAAATTATCCATGCCGGCGCTATTGGACTGAATCCAGCGTAGGTTCGGGGCAGCCGCACAAACCGAAGGCAGAAAAAGCCCCAATATAACCTTTGTCTCTGATGCAAACTGGAGCGCTTCCTCCTCGCTAGTAGCGTGGCAAACTTCGTGGTCGCCGTATTTGTGTGCAATTTGTTGGAAGGTTTCAATCTGTGCTTCGTCGAAGGCAAAATGGATCAGTATTCTCATGCTTGTTTCCTAAAAGACCAATCTCCATGAAAATAGGGACCGGTGGGAAAAATTTGATGGTAGTTCACTTCAACTATGTTATCATCTTATCATAGGTTGTTTTTTACAACAAGAAAAAAAGTGACACAATGCAGGTATTTATTCCATTCCAACCCTGAACCAGAATGGACGGAGGATAACATGATTATTGACTCACATCAGCACGCATACTATCACGGCCTCAATCCTGCCGGTGTCATTGCAGAGATGGATGACTTCGGAATTGACGTAACTTGGCTGCTGACTTGGTATCATCCACCGGCGGAGGATGCGCCGGGCAGTTGCTATGCCTTTAATCCGTGCAATATCCGACCAGATGGCACACATGCGGGTGCGACGTTAGATGAATTACTCGATGCGCGAAATCGTTATCCTGACCGCTTTATCGCCGGGTATTGTCCGTGCCCGTCTGAGGGGGACGCCTCTTCACTTTTTGAAGCTGCTTATCACATGCACGGGGTGCGGGTTTGTGGTGAGTGGAGCTATCGAATGTTGTTGGACGACCCACGTGCACTTGAACTGTTCCACAAAGCTGGCGAACTCAAGTGTCCGGTAGTATTGCACTTGGACGTGCCTTACCTGCCGGACGAGAATGGCAATCAGGTTTACCAAACTCACTGGTACGGTGGTGGGGCAGCTCCTCTAGAGCGCACCTTGCAGGCATGTCCCGAAACGATTTTTATTGGCCATGCCCCCGGTTTTTGGCGGTATATCAGCGGCGATGCTGAAACCGATTTGGCAACCTACCCATGCGGACCAATCACCCCCGGCGGCCAAGTACAGCGGCTTCTCAATACTTATCCGAACCTCTACGCAGATCTGTCTGCTGGATCTGGGCTAGGGGCGTTGCAGCGGGACGTGGGGCACGCACGGGAATTTCTCGCCCGCTATGCGGATCGTTTACTCTTCGGCAGAGATCAACACGGACAAGCACTACAATTGTTTCTGCAGGAACTAGAGCTTTCCATCGAAGTAGCGAACAAAATTTTTTACCAGAACGCACTCGCCTTGGTGCCCCTTGAGAATAATGATTGAAGCACAGCAACGAAAATCTTAATCGGTATTGACGGTCTCTTTGCTTTCTGCTAAAATAGCTGACAATAGTTCTTCACTTCACATCTCAAATATAGGAGAATAGAATCATGGCAAAACACCCAATGGATAACATCGAACCGGGTATCAAGGTTACCGCACAGATGTCTCCTGAACCGACAGAGGAAGATTTACAATTTACTAGACAGATGGGGGTCGAATATGTAGTACTCTGGACGGACGGCGAACACGCCAATTACGACTATTTTATGAGTCGGCGGGAAATCTTCGAGAACGCCGGACTAAAAATCTACGGCTTCGGCAACAGCGATGTCCACAATCAGGACGCGATTGTGCTGAACTTGCCCAACCGCGATGCAAAGGTAGAACAGTACAAACGATATATCCGCGACCTAGGACGCGCCGGTATTCCCTATACCACCTACGCCCACATGGGTAACGGTATTTGGAGCACGGAACGTGAGACAACCCGCGGTGGCGCGAGTGCGAGAGGATTTGACCTAGACAAAGCGCAAGAAGGGCATTGGCGAGAGAAAACTTACCAGATGCCCCTCTCACATGGACGCGAATATTCGGAGCAGGAGATCTGGGACAACTACACCCATTTCATCAAGGAAGCCGCTCCGGTGGCGGAGGAAGCCGGCGTGATGATCGGCATCCATCCAGATGATCCCCCTGTACCCAAGCTGGCAGGCATCCCACGCTGTATCTTCAGCAGTTTTGAAGGCTACAAACGAGCGCTTGAAATCGCTGACAGTCCCAACGTCGGCATGTGCCTCTGTGTCGGTTGCTGGCTAGAAGGGGGCGAGTTGATGGGTAAGGATGTCCTAGAATCCATGCGCTTCTTCGGTGAATGGGGCAAGGTCTTCAAGGTACATTTCCGCAACGTAGACCAACCACTGCCACACTTTGTTGAGACCTTTGTGGACAATGGATATCAGGACATGTACCAAGTGATGAAGGTGATGCGTGAAGTCAATTTCAAGGGCGTTGCAATTCCAGACCACATTCCGTCTATGGTGGGTGATCGAAGCGGAACAGCGTACACCATCGCCTACATGAACGCACTTGTCAAGCGAGCCAATGAGGAGGTCGGCGAAGCGTAGGGATTATCGCTCTCGGCGAATCCATTGAATTGCCACCTGTAGGGCATTGTCGTTGCTGTATTGGGAGACTATTTCTCTTAACAAAATGGGAGCCGTTTTTTTTAACGCTTGGACCTCCTGAATCAGCAGTGGCAGAGCCCGCACGACATTATCCACAATGGTTATACCAGCTCCCGTAGCGGTTCGAGACATGGGGTTCAGGTCAACCGTTACCACCGTTTTGCCCATCTTCTGCAACGCCTCACAGCGGTCACCATCCTCAAGAGGGACGAACACCACATCAGCGCGAAAAATGCCCTCCGGATGGACAAACTTCCGGTTCGAGTCGATAAACGAGAGTTGCGCGTCTGTTGTAGGCATTAATACGTCAACCGCACCATGTTTTCGGAGATGCGCCTGTATCGCGGCTTCCCGTTCCTTTGAGGCGTGAAAGATATTCACCTCTAACGGAGCTTTGAGGACGTTTCCTAACGTCACCAATTCACCGGGAATCAATGCTGCAACATTTCCATTAACGGAGACTACGGGATGCTTGGCAAGCAGGAGGGTAGCTACCCCGGCGCGGATTGCATCCATGGCGAAGGGTTGTGTTTCTTCTCCGATGAGGTAGTCAAAGGCTTCGCCGCGACCATGTGCCATCAGGCCGTGGATGGAAGTCACACCACTCTCTACGCCGGCGACAATCGTATCCCGCAGCTTCAGCGACACATACCGAGGATGGCTCTCAGGGACATCGCTCATAACAACCTCCCTCTTTCACCTTCAGAGAGTTTTGTTTCGGTGGCTCCTTCAAAAGGGTGGGTGCTGAACACCGCATTTCCCAACATAATCATAGACGCAGCCCCGCCCACCTCCTCGATTTTATGGATGATGTCTAGCACACGCGTGTCTTCTAACAACCCGCTATTGAGGGAGAATTGTTTGGACAACCGAATACAAGCGTTAAAGTCAACCGCCTCTGCTTTCGTCAGTTTTTCTAAAGCCTGCAATGTTTCATCCGCTGCTCTATTGATACGCTCTCTCCGTTCAGCATTTTCAAGGATTGTTTTGGTCTGGATAGAGCTGAAATATCGGTAATAGATGGACTGTTCTGGAATCGGTAGACGTTCTGCAGCGAGGGGGTAGCCCACCTTCAATTTGACGAGACAACCACCGTGGTATTGGGCGCAAACATCTCCCAGTCCCGTTCGATTCTCCACTTCAGCTATGTGGGCGGTCATCGCCAATTCTTCCTCAGGTTTACCTAATTCTAGTAAGGCATTGAGTGCATACGCTGTCCCGATCGAAGCAGCGCCACTCAATCCAAAACCGCATCCGAGCGGCAAAGGAGAAGCAATTTCCACTCGAATCGGTTCGGGGGTCAACTTATGAATGACCGACAAAACGGTGGGAAAATGAATTTCGCTTTCGTTAAATTGGACAGTGGTCTGGTCACTATGCTGGGACACCGTTACAACAACACCCTCTGTAATGGTAAACCCCATACCGAGCGAGTGCATCTTGGTTGGTTCCGGGTGAGGAATAATCTTGAATACGCAGGAGAGATTGCCGGGTGCGAATGCTTTCGCCTGTGTCATGTTTTTCGCTATTTTAACCTTGTTTCCATTGAGATAGGTTGGGTGAATTTGGCAAATTTATCATCAAATATTATACAGATCTGTCAGGCAATGTCAACGGAAATCAGCAATCTGAGAAATAGATAAGTATGTAAATCAAAGTGAGAATTTTAGAATTAACTCAATCAGTTCAAGGACGGTTTATGAATGAAATAATTCTATCTTGTACGACGTGTGCGTTGCGAAATCCACCTCTGGATGAAATTGCAGAAACGTTCAAAAATGCACCGAAAGCGGGGTATACCTATTGGGGGTTGGCGGGGCCCATCACTTGGACCCCCGGACTTATCCGCTGGTTAGATACAGAGAAGCTCCAGTGTCAGGCAGCTGAAGTGGGGCTGAAAGGGCTAACAGAGGTCTACGCGTCACCAATCTCTACTGATTCCGTTGAGGTAGCAGAAAGTTCCGTTGATGCTTTACTTCTTAATGTTGAAGCGGCTATCAAACTCAAATGCCCGCTAATTGTGTTTTCAGGCGGAAAACGGCAGGTGACTGGTCTAGTAAACACGCTCGCCGGGCTCGACAAACTCGTTAAGGCAATTGCTGACCTACCTGTGAAAGTGGCATTGGAACCACATGTGGGCTCTCAATTCCAGGATGAAACGGACTATGCGGAAATCTTCGCACACATCAGTACAAAGCAGATCGGTATTACAATTGATACGGGACACTTTCATGTAGCTGGTGTGGACTGGAAAGCACTTATCCGCAAATACCCTGACCGCATTTACAACGTACATGTAAAAGACCACATTGGTCCTCAGTCTGTTCCAATCGGGGATGGTGAAGTTGATATACCGGGGTTAATCCATGAGCTTCGTGCGATTGATTACCACGGTCCACTTGCTGTGGAGTTGGAGGTAGAAGATCTAGAAAACCTTCCCCGGTATGTTGCTAATGCTTACCACTACCTGTCAAGCTTGATTCACACCCAATAGCAGGTAGTCTCCTCAATGGTACTTTAACGCACTCCATGTTGTAGTAAGTTTGCCCATGGATTGGACGCTTTGCGGCAGAAATCCGGTATCATACGCTTCCACAGTTGAAAGTGCCCGGCGTAACAACCCCTGCGACCCACCGATAGCATATACCTTCCCGTTGACAGCACTGGTAGAAAGATTTCCTCTTAACGTGGGCATGTCCGGCAACTTCGCCCAAGCATCTATTACCGGGTCATAGACTTCAACATTCCGAAGCCCATCACGACCATTTGGGGTTCCTCCAACAGCATAAATTTTATCATTGACAACACTAGTCGATAGCCCCCATCGTGGCGTAGGCATATCTTCTCCTTGCGCCCAACTGTTCGTCACTGGGTCATAGATTTCAACGGTGCGAAGACTTTCAAAGCCGTTTGGTGTACCTCCAATAGCGTAAATTTTATCATTGACAACACTGGTTGATAGCCCCCATCGCGGCGTGGGCATATTTTCTTTTCGTGCCCAACTGTTTGTCGCTGGATCGTACACCTCGACCGTCATCAGCGCGGCCTCATCGCCTCCAATAGCGTAAATTTTCCCATTAACGACACTGGTTGATAGCCCCCATCGCGGCGTGGGCATATTTTCTTTTCGTGCCCAACTGTTTGTCGCTGGATTATATGCCTCAACGACAGCAAGCATCCCACCCAGGTTTCCACCCCCAATGGCATAAATGCTTTCAGCCACTGTACTCGTGGAAAACCCCTCGCGTGGGGTTGGCATGTTGGCTTTCCTCGCCCATCTGTCTTTCACGGGATTATATTCTTCTGTCTTAGATAGAAGTGTATTTCCCACTCTTCCCCCGACGGCATAAATCTTTCCGCCTACCGCACTGGTCGACAGCCCAAACCTTGCGGTTAGCATATCCGCTTTTTGACTCCATTCTCCCACCTTGGTAAGACTGAGCGGAGGCGTAATCCAGAAAATTGCAATCAATATGAGAACGGTTTTTAACGTCAATCTTCTCAGGATCAAGGCTTTGTTCCTTTAGCTATCTATGCCAGTCGTACTCAAGTCCCAGAGAGCGATCCGCTAGCGGCAGATCAATCCGCTGACTACCTT
This sequence comes from Candidatus Poribacteria bacterium, assembly GCA_022822785.1. GTDB lineage: Bacteria > Poribacteria > WGA-4E > WGA-4E > PCPOR2b > PCPOR2b. Next base: position 34,003 of record JAJEAL010000057.1, read on the forward strand.
GAGCCGAAGATAACTTTATGGCAATCTCGACTTCAAGTGCGACAGCAACGCTTCTGCCCGAATTTTTGGGTTCGTCAAGTTTACCCGCCAAGCAGTCCATCACATCCGCTAATCCATTGATGGAACCGCCGCCGACTATCATCTTGGCTCCGGGCCACGGTATCTCTATCCGGTGCCGGCCGGCGGGAGTGTCCACATCCTGAAACCAGGTCCAGTCAGCGTAATGCTCCGGATGAAAAAGTTCGCCCTGCGTACCAGTGATTCGTACCGCTGGGGCGCCCTTCCTGAAATGCACGACAAGGCCGGTGTCAGTAACCATAATGCCCTGCCCACGAAACTCATTACTGCCCGATTCACGTTTAGGCAAGTCTCCCAATCCGATGACCCAAGCAGGCGAGCTGTCGACAAAGTACGACCAGTTTTGGTGTTGAGACAAGTTTTTATCCGATTCTGCCTCAATAGAAAGTAGCTCTCCAATCGCACCGTTTGTCATCAAATCCTTGGCTGTGCCAAACGAGGGATGGCTGGTCGAAATGGCACCACAACAGAGTGGTACACCGGCATCAGCACACGTTTTTACCATGCGGTCCGCTTCCTCAAGGGTGTAAGCCATCGGTTTTTCTGTCACAATGCCTTTTGCACCGCACTCCACTGCATAACAGGTAAGGTCTGCGCGTCCCTTGGTGTTGGTAGCGATGGCAATAATATCCGGTTTTTCCTGTCGCAGCATCTCTTCTGCATCGGTATATAATGCTTGGACGCTGTATCGTTCCCCGAACACCGTGAGTCGTCTGCGATCCCGTTCCGCCGCAGCAATCAATTCTATCTCCGGGCGATCTGACAGCGCCTCCGCGTAGCTGCTCGGTAACGATCTTCTCGGCAGATGTCGGTCATGGTAATAAAATCTACGGTGGATATCCAGCTTAGGCATGGGACGCTCAGTATCATCAACATGCCACACTCCCATGCGCTGCGCTAGATCGTAGAGCATTCCCATCCACCCGAGTCCAATGACGGCCGCTCGATATGTAGCCATTTGTTTCATCATTATAGTGATAGCTTTGATGGTAATTTGTCAATCTAGGGCAAATACCTTCTGTATCGATCAAGCCTTGAG